>JANYLJ010000050.1 GCA_025357945.1 Gemmatimonadota bacterium
AGCTCCCGAGACAGGACTCGAACCTGTGACCCGCTGATTAACAGTCAGCTGCTCTACCAACTGAGCTACTCGGGAAAACTGGGTACCGCCCACCCGCTCGCGGCGCGTCAAAGTAGTTGTTTTGGGCAGGTCAGGGCAAGAATCCGGGCTAGCGGACTGGCTGAGCACGCCGTAGACTCCCGGGCATCAGGACCTCCCCCGGTCATGCCGTTCCGGTGTCCTTCGCCGGGCGCCCACCGCGATTCAGTCGAGGTATCCGATGCGTTCGATCCCACCGATCAGTGTCCTCCCGCTGGTTTGGCTCGCACTCGCGGCCGGTTGCAGCGGCGGCGGTTCCACCACAACGTATTCGCAGACCATGGCCAAGCTCGCCGGCGACGGTCAAAGTGTCGCGGCCGGTACCGCGGTCGCGACCAGGCCATCGGTCAAGATCACCGATCAGAACGGCGCTGCGGCGTCGGGCGTGTCGGTCACCTTTTCCGTGGTGAGCGGTGGCGGCAGCATTACCGGAGCGAGTGCCACCACCGGCAGCGACGGTGTCGCTACAGTCGGCAGCTGGACCCTCGGCGCCACCGCCGGAGCGAACACGCTCACCGCCACCACATCAAGGGTGACCGGAGGTTCGGTGACAGTGACGTTCACCGCGATGACCAAGCAGGCCGGTGACGCAGAGACGGCAACGGTGAGCACGGCGGTCACGGTGGCACCCGCGGTCAAGCTCGTCGACGTATCGGGCAACCCGGTCGGCCGATGGGACAGCCGCACGCTGAATCTGGTTGTGAACGGGGGAACCGCGACGGTCGACTTCGGTGGCCTCTTCACCTTCCCAAACACGCCGAGCGGGCTCCACTTCGTCGAAACGCTCATCCTGTCCGGCACATCCATCGGAACGCCCCCCATCGGCGCCCCGATCACCTACAACGTCATCATGGACGCTATCCCGTCGTGATAGTGGCCCGATTTTGCTCCACTTTGGAGAGAAATCAAGCCAAAATGAGCAAATACTCACATAGAGACGGTTGGTGTGAGTAAACACTCTTCCACGTGGCAGCCCTGGTCCGCCATTGTGGCCGGTAAGTGTCGCGATTAACGCCACCTAAAGTGTTGTGGAAAAACGATTTACGCGTTTATTTGCCCCTTCTTTATCTACCTCAGTCCACTAACTTTCCCGCCATGAGTCTCGCTCCGATCACCGGTCACGCTGCGGTTCGCGCCCAGCTGTCTGACGCCGTCACGTCCGGCCGCCTGCCGCAGGTGTTGCTGGTGACCGGTCCGCGCGGCGTCGGGAAACAGCGGCTCGGGCTCTGGCTTGCCCAGCTGCTCCTGTGCGAAGCGGGCGGCACCGAGCCGTGCGGGCGCTGTAAGGGGTGCGCCCAGGTGCTCGGCCTGGTCCATCCCGACCTGCACTGGTTCGTGCCGGTGCCGAGCCCGAAGGGCGACGCCGACAAACAGCTTGAGGAAGCCGCCGCGATGCTCGAAGCGGTCATGGCGGAACGGCGGCAGTCGCCGCTCTGGACTTCCCCCGACGGCATGTCGTCCCACACCCTCGCCTCCGCGCGGCTGGTGCAGCGGCACGCGAGCCTGACGTCGGTGGCAGGCGGCTGGCGGGTGTTCATTATCGGCGGGGCGGATCGGCTGGTGCCGCAGGAGTCGAGCCCGGCCGCCGCGAATTCGCTTCTCAAGCTCCTCGAGGAGCCGCCGCAACGATCATTGTTCGTGCTGACGGCCACGGAGCCGGGGTTGGTGCTCGCCACCATCCGGTCCCGATCAATGCCACTCCGACTCGGCCGGCTGGCCGACGAAGAGGTCCGCACGTTCCTCGCGACGGCAAAGCCGGAGCTGGCAACCGATCGGGTGGTGGCGTCGGCAGGCGGGTCAATCGGCCTGGCCATCGCGACCGGCGGAGCGGCCGGGACCACGGCGGGTGCGGCCGCCGACGAGTTCCTGAATGCGGTGGCGGCCGGTCCCGCCCAGGCAGCCGAACGGGTGTTGCGACAGAGCACCTGGGCCGCCCGGGGCGAGTTCACGGCCCTGCTCGACGCCCTCGCCAACCGGCTGGCTGACCGCGCCAAACGTGTGCTCGTGCCCGGCACTCGCGTCCCCTCGGGTAACGCGCCCGGATTGCTGGCCGGGGTGGAACGGGTGCTGGTCGCTCGGGAGCGGGCTCAGGGCAACGTGAACCCACAGCTCCTGCTGGCTGTTCTGGCGGATGAACTGGCTGCGCTGGAGGCGGTGTGACGCTGAGCCACGTGGACCCCACCGGACGCGCCCGGATGGTCGGCGTCGCCGAAAAGGCGGTCACCGCCCGGCAGGCGATGGCTGAGGGGCGCGTCACGATGTCCATGTCGGCGTTCGAACAGGTACGCGATGCGGCTACTCCCAAGGGAGATGTTCTCACCGTGGCCGAAGTCGCTGGGGTGATGGCGGCCAAGAAGACCAGCGAGTTGATCCCGCTTTGCCATCCGCTGGCACTCGATCGGGTGCAGGTGGAGCTGGAGTTGGTGGCAGCATGGCCGGGCGTGCGAGTGACCGCGACGGTGGCGGCGACGGCACGAACCGGCGTGGAAATGGAAGCATTGACGGCGGTGAGCGTGGCGTGTCTCACCGTGTACGATATGGTCAAGGCGGTCGATCGCGAGATGCGCATCACCGCGATTCGGTTGCTGGAAAAGACGGGCGGCGCGCGCGGTGACTGGTGCGCCGCGAATCTACCGGCGGACAAGGAGGCAGAATCATGAGGCGATTGTTGACGCAATTCATCGTGCTGAGTGTCGGAGCGGTGGCACTGGTCGGGCTGGGTGGCGTCTCGACGCTTCTCGCCCCGCGCCATCCCGATGCGAGTGCCGTGGTCGACACGACAAGCTTGACGACGGTGCGGGCGCAGCTGGCCGACGCGCAGCGCGAACTGGAGCGCGCCCGCCAGATCCTGGAGTTCTCGGGCCGCTATTCCATCGCCGGCGATCTCTCGGCGCAGATCTACGACAACGCCGTCGCAGAAGGGATCCCCGCGTCAGTCGGCTTTCAACTGGTGAAGGTGGAAAGCGAATTCCAGAACGCCGCACAGAGCAGCGCATCGGCGATCGGTCTCACCCAATTGCGCCTGGCCACCGCACGCGGCTACGACGCGACCGTCAACCCGAGTGACCTGATGAACCCCACGGTCAACCTGCGCCTCGGGTTCCGCTACCTCAAGGACCTGCTGGAACGCTTCGACCACAACCTGCCACTTGCCCTCGAGGCCTACAACAAGGGGCCGACGTTCGTGTCGGCCGAGCAGGACCAGGGACGGGATGTTGAGGGGCGGTACTCGAAAGCAGTGATCGGTGGGATGCGGAAGCGGGGCTAACCCGACGCTTTCGACTTCATGGTCGGGCGTCGCTTCGCCGTCGTCGCCCTCCGGCCGCCAGCTACGATGAGCGTCCGGTGCACCGTGAGCCGCTGTCCCGCCCGGAGCTTCGCCTGCGCCACGAGATGGTTCTCGTTGCGCAACGTCGCCACCGACACCCCCGCTCGCTTGGCTATCGTCGTGGCGCTCTCACCGGCGCGCACGATGTACGTGCGCACCACGGTTCGTGTCGTGCGCGGTGGATCGGGTTCCCGCAGCAGTGCGGCGGGAATCGTGGTGTTCAACGGGACATACAGCACGGTTCCCGCGGCGAGTGACCTGCCGCGAGCTGAACGGTTGGCGGAACGGATCAAGTCGGCCGACGCGCCGTAGCGTCGTGCCAGCGTGGTGACCGTCTCCCCGGCCTTGACGTGATGCACGGCGATCGCGCGCCGCGCTTCCGGCGCAAGCGCGGCGTATGCCGCAGCGACGCGCACGGCGGTGCCCGTCGGCACCCGCACCGGGTACGCTTCGCCGGGTGGCGTGATCAGGCGCAGCAGAGACGGGTTGAGGTCACGCAAGGCCGCCATCGATGTGTCCGCGAGCCGCGCGATCAGGTCGAGCCCGGTGCCGCCATCGACGATCACGGAATCACGCGAGAATGGCGTCACGCTCGCGACCGCATCGAAACCGTACCGGCGCGGCTCCTTGGCGATGATCGCGGCGGCGATGAGTTGCGGCACATAATTCTTGGTCTCGTCGCGGATCAGGCGGGTGTCGGCGAGCGAGAAGAACGCGCCGTCACCGGCGATGCTGGTGCTCTCGTCGTCCTCGCCGGTCGGCGAACTCATCTGGCCGAGGCCGCGTTGGACCCGACCTGCACCGGCGTTGTACGCGGCCGCCGCGAGGTAGTGCGAGCCGAAGCGGGCGGTCAGGTCATCGAGGTGGTGCGCCGCCGCGTCGGTCGACTTGAGGGGATCGCGCCGCTCATCGAGCCACGGGTCCACGCGCAAGCCGTAGAGTCGTCCGGTGCCCACCATGAACTGCCACATCCCTGCGGCGCGGGCACGACTCACCGCTTCGGGCGAAAACCCCGATTCGATCAAGGCGAGATACACGAAGTCGCCGGGCAGCTTGTGAGCGATGAACTGCTCCCGGGCGTAGCCTTCGAAGCGCGCCATCCGGTGCAGCCAGACCTGGAACCGGTCGTGGGCGCGACCGGTGAAGTAGTCGAGGTAGTACTTCACCCGAGGTTGGTCGGCGAAGGACGCGATGTTGAGGTCCCAGGTTGCGCGCGTTTCGATCGGGAGCTCGGGAAGCGACGCCGACGGTGTGACCTTCGCGAGCGAATCGAGTGCAGCGGCATCGGCCGCCGAGTCGAGCGCGGCCTTGAGCTGAAACGATACGGCGGTATCACCGGAACGCAGCGCCGGCGTAGTGACGCGTGGTGCCGTCGCGACAACGGTTGGCGGCACGACGGCGGGCGCCGGTTCGGGTACCGCGCTGCCAGGGTGCGCGTCGACCCGCATCCGACCGCCGCAGGCCGCAAGCAACGCCATCAAACCGGGCAGCCACCGACGTGTCATCCGGGCTCCGCTCACGCAAGGGTAACAGTGCGCCCAGCAGGGTTCGAACCTGCGACCTGTCGCTTAAAAGGCGATTGCTCTACCGGCTGAGCTATGGGCGCGGTGCTGGATAGTAACCGGCCCTGTCCCCTACGGCCTCGGCGCCAGGGTAAACAACAACCAATCGCCGTGCTGCCGCAGTGGCTTCGCCTCGATGCTGTCCAACGCCGGCACGGGAATCGCCGAAATGATCACGACGTTCGCGTGCGGCGACCGGCGGCGCACCCGCTCGGCCGTTCCCAGGCCAAAGTCGGAGTGGAAGTCGCCATTGTACTGGATGACCAACGGGGAGCCGGCGTCGCCGCGGGCCCGCACGATCGACTCGGCCATCGTCTCGTCCTTGACGCACTGCGCCCGGTACATCGTCTCGACGGTCGGTCCACCGGGACTCGTCGGGTGCTCGGCCATCGCCCGGCCGAACCGTTTGAAGTAGTCATCGTTCGTCGGGCAGCCAACATCCGCGGCGGCCCACGCCCGCGTCGAGTCCACCAGGTGGGACACCGCCTCGAGCCCGTGGCTGGCCACGGCACTGGCCAACTTCCGCGGCACGTTTCCGGCGACCACCGGCCAGTGATGCGCCTTGGCGAACTCGATCAGCGGCCGGTAGTCGCCGGCGTAGTTGGGCCACGGGCGCGACGCCTTGAGGAACGCCTCCTCGGAGATCGCGCCGGCCAGGTACTGGTTGAGTATCGGCTGCACGTCGCGTTCGAACATCTCGAGGGCGAGCACCACGTTGCTGCGGCGTCGCGCAACAGCCTGCAACAGGGCGAGCTCCATGCGATGCGTTCCGGCGTCGTCGTGGTGCTCGCCCAGGAACACCACGTCGGCCCGAGCCGCCGCAGTGGCGAGCGTTTCGAAGTCGCTGAACCGCTTGTGGTGCGTGTCGTAGACCCGGTGCGGCGCCCAGGTTTCGGCCGGTGTGGTGTCGGGGTGCTGGGTGGCGAGGGCGAGGACCAGCAGGGCGATCATCCGTTCTCCATTGCCGGGAACAATTCACGTTGGCCGAGCGCGGTGTCACAGAAGAGTACCCGATGATGGGGCGTGCGGCCCTGGGCACGAAGCGCCGCAACGTGCTCGCGCGTGGCGTAGCCTACGTTCGTCTGCCAGCCGTAGCCCGGGCGGCGTGTCGCCAGCGCGTGCATCAAACGATCGCGGGCGACCTTGGCGAGCAGGGATGCCGCAGCGATCGCGTGACATTGCGCGTCACCCTTGACCAGCGCCTGATGTTCCTCGTGGAGTTCCCGCAGCCAGAACCCATCGATGATGACGATGTGGGCGGCGCTGCGATCGAGCCCGGCGCGGCAGCGCAGCAGCGCCCGCCGCATCGCGAGTGCCGTGGCGCGGCGAATGTTGTCGCGCGCAATCTCGCGCACACTCGCCGCACCCAGGCCGAACGCGAGGGCCTCGCGACGAATCTCGCGGGCAAGTGCCGTGCGCGTGGCGTGGTCGGGGACCCGCTTGGAATCACGAACCCCGGGGATCCCCGGGTGATCGAGTGGAAAGCAGACGGCCGCGGCCACCACCGGACCGGCAAGTGGGCCCCGACCAACTTCGTCAATCCCGACGAGAAGGTGCCCGCTGGACCAGGCGAGGCGTTCGTGGGCCAAGAGTGGCATGGCGCAAGATAGACGAGAGACGAGAGAGGAGAGACGCGGGACTGCCCCGCTTTTCTCGTTTCTCGTCTCGCGTCTCTCCAGCTTCCTATTCCGTGTCGCGCTTCTCGGTGATGCGTGACTTCTTGCCGCTCAGTCCGCGCAGGTAGTAGAGCTTGGCGCGGCGCACGCGACCGCGACGGACGACCTCGATCGCCGAGTACATCGGTGAGTGGAGCGGGAACACGCGCTCCACACCAACGCCAGCGGAGATCTTCCGCACCGTAAAGGTCTCGTTGATCCCGCCGCCCCGGCGGGCGATCACGACCCCTTCATAGGCCTGCAAGCGTTCCTTGTCGCCTTCGCGCACGCGCACCATCACCTTGACGGTGTCGCCCGCATCGAACTTCGGCACGTCGGTCCGCAGGTTCTCGCGCGAGATCTTGTCGAGGATTTCCATTCCCATGTCATGCTCCTGCGCCGTTGCGCGCGGTTGATCGTCAGGACTTCGCACCGCCATCGTGGTGCTCCGTTGCCGTGTACGCCGCCCAGAGATCCGGGCGACGCTGCTGCGTCGATTGCTCCGCCTGCTGCTGCCGCCACGCGGCGATGGCCGCATGGTTTCCCGAGAGCAGGACCTCGGGTACCGCCAGTCCGCGCACCGCTGCGGGCCGCGTGTAACTCGGCGGGCTCAGCAGCCCGTCGTAATGCGAGTCCGAACTGGCCGACTCGTGATCACCGATCGCACCGGGGAGGAGCCGCACCACGGCATCCACCACGCAGAGCGCCGCGGGTTCCCCGCCCGACAGCACGAAATCGCCGATCGACACCTCGTCCGCATCGAGGAGGTCGATCACCCGCTGGTCGATGTCCTTGTAGTGGCCGCAGAGCAGCGTCAATTGCTCGCCCAATGACCACTTCACCGCGTCGTCGTGGCTGAACCGCCGCCCCCGCGCCGACATCACCACCACCGGTCCCGTTGGTCCGAGGCTTTCGACCGCTTCGACAAACGGTTCGGCCCGCAGCACCATTCCCGCCCCACCACCGAAGGCATAGTCATCCACGGTCTGGTGCTTGTCGTGCGTGAAGTCACGCAACTGCACCAACCGGTAACTCACCTTCCCGGCCGTCGCAGCCCGTCCCGGGATACTCGCCGCCAGGAAGGGCGCCAGCGTTTCGGGAAAGAGCGTCACCACGTTGATGGTGAGCATCGCGCTAACCCAGCCAGCCCTCTGGCACCGAGACCACCAGGCGTCGCGCCTCGCGATCGACGTGCTTGACATACTCGGCCCGGAACGGCAGCAGGAATTCGCGCTTCGGTCCCTGCACCTCGATGGTGGGCCCCTGCGGAAGATCGTAGACCTCGCTCACGATGCCGAGCGGCTCGTCCGATTCATCACGCACGGTCCAACCCACCAGTTCCTGCTGGTACACCTCGCCATCCTCGAGCGGCGCCAGCGCACTCCTGGGCACGGCGAGGAAGAGCTGGCGATAACCGTCCACCGCTTCGCGCCGGTCGTGATCCTTGAACTTGAGCAGGCACTCGCGGTGATAGAGCCGCACCTGCTCGATCACGACGTCGCCCACCAGGTCACCCGCCAAGTCGCGCAGCTGGATCGCGCGTCCCACCACGAACACGGCGGCCGGATCGTCGGTGATCGGAAAGATCGCCAGCTCGCCCTTCAACCCGTGCGGCTTGCGCACCCGTCCGACCACGATCGGCGGTGCAGCCGCGTCCGTCATCGTGGCTAGACGCCGGCCTTCTTGAGGATCGAGGCGACGGTCTCGCTCGGGGTCGCGCCCTTGGCGATCCATTCCCGCGCCTTCTCGAGGTTCACGGTGACCTGATCGTTCGCCTGTTTGGGGCGATACGAACCGATCGTTTCGATGAAGCGGCCATCGCGCGGTGCTTCCTTGTCCGCGACGACGATGCGATACATCGGTAGGCCCTTGCGCCCTTCACGGCGCAGCCGAATACGAACTGCCATTGCGATACTCTCCTGCCACCGGTTCAGCGCGGGGGGAACGGTCGTCCACCGGAGGGCATCTTCATCCCCGGCTTGCCCGCGACCTTCATGAACTTCTGCATCTGCTTGAACTGCGCCAGCAACTGATTCACTTCCTGCACCGTGCGTCCGGATCCCTTCGCGACGCGCGCGCGTCGCGGACCATTCATCACTTCCGGATCGCCACGTTCGCGCTTGGTCATCGAGAGCACGATCGCCTCGACATGCTTGAGGCGCTTCTCGTCGAGATTGGCACCCTTCAGCATCTGCGCGTTCACGCCCGGCAGCATGCCGAGCACGTTCTTCAGCGGACCCAGCTTCTGCATCTGCCGCATCGCGGTGAGGAAGTCCTCGAGGTCCATTCCTCGCCTGGACGTCGCCTTGCGCGCGAGCCGCTTCGATTCTTCTTCGTCGACGTGCTCCTGCGCCCGCTCCACCAGCGAGAGCACGTCGCCCTGCTGGAGAATCCGACCCGCCATCCGGTCGGGATGAAACGGCTCGAGCGCGTCGAGCCCCTCGCCCGTCCCGATGAACTTGATCGGCGCGTGGGTCACGCCGAAGATGGAAAGCGCCGCACCACCGCGGGCATCACCGTCCATCTTGGTCAGGATCACGCCGGTGACACCCAGGGCATCGTGGAACCCCTTGGCGATCCGCACCGCATCCTGACCGGTCATCCCATCTGCCACCAGCAGGATCTCGTGCGGCTTGATGGTCGCCTTGAGCCGCACCAGCTCCTGCATCATCTCGGCATCGATCTGCAGGCGACCGGCGGTATCGACGATCACCGAGCGCGCCCGCGCTTTCGACGCCGCCTCGATCCCGCGCCTGACGATGCCGATCACGTCGGGTACGCCCGGCTCGCCGTGCACCCCGACGTCAACCTGCTTCCCAAGCGTCTGCAACTGCTCCACCGCGGCCGGCCGGTACACGTCGGCCGCAATCAGGAACGGCGCCTTCTGTTCTGCCTTCAGGCGACGCGCCAGCTTGCCCGCAGTGGTCGTCTTGCCGCTGCCCTGCAATCCGACGATCAGGATGATCGTGGGCGGAATCGACGTGAACGCCAGCGGCGCCTGCTTCTCGCCCAGCAGCGTGACCAACTCGTCATAGACAATCTTGACGAGCTGCTGCCCCGGGCGGACCGCCTTCAACACCGCTTCGCCGACCGCCTTGGTCTGCACCCGCTCGAGAAACTCGCGGGTCAGGTCGAAGGACACATCGGCTTCGAGGAGAACCCGGCGAATATCGCGCAGGCCTTCCTTGACGGCCGCTTCGGTGAGGACACCGCGGCCGGTGAGGCGCCGCAGGGTGTCCGTCAGCTTGGAAGACAGCTCGTCGAACATAGCCATGAAAGATAAGCGGGGCTTGGGGTTGGGGGGTAGCTGGACACGTGTCATCCTGAGCGAAGCGCCCGCAGGGTGCGAAGTCGAATGACCTCGGTTCCGCGAGTGGAAACGCCGCTTCTCCGCTCGGAGCCGAGGTCCTTCGACTGCGTCGGCGCTACGCGCCGACTTCACTCAGGATGACAGGCCTACGGCCGTATCTCAGCCCCTGGCAAGGACTTCCACCGCTGCCACTCGGCCGGCGCCACCACGATGCGGACCGCAGCCTTGCCGCCGAGCTGTTGGGGCTCAACCGTGATCCGGTAGCCCGCCCGGGGATGTTGCGAGAGCGGGCCCGCCACCTGGGTCTGGAACTGTTCCGCCCAGCGAGGCTCATCCCAGACGGTCACCCAAACCAGCGCCGGACCGGCGGCCGATCGATACACTCGCAGGCGATCGCCGCCCCAACCGATGGCGGGGTCGGTCCGGACCGTCGTGGCGCCGATCAGCTCGGCGCGGAGCAGGTCGATCTCGAACTCGCCGAAGGTGTCCTCGAAGATCACGCCCGCGGTGTCGCTGGTGAACCGGACGGCTATCGGCGCGTCGCCGTTGGCGTAGCGGTCGGCGTGGAGGATCTGCTCGGTCGACGTCGGCAACGCTGATCCGAACGGGACCTTGCCGGGGTGCGTCGTGTCGAAAGCGCGAAGGAACTCCGCGCCATCGACGTACGGAAAGGTGAGTCCTTCGCGGATCACCATCGGCGCGCTGGCGAACACGCTGGCGCCGAACTGCTGCTTGCTGAGTTGATCCCGGAAGTTGGCCCAGAAGGCATCGTCAGTCTGGATGTTCATCCCCGGCAACATCGCAATCAGTGACACCAGGGTGGCCTGTCCCTCCATCACCGCCTGCGCCGCCGTCTGCCGATCGCCGTCGGTCACGTCGTGCAGGATCGAATCGAGCGGCACATACTGATGTTGCAGTGCGTGCACCAGTTCGTGGGCGAGCACCAGGCGCAACGCGCCGGGCTCCCCACCCTGCACCGCGAACAGCGTGGTGGAATCGGGGTCGTAGAAACCGGCGATCTGTTCGGTGTACAAGGCGAGAAAGAGCCGACGCAGGTCGATCGTGTCCGACACCATGTTCAGCAGCCGGTACGTCGCGGTGATTCCCTCGAGCCGCGCGTCGGGGAGCTCGCGCGCCAGCTTCGCGATCAGGTAGGTGCGGATCTGGTCCTTGGTGCGCACGGCGGACTTGGGCATCGACTTGAACTCGAGACCGGCGGCCTTGGCGACGCCGGGCATCAACGAGTCGACCAGAAGTTCCAGTTGCTTCTGGTTGATGGCCTGGGCGGACGGCGACGAGCCGCGGCAGGCGACGAGCGTGATGAGGATCAGTGCGATGCGACGATATGCGTTCATGCCAAGCTCCGACGCACGCGCGGAGCTTCCTGGTGGGTGGAGCGAACGTCGCTTTAGCGACATCAGCCGAGCCGTCACTTTAGTGACGAGCTCCTGCGACGTCCGTCCTACCCGAGCATGAACCTGCTGTACCACGCGAGGATGGCGGGTCCCAGCACCCAGCACACTGCCGCGCCCAGCGCCAGGAAGATCCCGAACGGCACCAGTTTGTCGCGCCCCGCCAGCTTGAGCGGCAGGAAGACCAGGGTGCCACAGACCGCAGCCAGGAACACCGTCAATAGCGCGCCCTGCCAACCGAGGAACGCGCCGATCATTGCCATCATCTTGATGTCGCCGCCGCCCATGGCGTCCTTGCCGAACGCCTTCGATCCGAGAAACGCCACGATCCAGAGCACGCCGAATCCGGCGGCCGCGCCGAGAAGCGCTTGCGACCAGGACAGCGCGTGCGGGTCGGGCGCGGGGCCGATCCAGAGCGCCGCGAATGCGAAGAGGATCCCGATCGCCGCGCCGCCGACGGAGAACTCATCGGGGATGATGTATTCCCGGGCATCGGTGACAGCGATGCCGAGCAGGAGCGTGCCGAAGACTGCCGCGCGGAGCGCTTCGAGGTCGTAGCCGTAGTGCCACGCCGCAGCGACCCAGAGGCCGCCGGTCGTGAGTTCGATCAACGGATAGCGCCAGGGAATCGGGAGCGTGCAGCGGCGGCACCTGGCGCGGAGGATCAGCCACGAGAGCAGCGGGATGTTGTCGTACCACGCGATCAGGTTGCCGCATTGCGGGCATCGCGAGCGCGGCTTGACCACCGATTCCATCGCGGGCCAACGCACGATGCACACGTTCAGGAACGAGCCCACCAGCAGGCCGAACATGCCGGCGAAGAGCAGCGTCACGGTGGCGGGATTCATCGGGTCACCTGATGCAGGGCGATTCCGGCGGCCACCCCGACATTGAGTGATTCTGCGGCCGAGCGGATCGGGATGGCGACCTGTCTGGCAGCGCGCGCGAGCAGGTCGGCACGAATTCCGGCGCCTTCGTTGCCAAACAGGAGGGCGATCGGGCCGACGGGCGCACTCCTGTCCAGCGACTCGCCGACCATTGCCATCGCCCAGAGTGCGATGCCGCGCTGTGCCAGCAGGCCGAGGGTCGCCGCATCGTCGGCGTGGCAATGCGGCAACTGGAAGAGCGCGCCCATGGCGCCGCGCACCGTCTTGGGATTGGCGAGATCGGCCGTGCCAGGAAGCGCAATGAGTCCGGCGGCGCCGAAGGCCAGGGCCGTTCGCGCGATGGTGCCGACGTTACCGGGATCCTGTACCCCGTCGAGGATCACGAGCGGATGCTGCGGCACCGCAGCACACTCCTCGAGCGACCAGCGGTACGGCTGATAGACCGCAACGACGCCCTGCGGGTGCTCGGTCGCCGCAACCTCGGCGAGCTCCGCGTCCGACATCGTCTCGACCACCACACCGGTGGCGATCAGGCGCTGCTTGAGCCGCAGGCCGCGCGGCGTAGACTCGAGCGCGGGTGCGATGGCAACGCCCTTGCAGGCGACGCCGGCTGCGAGCATTTCTTCCACGAGCCTGATCCCTTCGGCAAGGGCCAAGCCGCGGCGCTCGCGGCCCTTGCGACGGTGCAGGTCACGAATCGTACTCAGCAGGGCCATGGGCTCGGAGGCGGCGTGGGAGACGGAACGCACCGGATCGCGCTCACGATCGCGGGTTCGGATTCTGGCGGCGGCGCCGGCATCCAGGCCGACCTCAAGACGTTTGCCGCTTTCGGCTGCTTCGGCACCTCGGTGGTGACCGCGATCACCGCACAAAATACCCTCGGCGTGCGCGCGATTCACGCTGTTCCGGTCGACATCGTCGCCGCACAGCTAGCGGCACTGGCAGAGGACCTGCCACCCGAAGCCTGCAAGTCCGGCATGCTCGCCACCCGCGAGATCGTCGAGAAGGTTGCATCCGTGATCGCCACCAGCGGGTGGAGTCGCTACGTGCTCGACCCGGTCATGGTCTCCACGTCGCGGGACACGCTCCTGGCCGACGACGCCGTTGACGCGATGCGCGCCCTGCTCCTCCCCCTCGCCGCGTGCGTTACGCCCAACCTTGATGAAGCGGAACGCCTGACCGGCTTCGCCGTGCACGACCCCGATGCGATGGTCCGTGCCGGACGGGCGCTGCTCGACCTCGGTGCCCACGCGGTACTGATCAAGGGCGGTCACCTGAAAAGCGACATCCTGGTGGACATACTGGTCACCGCCGACACGGTGCAACGCTACACCCGGCGTCGAGTCGCGACGAATGCCACCCACGGCACCGGATGCACGCTCTCTGCGGCGATCACCGCGGCGATGGCGAACGGGCAGCAACTCCACGACGCGGTGCCCGTGGCGATCGAGTATGTGCAGGCGGCGATGCGGGCGGCGCCCGGGCTGGGACGTGGGCAGGGACCGTTGTGGCATGGCGTGGAGGTGGACCAAGGATCGTCTTCCTGAGCGGAGCGAACGCAGCGCGATTGCGTAGTCGAAGGACCTCGGTTCCGTGCGACACGTCCGGCTATTTCGTTCGGGGCCGGGGTCCTTCGACTTCGCCCGCGTCGCGGGCTACGCTCAGGATGACAGCCCTTCCACCACCCCCGTCACCAGATTCGCCAGTTTGTCAGCGACACGGTTCGCCACGTCCATCACATCGGCATGGCTCATCAACTCGTGACTGATGCCGGCCGCCGCATTGGTGATCGTGGAAATGCCGAGTACGCGCATGCCGCGGGCGCGGGCGACGATCGTTTCGGGGGCCGTGCTCATGCCGACCGCGTCGGCGCCCAGGCGTTCGAGCATGCGAATTTCCGCGGGCGTTTCGTAGGTCGGGCCAAGTAGCGCCGCGTAGACACCCTCAGCGAGCGCGGTCCCCTGCTTGATCGCGACCAGGTGCGCCAGTGCCCGCAGCCCGGCGTCGTAGGCGACAGTCATGTCGGGAAAGCGGGTTTCGCCGAGGAGGACTTCGCCTTCGAGTGGGTTGCGGCCGGTGAGGTTGAGGTGATCGCTGATGAGCATCAGGGTACCCGGCCCGAAGGCGCGCCGGATGCCACCGGCGGCGTTCGTCACGATCAGCGTGTCGGCACCGAGTGTGGCGAAGACGCGCGTCGGCAGCGCCGATACCTGCGCCGTGTGGCCCTCATACATGTGAAAGCGACCGCTCTGCATGATCACCGGGACGCCACCGAGCCCGCCGGCGACGAGTTCACCCTGGTGACCAGGCACGGTGGGCAGATGAAAGCCGGGGACGGCGCCGTAGGGAATCCGGACCGGATTCGTCACGCGATCGGTGAGCTGCCCGAGCCCGGACCCGAGCACGATCGCGACACGCGGCTGCAGGCCGCCGAGGGCCGCGCGCACCGTATCGGCGGCGCGGGTGACCGCGTCGGCGTGCGTCGTGCTCACAGGAGGATCCCGGCGATGGCGGCAGAGAGGAAGTTCGCCAGCGTGCCGGCGAGCATCGCGCGGAAGCCGAGCCGCGCGAGGTCCCCCTTGCGATTGGGGGCCAGGGCGCCGATGCCGCCGATCTGGATGCCGACCGACGAAAAGTTGGCGAACCCCGCGAGCGCGAACGACGCGATGGTGAACGACCGCGGATCAAGGGTCCCCTTCATCGGCCCGAGTTGCGAGAAGGCGATGAACTCGTTCAACACGGCGCGCGTGCCGAGCAGCCCACCGACGGCGGCGCTGTCCTTCCACGACACGCCGAGGACCCAGGCGACCGGTCGACCGACCCAGGACAGGATGGTCTGCAGGTTTTCCGGAAACCACGCCAGTCCGGAATGGACCCACCCCATGCCGCCGTTCACCAGCGCGATCAGGGCGATGAAGGAGATCAGCATGGCGATCACGTTCAGCATGAGGTGCAGCCCTTCGCCGGTGCCGCGTGCCGCGGCGTCGACGAGGTTCACGTCGGTCCTGGGAATGTCGATCTTGACGTTGCCGGAGGTCTCCGGCACCTCGGTCTCCGGCTCGAACAGTTTTGCCATCATGATCGTACCCGGGGCGGTCATGATCACGGCGCTGAGCAAGAAGCGCGCTTCGACACCAAACGCGATGTAGGCCGCCATGATCGAACCGGACACGTGTGCCATCCCCGCCGTCATCACGGTCATCAACTCGGACTGCGTCATCCGCGGCAGGAAGGGCCGGATGGTGAGTGGTGCTTCGGTTTGTCCCATGAAGATCGAGGCACCAACATTGAGGCTCTCGGCGCCGCTGGCGCCCAACAGCCGTGTCATGACCACGGCACAGCCGCGCACGATCACCTGCATGACGCCGAGGTAGTAGAGAATCGCGAAGAGCGCGGAGACGAAGATGATTGCCGGCAGGATCTGGAAGGCGAAGATGACACCGAGCGACGAATTGGGCTTGCCGAGTTCGCCGAATACGAACGCGGATCCGGCATAGGAGAAGTGGAGCACGGAGGTAACGGCGTCACCAAGATGGCGGAAGAGATTCTGGCCGAACGGCACCCGCAGCACGAAGATCGCGAAGGCGACCTGCAGGCCGAGACCCCAGGCGACGATGCGCCACTTGATGGCGGCGCGATTGTGCGAGAGCCCGTACGCGAGTGCGATGATCAGTGCCATGCCGAGCAGGCCGGTGAGTCGCGCGGCGAGCGATACGCCGACGACCACCGGGGCCGTCGGTGTAGCCGTCACCGGTGCGGCTTGCGCGAGGAGCGAGGAGAAGCCGCGCCCGGTGGCACCGGGGAGGAGCCACGCCGCTGCCACCGCGACGGTCGTCCCGAGAAACGCGATGGCGAACTGACGGATCGGGGTGAACTTCATCGAGGCGACTCCGCCGCGGCTCGGCCGCGGATTACGGTAGACTCGCGAGGTCGGCCCGCGCCCGCGCCAGGAGCGCGGCCCGTTCGGGCCAGGGAAGAAAGGCGTGCTCGAAGGCGGTGAGCGCCATCGATTCGAGTTCAGCGCAGGAGAAGCCGAGCGCGTCGTGCGCGGTCAGGTACTCGTCGGTCAGGTCGACGCCGCTCATCAGCCACGAGTCGGTGCAGAGCGTCACCGCCAACCCGTCGAGATAATAACGCCGAACCGGATGGTCCGCGGCCGCGCGCACGACCCGGGTCTGGATGTTGCTGGTGATGTTGATTTCGAGGCAGATCCCGCGGTCGCGCACGTAGCGCAGCAGCTCGGGGTTTTCGAACAAGCGGGTGCCGTGTCCGATCCGGGCGGCGCGGCACGAATGGATTGCCTCGCCGATTGATTCCCAGCCGGCGGCCTCGCCGGCGTGAACCGTGAGCCCAAGCCCGCCCCGAGCGGCGAGATCGAAGGCTTCACGGTGCAGCGCCGGCGGATGACCGGCTTCTGGTCCGGCCAGGTCGAAGCCCACGACGCCGTGATCGCGCATCCGCACGGAATGTTCGGCGATCGCGATCGACCGCTGGGGATCGAAATGGCGCAACGTGCAGTTGATGATCCGCGCGACGACGCCGAACTCGCGTTCGCCCCGCTGCAACCCACGCCACTCCGCCGCGATGGCGTCGTCCATCGAGAGGCCTTGGCGGGTGCTGAGATCCGGGCAATAGCGAACCTCGAGATAGCGCAGTCCGTCGGCCGCTCCATCGGCGACCATTTCGTACGCCACGCGTTCGATCGCGTCGGGGGTCTGCAACAGCGCGATGGTGTACTCGAAGCGTGCGAGGTAATCCTCGAGGTTGCGCGCGTCGCTCACGAGCATCCACTGCCGCAACATGTCGGGGTCGCCTGGGGGCAACGCCACCTTCGCCGTGCGGGCGAGGTCGATCATCGTGGCCGGCCGCAGCGAGCCGTCGAGGTGGACGTGGAGTTCCGCCTTCGGCATCCGTCGCAGTCGCTCACGCACCGGCGCGACCGGTCGCGGCGCGGGCGGAACGAAACACCCGGAAGATCGCGCCGGCAGCGAGCTGGGCATCCGGGTCGGCGGGCAGGCCGCGGGCGTCGGTGGCGGTGGCCAACCCGGCTGCCAAGGACGCCGCCAGCTCAGGGTCCTCCTGCGCGACCAGTTGTCCCAAGGTGGAACCGGGCGGCACCCGGGCCGCGCGGCCGTTCAAGAACACCGGAATGGCAGGGGATAACATTCAGGTAAATATCCGGTCACGAGTATGCTTCAAGCAACGTCACCCGGGTTGCCACGGCGTTGCAACAGGTTATTCGTTGGGCCGAATATGCCTCCGGAGCCGGTTTGAGTCACCGCGTGTTGGTCGTCGACGACGAAGCTGATATCACCGCGCTGGTCGCGTACCACCTGGCCCGGGCAGGGTACCGGGTCTCGACCGCCGCCAACGGCAGTGACGCCCTCCGCTCGGCACGCGAGGAGCGGCCGGACGTGGTCGTGCTCGACCTGATGCTCCCCGGCGTCGCGGGGCTGGACGTCCTTGCCGAATTGCGCGCGCGACCGGAGACGCGCGATGTGGGGGTCATCCTGCTCACTGCCAAGCGGGACGAACCCGACCGGATCAAGGGGCTCAGCCTCGGCGCCGACGACTACCTCACCAAGCCCTTTTCACCGGCCGAGCTGGTCTTGCGGGTCCAGGCACTGCTTCGCCGATTGACGGCGCCGGCGGTCGCCCCCGGATCGCTGCTGGTCGTGGGTGCGCTCACTATCGATCGCGCGGCGCATCGCGTCACCGTCAACGACAACGCACTCACCCTCACGGCCACGGAATACAAACTGCTGGTCACGCTGCTGGAACGGCGCGGCCGGGTGCAGGGACGGGCGCAACTGCTGGAAACGGTGCTCGATTCGCAGCCCGACATTCAGACCCGCACGATCGACATGCATGTGCAGCGCTTGCGTACCAAGCTCGGCCGGATGGGCGAGCTGATCGAGACGGTTCGCGGCTTTGGCTATCGCTTCGCTGGTGCCGCGCGCGACGGAAAAACCCCGTGAGACTCGCCAGCCGCCTGGTACTTGGCACGTTCAGCATCGTCGCGGTGGCCGTCACGGTCGCGCTCGGCGGTCGGCAGCGGGGCGTACCGGGCCTGGTGCTCCTGGCGCTGCCGGTGGCACTGGCACTCGCCTGGATCGCCGGGCGCTCGATTGCCCGCCCGCTGGTAGCACTCTCCGATGCCGCCCGCGACATCGCGGCGGGTGACTCGCCGCGATTCCCTCGATCCGGCATTCCCGAAGTCGATGCGCTAGTGGCAGCGTTGCGGCGGATGCATGGTGACCTGGCGTCCCGCGCACTCGAGTTGCAACAGGAACGGGCCGGCGGAAATGCGATCGTTGATGCGATGGTGGAAGGGGTGATTGCGGCCGACCCGCGCGGCAGGATCGTGATGGCGAATCCGGCGGCGCGGCGTCTCCTCGGCTACTCCCCGGGCGTGGAGCTGCCCGACCTCCGCTCGCTGTTTCGCGTCGCGAGCGCGCGGGATGCGGTCGTGGCGGTGCTTGCTGGCCGCGAGGTCCACGACTGCGAGGTGGACCTCGACGGTCGCGTGCTGTCGCTCAACGGGCGACCGCTCTACCGCAACGGTGCGGTCCTGGTGCTGCATGATCTCACCGACCTCCGGCGGCTCGAGGCGGTCCGCCGGGACTTCGTCGCGAATGTGTCCCACGAACTCAAGACACCGCTGACGTCGATTGCCGGCTATGCCGAGACGTTGATGGACGCGAACATCGACGCTGACACCCGGCGACGTTTCCTGGAAACAGTGGTGAGCAATACCCGCCGGATGCAACGCCTGGTCGACGACCTGCTCGACTTGTCGCGCATCGAGTCTGGCCACTGGACGCCGCGAGTCCAGCACACCGGGCTCGACGCACTGGTGACCGAGGCATGGGAAGTGTTCCGGGATCGGGCCCAGAAGCGGCGGGTGCAGCTCGAGCGGGCCATTGCCGCGGACGCGAGCTCCGTCGACGTCGACGCAGATGCGTTCCGTCAGGTGCTCAGCAACCTGTTCGATAACGCGTTGCGATATGCCCCTGCCGGCGGCCGAATCGTCTGTCGCAGCGAACGCGTGGCTGGTGGTGTGGCGGTCAGCGTGCAAGACGACGGTGGTGGCATCGCGAGCGAACACTTGCCGCGGATCTTCGAGCGCTTCTACCGGGTCGATCCGGCGCGTTCGCGCGATGAGGGCGGCACCGGCCTCGGGCTGGCGATCGTGCGCCACATGATCGAGGCGCACGGTGGCCGGGTCGACGCCGAGAGCGAGCTGCAGCGCGGGATGACGGTGCGCTGCTGGTTCCCGGATCAACCGATCGACGCGCGGCTGAACGTCACGCTGGTGGACCTGGCGTGACCATCACCCGGCCGCCCGACATGGTCGCGACTCCGGCGGCGGACGTGCGGGATCCGTCGCTCTATCTCAATCGCGAACTGGCGTGGCTCAAGTTCAACCAGCGCGTGTTGCACGAAGCGCTCGACCCGCGCACGCCGCTGCTCGAACGGGTGAAGTTTCTGGCGATCTTTTCGAGCAACCTGGACGAATTCTTTCAGGTGCGGGTCGCCGGCGTGCGCGAACAGGTGGCGGCACGGCTGCTCGAGAACTCTCCCGACAAGCCGGCACCGGGTCAGCAGCTCGCCGCGATCCGCGACGCCGTGCGCACCGCGGTGGACCAGCATTCCCGCTGCCTGGTGGACGACGTGCTCCCGGCGCTGGCGCAGCACGGCATCCAGATCCACGGGGGACTGGACGCCTTGCCCGACGCGGAGCGACAACACCTGAACAATTATTTCCGGTCGCATGTGTTTCCGGTGATCACGCCGCTCGCCGTCGATCCGGCGCACCCGTTCCCGCACATCTCGAACCTGTCGCTGTCGCTGGCGGTGTCGCTCATGGACCGCGCCGGCCACCCGCGGTTTGCCCGCGTCAAGGTGCCCAGGCTGCTGCCACGCTGGATTCCGCTCACCGTGCCCAACGAGTTCGTGGCGCTCGAGGACCTCATCGGGGCGCATCTCGGCGCCCTCTTTCCGGGCGTCACGATTGTCAGCTGGCACCTGTTCCGGATCACCCGCAACACCGACCTGAACCTCGAACTCGGCGGCGGCGCCGGTGATGAGGCGGACGACTTGCTCGAGTTGATCCAGGAAGAGGTGAGCAACCGGAAGTTCGGTGAGGTGGTGCGACTCGAAGTGCATGCCTCGATGCCGCAGGCGCTGCGCAACCGGCTGATCGAGGAGTTCAATGACGCCGATGCCGGCGAAGGGTTGCGGCTCACCAAGGACGACGTGTTCGAGGTGTCCGGCCCGCTCGGGGCGATCGATCTGGCATCCTTCGCGACACTGGACGTCCCGGCGCTGCGCGATCCTCCGTTCGTGCCAGCCACGCCACGGCGACTCGCCGAAGATCGCGACCTCTTCGCTGTCATCCGTGAGGGTGATGTGCTGCTGCATCATCCCTACGATTCCTTCCAGACCACGATCGAGCGGCTGATCTCGCTGGCGACCGACGATCCGGACGTCCTGGCGATCAAGATCACGCTCTACCGCACCGGCGGCGAGATCGCGCGCCTGCTGGCGCAGGCGGCGGTGCGCGGCAAGCAGGTCGCGGTGCTGATCGAGTTGCAGGCGCGTTTCGACGAAGAGAACAACATCAGCTGGGCGCGCCGGTTCGAGGACGTCGGTGTGCACGTGAGCTACGGCGTGGCGGGACTCAAGACGCACGCCAAGGTCCTGCTCATCGTGCGCCGCGAAGGTGACACCATGCGCCGGTACGTCCATGTCGGCACCGGCAACTACAACCCGCGGACGGCACGGTACTATACCGACTTCGGGCTGTTGAGCGCCGATCCCGACTTGGGCGCCGACCTGAGTGACCTGTTCAACGTGCTCACCGGGTTCGGCCAACCGCCGGGCTATCGCAAACTCCTGGTTGCCCCGGTGTGGATGAAGCGTCGTTTCCTGGAATTGATCGAGCAGGAAACCGGGACGGCCCGCGCTGGCGGGGCCGGACGCATCCTCGCGAAGATGAACGCACTGGTGGACCCGGACATCATCGAAGCACTCTACCGTGCGTCGATCGCCGGGGTCGAGATCGATCTGATCATCCGGGGCATCTGTTGCCTGCGACCGGGGCTCGCCGGGGTGAGCGAGAATATCCGCGTGATCTCGATCCTGGGCCGCTTCCTGGAACATTCCCGCGCCTTCCTCTTCGCCAACGGCGAGGCGGAAAGGGCCTGGATCTCCTCGGCCGACTGGATGCCGCGCAACCTCGACCGGCGGGTGGAGGCAGCAGTCCCGATCGGCGATCCCAAGCACCGCGCGGAGATTCGCCGCGTGCTCGAGCTGATGCTCACCGACAACCGGCAAGCGTGGGACATGCTGCCGGACGGATCGTACGTGCAGCGGCAGCCGGCGGACGGCGAGGCCGAACGCGCCACGCATCAGCTCTTGATTGGGCGGGGTGGGTAGCGGACAACCGGTTCGCTGTTACCCACCCGTGACACCTCCGACACCACCGCGTGATGCCCGACGAGCCTATTTGTCCCCGTTCGGATGACGGCGGCGGGTCACCTGCCTCCACCGCCCCCTCGCCGAGCGCCGATCACTTCTGGGCAGGTGGAGGTTTCATGCATTTTTCAGTTGCGCGCCGGGTCACGTTCGCCGTGATGCTCGGCCTCGGTGTTCGTGCGGTCGCGGCTCACGCCCAGGTGACGATCAGCGGGTTGAGCTTTGCCAACTTCGCCTACCAACTCAAGACCGATTCGACGCTGTTCCCGGCGGCCAACGCGAACAACTTCGACGTGACCCGCGCCTACATCACGGCGTCGGCCAAGTTTGCCGACGGCATCGGCGCCCGCATTACGGCCGACATCGACGGCCGCAAGGCGGCGAGTAACCAGCAGACGTACCGCCTCAAGTACGCCTACGTGACGTGGCAGCCCAACGGCAAGGGACCGCTGACCTACAAGATCGGCGAAATCCACACGCCGTGGATCGACTGGGAAGAGAACCTGAACGACTACCGTTTCCAGGGTACCATGCCGATGGAGCGCGCGGGCTTCCTGTCGTCGTCGGACTTCGGCGCGGGCGTAGACGGCATGTGGAACTACGAGCAGGTCAACCTGCAGTTCGGGATCTACAATGGCGAGAACTACAACAACGCCCCCGGCGACAACCGCAAGGACTTCGAAGCGCGGGTGTCGGTGCGCCTTGCCAAGACCGACATGGCCGGCAAGTCCGGCGGCGTTCGCGCCTCGGCGTTCGCCGACATCGGTGCCGCAACCGGCGGCGGCTCACGCCAGCGCCTGATCGGCATGTTGTCGTACAAGAGCAAGATGCTCACGCTCGCTGGCGAAATCGGGATCACCCAGGACTCGACCAACGCGACGCACCCGAAGCAGAAGGGCCAGGTCCTGGCGGCCTACGGTGTGCTGAACATTCCGCACTCCAAGGTCAGCCTGCTCGGCCGCGTGGACATCGTGGACCCGAACACCGATTCCACGGGCACCGCCCTGAACACCGCCGGCAACACCGCCGTGAACAAGCAGACGCGCCTGATCGCCGGCTTGGGTTACACGGTCAGCCCGAACTTCCGTTTCATGGTTGATCTCGACCTCAACTCGCTCGAGAACGGCGCCACGAACGCCTTCGACAAGAGCCGGCAGACGCTCTATTTCCACACCGAATTCAAGTTCTAGACCGGCGACAGCGTACCAACCCTCGAGGAGATGTCCATGATGTTTCGATCGCAGCCACGAATCCTCCGCCTTGCCGGCGCGGTGCTGTTCGCCGTGACCGTGCCAGGGGCGCTCGCCGCCCAATCGCTCACCGGCGCTGGCGCGACGTTCCCGAACCCGATCTATACCAAATGGTTTGATGCCTACAGCAAGAAAACCGGCGTGCAGATCAACTATCAATCGATCGGCTCAGGCGGCGGCATCAAGCAGTACACCGACGGCACGGTAGACTTTGGCGCGTCCGACGGACCGATGACCACCGAGCAGTTGAATGCCGTGCAAGGCGACGTCATCCACATTCCCACGGTGCTCGGCGCCGATGTGGTGACGTGGAACCTGCCTTCGCTCGGTAGTACCAAGCTGAAGTTTGACGGACCAACGATTGCCGACATCTACCTCGGCAAGATCACCAAGTGGAACGATCGGCGGCTCGTTGCCCTGAACCCCGGCGTGACGCTGCCGGACCAGGATATCATCGTGGTGCACCGGTCGGATGGCTCGGGCACGACCTACATCTGGACCGACTACCTGGCCAAGGTGTCGCCGGAGTGGAAGCAGAAGGTGGGTTTCGGCACGGCGGTGAACTGGCCGGTCGGGCTGGGTGGCAAGGGCAACGAGGGGGTGACGCAGCAGGTCAAGCAGGTCGAAGGGGGCATCGGGTACGTCGAGCTGATCTACGCCGCGTCGAACAAGATGCCCTATGCGGCAGTCAAGAATGCGGCCGGCAACTTCATCGACGCCTCGCTCGTGACCGTGACCAACGCGGCCGCGAGTGCCGTGTTTGCGGCGAACACCGACTTCCGCGTGTCGATTACGAACGCCCCAGGCGCGCAAGCCTATCCGATCTCATCGTTCACGTGGCTGCTGGTGCGGCCGAACATGAAGGACGCCGGAAAAGCCAAGGCGATGAAGCACTTCCTCGAATGGATGATCGGACCGGAGGCGCAGGAAATGACGGCGAATCTGTTGTACGCCCCGCTTCCGAAACAGGTAACGGCGCTCGTCGCCGTACGCCTCAAGACCCTCAAGGCGAACGGCAGGCTGATGATGTAGTCGGGGGCATTGCTGTCAGGCGGAAGGATGGCAGGCGTGCCCGGCGAGTGTCTGGCACGCCTGCCTGGCTTCACGTTCAGTGACCTGTTCGTTACGAGCCGGTGACGGACTGCTGCCGGAACGCCGGTATCCTCTCCGCCATATGGCCGCCACCGTTCCGCCGACCGGACTGTCCCAACAGGCTGCGCCCCTGAAGCGTCTCACGGGCGCTGCGCGCGGTGACCAGCTGTTTCGCCTGGTGCTGACGATCTGCGCCATCGTCATCCCCGTGCTGCTACTTGCGCTCGTGCTCATGCTGGTCCGGGGCGCGGCGCCAGCGATCGCCCGATTCGGCCTCGGGTTCGCGGCGACAAAGACCTGGGACCCGGTCGCCGGGCAGTTCGGCGCCTTCCCGATGATCGTCGGCACGCTGCTCACCTCGCTGCTGGCGCTCCTGATCGCGGTGCCGCTGTCGCTGGGCGTGGCGGTCTATCTGACCGAGTTCGCTCCGGGGTTCCTGCGCCGACCGGTCGCGATGGTGATCGAGCTGCTCGCCGCGATTCCCAGCGTCGTCTACGGCCTCTGGGGCGTGTTCGTGCTCATCCCGCTGCTGCAACGCGCGGTGTTTCCGTTCCTGCGGAGCCTGCTGGGCTTCCTGCCGTTCTTCCAGGGGGCGATCTACGGGCCGTCGGTGCTCGCGGCGAGCATCATCCTCGCCATCATGATCATGCCCTTCATCATGTCGGTCTCCCGAGAGGTCCTGCTCGCGGTACCGAACAGCCAGCGAGAGGCCGCGATGGCCCTCGGCGCCACGCGGTGGGAGGCGGTCCGCACGGCGATCATTCCCTACGCGCGTTCCGGGATCGTCGGCGCCGTCATCCTCGGCCTGGGTCGCGCCCTCGGCGAAACGATGGCGGTGACCATGTTGATCGGCAACCGCCACGACAGCTCGATGTCGCTGTTCGCGCCCGGATACACCATGGCCGCGGCCATCGCCAACGAGTTCAACGAAGCGGCCACACCAATGCACTACGCCGCGTTGACGTACGTCGCGTTGCTGCTCTTTGTGATCACCGTGCTGGTGAACGCTGCGGCGCGGTTGCTGATCTGGCGCGTGTCCCGCGGTGGCGTGTCTGGTGCGAAAGCCGAATGAACCGGAGAACCTTGCGCCGGGTCAAGAGCAACGTGATGGTCGGCATCATGGCGAGCGCGGTGGTCGTCGCGGTGCTACCCCTGCTGTTCATCCTCGGCTCCCTGCTCCTTCGCGGTGCAAGCAGCCTGTCGCTCGCATTCTTCAGCCAGCTACCGGTGCCGGCAGGTGAAACCGGCGGCGGCGTGCTCCATGCGATCGTCGGCACCCTCATCATCGTCGGAATCGCGAGCCTCCTTGGCGTGCCGATTGGCGTCGGCGCAGGCGTGTATTGCGCCGAATACCCCGGCAGCCGACTGGCGCTCGTCACGCGGTTCGTCGCGGACGTGATGAACGGAACGCCGTCGATCGTCGTCGGCGTGTTCGCCTGGACCGTCATCGTCGCACCACAACACCACTACTCCGGGCTCGCCGGAAGCGCCGCGCTGGCGATCCTGATGATCCCGATGGTGATGCGCACCACCGAAGAGCTGCTGAAGCTGGTGCCGAATTCCCTGCGAGAAGCCGCCCTCGCGCTGGGATACGCGCGGTGGCGTACGACCTGGTCGGTCATGCTGCGCACGGCGTTGCCCGGCATCGTCACCGGCACGCTCCTCGCTGTGGCCCGAATCGCCGGCGAAACCGCGCCGTTGCTCTTCACCGCGCTGGGGAATCAGTACCTGTCGTTCAACCCCAACGCCCCGATGGCGGCGCTACCGCTGGTGGTGTTCACCTATTCGATCGGGCCGTATGAGGAATGGCACCAGTTCGCCTGGGCGGCGGCACTGGTCCTGATCCTGGTGGTGCTGGTCCTGAGCATCGCGGCCCGCATGGTGACCCGTGAGCGGTTCGGAGCCTACCGTGACTGAGCCGGCACCGCGGATGCAAACGACCAACCTGACCGCGATGTACGGCAAGTTCTCGGCGGTGAAAGGCGTCTCGCTGGATTTCGCACCGTTTCAGGTCCATGCGCTTATCGGGCCGTCAGGATGCGGCAAGTCGACGTTCCTGCGCGCTCTGAACCGGCTGCACGAGATGTCGGTGGGCGGGTGGGTGACCGGCACGGTGCTCCTGGACGGTGCGGATATCTACGGGCCGGACGTCAGTGTCATTCGGTTGCGTCGCCGGATCGGCATGGTCTTCCAGAGGCCAACGCCATTCCCGACCAAGTCGATCTACGGTAACGTGGCTGCCGGACTCATGCTCGAAGGCCGACGGCCCAAGGCCGAACTGGACGCGATCGTCGAGCGATCCCTGCAGCGCACGGCACTCTGGGACGAGGTGAAGGATCGGCTCCACACCAGCGCGATGGCGCTCTCCGGTGGCCAGCAACAGCGGCTCTGCCTGGCGCGCACCATTGCGCCCGAGCCCGACGTGATCCTGCTGGACGAACCGACCGCGTCACTCGACCCGCAGGGGACCCAACGGATCGAGGAACTGGTCTTCGAACTCAAGCGCGACTTCACCATCATCATCGTCACGCACAACATGCAACAGGCGGCTCGCGTCTCCGACACGACCACCTTTTTCTACCTCGGCAACATGGTCGAGCACGGGCCGACAACGCAGATCTTCACCACGCCCCAGCAGGAGCAGACCGAGGCGTACATTACAGGGAGGTTCGGATGAGCACGACACTCGACTCCCCGGTGGCCCCGATGCGCCCGATGGCACCACGCGTGAAGATGGCACCCCGGGAACCGGCGCGGGAACCCGTGGCGAACGAGGAACCCGCCATCGAGGTGCGCAACTTCTCGTTCTGGTACGGCCGGACGCAGGCGCTGCGGGATGTGTCGTTCACCGCGCCGCGTCGCGCCGTGACCGCCCTCATCGGCCCGTCGGGCTGTGGCAAGTCGACGTTGCTGCGATCGATCAACCGGATGAACGACCTGATTCCGGACACGCGCGTCAGCGGCGAACTGGTGGTCGAAGGGACGTCCGTCTACGGCAGCGTAATCGACCTCGTGGCGCACCGGCAGCGCGTCGGCATGGTGTTCCAGCGACCGAACCCCTTCCCCAAGTCGATCTTTGACAACGTCGCCTACGGACCGATGCTCAACGCGCTCTGTACGCGGCGCGACCTGCCCGACCTGGTCGAGGAGTGCCTGCGCCGGGCCGCCCTCTGGGACGAGGTGTCTGACCGGCTCGATTCGCCGGCGACCGGCTTGTCGGGCGGCCAGCAGCAGCGCCTCTGCATCGCGCGCGCGCTGGGCAATCGCCCCACCGTGCTGTTGATGGATGAGCCGTGCTCGGCACTCGATCCGATTGCCACACAAAAGGTCGAGGAGCTGATCTTTGAGCTGAAGCGCGACTACACTATCGTGATCGTAACGCATAACATGCAACAGGCCGCACGGGTATCGGATTACACCGGCTTCTTCGATCGCGGTGGTGTCCTGGTGGAACTGGGTGGCACCAACCAGATCTTCACCAATCCGAAGCAGGAGCGGACCGAAGCGTACATTACCGGGAGATTCGGATGAGCGTCGACACCCAGCGGCATTTTCACGAGGAGCTGGCGCAGGTCAAGTCGCGGCTGCTGACCATGTCGGGTGAGGCCGAGGCCGCGCTCGATCTCGCGGTCGAGGCGCTGCTCGAGCGGGCGTCCGACAAGGCGCGCGCCGTGATCGCCGGGGACCGGAAGATCGACGCACTCGAGGTCGAGATCGAGGAACAGGTGGTCAACCTGCTCGCGTTGCAGCAACCAATGGCACGCGACCTTCGCATGCTCACCTCCGCGCTCAAGATCGCCAATGACCTCGAGCGCGTGGGCGACCACGCCGTCAACATTGCGCAATCGGCGGAGCGGCTCGCAGCGAGCCGCCCGATCGCGCCGGAACCCGAAATCGTCGAGATGGCCCGCCTTGCTCGCGACATGCTGTCGGATGCGCTCGAAGCGTTCATTCGCGGCGACGCCGTGGCCGGGCGCGAGATCTGCCGCCGCGATGACAAGGTGGACCTGCTGCACCGGTCGGTGTTCCGGATCCTGCTCACGTTCATGATGGAGGATCCGCACATGATCAGTGCCGGGATGGAGTTATTCCTCGTCTCGCGGAACCTGGAACGCGTCGCCGACCTGGCGACCAATATCGCCGAGGACGTCGTCTTCCTGGTGGAAGGAAAGTCGATCAAGCACCACGCCGAGGACCGCGGCGAGTCGACGACGTGACCGATCCCAGGAATGACCGTGAGCGGATCGGGGCCATCGACGTTGGATCGAACTCGATCCGGCTCGTGGTGGCCGAGTACGACCCCGATACCGGGTTCGAGATCATCGACGAGGTGAAGGACCAGCCGCGACTCGGCACCCGCGTTGATGCGACCGGCATGCTCGACCGCGCGGCGATGACGCGGGCGTTCGCCGCGCTCAAGCGGATGAAAGAGGTCGCCGATCGTCGTGGCGTCACCCGCCTGGCGGCGGTGGCCACGTCGGCGATGCGCGACGCCAAGAACGGCACCACGTTCGCGAAACGGGTCCGCCGCCAGCTCGGCATTCCGCTCGAGATCATCGACGGCGACCGCGAGGCACAGCTCTCGTGGCGATCGGTCGCGCATCATTTTCGGCTCGAAAACGCCCGCACCCTGGTCGCGGATATTGGCGGTGGATCGCTCGAGCTGATCGGCGCCGTGGATGGCCTCGTCGAGGTGACCGCGTCGCTGCCCCTCGGCGCGGTGCGCCTGACCGAGGAATACCTGACCGGCGCCGACGGCGGCCGGAGCGAAGTTGCCGCGATGCGGAAGCACATCCGGCGCACCTTGCGCAAGGCCTTGCCTTGGCGCGACTGGACCCAGGCGGTGCTGATCGGATCGGGCGGGTCGTTCACCAACCTCGCCCGCATCGCGGCGGCGCGGGCTGGCCACCTTGGCGACGCGATCCACGGCACCAAGGTCAGCACCGGCGAGGTCGAGTCGCTGCTGGAGTGGCTGTCGACCAAGTCGCCGGAGCAACGCGCCAGCGTCCCGGGCCTGAACCCGCAGCGGGCCGACATCATCCTGGCGGGGGTGGCGGTGGCCGCGGAACTGCTCGCGATACTCGACGCGCGCGAATTGACTGCGAGTGCCTTTGGGCTGCGCGAAGGATTATTGCTGGAGATGGTCGGCGCGCACGAGCTGACCGGTCCGAACGCCCCGTTGCAGTTGATGCGCGAATTTGTGGACCGCTGCCGCGGCGATCGACGGCATGTGGAGCAGGTGCGGGTCCTGGCGATCGCGCTGCACGAGCAGTTGGCGGCAGCACTCGGATGCGGCGCCGAAGACGCCTGGCTGCTGGAAGCGGCGGCGCTGCTGCATGACGTGGGGCAACTGGTGTCGTATCGGAATCATCATCGGCACAGTTACCAGTTGATCACCCATGCCGACCGGCTGGGGCTCGATTCCCGGGACCGCTCTCTGGTCGCGCTGATATCGCGCTATCATCGCAAGCGGGGTCCGATGAGGAAGCATGAAGAGTTTGCGCGGCTCAGTGCCGAGGACCAGGAAACGGTGCGCCGTGTCAGCGGATTGCTCCGCGTGGCCGACGGCCTCGACCGCGGGCACACCGCGTCGGTTGACAAGGTCACCGTGTCCCTCGAAAATGGGCGGTGCGTAATCCGCGCCGCGCCGCGCCTCAAGGACGCCGACGTGTCGCTCGAGGTCTGGGGCGCCGAGCGCAAGAGTGACGTGCTGGCACGGATGCTGGGGTGCGACGTGGTGATCGAGGAAGGATTGCCGACAGAGGGGTGAGCCAATGACCGGCAGTTCGGCGTGTGACAGGACGCCCCGCTATCCTTGAGGCGTCGTCGCTCCCCACATGATCCCAGGTCAAGCATGTCAGCCGCGGGCGTTCCACAGCCGTTTCGAATCCTCATCCTCTGCACGGGCAATAGTGCCCGCAGCCAGATGGCCGAAGCAATCATCAATCATCGGGGCAAGGGACGGGTCATCGCGGAGAGTGCCGGGTCGCACCCGGCGTCGCGGGTGAATCCGTGGGCGATCGAGGCGTTGCAGGACGCCGGGATCGAGTGGCGCGGGCGTCCACCTCGCGGTCTTGACGGGCTCCCACAGCAACGTTGGGATGCGGTGGTCACGGTATGCGATAACGCAAAGGAGTCGTGCCCGATCTTCCCCGGTCAGCCGGTGCAGGTGCACTGGGGGATGCCCGACCCGGCGGACGTCGAAGGGAGCGACGAAGAGGTGCGTCAGGCGTTCGTCGACGCGTACAGCCTGCTCAGTCGGCGGATCGAAGTACTGTTGGCGCTGCCGCTGGCATCGTTGGATCGCGCCGCGTGCCGCGCCAAGTTACAGGCCATCGGCACGACACACTGAGGCGGCCATGACGCGACGATTCCTTCCGGCGGTGCTCCTCGGGCTCGCGGCGTTCACGACGGCGCCTGCCCTCAGCGAAGCGAAGAATCATCCCGGGCCTCCCGCCCCGACAGCACCGTTTTTCTTCATCCAGATGAGCGATCCACAGTTCGGCATGTACCGGGCCGACACCTCCTTCGCGCAGGAAACGGCGAACTTCGAGCTGGTCATCGCCACGGCAAACCGGGTGCATCCGGCGTTCGTGGTTATCACCGGCGACTTGATCAACAAACCTGGCGATCCGGCGCAGGCCGCCGAGTACTGGCGGATTGCGAAGAAACTCGATCCCAGCATCCCGCTGTACAACGTGGCCGGCAATCATGACGTGGGCAACACGCCCACACCGGCGAGCGTGGCCCGATACGTCAAGCGGTTCGGACCAGACCACTTCGTCTTTCACCGGGGTGACTTCACTGGTGTGGTGCTCAACTCGTCGGTGATCGATTCATCGGTGGCGGTGCCGGCCGAGTTCGCGGCCCAGGAGCGGTGGCTCGAGACTCAGTTGGCGGAAGCGCAGCAATCGGGCGCGCGCCACATCGTGGTCTTCCAGCACCATCCCTGGTTCCTCAAGGATGCGAACGAGCCGGATCAATACTTCAACATCCCGCTGGCGCATCGCGCGCGATACCTGGCGATGTTCCACACGTACGGCGTTGAGGCGCTGTTCAGCGGCCACTATCACCAGAATTCGGTTGCCCGGGACGGCAAGATCCTGGCAGTGACGACGGGGCCAGTGGGGATGCCGTTCGGCGAGGTGCCGCAGTCGGGGATCCGGATTGTGGTGGTGAGTGACACCGGGATCACCCACACGTACTATGGATTGGAGAACTTGCCGGCGCGGTTTGTCGCGAAGTAGCGGCGGCGCCCCCCCCTGTTGGAAATCCAGTTTTGCCTGCATCATTAGTATCGAAGTTGCGGCACCCCCCTCTGCTCTCCACTACACACCGGGATACTCGACCATGGTTGCGAAACCTGTCTGTCGACTCGTGGCACTCCTCTCGTTCCTGATTCCTCTTGCGCTAGCGCCGCTCGCCGCCCAGGGCGTGGCAACGATCCGCGGCACGGTGACCCGAGCCGGTGACCAGGCCCCGCTCGCGGGCGTCACGATCATGGTCAAGGGACTCCCCGGGGCACGCACCGTCACAAACGCAACCGGCAAGTACACGCTGGTGCTGATCCCAATCGGCGCCGGTACGCTCAATTTTCGGTGGCTGGGATACGCACCGATTGACCAGGATGTCACCGTGACCGACGGGATGACGGTGGACATTGCGATGGAGGCGAGCCCGGTCGCGCTGGCAGAGATCTCGGTATCGACCGCATCACGGGAGCCGGAGCGGATCGTCGAAGCCCCCGCATCCATCTCGTCGGTCGAACCCCGCGTACTGCAGAACAACTCGTCGACCGGGCAGGCACCGATGGCGCTGGCCCAGGGCGTCGGCGTCGATCTCGCGCAGAGCGGAGTGACCGATTTCAACATCAACGCGCGCGGCTTCAACTCGTCACTCAATCGCCGGGTGCTGACGCTCCTCGACGGCCGCGATCTCGCGATCGCCTTCCTCGGCTCCCAGGAGTGGAACTCCCTGCCGGTCGCCACCGACGAACTCCGCAGCATGGAACTGGTGCGTGGTCCCGGCTCGGCGCTCTACGGTCCGAATGCGTTCGCCGGCGTGATCAACATGACCACGCTCTCACCGCGCGAGTCGCAGGGTGGCAAGATTTCCGTGGCCGGCGGCGAGTTGAGCTCCTTCAAGGCCGACGGGCGCTGGGCCGGACTCCTGGGCAACGGCTCATGGGGCGTTCGGGTCAATGGTGGCTATAGCAGCAACGACACCTGGACCCGGTCGCGCACGGCGAGCGATGGCCTCGATTTGCGGCGCGAGTACGCCCCAGCACTCGGGGCCGACTCGATGAACATCGGTAGGTCGTCCGTCGAGGCGATTCCCCTCAACGGCGAGAGTTTCGCCAACGACCCATTCCGCCGGGCCTTCGGTGGGCGCAAGCCGATCACCGTGCTGTACGGCACCGTCCGCCTCGACCACTACATGGCCCGTAGCGTCCTGACCGCCGAAGGTGGCGCGTCGCAAGTCGAGAACGAGGTGCTGGTGACGGGAATCGGTCGCGTGCAAGTGTTGAAAGGCTTCAAACCCTACGCGCGCGTGGCACTGAACAGCGGTCACTTCAACATCTTCGGCTACGTGAATCGCCGTACCTCGGACTCGCTGAATCCCCAGCGATCACTCGCCTCTGGCGCCGCCCTGATCGAGAAGTCGACCATCGCGCACGCCGAGGCGCAGGGGAACACCAATCTCCTCGACCGGAAGCTGCGGCTCATTGGCGGTGCGTCCTTCCGGCAGTACAACGTCAACACCGAGGGGACGCTGATGCGTCTCGCCGATGACAACCGCCACGACAAGGTGTACTCCGGCTATGGACAGGCCGAGTTCAAGGTGACCGACCAAGTGCGGCTGGTCGGCGCTGCGCGATACGACAAGGGCACCCTTTTCGAGGGACAGTTCTCGCCGAAGGTGGGCGTGGTATTCGCGCCGAACCCCAATCACTCCTTCCGCGTGACGTACAACCGCGCCTTTCAGACGCCGAACTATTCGGAGTTCTACCTGAACGCCGCTGCAGGGGCACCGGCGAATTTCTCGGCGCTCGAGGCCGGCCTGCGCGCCTCGGCGCTCGGCCCGGTGCTCGCGGGCGTGCCGCAGGGCACCCTGTTCACGACGTCGAGCGCGGTGCCGGTGCGCGCCCGCGGCAACCCGAACCTCGGCGTGGAGAAGACCAGGAGCTGGGAAGTCGGCTACAAGGGGGCACTCGACGCGCAGACCTTCGTGACGGTGGACTTCTATTCCAGTAATATCAACAACTTTGTCACCGACCTGCTGCCGGGCGCCAATCCCCAGTTCCCATACTGGACCGCACCGCCGGCTGTCCCGGAAGCGTTCAGGCCGCCGCTGGTCGCGGCCGTCAAGGCGAACCTCGCCCCGATTTCGCCGCTGGCAGCGGCGGGGTTGACGCGGCTTGAGGACGGCAGCACCGCGGTGGTCGTCTCGTACACCAATGCCGGCGACGTGGACCTGAAGGGCGTCGACTTCGGACTCAGCTACCAGTTTACCGACGAAGTTCGCGTTGATGCGTCGTTCTCCCTGTTCGACTTTACCGTGAACAGCCAGCAGCTGGGCGACCAGCTGTTACCCAACACCCCGGCGAACAAGCAGACGTTGACCCTTTCCTACGAAGGGAAGCACAACGGCTTCGACGCCAACGTCTCCGGGCGTTTCGTCGCCGAGTATTCCTGGGCCGCGGGTGTCTTCGCCGGCAGGATACCGCGCTCGCAGACCATCAACGCGGCCGTTGGCTACCAGATATCGCCGCGCTACCGGGTGTCGCTCACGGGCACCAACGTGCTCGACCAGAAACAGTTCCAGCTGTTTGGCGGCTCGGTGCTTGGTCGGCGTTTGCTGGTGGCGGTGACCGCGCGGTTCTAGCGCCCCACGCGCATCTCCGCGAGTACCGGCGTCATCAGTCCCTTGAGCGACCGGCCGTGCGGATCCTGATTGGCGCGCACCTGATTCACCAGTTCGAGCGCCGTCTGCGTGCACCGCGCGAGTTCCGCATCGGACTGGCCGAGCGGCGTCACGCGTTCGCCCCAGCGGACCAGCAATGAGCAGTACGTGAGCCCGCCGCCGAAGGCCGGAATGAGGATAACGCCCCCCGGCTTTACGCGGCGTGCTTCCAGTGCCTCGACCAGTGCGACCGGCACGGTGGCGGCGCTCATGTTGCCGTACTTGTGCACGGTCACGATCACCCGGTCCATCGGAATGCCGGCGTATTTCGCCACCGACTCGATGATCCGGAGGTTGGCCTGATGCGGCACCACGAGATCGACCTGATCCGCCGTCAGACCGGCTGCACGCAGCACGCGCGTCGACGCTTCGGACATCGCCTGCACGGCGCGCTTGAAAATGGCCGGGCCGTCGAAGTCCCAGATCGTGTCGCCAAAGGAGATGTCGAGTCCCGCGTACGCGCAGCCAACGCCGCGAACGCGCAGGGTCTGTCGCGCGCCGGCGTCGCAGCCCAGCACGGCGCCGATCATCCCCTCCTCGCGGTCGGAGGACTGCAGCACCACGGCGGCGGCGCCGTCGCCGAAGAGGACGGCGACGTTGCGATTGCTCCAGTCCATGTACCGGCTGATGAGTTCCACCCCGATCACGAGCGCATTGCGCACGATGCCGGTGCGGATCATTGCGGTCGCGGTCGCGAGGCCGTAGCAGAAGCTCGTGCAGGCGGTGTTGAGGTCGATCGATGCGGCCCTGGGTGCGCCGAGCATGACCTGGACGCCCGACGCGCTGTTGGGGCAGAGCTCGTCGTTGCTGGTGCCGCCATAGATGATCAGGTCCACGTCCCCGGCGGCGAGGCCGGCGCAGGCCAGCGCGCGCGCGCCGGCGACCGCGGCGAGTTCGGTCGCGGTGACATGCGAGATCCGTCGCTCATGCATACCGGTGCGCGACGTGATCCACTCGTCGGTGGTATCCAGGAACGTCGCGAGGTCGTGATTGGTGAGAATGGCCGGGGGCATGCAGGCGCCCCATCCGGTGATTGCGGCGTAGGTCATGGTCGGCTCCTCGGGGCGCTCGCAGGAAACCTAAACGCGTTGCCGCTGCCGATACCCGCGCCCGGTACCGCCAAGGCGGCAATCGCCAACGCTGATCGTGGGTGGCTCCACCTCACAAGGGGCTTCAGGCTATCCCGGTGCATCATGGCCAGCGGTCCGCACCTCGCTGGGGGGAACCGATCGCCGCAGTGATGACCGCGGCGCCGCTCACTTCGGTTTGAGCGCATCGAATGGCGAGTCAACTTTCGTGTAGCCCGCCGGGGTCTGAAAGACGCCGGGACCGATCGCCTCGCGCTTCAAATTCGCCACCGTCATCGTCATCACGGTCGCTTTCGCTTTCGCGCCCTCGCCGGAGGTGCTGGTGTGTATCGTCTTCAGCATCGCGCCGGGCTTCACCTTCGCATACGCCTTGGCCGTCTTCTCCATCAACTCCGCCATCGGGCCAATCGCCGCGCCAGCCGCCGCGGGACGCGCCGAGGGGTTCATGATTCCGTCCAGCTGCGGCGCGACCCAGATCTCGGAGACCGAGTGCTGGGTCGTCTGGTTGGCGCGCCCCATGACTGTGATCTTCATGGTGTAGCTCTCGGTCAACCGGTACTTCAGCGTAGCGTAGCCCTCGATCTTCTCGCCGGCACCGAGGTCTTCCATGTCGATGTGGAGGTCGAGGATCTCCGTCTTCGAGAGCCCGCCGAGCGCCTGCTGGAGGCCGGCCGCCTGCTTGGCCATCTCCGCCGGATTGAGTTCCATGTACTGCTTCTTTGCCGGATCGACGAAGGTCGTCGTGCCCTTGGCGCCGTTCGAGATCATGTAGGTGCCCGTGCCCATCATCCCGCCCGGTGCCATCGATTCGGTGATGTCGAGGCGGGAGGAACCGTTCGCGAACTGGCCGTGCGCGGCCATGAAGGTCCTCGTCACGGCGGCGCCGCCGCGCGGGTCGTCGCGCGTGCTGGTGGTCTTGAGGTCGTAGCTGTAGCCCTGCGCGAGCAGGGGCGGTGCGAAGGCGAGTGCCAGCACGAGCGCCGCGACGCACGGCGGGTGGCGAAGTCGGATCGTCATGGCGATCTCCGGGCGGATGAGTGGGGGCTTCGGCTACAGCTTCGCGAGTGCCTGGCGGGCGATCGTCTTCTCTTTCTCGAAGAGTGCGATCGCGAAGGTGCTGTCGGTCATCAGCGTCATCATGTTCCCCGGGTACATCTGCACCATCACGGAGTAGTCGCCCTTGCGCGCCGTGAGCAGGAGCATGCTCTGCGTGGCTTCGTCCCCGACGCCGTCGACCGGGCCGGTGGGCAGCCCCGGGATCGACGCACCGCCGATCGACTGGCTGACGAGCTTGCCGCCCAGCCTCGCGCCACCGATCATCGCCTTCTGGAGCGCAGCATGCTCGACGGGGTCGGAGTAATCCCGTGGGCTGATCCACGAGACGTTGAACGTCACACCGGCGGGGTCCGTGGCGGTGGTGTATTGGCAGCCGGTGTCGCTGGAATGCCCGTCATCGGTGGAGTTGGCGGTGGTGTAGCTGCCGCCGGTGATCGCGTTGATCTCCTCCTTCGGCATCAACGTGCAGGCGACGATCCGCGTGGCGCTCGAGGGCGCCGCGTCGGCGGGTTTGGCGGCGGCCGTTCCGGCGCCGCGCTTGCCGCCACAGGCGGCGAGCACGAGCGCAACCGTGACGGCGAGGGTACGTAACGGCGCAGGTGGCGTCCCAATGCTGGAAATCATGGCGTTATCCTCTCCTCTCGTGGTGGCGGTTGGAAGGGCGGTGAGCCGCCCTTGACCTGTGATGAATCTTGCGGCCGGCCGTTACTCCGCCGCGTCGGTGTCGTTACCGCCCGCAGTACCGGCGCGCCGGGCCCGCTCCGCTGGCCGAGTAGCCGATGGCAGCCGGCGGCAAGCGCGGCAGTAACGACGTGGCCTCGTCGTCGCGGTCACACCCCTCACGCGGTCAACGCGTGCCGCACGACCGCGCCGGACACGGTGGCATCACCGATCGTGGCATAGATATGGCGATCGGTGACGGACAATAATAGCCGGGTGCGGCGATCGAGCCGCGCCGCGAGCCCGTCGATGAGGTCGCGATCAAAGCTGTAGATCTCCAGTGCCTCGGCGCGATAAATCCGCTCACCCGCCAGTTGCCGCAGGAGTATCCGCGGGTCCTTGTGGGTATAGACGGCGACACGAGGTGCCATCTTGCTGGCCTTGTGGAGCCGCGCCGCGTCCGGTGATCCGATTTCAATCCACGCCAGCAGGGTGCCGGTCAGGTCTCGAACCGCAATCGGCGGGTCGTCCGGTTCGGAGATACCGCGACCGAACACGATCCCTTCGGCATATTCGAGACAATAGGCGAGCACCCGAGTGATCAGGTATTCCGGCGATTCGGATGGATGGCAGGCCACCCGCAGCGCCAGGTCCTGGTACACACCGCGATCGACGTCGGCGACGGCGATATCGAGATTGTAGATCGTGGCGCTGAGGGCCAAGGGTGTCGTCCGTCGTAGTCCTGTCGCCATGCTTCGATCCGCTGCCGTGCATCGGCCAGCAAGTGAAACTGCTCGATGTCCAGGCATTCATCCCGCAGGCGGCCGTTGAACGGCGCTGCGAAGCCGCCCCGCCGACAGGCGCGGAACGGCTTCGACATCGTGGCATCAGGTGCAAACGGTCAGCGCGCCGTCGCCAGGTGGCAGCGCACGTCTTCCGTCTCGCCCTACTTCGCCACCGGCACATTCACCACGTAATGGAGCCGCCAGCCCTTGACGTCGTGCCGCAGCACGACGAGGTACCGATACACGAACTCGCCACCTGCCTTGGGATGCACCGTCCACGTGCCGACATCCACGGCCGTGGCGCCGTACACCTGGGTGCTGAAGGAGGCGACCACCGCATGCGGCCAGGTCGCTGCGGAGTCCGTGTTCATCTTCCCGATGGCTGTCGCACCCACCGTCTGGCTGCCATCGGGACCGATCGCAATCGCGTCGGTGGTGTACAACGCGTTCAGAGCCGTTGCGTTCTTGGCGTTGAATGCGTCGACGAACGCGGAGCGGAGCGTGGCAATGTCACCGAGGGTCGTGCTGACCGGAGCGTGGGGCGTCGGAACGCCTTGGCCAGCGGCGACGGCCGGGACGTAGAGACTCACGGCCAGGGCCAGAGGGACCACAAGACGGTACGACGGGCAAAACGACATGGGCTGCTCCTTGAAAGGGGCGAACGATGGTATGGCGCTATACTACCGCCCATTTGCCGGAACGCTAGGGGGCCGGACGTGCGGCGTACGCCGCCAGCGCATTACGCCCCATACGGCACCCAGATATTTTTGATGTATTCCGCTTGTTGCGGCGCAACGACTTAGGGAAGCTCTGCACAAGTCGGTGTGATTAAGTACGTTTCCCCGTGGTCGTTGTTGCTCTCCCCGTCGATCCCGGAGCCCCGCCATGAGCCCCCAGCATACGTTCGCCAGCGTCGCCTACACGACCAAAGGCAAAGTCACCCGCCGCGAGCGCTTTCTGGGCGAGATGGATGCCGTGATTCCGTGGAAGAGTCTGTTGGCACTGATCGCGCCCCACTACCCCAAGGCGGGTCGGGGCCGCCAGCCGTTGCCGCTGGAGGTCATGCTGCGCGTGTATTTCCTGCAGCAGTGGTTCGACCTCTCCGACCCGCAAGCCGAAGACATGCTGTACGACAGCGAGTCGATGCGCCGGTTTGCACGCGTGGAGCTGGGCGACGACACGGTCCCCGATGAGACGACGATCCTGCGCTTCCGGCACTTGTTGGAGCAACACCAGTTGACGGTCGCCATGTTCGCGGCGGTGCGCGAGCACCTGGACGCGCGGCGGTTGCTGTTGAAGGCGGGGACGATCGTCGATGCCACGATCATTGCG
>JANYLJ010000059.1 GCA_025357945.1 Gemmatimonadota bacterium
GCCGTCAACGTCGTCTTGCCATGGTCCACGTGCCCGATCGTGCCCACGTTCACGTGCGGCTTGGTCCGCTCGAATTTCGCCTTCGCCATATCGCCGTCCCCTGGTGCCCGATGTTTCGTGTTGGGGCGCCGCCTGCGGCGCGCCAACCCAACGCTTTCGTGATGCCGGCTTCCCCGACAAACGCGCCGGGCGCGGAATCGTTCCCGTGGCCCGGCGAATGTTCGCCCACTTCAGAGCTCGCGAGCGGGATCGAACCGCTGACCTCATCCTTACCAAGGATGTGCTCTACCGACTGAGCTACGCGAGCGAGCCCTGCGCCCTTCAGGACAAGCGGGCGACGGGACTCGAACCCGCGACCCTCAGCTTGGAAGGCTGATGCTCTACCAACTGAGCTACACCCGCGACGCACGTCCTTCACCGCCTGCAACCAGCCGAATGGTGGGGGTAGGATTCGAACCTACGTAGGGCATAGCCCGGCAGATTTACAGTCTGCTGCCATTAGCCACTCGGCCACCCCACCGAATTCTCCCCGAACCTGACCCCTCGGCGCGCCCACTGGAGCTGACGGTGGGACTTGAACCCGCAACCGCCCGATTACAAATCGGGTGCTCTACCATTGAGCTACGTCAGCCAAAAAACCCGAACCGGCGCCAGACCCACAACTTACGGGATGCGAAAGGGCACGTCAACAGGAGGGGGCTGGGGACGAGTGGCGGGGGTCATGTTGCCGGGAGGACCCGCTTCTGAGCGCACCCCTAACCGCCGGTTGCGTATCGCGAGGCATTTGCGAGCGTATTCGCGGACGCGCGAATCGGGTCCCCCGGAGACGCGACCCCCGCCACGGGCCCACGCGCCTATTTCCGCTGGACCGCCGCCGTCCCGTCCCGGTGGTCCCGGACTTCCCAGCCATGCTCGGCCAGGAGCGCCCGAATCCGGTCGGACTCGGCGAAGTTGCGTGACTGCTTGGCCTCGAGTCGACGATTCTTCATCTCGACAGCCCAGAACTCTTGAAGCCTTCGTTCCCGAGGGTACCCATCACTCTCAAGGACAAACCGAAAACCGTCATCATCCAAGGCCTGGGGGTCCGCCGGAAGAACTTGCAGCACACCGGTCATTCGCGCCCATACCGACTGAAACGCTGCCGTGGGCTTCTCGCCCGCGTCGAGTGCGCGGTTGCCAGCACGGGTCGCCTCAAACAGCGCCGCGAGTGCCTGCGACGTATTCAGGTCGTCGTCCATTGCGGCACTGAACTCATCACCCAGCACGAGCGCGATACGATCGAACTCACTCTGTTCGACACCGGGCTGCCGTGCCACGCGCGAGGCGAACTCGCCGAGTCGCCGCGACCCTTCGCGCGCCGAGGCCAGTGCCTCGTCGGTGAAATCGAGCTTCTGGCGATAGTGCGTGGTCGCAAACAACAGGCGCAGCGTCGCCGCGTCCACGCCATCCATGCGCAGGTCGCGCGCGGTGAGAATGTTGCCGAACCGCTTGGACATCTTGGTGCCCGACATGGTCAGGAACTCGCCGTGCATCCAGACCCGCGCGAAGTCAGGCTGACCGGTGTGGGCGCAGCTCTGGGCGATCTCGTCCTCATGATGCGGGAAGACCAGGTCGACCCCGCCGGCGTGAATGTCGAGGACGTCGCGGCCATAGCGTTTGGCCAGGAGATCCAGTGCCATCGCGGAACACTCGAGATGCCAACCCGGGCGACCGCGACCGAACGGGGCGTCCCACGCCGCGCCCACCTTCTCGTCGGCTTCCCGTGCCGCCTTCCAGAGCACGAAGTCGCGGGCGTCCTCCTTGGCGTACTCATCAGCGCTGACACGGCCACCCGCGCCGGTCTTGAGCTCGCGGGTGTCCAGACGCGACAGCCGGCCGTAGTCCGGAAATTTTCCGATGGCGAAGTAGACCGATCCGTCGTCGCCGCGATAGGCGATTCCCTTGGCGAGCAGGTCCTGCACCAGGACCACCATCGGTGCGATGAACTCGGTCGCCCGCGGATAGGCGTCGGCGTCGAGCATGTGCAGGTACTTGCGATCCTCGTGAAACGCGTCGATGAACGGCACCACATAATCGCCGAGCGACGCGTTCGCTGCGAGCGCTCCCTTGATCGTCTTGTCGTCCACGTCGGTGAGGTTCATCACGTGGAACACGTCGTAGCCGCTCGCCTCGAGCCAGCGGCGCAGGACGTCTTCGAACAGGAACGTCCGGAAGTTGCCGATATGGGCGTAGTTGTACACCGTGGGGCCGCAGGTGTAGAGCGACACGCGGCCCGCGTCGAGGGGCGTGAATGGCTCGACGCTGCGCGTCATCGTGTTGTACAGTCGCAGGGTCACTCGGCCCCCGGAATCGGCGACGCGGCGGGCGCGGGGGCCGCGGGCTGCGGCATGACGGCGATCGTCTGCAGCGCCCGCGCCCCCTTGATACCCTCGCGCTCGAGACCGATCAGCACCCGCCGGCGAAACTCGCGGGCAACGGCGGACTGCGCGCCGGGCTTGGTCCGCAGCAGGATGCGTACGGTCACGCCAGTGTCACCGAATGATTCAACGCCGAGCACATCGGGGGGCGCGTCGAAGCGCGCTGCCCAGGCGGCGTCGGCGTTGAAGGCGTCCGCCTCCTCCTGCAGCACGGCAATGACACGATCGATATTGTTATCGTAACTGACGCCGATGTCGACCACCGCGCGGGACCAGCCGCGCGTCTTGTTGCTCAGCGTCGTGATCTGACCATTGGGAATGATGTGCACGGTCCCTTCGATGTCCCGCAACCGCACCGTGCGCAGCGTCAGGCGCTCCACGATCCCCGACTTGCCGGCCGCGGTGATCGAGTCACCGACCACGAACTGGTTCTCGAGCAGGATGAAGAATCCAGCGAAGTAGTCCTTCACCAGGCTCTGCGTCCCGAACGAGATCGCCAGGCCGAGCACTGCGGCCCATGACAGCAATGCGGTCAGGTTGAAGAACTGGTTGAGTGTGAGGAATACCGCGAGCGTCAGCAGCGCGCCGCGGCCGACACTCTTGAGCAGCTGCGCCACCGTGTGCGCGCGCTTCTCCCGGAAAGAAACGGCCTCGCCATGATGATCGTCGGCAATCGCGACGATCCGGCGGGACAGCAGCTTGACGAGCTGCCACCCGATCCAGGTCAACAGCCAGATCGCGACGACATTCACGCCGACCTGTCGCGCGATAGCGGGTTTCAGGTCGAAGAGCGCGAGAATGCTGTCCAGGACGGACCGCAGGTCGTATTCGAGTATCGGAAGAAGGCCCTTCATACCCGGCAAGTTGTCGCGGTGCAGCAGAGGCGTCAACTACATTTCGATCACCCGCGACGACCGGATCGCCAACCCACCCGCGAGCAATACCGCCAGCGCCTCCTCGGGCGTCTCGTCGCTCAATGGGACCGCGGCTCGGTGGTCTGGCAGCGGGAGCAGGACCAGCGGCGTGATGCGCGGGGTGGGGGACGGGGCGACCGGATCGAGATCAAGGAGCAACAGGCGTCGGCGCATGCCGCATAAAAGCGCCGCGTCACTCGCCGCGCCGCTCAGGCTCACGCACCGCGGTACCCAGCGACGCAGGTGCAATGCCCGGGCGAGGCGGCGCGCGCGAACACCTGCACCAGCAGCAGCGAACTCTCGGCGACCACCGACGGCGTTACCTCAAATTCGGTATGCCGGATCTTGCCGCCCTGCCACCCGGCCCAGCCCGCGAGTACGGCCGCCACTCCCAGCGCGAACAGCACACCGAGTACCGCCGGACGCAAGAACGGCTTGCCGCCGCGCGCCAGGATCAGCGTCGCCAGTGCGGCGACGCCGGCAACGATGCCCGCAATGTTCGCGCGGTCGCCGGCCTCTTCGTGCGTATCGACCACCGGCTTCTGGAACCACGACGCATGGCGGATGTCATCAATAGCCGGGTCCCCGGTGAAGTTCGTCAGCCACGTCCCGGCCGCGATCAGGACCGTGCCGATGAGTGCGGCACGGATGACGGCATCCTCCCGCCGCGCCAGGCCCCAGGCGAGCACCAGCGCGATCACCGGCGAACCGATAATCGGAATGTGATTGATGAGGACGTGCAGGTGTGCAGGAGTAATGTGGGGCACGGAAACCTCATCGAGAGACGAGCGACGAGCGACGAGAGACGAGAGACGAGCCCAACGAAAGCAGAGGTAGGGGCCACGCGGCAAGTGGATTCCTACGGCGCGCAGCTCTTCTCGTCTCTCGTCTCTCGTCTCTCGTCTCTCCTTTTCACGATCGCATCCACCAACGGTCCCGGGTCAAACCGCACCGGATCGGTCGCCGGCAGCCCGGTCTCCCGTGCCGCCGCGTCGCACGCCGCCCGTGCCGCCGCGGCGTCCAGGTCATAGGTGTTGAGGGCAATCCCGATCACCCGCGTCGGATGCACGGCACTCCCGGCGGTCTCGTACAGACGGACGTATTCCGCCAGCGGCGGAATCTTCATCCAGGATGCCTCGCGGTAGTCGCCAAGATACTCGCGCGTAGGCTGGTGGCAGAGGATCATGGCATCGGGACAAGCGCCGTGCAGCAATCCGAGGGTCACGCCGCTGTAGCCGGGATGATTGATACTTCCCTGCCCTTCGACGAGCACGACGTCAGCACCCTTGGACCCGCGCAACACGAGTTGTTCGGCAGCACCAGCAATAAAATCGGCAACGACCGCGTCGACCGCAATTCCCCACCCTTCGATCATGATCCCGGTCTGGCCGGTCGCGACGAACCGCGTCCGCAATCCGCGCGCGTTGAGTTGCTGCACCAGTTGCAGCTGGGCGGTCATTTTCCCTACGTTGCAGTCGGTCCCGACGGTGAGGACCACCAGCGCAGCGACGTCCCGGGCCAGCCCTGTCGCTACCGGAATGTCGGTTGGCGGTTTTCGTGCGTCGGTGATCGTGCAGTGGTGCTCGCGCGCGGTCTCGGCGAGCAGCGGGTCATCCGCGAGGAAAGTGTGCAGGCCGCTGACGATGTCGCAACCGGCCTCAAGCGCTTGGCGGAGCCAGTCGCGCCACTCGTCCGGAAGACGCCCGCCCTGCGGCGCGATGCCGATCAGTATGGCGTTGGCGCCGAGGGCGAGTCCCTCGCCCACCGAGGCGACGACCGGAATGTCGCCGCCGAAGCCCAGCACCTGTTGCGCGGTCTGTCCTGCCAGCAGCCGGTCGAGCACCGCCACCACCCGGGTTGGGTGGTAGCGGATCACCGAGTTGGCGGTCTTCGACGTCATCACCCCGAAATCATGATCCGCGAGGATCAGATACCGAGGCTCCTTCACGACTTGGGCAACTCCTTCGCCTTGGCCGGCACGGCGTCCGCCGGCTCCGACGCGCCACCGCCGCCGAGTTGCTTGGGCGTTTCCTTCGCACCGCCGATCATCCCCATCTTCGCCTTGAGTTCGAGCAGCTGCTGATCCGACGAGCCGTGGTACTCGAGCTGCTCGAACTGCTTCGCCAGCGAGTCGCCGGTCATCTCCTCGTTCAGTTCGGCCGAGGCGATCGCCTTGCGTTCGTTGGCTTCGATCTTCTCCTGCATCCGCTCGAACGACTCGAAGGCGCTCTTGTCTCCCATGCCGGAGAGCGTCTCCTGGATCCG
>JANYLJ010000045.1 GCA_025357945.1 Gemmatimonadota bacterium
CGGGCGGCAGTCGGTGCCCCGGCAAGCGGCGCATCGGTCGCCGCAGTTGCGGCTTGTGCCGCGTCCGGGGCACCGACTGCCGCCCGAGGCTGCGGACACATCATGGTATCCTGCGACGCTCCAACCGAGTGCCCGAAATGCGGCGGAGTACTCCGCCAGGACGACGATGTGCTCGACACCTGGTTCTCGTCGTGGCTGGTGCCGTTCTCGTCCCTGGGCTGGCCCGATCAGACCGCCGACCTCGCCGCGTTCTATCCCGGTACCACCATGGTCACTGCACCGGAGATCCTCTTCTTCTGGGTCGCCCGGATGATCATGTCGGGACTCGAGTTCATGGGCGAGTTGCCGTTCCGCACCATCTACCTCCACGGCACCGTGCGCGACACCCAGCATCGCAAGATGTCCAAGTCGCTCGGCAACGGGATCGATCCGCTCGAGGTGATCAAGCGCTATGGCGCCGACGCCCTGCGATACACGGTGGTGAGTGGCATGTCGGTCGGGACCGACCTGATTCTCGACCCGGCCGACCTCGACACCTCGTTTGCCGCGGGGCGCCACTTCGCCAACAAGCTGTGGAATATCGGCCGCTTCCTGCTCGGGCACCTGGAACCGGGCGCAGTACCGCTCGCGACCATCGCACCCGCAACGTTGACCCTCGCCGACCGCTGGATTCTGGCACGGGCGCACGACGCCATCGCCACCACGACGCAGCACAACGAACGCTTCCGCCTCAACGAAGCCGCCGGCGCCGTGTATCACTTTCTCTGGAGCGATCTCGCCGACTGGTATCTGGAACAGGTCAAGCCGCGGCTCTACGGCACGCAGCCCGGCGGCGATACCGCGCGCGCCGTGGCGGCGCACGTTTTTGACATCGCGTTGCGCCTGCTGCATCCCGTGATGCCGTTCATCACCGAGACGCTGTGGCAGCGGTTGCCCAATAGCGCCGGGGGTGCCTCGATCAGCGTCGCACCCTGGCCGGTGCTCGCCGACGCCGCCGCCGATGCCGCCGCGACCGCGGATTTCGCCGCGGTCCAGGCGATCATCACTGCCGTCCGCGTGTTGCGGGCGGAGTACGCGGTGGCACCCGGCGCGTCGGTCAACGTGACGCTCAGCGAGGTCAGCGACCGAGCCCGACGGGCGATCACAGCGGAAGGCGAAACGATCCGGCGGTTAGCGAAGGTGGATCACCTGGGGATCGGCATCGCCGCGGCCGGTCATGGCGGCACTGTCGTGCTGGCAGACGGCACCGTGATCACGGTGCCGCTGGCCGACCTGGTCGACCTCGATACGGAGTGCGCGCGGCTCGGCAGCGACGCCACCAAGCTCGACGCGCTCGTGGCGGCCCAGGAGGGGAAACTCGGTAACGCCCAGTTCGTGTCACGCGCGCCAGCGGCCGTAATCGAGAAAGAGCGCGAGAAACTGGCGTCGTGGCGGACGCAGGCGGAGTCGCTCCGGGAGCGGCGCCGGACACTCGGATGCGCGAACTGAAGCGAGTCCTCGCTGGCGCGCTGCTGATCGCGGCGTGCGCACGGCAGGCGCCGCCGCCCGGCGGCCCGCCGCGCTTCACGCCGCCCAAACTCCTCAGCACGTTTCCGGACAGCGGCGTGGCACCATGCGACTTCCGCGGTGCCGCGGAGTTCCGGTTCGACGAAGTGACCAGCGAAGGGACCACGGCCAACTTCGGTTACGGCACCGGCGACCTTGAAAGACTGGTTGTGTTGTCGCCAGACACCACGGTCCCCACGGTCGAATGGCACCGCGACCGGATCACCGTGCGGCCACGCGGTGGCTGGCGGCCCAACCGGACGTATCGCGTCGAGCTCCTTCCCGGCCTCATGGACTTGCGGCAGAATATTTCGAAGACCGGCCAGACCATCGCCTTCACCACCTGCGGGCCACGCCCGACGCGCGCGCTGTCAGGCCGCGCGATCGACTGGACCAGCGCGCGCGCCGTACCCGCAGCGCTGATCGAAGCGTTTCACCTGCCGGACTCGGCGCGCTACCGAACCGTGGCCGACTCGACCGGACGCTTTCGCCTCGCCGAGTTGCCGGACGGTGCCTACCTCGTTGTCGCGACCGTGGATCAGAACCGGGACCACAAGCGCGGACCGACGGAAGCGTGGGACAGTGTGCGCGTCGACGCCGCACGCGACACCGTCGGCGAGATCTGGACCTTCCCGCGCGATACGTTGCCACCAAAGATCCTCGACGCCGCGCGCCAGGACTCGCAATCGATCGCGGTGACCTTCACGCGGCCGATCGATCCCCGTCTCCACCTCGACACCGCATCGATCCGCGTCGGCCTGATCCTCCCGACCGATACCGCCAACATTGGCCCGGTCGAGGCGTATCCCAAGGCGATGTACGACTCGCTGCATCGCGCCACGACGCCGCGCACGCCCAAGCAGGACAGCGCGGCGCGCCGAGACAGCCTCAGCAGTGATTCGACCGCGCGCGCCAGCCGCCCACGGCGACTCGCTCCCGGTGCGCGACCGCCACCGCCCGACGACCCACCGCTCCAGAAGCGGCCCAGCCTCGGCAGCGTGGTGGTGATCCGCACCCGGGGCCTGGTGCAACTGGGGAAGAGTTACTTCGTGGAGCTGACCGGCGTGCGCACGGCCGGCGGCATCACCGGCGCGGTCCGGCGGCGGTTCGACACGCCGAAACCGCCGACCGCGGCTGACAGCGCCAAGAGCAGGGCCGACTCGGCCAAGGCGAAGGTGAAAACGGATTTGCTCAAGGCCGATTCGATCAAGCGAATCAAGCCGGATTCACTGAATCCGATCAAGCCGCCGTGACCGACCAGTCGGCCCCCCGCCCGGCGATCTTTCTCGATCGCGACGGCACGTTGATCGAGGACCCCGGCTACCTCGCCGACCCCGCGAGGGTGCGCCTGCTCCCCGGCGTCGCCACCGCCCTGATCTCCCTCCAACGCGCCGGATACCTGCGGTTCGTCGTCACCAACCAGTCGGGAATCGGCCAGGGCCACTATCCCCAAGCCGCGTTCGAGGCGACCCAGCGCGAACTCGAACGCCAGCTCGGAGAGGCCGGCGCTTCGCTCGACGCGACGTACTGCTGCCCGCACACGCCCGACGCGGGGTGCCCCTGCCGCAAGCCCGGCACCGCGCTGCACCGCGAGGCGATCGCCAGTTTCGACGTCGACATCGCCCGGAGCTGGTGCGTGGGCGACCAGATCCGCGACCTCGAACCGGCGGTCGAGCTTGGCTGTCGGGCGCTGCTGGTCCGGACCGGCCAGGGCGCCAGGCACGCCGCCGCGGCGGCGGCGATGGCCGCGCTCGTCGCCGCCGATCTCGCCGCCGGTGCGGCCCTCCTCTCCCGTTACATTTGAGGGTTGTGACGTATCGGGTAGCGGTCGCCGTGTCGGGTCGGGGAAGCAACCTCATCGCACTCTGTGACGCCCTCGCCACCGATGACAGTGCCCGCGTGGTGCTGGTGATTGCCGATCGCCCGGCGCTGGCGCTGGACGGTGCCCGCGATCGCGGCATCCCGACGCACCTGCTCGCCGATTATCGCGACGGCGCCGAGTGGCGGCGCCTCCTCGCAGCAGCCGCGTGCGACGCGCTGGTGCTGGCAGGATATCTCCGGCTCGTCCCTGCCGATGTCGTTGCGACGATGCGTGGTCGGATCATCAACGTGCACCCGGCGTTGCTGCCCAGGTATGGCGGTCAGCGGATGTATGGCGCGCGAGTGCACCAGGCAGTGATCGCCGCAGGCGACCGCGAAAGCGGCGCGACCGTGCACCTGGTCGACGAGGTGTACGACCGCGGAACGGTCCTCGCGCAGGGCCGGATCACCGTGCCGGCAAACGCCACGGTGGCAACACTCGCTGCCGCCGTGCTGACCGTGGAGCACCGTTTACTGCCGGCGGCGGTCCGTGCCGCGGCTCGTGCGGGACATCCCGTCCCTTTTGAGTTCACCTGACGGCCGGGCCGTCCTGGAGAGTGGTTCGATGCCGCGTGCCCTGATTTCGGTGAGTGACAAGCGCGGCATTCTTGCCTTCGCCGAGGAACTGGCGCGACTCGGTTGGGAACTGGTGTCCACCGGCGGCACGGCCGCGCTGCTACGCCAAGGTGGGCTGGCGGTCACCGCCGTCGCTCAGGTCACCGGCTTCCCCGAGATCCTCGACGGCCGCGTGAAGACGCTGCACCCCGCGGTGCACGCCGGCCTGCTCGCCCGCCCGGATCGCGCCGAGCACGTGCGCCAGCTCGAACAGCACAACATCCGGAGATTCGACCTGGTTGCGGTCAATCTCTATCCGTTCCAGGCCACGATCGCCAACACGGGCACCACGTTCGAGGACGCCATCGAGAACATCGACATCGGCGGGCCGTCGATGCTCCGCTCGGCAGCGAAGAACTTCGAATTCGTGCTGCCGGTGGTGGACCCGAAGGACTATCCGAAGATCATCGAACTGCTCGGCCAGGGCGACGTGGATTTCGACACCCGTCGCGACCTCGCCGCGAAGGTATTCGCCCATACCGCCGACTACGACAATGCCATCGCCGGCTACCTGACGCCCTGGCAGGACACCTTGCCCGCCCGCGTCGTGCTGTCGATGGAGCGACGTCAGGTGCTCCGGTACGGCGAGAATCCGCAGCAACGCGCCGGCCTGTACGTGACGGAGGAGCCGCGCGGCATCGGCGACCTGTCGCAACGTCAGGGGAAGGAACTCTCCTTCAACAACCTGCTCGACATCGATGCCGCCATGCTGGCGGTGGCGGCGTGGCCGAACCGGGTCGCCTGCGCGGTGATCAAGCACACCACGCCGTGCGGGCTCGCGCTCGGCCGGAATGCGGCCGAGGCGTTCGCGCGCGCGCGCGCCAGCGACCCCGTCTCCGCATTCGGGTCGGTGATCGCGTTCAACACCGTCGTGGATCGAGCCGCCGCAGACGCAATGGCGGACCTGTTCATCGAGGTGGTGGTGGCGCCGGCGTTCCACGCCGATGCGCTGGTTCGATTTGCCGAACGCAAGAACATCCGCGTGGTGGAACTGCCGGTCGCCCGCGCGAAGACCGGGCTTGACTGGAAAAAGATTCGCGGCGGATTCCTGATTCAGGATAACTTCGCCTTCAACCACGCCGAAGACGGTTGGCGAGTGGCCACCGCCCGCGCGCCGACCGCGCCAGAGCTGAATGACCTGCGCTTTGCCTGGGCGGCGGTGAGCACCGTCAAGTCGAACGCGATCGTCCTGGTTTCCGGCGAACAGACGATCGGCATCGGGGCCGGACAGATGAGCCGGATCGACGCAGCCTTCCTGGCGGTCCACAAGGCCCGGCAGGCCGGCCACGCGACCGCCGGTGCGGTGTTGGCCTCGGACGGCTTCTTTCCGTTCGCCGACGGCGTGGAAGAGGCGGCGCGCGCCGGCGTTCGCGCCATCATCCAGCCCGGTGGATCGGTGCGCGATGCCGAGGTGATCGACGCCGCGAATCGACTGGATGTTGCAATGCTGCTGACCGGGATACGGATGTTCAGGCACTGAGGGGTCGTCACAACACGGAGCTGCACTTGCAACAAGAAGCCGAAAACCGTCCGCCATATCTTTACGCGGCGCTGACCTTCCTGGTCATCTTTGCGATTTACATCCTCACGTTGTCGCCGACGACCGCGTTCTGGGACACGTCCGAATACATTGCGGCCGCCGCGGTGCTGGGCATCCCGCACCCGCCCGGGAACCCGCTGTTCACGCTGATGGCGCATGTGTGGGGTCTGTTCCCCCTGGCCGGCGACTACGCCAAACGGATCAACCTGTTCGCGGCCGTCACGAGTGCCGCGGGCGCCGGGTTCTGGTTCCTGGTGGCCGAGCGCTGGCTCCGCAACGTGCTCCCCGCGCGCGGACCGCGGCTCGCGTCGGCATTTGCCGGCATCTTCGCCTCGGCAATGGCGTGGACGGTGTGGAACCAGTCCACCGTGAACGAAAAGGTGTATACCGTCTCGCTGCTCAGCATCGCCATGATCGTCTGGTGCATGGTCCGCTGGGCCGATCTCCCCGACAGCCCACGTCGCAACGGTCTGCTGATCCTCGCCGCCTATATCGGCGCGCTCACGTCGACCAATCACATGATGGGCGTACTGGCGATCCCGGTCATCGCCATCTACGTACTCTGGACCGAACCGAGGCTGGCGTTGCAGCCGTGGGTCATGCTGATGGCCTGGGTCCTCCTCCTCGGCGTTTCGGGCATCCTCGGCGACAGCCTCACGGTGCTGTGGAATCACGGCAACTTCGGCAATCCGGTGCAGGCGCTCACGTTCAACGCGGCGGTGGACGGTGCATCGGGCATCACCGCGCTGATCCGGGTCGGCGGGCTCCTCGGCATCGTTGGCCTCGCCGGTTGGGGCCTCGCCAGGGATCGCCGCAACCCGTTGCTCTACGTCGGTGTGCTTGCCGTGATCGTCGGGTTGACGCTCAACTATGTCTACCTGCCGATGCGGGCTGCGCAGCATCCGGCGATCAACGAAGGCGAACCGATCGGCTTCTTCTCGCAGGCACTGAGCGACGTGCTCAACCGGTTGCAGTACGGCAAGCCGCCGGTCTCGCAGCGGATGTCGCCGATCGGCGCCCAGCTCGGCATGTACTGGCACTACTGGAGCTGGCAGTGGGCCAGGGACATCGGTGCCCTGGGCAGCCTCGCCACCGGCCTCTTCACCGCCCTCGCGGCGTGGGGACTCGGTATCCTCGTCGTGAAGGATCGCAAGGCGGGCACGACGGCGGGCGTGATGCTGTTCGTCCTGACCCTGCTGCTTATCTACTATTTGAACTTCAGATACAGCTATTCCTATCACCCCTACGATGCCAGCATCACCAACGAGATGCGTGAAGTCCGCGAACGCGACTACTTCTACGTCGCGTCGTTCGCCTTCGTGGGGGTGTTGATCGCGGCAGGGTTCGCTGCGGCGATCCGCGCCACGGCCGAATGGATCGGCGATCGCGTCCCCGAACCGAAACGCTGGCGGTACGGAACCCCGGTGCTGGCACTCGCTCTCGTTCCGCTCCTGGGCAACCGGCTCAGCGCACCGCGCAATCATGAGACCCTCGCCAGTGACTTTGCCGTCGACATGCTGCAGTCGGTCGAGCCGTATGGCATCCTCATCACGGCCGGCGACAACGACACCTTCCCGCTCTGGTTCGCCCAGGAAGTGCTTGGCATTCGCACCGACGTGACGCTGGCAAACCTGTCGTTGATGAACACCGACTGGCACCTGCGTCAACTACAACGGCGCGTCACACCAACGTTCGATCCCGCTGGCGCGCCGAAACTCTGGCAGCCCGGCAGCGACACCAACACGGTACCGCTCAGCGGAGCGGCGGCAACCGGCGGCTGGGTCAAGCCGACCGGATCGGTGTTCGCCCGAACGACCACCTTCCTCGACTCGCTGGCGGAGGTGATGCAGGCGCCGAAGGACTCGCTGCTGCTTGGCACGGTCTGGGTGAAATTTGGCACGCAAAACCTCACCAAGAGCGATATCGCCGTGCTGTTCCTGATCCAGGACAACGCCGGCAAGCGACCGATCTACTTCTCATGGAGCGACGGCGGCTATCCCGACCAGACGCTCGGTCTCGAGCAGTACCTGCTGACGCAGGGAATGGTTCGCAAGCTGATGCCGCACCCCGTTACCCCGGGCGGGCCGATCGTCAACTCGCCGATGGGCTTCGTCGATGTTGCCAAGTCCCGTACGTTGTTGTTCGACGTCTACCATCCCGAAGCCGCCGCCCACGATCGGGCACTCGGATGGTTCGACCCACCATCCGCGTCGATCTTGAGCCTGTATGAAATCGTGTACAACGGTATTTCCCAGGTGCTGCTGCAGGTCGGCGACAGCACCCACGCCGAGCAAGCCGCATCGATCGTCCAGCGAATCCAGAAGTCGATCGGCGGGCGATGACGAGGGCGCGGACCTTTACCCTCGGGCTGGTGCTGCTCGTCACCGCGACTGCACCGGCGCAACAACCCCGCGTCACCGAACAGAGGAGCGGCGTCACAGCGTTGCTGGAATCAGTGAGCGCGGTCGACCCGAACATCGTGTGGGCGGGTGGCACGGCCGGCACGGTGCTGCGCACCCGTGACGGCGGCGACACGTGGGAACGGCACCCGGTTTCTGGCGCCGAGCGGCTCGACTTCCGGGGGATTCACGCCATCAGCACAGAAGAAGCCTGGGCGCTGAGCATCGGCAACGGACCGGCATCGCGGATCTTTCACACGGCCGATGGCGGTACGAACTGGACCGAGCAGTTCCGCAACACCGATGCCACGGCATTTTACGATTGTATCACGTTTTTCGACGCCAGGCACGGTGTCGCGTACAGCGACGCATCGCACGATCGCACCGTGATCCTGCGCACCGAAGATGGCGGCGCGCACTGGGCGCTCCTGCCCGAAACCGCCGTGCCGGCACCGCTCAAGGGCGAAGGCGGTTTCGCCTCGAGCAACAGCTGTGCGATCAGCGTGGACAGCAAGCATGGCTGGATCGCCGCGAGCGAGCCGGGGGCGAGAGTGTTTCGCACGAACAACGCAGGAAAGACGTGGGTGGTCGCCGGCTCGGTGCCGGTCGTGCACGACAGCGCGGCGGGACTCACGGCATTGTCGTTCCGTGATGCCAACCATGGCATCGGCGTCGCCGCCATTGTCGGGCGCGGCGTCATGGCCCGCGACACCGTGCCAGAAGCCGTTGCCACCACGGCTGATGGCGGCGTCACCTGGAAGCTCGTCCATCGCCCAGCCTCACCGGGTGCCCTTTCTGGTGTGGCGCTGGTGCCGGGTGCGAGCGACCGGACCGCCGTGATCGCGTCGTACGGTGGACTCTTCGTGAGTACCGATGGCGGCGACAGCTGGACGGCAGCAACAACGAGTGCTTACTGGGCGGTACGCGCTGCGGGCAAGCGCGCGTGGGGGGTCGGGCCAGGGGGACGGATTACGCGACTCGACTTCTAGAAGCTGAGCAGCTCCCGCGCAAGTTTCACATACAGCTTGGCGCCCTCCCGCAATTCCGCTTTCGTGATCATCTCGTCCGCCGTGTGCGCCACATGAATCGTCCCCGGGCCAAGCTGGTAGCAGGTCCCCCACGATTGATGGATTGCCATGTCGGATGCAAACGCGACGGTTGTTGACGGCCACCCCGGCAGTGTTGGTGCCACCGCCGGCGGCAGTCCCGGCACGAACGTCACCGTCACGCCAGCACCTGCGGCAGCAAGAATCGCCGTGCGCGTCGCATCATCCGACCCGACCAAGCGCACCAGCAACTCCGCCTGCGCACGGGGCGCGATCACGTTGGGTGCCTCACCGCCGCTGATCCGGCCGATGTTGAGCGTGGACGGTCCGAGCGTCGGGTCGACCGGCAGTGGCACGGCGCGAATGCGCTCCAGCGCGTCCAGCAAACGATCGATCGCCGAGTCGCCCAGCTCCGGATAGCCGGAATGAGCGGCGCGCCCGCGGACGTCGAGCACCACCTTGAGCGTCCCCTTCTGTGCGGTGACCAGGCGATTCTCGGTTGGTTCGCCGTTGATCAGGAATCGCCCCTTCGGCGTGAGTGAGGCCGCCGCCTGCGCGCCGTCCGACCCATCCTCCTCGCCCACCACGAAGAGCAGCCCGATCCGCGTTTCGCCGGCAGCGACCAGCTCCTCCGCAGCGGCGATCATCGCGGCCACGATCCCCTTCGCGTCGCACGCGCCGCGACCATGGATCGCGAGCTCGGTTTCGCGAACCGACAACTCGGGTGGTACCGTATCGACGTGCGTCGAGAACACCAGCACCGGATTGCCGCGGTGGGCGTAAAGATTGTGCCGACCCTCGCTCACGGGCTGCAGGCCCACCCGCCAGCCGCGGCCACTGAGATAGTCGGCCAGGAAGGCGGTCACGGCCTGTTCCCGACCCGATGGTGACGGGATGGCGAGCAGGGCGCGGGTCAGTTCTACCGGATCGGTCATCGTGGCACGCATGCCGAAGACTAATGTGCCCCCTTCCGGTTCCGGCCACCGACGCCCTAGCTTTCCGTCGCTGAGGCGTGGTGGCAGAGTGGTTGAATGCACCGGTCTTGAAAACCGGCGGGCCCGAGAGGGTCTCGTGAGTTCGAATCTCACCCACGCCGTCACGCCAGTCCTCCAACCCAAGTGACAACAATGCGCCGCTCTACCTTGCTCTACCTGCTTCCCGTCCTCGCCGCTGCACCACTCGCGGCCCAGGCGTTCGAAGGAACCGTAATGATGAGGATGCCGGTCGGCGGTACTGCCCTGACCGATGCGAAATACATGATCAAGGGAGACAAGATCGCGGCGATCATGACGATGGGCCCCGGCGCCGGACCGATGGCGGGTAAGGAAATGCGCATGATCACCGACCGTACCACGATGACCATGACGATGCTCATTCCCATCGAAATGGCAGGAATGAAGGGAATGAAGCAGGTCATCGACCTGAGGAAGGCGGCCGCCGCACACACGAAGACGCCGGTCGAGGCCAAGGCCCTCGGTACGTCGGATGTGGTCGCGGGGTACAAGTGCGACAACTTCGAGATAACCGATGGGAAAAGGGTCTCGACCCTCTGCATCACCAGGGAACTGGGGACATTCATCTACCCATCGGGTGGCATGATGGGACGCGGCGGTGGCGACGCGCCCGCCTGGGTGACGGCGATGAGGGACCATCCCGGCTTTCCGCTCCGGGTGTCCGACCACGACGGGAAAGTCATCATGGAGGTCACCGGCGTGAAGAAAGGAAACGTCCCCTCCGACACCTTCGAGATCCCGGAGGGCTATTCCGACATGGGTAGCATGATGGGTGGTCGCGGCGGCGGCGCCCGCTAGCCACCGATTGCCCGAGCATCGCCGGTAGGCGCCACCAGACTGGTGGCCCTCATCTTTGCCCGGTACTCCTTCCTTGGAAGCCCCGTGAGAATGCATAACCGCTTGGCCACAGCGCTCCTGCTCGCGTCCGCGTCGCCCCTCGTGGCGCAAGGCGCCCCAGCCGGGACCGCCACTTTTCAAATGACCATCCACCTGCCGGACTCGTTGAAGACGCCGATCCCGCTCGCTGGCGACATGAGTTTCCAGATGATCATGATGACCGATGGCCACCGCGTCGCGATGGAAATACTGCCGAGTACGTCGCAGCCGCTTATGGCGGGGATGCACCTCAAGGCCACGTTCACGATCGGCGCCGATACGCTCCACGTCGGGATGCTACTTCCGGCCGAGACGGCCGCCGCTGCTGGTGGCGGCTCCGGGATACGGATGGACGTGCCCGTCTCGCTGCTGGGCGCCGGAAATCCCTTGCTCGGCAAGATGATGGACTCGGTCACCAGGACGATGACCGACTCGCTGGGCAAGTCCCTCCCGACGTACCGTCGACTCGGGACAACGGCAACCGTGGCCGGAATCACCTGCGAAGAATGGGAAACGGTGGTGCTGTCCGACACCACCCGCACTTGTGTGATTGCCACGCCGCCAGCGGTGCTCGCGCTGCTGGAACGCTTCAAGACGATGACCGGGTTCGCGACGATGCTGGCCCGGATTCCCGGCATGGCCGACCTGCAGAAGCAGGCGTACGGTGGCAAGCAGGTGATCCCGATTCGCACCGTGAACACCAAGCTCGGGATGCGATTGGAACTGACAAGTTTCACCGCTGGCGCACCAGATGCGGCGATGTTCGAGTTGCCGGCCGACCTGCAGGTGATGCCGCTACCGACGATGCCCGCCAAGCCAGCCGCGGGCGGCCAACAGCAGTGAAGCGGTGTTTCGCGGCGCTGCTGGCCCTCTCGGCCTGCAGTGCCAAGCGGGGTGAAACCGGCAGCAGCTCGCCCGGATTCGAAGACGCCGAAGGCCGCCCGATCACGATCGCGAACCTCCCCGTGCATCGCATCGTCTCCACCATGCAGTCGGCAACCGAGTGGTTGGTTCTCATGGGTGAGAGCACCCGCCTGGTCGCGCGCACCGATTTCGATCGCCAACCCGAGATCGCATCTCTCCCGTCGATCGGCGGCGGACTTGACCCGAGCGCCGAAGCGATTGCCGCGCTCAAGCCCGACGTGATCGTTGGCTGGCGTAACCGTGCGTCCGCCGACCTCGAGCAGGCGCTCACCCCGTTGCACATCCCGGTGCTTTCGTTCGAGACGACAGACACTGCCGACGTCTTTCGCAACCTGATGCGACTGGGCGTCCTCGTCGATCGCCGGAATCGGGCCGATTCGCTCGCGACGGCCCTGCGCAACAGACTCAGGGCCGTACGGCGCGATGCCTGCCCGACCGCAACGACCATCGCACCGACGGTGCTGCTGGTACTCTGGACCGATCCGCCGGTGACGTCCGGCGGCGGCACCTGGATGACGACCCTGCTGGAGACCGCCTGCCTCCGCAACGTGTTCGGCGACCTCACCGCCGCGTGGCCCACCGTGTCGCTCGAGGCGATCACATCGCGGCAACCGGACTGGATCCTGACCTCGCGCGGTCAACCGGGACAGCGCTTGGCCGACCTTCGGAACAAGCCCGGATGGCGCGACCTCGCTGCGGTGCGCGCCGGCCGGGTGCTCGAGATTCCTGGCGACCTCTTCGCCCGCGCCGGGCCGACCATTGCCGACGCCGCCGAGGCGATCGTCGCGGCGCGGCGGGCGATTCAGGGGCACTGACAGCCCCGGTCCGGCCTCGTTATCTTAGGCGGCCCCAAGGAGCGATGGCCGAGTGGCTGAAGGCGGCGGTTTGCTAAACCGTTTTAGGGGGGTAACCTCCTAACGAGGGTTCGAATCCCTCTCGCTCCGTGAGATTCTGATGACTGCACCCCGCGTCCGCTTCGCTCCGTCGCCCACCGGATACCTCCACGTCGGTGGTGCCCGCACCGCGCTCTTCAATTGGCTCTATGCCCGGCGTACCGGCGGCGTGTTCGTGCTGCGGATCGAGGACACCGACAAGGAACGCAGCACCGACGCGCACACCCAGGTGATCCTCGACGGGCTGTCATGGCTCGGCATCACCTGGGACGAAGGACCGTACTTCCAGGGTGCCTGTGCCGATCGTCACCGCACAGACGCCGAGTGGCTGCTCGCAGCCGGCCACGCGTACAAGGACTTCCTTACCAGCGACGAGCTCGACGCCGAACGCGCCAAGGCGAAGGCACTGGGCGCACCATTCCGCTACGAACGCGCCAAGTGCGACCTGCCCGCGGCGGAACGGGCGCGGCGCGAAGCGGCGGGGCTGCCATATACCGTCCGGTTCGCGATGCCGCAGGAAGAGATCGCCTGGGACGACGCGGTGCACGGGCGGATTTCGTGGCAGGGGAGTGACCTCGACGATTTCATCATCCTGCGGTCGGACGGATCGGCGATCTACAACATGGCCGTCGTCTCCGACGACATCGCGATGCGAATCACTCACGTCATCCGCGGCGACGACCACATCTCCAACACTCCGAAGCAGATCGCGCTGTATCAGGCGCTGGGCCACGAACCGCCAGTGTTCGCCCACGTGCCGATGATCCTGGGCACCGACGGCAAGAAGCTCTCCAAGCGCCGCGCCGCAGCCGCTGTGGGCGACTACCAGGACCTGGGCATCCTGCCGGCGGCGATGCGCAACTTCCTGGCCCTCCTCGGCTGGTCACCCGGCGGCAACGAAGAGATCATCCCGCAAACGGAGATGATCGCGCGCTTCTCGCTCGAACATATCCAGAAGAAGGCTGCCGTCTTCGACCCGATCAAGCTCGAATGGATGAACGGCCAGTATCTCTCGCTGTTGCCCGTCGTCGAGCTGCTCGATCCGGTGCAGCGTCAGCTGGAAATGCTCGGCGTCAGCACCGGGCGCGACCTCGCACCATTGATCGACGCCGTCAAGGCACGCTCACGCACCGTGACGCACATCGCCGAGCAGATTGCGGTGCGTCTTGATGCCACTCGCATCGTGCGAGACGCCAAGGCGGAACAGTTGATCGCGAAGCTGGGCGATCGGTTTGCGGTGAACCTGAAACTGGCCCATGAGTCGCTGGCCGCCTGCGACGCCGTCAATTGGCATGCCGCGTTCCTCGAAGGGATCCTCAAGCAACTGGCCGAATCGTTTGGTGCCAAGCTCGGTGACGTGATGCAGCCGATCCGCATCGCACTTACCGGCGGGACGGTGTCGGAGCCGGTGCCGGAGCTGCTGACGGCGGTGGGTCGGGACGAGAGCCTGACACGGATTGCGGGCGCGATCCCGGGGTAGCTCGCCACGTCGTCCTGAGCGTAAGTCGTTCACGAGCACGCAGATCCTTCGCTGCGCTCAGGACGCCAGCAGCTGCGTTCGGGGCGACCTCAGCCGAACTTCAGCAGCTTTACGACATCGACCCCGCACCATTCCGCGAGCTTCGGATGCCGCCACGCCAGCCGCTCCCGCTCGACCACCGGAAAAGCTGCATCAGGGAGCCACACCTCGACCTGCCGCTGGTCGATGTCGACGACCCAGTACTCGGGAATACGCTGTTCCTGATAGAGGCGGCGTTTGGTGATGCGATCGGCCTTGGCGCTGGAGGGGCTCACGACCTCGATCGCCAAGTAGAGCGTTCGAATGTCGGTCCACTTCCAGGTGTGCTTGAACTCCGTGAGGTCGGCTACGAAGAGATCGGGCTGTACGAGTGTGTCCGCTCCGCAGGAGATATCGGCGGGCGAGGAGAGTGCGGCATCGATCCCGTTGGCTGCCAGATAGCTGCGGATGGCGAACTCCAGATGGCCGAGCACGAACTGGTGCCTTCCACCCGGCGCCGGCGTCACGTGCAGCTCGCCGTGGACGGTTTCGTAGCGGTTGCCATCGTCGGGAAGCGCGCGGACAGCGTCGGCGGTGAAATAGCTCGCGAGTGGCATGGACATAGTATCGTCTCGGCGGCGAATGGGAGGCAAGTGCGGTCCATGCGCGAAGGGTGATGGCGCGCGCCCTGGACGTGTCATCGGTTCACTGGTGCGCGGGGCTCTTGAACGCGAAGGCGCCCCGGGTACATGGAGAAGGCACCGAATTTGTCAGTCGCCCAATGGACGCCTAATATTCGCGTGAAGGTGATTCGGGTATAGCGATACCATGGCCAACGTGACCGCTCGACCCGACCTGCCATCCAACGCGTGTACGTCGTGATCCGTATCACTTGGAGGCGATGAACGTGTGGCGTCGGTTGAGAGCTGCCCTCGGGTTCCTCGGCATGTGCATACCGACAGTCGTGTCGGCGCAGAGTCGTACACCGGATGCGCGTTGCGTGTTCGATACCGCAGCCCATCGGGACACGATTGTGACCACCGTGTCGATCTTCGTCCGAAAAGACGCCGACAGCGTGGCCGACCCGGCACTGACCCGCGCCATCGGAATGATGATGCGTGAGCGGTTTCATCCCCCGGAATCGATCGCCTCGCTCTTCTACCCAAACACCGCCGGGCCAAAGGAAGGCCCATTCGGACCTGGTGGGTGGACATTTGGGACCTTCGAATTGACGATTCGGCCGAATGGGGGATTCGACGGAATTAGATGGCTTGTGTCGACGGGCGACTCTGCGACCGATGACGCCTTCCTTCGGGCGGTGCGCGAAGCGGGCGATTCAGGGATTGGGACGGCTCTCCGTCCCTTGCTGCGGGGCTCGGACGTTCGAGTCCGCGTCGTCGTCACCTCCCGCATCGACGACAGCGTTGCCGTAATTCTCCGGGTTCGAGTGCCCGTGATTCGGGCGCAATCGTCGGTGCGAATCCGGACGTTCGTCGCTCCGAGATACCCTGAAACCGCGAAGGTCTCCGGCGTTCAGGCAAGAGTGGAGTTGCAGTTTATCGTCGACGAATCCGGGCACGTGCCGCCGAATTCCATTCAGGTGGTATCGGCGGCGTATCAGGAGTTTGTTGAATCCGCCGTGAACGCGGTACGAGCCGAAACCTTTCGTCCCGCCATGGCGGGTGGGTGTCCGCTGAAAATGCAGGTGGAGCAAGGCGTCCGCTTTACGATTGGTAAACCGTGAGCCCTTGGGCTGATCGTGCGCCACAACCCGTTGGTGAGGCCGGTTGCCGCCATTCTGCTTTTACGCGTGAGAGTCTGGCTTTGGACTGTATCCTTGACGGGAGGCTTACGGGCGAGCGGAACGCCGAGGGCGCATTCTCAATGCAAGGGTGTCGACCGATCACTGAACGGTCGCAAGCACCGCGCCCGCCTTCTTCTTCACCCGCGCTTGCGCCGCCGCGACCTCCGTCGTGAGTTCAACGTGGGGCAGCGTCATCTCGGGCACCTTCGCCAAAGCCCCGACGTAGTAGTCGCGCCACGCCTCGAGAATGACGCGCTGCGAATCCACGCTCGACTTCGCCAGCGCCGCGCGCGATAGCTTCCCTTCCGCTTCCAGCCGCTGCTCGGCGATCCCTGCCAATTCGTCCAGCGCCGCCTTGGCGTACTCCGGATGATTCGCCGCCGTCAGGATCAACGCCGCTGCCAGCGCGCAGTTGCCGACATGCTGCAGCTCCCTGGCGCTCACCATGTCGATCCGGTCGAGATCGTCGTGATAATGCTGATCGGTAAAGTGCCACATCAACACGCCCGGGATCCGCGCCGCTACGAATGGCGTGTGATCGCTGCCGCCTTCGTACGGGTTCGCCCTGACGACCCAATCACCGCCGGTCGCGACGGACTGATCGACGCAACGCTGCTTCACAAAATCGTTGTAGTAATGCGGCCAGATGTCCTTCGGGGTCATCGCCTGCCCGGTACCCCACGCGGTGTGCTGATCCTCGCCGCGGACCCAGATTTTCGACGGATCGGGCATCTTCTCGATCAGGAACGTGCCGCCGGTCAGCGCGGTGTTCTCGCCGACCATATCGAGCGACATCCCCCACTTGATGGCTTTGCGCCGAACGGAATCCTCGGCGACATAGCGCTGCGTCTGCTGGATCTCCACGCCCCAGAGCATGGTGATCGTGCGGCCCGGGTTGATCTGCCCCGCCTTGAGCATCACGGCCGCCGTTCGCGCCATCTCGGCGAGCAGCCCCACGCCTGATGCGTTGTCGTTGGCACCAGGTTCCTGCACGTGTGCCGAATACACGAAGCGCTCCCCGGGTGCGACCGAACCGTGAATCTCGGCCACCAGCGTCCGTTCCGGCCGGTTCTCGAAAACGGTCTCGGTGACCACATGGGCGCGCACCGGGCCCTTGGCCAGCGCGGCGTTCAGCGTGTCACGCGCCGCGAGCGATACGAACAGCGCGAAGATCCGCGCGGTTGTGTCGTACGGAATCCCGGTGAAGTTGATTGCCGCCCGGTTCTTCTCCTGCTGATTGTACGCCGGCAGGCGCTGGCCGAGGAGGACGCCAACGGCACCACGGGCCGCGGCACGTTGTACGAGTCCCGGAGTCGAGGCACCGTTGCGACGGCCACCACGCCCGGCGCCGGGAGTCTCGCTGTAGGCGATCCTTCCTTTCACCCCGGCTTGGTCGAGTTCGGCGTCGGTGCCACCGCCCACGTTGACGATCTCCGCATCAATACCACCGAGCGGCGTCGACCACGACTGGCTCGGCAGCATGTTGTGATTCGTGGACCACTGCTCCAGCGGCTTCGTCCGCCCCGCGAGGGTGATCGATGCGCCCAGCGGTGACCAGGCGATCCCGCGCGACGGCCGCGATTCGACCCGGTACGTCAGCCGCTCCTTCGGCGGCGGCCCCTTTTCGGGGATATAGCCGAAGGCCGGCTTTTCCTCGACGTACCCCGCCGCACGGAGGACACCCACCACGCTGTCGATTGCGGCGTCGAACCCGCGACTCGCCGGATCCCGGTAGAACTGCTGGACGTAGTCCGTCGTGGCGAACGCCTTGTCACCCGACAGGATCTTTGCGATCGGACCGGTGATCGCCGCGTACGCCTTGTTCGGTGCGGCGATGGGCTTGGTGGCTTGGGCAGCGGCGAGGGTTGGTACAGCGGCAACGGCGGTGACGATCGAACGCAGGCAACGACTACGGGTCACGGGACTTCCTCAGGCGAAGGCACCGGCGCGGAAGCGCCAGCAACGGTCCAGGAATTCATCCAGCCAGCCGCGGGTGATGAACGCGTCGACGGCGGCCGTCGTCGCCGCGGCATCGGCGCCCCACAGGGCGGCTCGCTTGGGGCCGTCACCGAACTCGGCCTGAATCACCGACCGGCCCTGGTCGGACCAGACCGTCGGCAGTTCAGCGCCGAAGCGACCGGCCACGCCGTTCACACCGGGGCCACCGATGCAGATCGTCGGGCTGTCATGAAACATCGGCGTATCGAACCAGGCGATGTCGCTGACGATCACGGCCCGACGGTAGGGATGCCCGGCGCCGCGGCCGTCCACCGCCGCCTTGAGTGCGAATGCCGCCGATCGGTCATCCGACGTCGGCGACAGGTCGGCGGAGACCACGACGACGACCGTCTCCGAATTGTCGATCAGCTTCATCCGTGGTGGCTCGTATCGGGCGACGTGCGCTGGTTCTTCTTGAATTCGCGGGCGCGTTCGGTCTGATCGTGCAGGTCCTTCACTGCCTTCTTGAACTCGTCGTAATTGTCCGCTCGCCGTGCAGCGTCGAGCAAGTCGGCCCGCATCAGTTGCAACTTGGCGTTGAACTCAGCCTGGGTCGGGTTGGCCTGGACCTTGAGCGGTAGCAGGGCCAGCAACATCGTCGGGATCTTGAGGGGCCCCAGATAGATCCACTTCGAGTCGACGCCAACGGTCTTGCCGCCAATTTTCGTCGTCCAACTCGGCAACGCATTCGGATGTTCCACCTGTTCCTTCGCCATCGCATCGAGGTAGGTCTGCACCATCGCGGTGACCACGCTGTCGGTCAGTTGCGCGTCCGTCTTGCCGGTCAGCGTCCTGGCGACCTGCCGTGGCGAGGCAACCATCGGCTGCACCCAGAGGCGGCCATCGCCATACCGCGGTTGAAGGTCGGCCATGGCGCCGGTCGGCGGCGAATCGACCGGGGCGCGCGGAATCGCGCCGGCGAACCCGGTCGGCGGCAGCACGCTCGGCGTCACTCGTGGGGCGACCGCGGGCGACGCCGGCACCCGCATCGCGGCGATCGCCGTGGCGGCACGCACCGCGCGCGAATACAGCATCGGCACCGCACGGACCGAATCGCGCATCACGATGTCATACGCGGCGAACAGCGGCGGAGCCGGCACGTCGCGCTGTCCGATCAGGATGAACGCGATCGGGGCGTGCAGCGCCACGGCGAGCAGCCAGAGCCACCACGGCGCCCGTGAACGGCGCGGCAGCGTGAACTCGCGATTATCCGGCACCAGCACCCACCATTCCGCCGTACGCCGCGAGGGTGCGACCCAGCCGGGTCACGGCTTCGCGCAGCCTCGCCGGCGGGACCGTCAACGCGATCCGGAAGAAGCCCTCGCCACCTGGCCCAAACCCGCTGCCGGGTAACGTGACGACACCTTCTTCCTCGAGCGCGCGCGAGGTGAACTGCGCCGACGGCAATCCCGCCGGCAGCGGAACCCAGACATACATCGCCGCCTTGGGCGACGCCACGGTGAATCCCGCCTCGGTGAGTGCGCTCACCGCAGCATCACGACGGCGGGTCAACTCCGCCACGATCGGACGGTTGAGTTCCTCGGCGTGGTCGAGCGTCCACGCTGACGCCTGTTGCAAGGCCAGGAACGGCCCGGTATCGACGTAACTCTTGACCTTGTTCAGCGCGCCGATCAGCCCGGCGCACCCGACGGCGAAACCGAGTCGCCAGCCCGTCATCTGGAACGCCTTGGACATCGAGAAGAATTCCACCGCGACGTCGCGCGCATCGGGGATCTCGAAAATGCTCGGCGCGACATAGCCGTCGAACGTGATGTCGCAGTACGCGTTGTCGTACGCGAGCACGATCCCGTGCGTGCGGCACGACGCCACGAGTCGCTCGAGATATTGCCGGGGTGCGATGGCACCCGTGGGGTTGTTCGGATAGTTGACGTACACCACCTTGGCCCGCCGCAGCGTCTCCGGCGGCAACTGCTCCAGCTCGACCAGGAACTGATTCTCCGGGCGCAGCGGCACTTTCACGGGCTCGGCCCCTGAAAGGATCGCACCACCGATATACGCCTGATACCCGGGCTCCGGAATGATTGCCACATCACCCGGATTACACACAGCGAACGCCAGGTGCGACAGGCCCTCCTTCGATCCGATCAGCGGCAGCATCTCCGTGTCGGCATCGAAGGTCTGACCGAAGCGGCGGCCGACCCAACGGACGGCAGCCTCCCGAAACGCCGGCAGTCCTTGCTGGAAACCGTACTTGTGCAGCGCCGTCACGTTCAGGGCTTCGCGCAGCGCGTCGATCGTCGCTGCCGGCGGCGGGCCATCGGCATCGCCGGCGCCGAGGTCGATCACGTCCATCCCGGCGGCCAGGAGACGGCGCTTGATCGTGGGCATCTGCGCCATGGTGTACTCCGGCAGCTGTGCCACACGCTCGCTGATGCTGACCTTCATGCGTCCTCGCCGATGACCGGATTGCGCAGCGCACCAATTCCCGGAATCTCGACCTCAACGACGTCGCCCGCCTGCATCCGGCCGACTCCCTCAGGGGTGCCGGTGAGGATCAGGTCGCCGGGCTCGAGCGTCATGATGTGACTGATGTATTCGATGAGTACCGGAATACTGAACACCATGTCGCGGGTGTGCCCGCGTTGCCGCTCCTCGCCGTTGAGCCGCCCGATCACCTCGAGCCTGCCCCAGTCGAGCCCTTCGGCGACCACCGGCCCCACGGCACAGAACGTGTCGAAGCCCTTGGCGCGGCCCCACTGCCCGTCGGTCTTCTGCAGGTCGCGGGCACTGACATCGTTCGCGCATGTGAAACCGCGGACGTACGCCATCGCATCACGCTCACGGACCTTGCGGGCTCGCTTGCCAATCACCACGCCGATCTCCGCTTCGTATTCCACCTGCTGCGACGCGGCGGGCAGCACGATGGCGTCGCCCGGGCCAATCAGCGACGACGGCGGCTTGAAGAAGAGCAGGGGCTCCCTGGGAACCTCGTTGCCAAGCTCGCGGGCGTGGGCGGCATAGTTGCGCCCCACGCACACGATCTTGGTCGGTTGCACCACCGTCATGTCGCCGCTCCGATGCCGTGCCTGGCAAAAAAGTCTTCACACTTCGTGCGTACCTGCGCCCAGGATCCGATCACCCGCTCGGCGGGCGGCAGGCCCTCCAGGAGCATCGGGCCATAACGCCGCGTGACCACGCGGCGATCGAGCAGCAACACCACGCCGACATCGTTCGCGCCACGAATCAGGCGACCAAACCCCTGCTTCAGCTTCAGCGCGGCGTGAGGAAGCAGGTAGCCGAAAAAGCCATCCTCACCCTGCTCCGCCAGCCGTTCCAACCGGGCGGCCGTGATCGGCTCCGAGGGAACCTTGAAAGGTAGCTTGGCCAGCACGAGCCCACGCAGGGCACGGCCGGGAACGTCGACACCCTCCCAGAAGGAATTGGTGCCGAGGAGGATGGCGTTGCCCGCCTCGCGAAAACGGCGGAGCAGGTGATCGCGCTGCCCCTCACCCTGCACCAGAATCGGGAACCGGTGTCCCAGCTCGTGGCGAACCGCGACGGCCACCCGCCGGAGTGCGGCGTGGGAGGTGAACAATACGAAGATCCCACCATCGCTCGCCCAGGCGAGGTCGCGGACCACTTGCGCCACCGCGGCATCGTGCCCGGGCTCGTCCTCACGCGGGTCGGGAATGTCGTCGGGCACGCCGAGCAGGCAGTGCTCCTCGTAGGGGAACGGTGAGGGGAACATCTCCTGCACGGTCACCGGCGACCCTTCGCCGGCGAGCCCGATGCGGGAGGCGAGAAAGGAAAACTCACCGCCGGCGGCGAGCGTGGCACTGGTGAGCGCCACGGTATCCAATCGATCGAACAGCAGCTCGCGCAGCATCGGCGCGAGATCCAGCGGGACTGCGGCGAGCTGCAGCGTCTGCGCCCTGGCACCGGTGCGCTCCATCCACCGCACCTCGGGAGGTCGCCCCGTCGCCGGGCGCAGCGTAGCATTCAGCCCGTCGATCATCGATTCGAGCCGGCGCACCACCCCGCGACATTCGCCAAGCAATTGCGCCCGCCGGTCGGTCATCTCGATCTGCGTCATGCGATCCGCGACGGTTTCGACCAGCTCCGCGACCGTACGGCAGCCGGCGACCGTGTGCTCAAGCTCGCGCGTGAGTCCCGCGGCCCAGATCGGGTGTCGCCCGAAATCGTCGTCGAGACGAAACTGTCCTGCGGGCCCCGACGCGACGTGATCGAACAATCGGAGGAACAGCGCTTCAGCCGCCGTCCGCGCCTGGGCGACTGCCGGAATCAATCGCTCCCGCAAAAGGTCGAGCGACGCGCGGTTGAGCAGGTCGTCGGCACTGGCGAGGTCGTGCTGCAATGCCGGCAGCAATCCCTTGCCGCGACTCCGCTCGAGTCGATTCAGCAGTCGCTGCACGCCGCGGCTCGACACCTGCACACCGAGGTGTCCGGCCGCGACATCCTCGAGATGGTGCGCCTCGTCAAGGATGAGTCGCTTGTACGCCGGCAGGACCGCGGCCGCTTCCCAGTTGTCCGATGCCTGCCGCACCGCCAGGTCGGCCGCGAGCAGGTGATGATTGACGACGACGACATCGGCCTGCGCCGCACGCCGACGGGCCTGGAACACGAAGCAGCGATCGAAGTGCGGGCAACGGAGGCGGGTGCAGAGGTCGGCCTCCGCGGCGACTTCGTCCCACACCTCGCTCGACGGCTGGACGGCCAAGTCGGCGAGCGTGCCGTCGCTCGTATGCGCCGCCCACGCGGTGATGTTCAGCAACTCCTCGAGCTTCTCCCCTTCCAGGAGCGTGTGCTGGTTGGCGGTCGCCGTGTCGAGCCGCAAGCGGCAGAGATAATTCCGCCATCCCTTCAGCAACGCGAACGTCGGTTCGTGCTCGTCGTCGGTGAGTGCGCGTCGGAGCAGCGGGAGGTCCTTCCCCACCAGCTGTTCCTGCAGGTTGATCGTATTGGTCGACACCACGGTGCGCTCACCGTTGGCGCGGGCCCAGGCCAGCGCTGGCACCAGGTAGGCGAACGACTTGCCCACGCCGGTGCCGGCCTCCAGCAGCAGTACGCCGCCATCGTTGTAGCCATCCACGAGATGGGCCGACAGGTCGCGTTGGCTCTGGCGGTCCTCGTAACTGCCGAGTTCGCGCGCGATCGGTCCGTGCTCGCCGAGAAGTGCGATGACGTCGAACGGATCGAGGCGCGTCACCGGCTTCGCCTTGGGCACCTCGACCACGACGAACAGGCGTTCGCCGTCGTTGTCCACAATGCCGAAGCCGATGCCATCGTCGTGGGCGCGCGCGGCGATCGACAGGTCCGCCATCGATGGTTCGAGGCGGCCCGTCGGGTGGTTGTGTAGCAGCATCTCGCCGCGCTGTGCCACGCCGGGCAGGGCGAGCACGCAGTCGACGGTGCCGCGGGCGACCGCGCGCGCTGTAGTAAGCACGCCGGCGGCGTCAACGGTGGCCACGAAGGAGACTTCGGCGCCACCAGCCGCGCGGATTTCGCGACGAATCAGTTCGCGGACGGCGAGCGCGAGGCGGTCTGTCAGGTCTTCAGCTCTTTCTTTTTCGCGGCCGGAAAGAGGACATTGTTCAGGATCAACCGGTATCCGGGCGAATGGGGATGCAGCGACAGGTCGGTCGGCGCATTGCCGATGGCATGCTGAGGATCCTCGGGGTCGTGGCCACCGAAAAACGTCCACGTCCCCCGGCCGTGCTCACCGTGGACGTACTTGACCCACGGCGCCGCCGGTTCGTCGGCCAGGATCACCACGTCGGCCTTGAGGCGGGTGCGCCGGAACGAACTGGTGAGGCCGTAGAAGTCCGGGATCACCTGGCGGTGGTTCTGCACCAGCATCGTGGCCACCGGATCGATCTTGGCCGAAAAGTTGAACAGGTCGAACGCGCCGAGTGGCTGCCGGTCGGGGCTGTTGACCTGGTGGCCGTCGATGTCGCTGAACACCGCCAGCGAGGGCGACAACTCCAGTTGCGCATCGCGGAACGCCAGCGCCTTCTCCCAGTGCATCTTGCTCGAGGCGAGCGGATCCATCGGCGTGCCGTCGGCGTACGCCGCCGCGATGTCGACGCCTTCGCTGGCGAGGGCGAGATCGAGCGTCTCGGTCGCCGTGCACATCGCGAACAGAAAGCCACCGCGTTCCACGAACGCCGCGATCCGCTGCGCCACGGCGCGCTTGAGCTCCGGGGTGTTGGCGAAGCCGAGCTGTGCCGCGGTGTGCTGGTGGAGCTGTATCATTGCCTGCAGCCACGGCGCGCCAGCCGACGTGATCGCGAACTTGGAGTACTGGCCGGTGAAATCCTCGTGGTGCAGGTGAAGCCAGTCGAACGCCACCAGGCCGCTCGCCATCACCTCGGGATCCCACACCCGCTGGAACTGGATCCCGGCGTAGTTCAGGACCATGGTGACCGCATCGTCCCACGGCGCCGCGTCGGGCGGCGCATATACGGCGACCTTGGGGACCTTCTCCAGCGGGATCGCGTCCATGTTGCTGCCCTGGATCTCACCCCGGATTGCGATGACCGCGGCGTCGTCTACTCGCTCCACCGTCACGCCAGCGAGGGCGGCATCCCGCAACACCGCATCCGATGCCGGCAGCAGGAATGACCCATTGCGATAGTTCAGGCACCACTCGCCGCGGTCGCCGTACTCGAGCGCACGAAACGCCAGACCATACGCCTTGAGATGTTCATCCTGCGCATCGTCCATCGGGATGAGCACCGAACTCGCCCGTGAACTGTCGCCGCGAATCCAGCTGCGCCGCGGCAGGAAGAGTCCGGCGCTCGTCGTCAATGCGGTCCCGACAAATTCCCGCCGCCGCATCACCCGCCTCCCGCGGGAACGGCGCCGCGAATCGTGTCGCGCAGGCGTCGCGCCTCGGGCACGAGCGCGCTGTCGGGAAAGTCAAGGATCAACTGTTCGAGCATCGTGCGCGCCGCGTCCGTGTGCCCGCCAGCGAGGCTGATACGCGCGAGCTCGAGCCGCGCCGCGGCGGCCGTCGCCGGCATCTCCCGCACGTTCGCCCGCTCCAGCAGGTGCACCGCCGTGCTACTGTCACGGTGGGCGAGCGCGATGCGCCCCGCGAGCAAACGGGTTTCCGCCGCGCCAGCCACCGTGAACGTCGCCGCAAGTTCCGTGAGCTCGGCCGTCGCGCGCGCGGAATCACCCCGTTCGAGCGCAAGCAGCGCGTTTCCGAGCGCCCGCGATGAGTCCACACCAATCGCCTGAATCAACGAGAGCAAGGCAACCCGTTCGAGCGCCTGGTCCCGTTCGTCGTCGTAGGGTCCCGCCACTTTGAGCAGGTCGTTCGCCCCGGCCAGATCGCCGCGGAACAGGTGCAGGCGGCCGCGGAGGTCGAACCCGTCGGTGCTGGAGTCGGCGGCGATCATCGTCTCCGCGTGCGCGAAGTCGCCACCGCGCACCCACGCCATCGCGATCCGCCGGGCCAGGCGGTCGTGCTCGTCCGCGCCGACGTTCTGTCCCAGTTCCGCCAGCACTCGCTCGGCGTCGGCCGCCTTCCCTTCCGCGATCAACACACCGAGCAGCGTCGCGGACGCCGCCGTGGCCATGCCACCCGGTGCCGCCGGATTGCTGGCGACCAGGGCCAGCAGACGCCGCGCATTGCGCTCGTCGCCGGCATCGGCGTAGGTACGCGCCGCGTCCATCAGCGAGCGAATGGCAGCAGCGCTGCTCTCACGCGCCGCGATGGCTTCCAGCGTGGCCGCACTCGCCAGACGCGAAGGCCTGTCGTCGCGCGCGCGGAGCGCCTCGAACAGCTGGCGCAACAGATTGGTCGCACCGGTGGAATCGGCCGGGAGTGCCGCGCGAACCATCGCGGCACCTTCCGTCGGCTGGCCCCAGTGGGTCAGCAGAAGCCCGAGCATCTGTCGCGCGTCGGGCGAACCATCCTTTTGCAACGCGTCGCGCGCGACCGGACGCTGTCCGGGTGGTACCTGGGCTAGCATACCCACGGCGCCGTCGCGGAAGGGCGGCGTCGCCCGCACCACCACGATCCATTCCCGTACGGCACCGGCGACGTCACCCGAACGCTGCAACAGTTCCGCGCGTTCGATGCCCAACGCCGTGGGACCCATCCGCTGGCGTCCCACGTCGAGCGCAAGCTTCGCCTGCACGAGATCGCGGGCAACCAGCGCCGCATCCGACCATTCCCGGTACGGGTCGCCATCGTTCGGGGAACGCGCCGCCCAGCGGTCCACGTACCTCCGGGCCGAGTCGGCGTGGCCAGTCGACGCGAAGTTGCGCACCGCCACACCGAGGATCCCGATGCTGGTGGAATCCGCGACGAGCGCCTGTTGCACCAACGGCGTCAGGTCGGCCCGGCGATCGAGCTTCGGCAACACGTGCTCCATTCCGATCAGCGCGCCGAGGTTCGCGGGCTGCGTCTTCAGGATCGCGGCATACTGCGCCGCGGCATCGGCGTAGGCACCGTTGCGTTCCGCCATCGTCGCCCGTCCCAGCGGGGTGCTGGTACTGTTCGTCACCTGGGCCTGCGCCGGCAGGCCCAGGGGAATCAGCAGAATCACGACGCATGCCACCCGCTTCATGGCGGGGCCCGTTGCGTCAACCGCTGGAAGTAGTCGGCGACGCGACGCCGCTCTTCGAGCGACAAACGCTGGAGCGATTCCCAACTCGGCAACCGGATCTCCCCGGTGCCGTTCCGAATGCGCGGATCGAGCGGCGGCGGCACGCCGGGTGGCGCATCCTTGGCCGTGGTGCTCTGCCGTTCCTTCTTCTCGTCGTCCTCTTCGCCCTGCAGCGTGCGGCCGGCGTCGAGCATCCGCTTGAACAGTTTCTGCTGGCGATCCACGACATCCTGATTGAGCCGGCCGCCTGCCATCGTCCGTGACAATTCCTTCGCCTCGCGCGCCATCTGCCCGGCGCCCGGCAGTTGTCCTCCGGCGCGCATCCGCTCCATCTGCTGGGCCAGCGCGCGCTGTTGCATCGCCAGCTGCATGATCTGCTGGGCATTCATGGTCCCATGTTGCATCATGCCGGCGCCCTGCTGTGCCATCCGGCCTTGCTTGCCAGCCATCTGTTGCATCTGCTCGATCGCTTCGGGCACGCCGCTGCCGGATTGCGAGCCGTTCACCCTGTCCTTCGACTGCAGCAGCGAAAACGCCGCGACCGCGAGCGCATCCACTGCGTCACCGGCCTTTTCGGATGCGCCCCGCACGTTGGCGTTGACGCTGGCGACCGCATCGACGGCCTCGCGCATCAACCGGCGGGCCTGTGCGAAGGCGATCGCGGGCTGCGGTGACACCAGCGCGTTCATCGCAGCCACGGCGGTCATCTGCTGCATCAGCTTCGCGGCGCCCTCTTCCACCAGTCCCTGATCGATCCGGGTCTGCGGCACCATGGCGCCCTGCTGGAACGCCTGCGCGACCGCGAGCTGCCGCTGCGCCAATCGCGCTGTCTCCTGCAGCGCGCGATCCAGGGCCCGCTTGACCTCCGCGCGCATGTCCGCCGCCATGCGCTGGCGACTGTCGTCGATATCCTTCGCCAGCGGCGTCAGCTGCTCCTCCGCCTGCCTCGCCTGCTCCTGCGCCTCACCAGGCTTCCCCGCCTGGCTCGACTGCGCTGCCTGCTGCATTTTCCTCGCGGCACCATGCGCCTGCTGCGCTGCCTGTTGCAGCGGTTGGCCAGGCTGCGGTGCGGCGACCTGCTGCACCGCGCGCTCGAGCCCGGCGCCAAGCGAATCTGCCCGCTTCGCGAGGGCCTGCTCAGCCGCGCCCGTGGTGCCGCTGTCGCTCCGGCCGAGCTGGTCCGTCAGGTCGTGCTGCTCGCTGGCGAGCTGCTTGGCGTCCTTCGCCATGTTGGCGAGATCCGTCTCGAGCGCCGCGCGCTTGAACAATTCGCGCGCCTGATCCAGCGCTTCCTTCAACTGCGCCTGCTGCCGGGCGAGGTCCTGCAACGACTGGCGCGTCCGGTCGGCGTCGAGCGCCTTCACGGCCTGCTGCAGCGCCGCGAGCTTGTCGCGCAACTCGGGCGACAGCGCCTTGTCGAGCAGCTTGCTGATCTCGTTGAGTTCGCGCGCAAGGGTGGTATCCGCGACGCCACTGCGTTCGGCGGCGTCACGCAACTCCTGCACCGACTGCTGCAGCTTGGCGGCATCGTCGAGCACTTTCTGTTGCGCCTGGGCCGCGGCGTCGGCCTTCCGCGCCGGCTCACTCGCCAGTGGGTCCTTCTGGCCGACGTCACCGAGCCGGGTGGTGCCGGCCTTCGGATCGGTGCGCTGCCGTTCCCGCGCCAGATCCTCTTCGGTGCGTTGCACGCGGGCGGCCTGTTTGCTGAGCGAATCGAAGGCCGTGACGGCCTGCACGGTTTGGCGAGACCGTGCCGCCCGCTGTTCCGCCTCGGTGAGCATGCGAACGAGATACTCGTGCGACCGGCCAACATGCCGTGCCGGCGCGTTGTCCTGGGCAGTCGCCACGTAGCGGAGCGTGTCACCCGGCTTGAGCCCGAGCGCGGCGAGATCGACCATGGTCGCGAGCAGCGCGCGGTCGCCGCTGGGGGCGGGCAACGTCAGCGGCGTGCGCGTGACCGCACCGCTGGTACCCCGCCGGCTTTCGAGTGCGGCGCTTGTGATGCCATGGTCATCGCGGATGCCGATGACGAGCGCGAGCGACATCGACGCTACCGCCACGGTGTCGACCCCCGGCACTGGAATCTCGACGATCGGCGCGCTGTCGACGACAACCCGCACCGGCAACGAGGGCGCGTCCCCCTCGAGGGCGCCACCGTTGGCAGGCGTGATGGTGACCCGCCAGAGCCCCGATTCTCGCGGCGTGAGCTCACCGTGGAAGTTCGATCCGCTCACCGTGAGGGGGCTGCTGCCGGCCGGGCCAGAGAGTCGCACCGATCCGAGCGGCATTGTCGCGCGACCGTCGAGCGACAACCGCGTCCCTTCCGGAACGACGAGGGTATCGCCGGTGGTCGGCAGCGCTTCATCCTCGAGTCCGAGATACGCCGGATAGTGCGCCGTCGCGGTGAATGCGCCGAGGAACGCGGCGAGCCGGATACTGACGTGCACGTCTGGTGACTTGCGGCCACCGGCCTCGACCCGCGCGACGAGATCCGCTGCCAGCGGCAGCGTTGTGACACTCGCATTCCCGTCTGCGTCGAGTACCACGTCGGCGGTGCGCCATGGTTCGCCGGGCGCCCGCGTGAACAGCGTCGCGTGACGGTGGCCGATCACGGTGAGGTCGAGCACGGCCGGCTCGCCGCGCGCGACCGTCGCGGTGCGGGCGTGCAGCCGCACCGGCGCGATCAGCGCGCGCCACGCGCCGACCGGGTGCCACAGGCGCGCTGGTGCTCCAGTCGCCGGTCGCGCGGCGACGAGGCCGATGAGGGCGAACAGCAGCACGCCCACGGCCTGACGACTTTGGTGTCGCTGGCGACGCATTGCGGGCAGCAGCGCGTCCGGACCGCGCGATGTCACTTCCTTCGCCCGTAACAGCGCGGCCGCCTCATGCAATGCGGGGCTGGTGCCGGTCGCGGGAGCATCGAGCACCGTCGTGAGCGCGCCGTGCCGCCAGGCGCCCGACGCTTCCAGCTCGCGGCCGACGTGCCAGGGACCGAGCACGCCGATGGCGCGTCGCGCGAGCACGAAGCTCACCACCAGCGCCAGCGCGATCAGCAACCACGCGACCAGGATCCCCTCCGGCCCCGTCAGCCAGCCCGCGCGCGCCAGCCACGCGGCGATCGCAAACACCACCGCCGCGGTCGCGACCCCGACAAGCAGCCGCGCCAATCCGCTCAGGCCGCGAAGCGGGCGGGCAATCGCGTCGAGCGCCTGATCCAGTGTACTCGCCGGCATCACCCGCCGCCGAATCCGACGGCGTAGGCAAACAGGTTGACACCCATGCGCAGCGCCGCTTCGTGTTTCTCGGCCGGGTCGTGATGCACCGCTTCATCCTCCCATCCATCACCGAGATCGGATTGGTAGGTGTAGTAGACGACGAGGCGCCCGTTCACGAAGATGCCGAATCCCTGCGCCGGCTTGCCGTCGTGTTCGTGGATCTTGGGCACGCCGCCCGGGAACTCGTACACCAGGTGATAGATCGGGTGATCGAGCGGCACTTCCACCAGCGGACGATCCGGGAACAACCGCTTGATCTCCCGGCGGAACGACTCGTCGAGACCGTAGTTGTCATCGACATGGAGGAAGCCCCCCTGTACCAGCCACCGCCGCAGGATCAGCAGCTCGTCGTCATTCCAGTGGATGTTGCCATGCCCGGTGACGTGCAGGAAGGCGACATCCCACAACTCGGGATCGGTGAGGCGAACGGCGACCTCGCGCGAGGCCACCGGGATCGTGGTGCGCTCATGAATCGCGGCCAGCAGATTGGGCAGGCTCGACGGATTCGCGTACCAATCGCCGCCGCCATCATAGTGAAGGCGACCGATCGTGAGTTCCGGCGTGCGGCCGGTGGACTGCGCCGACAGCACCGGTACCACCGCCAACGCGAGCATGGCCAGCTGCCGACACGGGCTCACGGCCGCTCCATCACCAGGCGATACGCCTCATTGCGAGGCAAACCGAACCGCGCGCTCACCATGCGAACCACATCCTTGGGGGAATCTCCGGCACCGAGCCGCTCCCCGATCGCTGCCAGCACTTCGTCCTGATTCACGAGGATCTCACCCGCGTCATCGGCCGCCTGGCCGGACAGCACCAGCGTCACCTCGCCGAGCGGCGCGTGTACCTCGTAGTACGTGCGAAGCTCCGTCAATGTGCCGCCGCGAACGTCCTCGTGGATTTTGGTCAACTCGCGCGCGACGACGGCGTGGCGCTCCGCACCGCAGAGGGCGATCAGGTCCGCCAGCAGCTCAGTGAGCCGACCTGGCGCCTCAAAGAAGACGATGCTCCACGGCTCGCCAGCGGCACGTTCCAATAGGCGACGCCTGGACGCCCCCTTCCGTGGCAGGAAGCCGAGGAAGAGATATCGGTCACCCGCCATTCCCGATGCGGACAGCGCCGCAGCCACTGCCGATGGTCCGGCGATCGGCACCACCCGGATACCGGCCCGCCGGGCGGCCGCGACGACCTCGACCCCCGGATCGCTGATCGCCGGGGTGCCGGCGTCGGTGACCAGCGCGACGTCGCGCCCGGCCGACAGCAACTCGATCAGCGCATCGATTCGCTTGGGACCCGAATGGGCGTGGTACGACACCAACTTGGGATGGGCATCGATCGACGCCAGCAACCCGAGGGTGTAGCGGGTGTCCTCGGCCGCTACGGTATGCACCGTCCGCAACGTCTCCGCCGCCCGCGGTGAAAGATCGCCGAGGTTGCCAAGGGGCGTCGCGACGATGTAGAGGATACCGGCGGGCATCGGTGAAAGAAAGCCGCCCGCCGGCCCGGAAAACAGCGGCTTACGCGGCCAGGTGCTGGTTGATCTTCGCTTCGAGCGCCGGGCGCGGATGCGCGCCGATCAGCGTGTCGACGTGCTTGCCGTCCTTGAAGAACACCAGCGTCGGAATCGACCGCACGTTGTACTTCATGGCCGTCTGCTGGTTTGCGTCGACATCCAGCTTGGCGATCTTGATCTTGCCGGCGTATTCCTTGGCCAGTGCGTCGAGCGTCGGCGCGATCATCCGGCACGGACCGCACCATGCCGCCCAGAAATCCACCAGCACCAGCCCGCCTGCGTTGGTGACTTCGTCGTCAAACGTCGTGTCCGTCACCGCTACCGTGTTCTCACTCATTATTTCCGCCGCTCCTTGGTGATCCCGCCATCGTTAACTTGACCTGCATGAAGCCCACTATAGCGCATCTCGGCATCGCCGTCACCGACCTGGACGCCGCCGCGTCGTTCTACCGCAAGGTCCTCCACGTCCCATGCCGCGGACCGGAGGAAGCCGATGGCGCGCGCATCCTGCACCTGGACTTCGGCGAAGCCGAGGTCGAATTGCTGGCGCCAATGACTCCCGACTCGCCGATCGGCAGGTTTCTCGCGAAGCGCGGTCCCGGCATCCATCATATCTGCTATCGCGTGGCCGACCTCGATGCTTCGATCGCCGCGTGCCGCGAGCACGGCTACACCCTGGTCGACGAGGTGCCCCGCGCCGGTGCTAACGGCCATCGCATCGCGTTCCTGCACCCGAAAGCGACCCACGGGACCCTGATCGAGCTCACCGAATAGCCGTCCTTCACGCCCCGCAAGAACGCCGCGCTACTGGCCCGGGTTCCCCGATCGCCTGCTGGTATCACAGGGTTTGTTGACCTCGGCGGCGTCGTCGAGCTTGAAGTCATGCACCAGCCAGCCTTCCCGTGCCTTCACGACGTTGACCGGGATCGTCACCTTGCAGCCATGGCTGGTCAGCTGTGTCGTTACCGTCCGCATATCGTCCTTCCCCGGTACGTCGCCGAGGGTCTGTGCCTGGACGCCATGGAGGAACAACTGCATCAGGACAATCTTTTTCTGGTAGTCTTTGGTCTTGGTCTTCACGACGGGACCCTTGGCGCTGCCAAACAGCTCGCCCATCCGGGTAAGGTTGCTGTCTGCCAGCGCGCGCATAAACTCCTCCACTGCGGCGGCCGGTGTCGCACCCCCCTTGGTGGCCTGGGCAGCGATGGCGACCGGCGCGCTGACGATCACGAGTAGTGCGATGTTTCTGGGCGCGAACAGCGGCATGGGCGTCCTCCTGAGGGGCGTACGGGCGAAACGTAATACTCCGGAAACCGAATGCGACCGTTACGACTGTACATCAACGTTGACCACGTGGCCACCGTGCGGCAGGCCCGCAAGACCGACGAGCCCGACCCGCTCGCCGCCGCGCGAGAGGCCGAGGCCGCTGGTGCCGACGGCATCACGATCCACCTCCGCGAAGACCGCCGCCACATTCAGGACCGCGACGCGGCTGCCATCGCGGCCGGCGTCGCCACCGTGTGCAACCTCGAGCTCGCGGCACGCGACGAGATTGTCAGCTTCGCCTGCGCGCTGCAGCCGTATCAGGTGACTCTTGTCCCGGAGCAGCGCGAGGAGATCACGACGGAGGGCGGCCTCGACCTGTCACAACGCGATCCGAACCTGCGCACCGCGATTCGGCGTCTCGACGAGGCCGGCCTCCATGTATCGTTATTCATTGACCCCGACCCGGCGGCAATCGACGCCGCCAAGGACCTGGGGGTGCCGGCGGTCGAGCTGCACACCGGCCGATACTCCCATCGGTGGCGCGAGGACGACGCCGCGCTCGACGAATTGCGCCGCGCGGCGGAGCATGCCGCCGGCATGGGCCTCGCCGTGCACGCCGGCCACGGCCTCACCTACCGGAACGTGCAACCGGTCGCCCGGATTGCGGCGATCGAGGAGTTGAACATCGGGCACAGCATCGTCAGCCGCGCACTGTTCACGGGTATCGGACCCGCCGTCGCAGAAATGAAGCGGCTGCTGCAGGAGGCACGCCGATGAGCAGTGCGCCGCGCCGTGCCGAGTTTTTCGCGCTCGAGGCGAACGAGTACCTCGCCGATCTCGAGCCACTCGCGACGGCGCATGACCGCCCCGACGCCGAGCGGCTGGTGCGCGGCGCGCGGGCGTTGCGCGGGGCCGCGCTGATGGCGGGCCTGGGGACGTTCGCCCGAGCCGCCGCAGGTCTCGAAGCGGTCGCGCGGCAAGTCCGCGACCACGCGCTGGCCTGGGAGCCCAATGCTCGCGAGGCCTGGGTCGAAGGACTCGGCGCGCTCCGCGCCCTGGTGTCGCGTGCCGCCAACTGGGAGGCGGTCGACGACCGTCAGGCGCTGGCGCTGGCGGAGCGGTTCGAGCAGGTGATGACCGGCCGCCCGGCCCGCGCGTCGGTGCCCGCGACGGCTGCACTCACGCCGGGTGTGCGGGCATTCATCGCCCGCGAATCGGCGCTCATCGCCGGTTCACTCGAGCAGGCATCTCGGGCACTCGCACCGATTCCGCCGGCTGAGGCCCTCGCTGGCGTGCTGGAGCGGATGCAATCGTTGCGCGGGTTGGGGGCGTCAGCAGAACTGTCGCCGCTCCCCGAACTGCTCGATGCGATGGAGGTCGCGACTCGCGCCCTGCTCGCTGACGTCGCTCCGCCGCCGAATGTCGCCGCCGTGTTCGCCGACGCCGCGCACGCCCTCGCCACCATCGCCCGCGCCGTCGCCGACGCCGGGCACATCGTGCCACCACCGGAACTCGAGTCGATCGCCAAGCGCCTGTTGGAGACCTATGCCTCGGAGACCGATGTGGTCTCGATCGGGACGCTGGCACCGAACGGTGTCGAGTCGATCGTGCGAGAAGGGACGCCGCCCTCGGCGCTCCCGGACGCCGACCCGGTACCGGTCGAACTCGTCAGCGTCGGCGACCACCTGTTGATCGTCGCCGAGTCACTGGCGCGGCCGGCGTCGCCCGCCGCGCGGGAGTTGCGACTCTTCGTGCTCCACCGGACACTGGCGGCGATGCCGTCCCGGAGTGCCACCGGTCGGTTCCTGGCACCCCTTGCCGATGCGATTTCCGCCGGCATTGGTAATCGCGTCGCCACCGAACGCCCCGACGCCTTCGTCGCGATGGTCCGCGGCTGCGGACGTTTCCTGGTCGAAGCCGGCGGCAGCCACGACTGGCTCGCGCTCACCCGCCGCCGCGATGCCATCGCCACCTCGCTCCTCATGGTCGGCCTCGGCGCACCGGCCGGCGGCTTCGAACCCAAGGGAACTCCGGTCATCCGGAGCGACGTGAGCCGCGGAGCGGCTCAGGTAGTCGAAGGACCTGGGCCGCAGGTGACACTGCCAGCAGACGACGTTGTCGAAATCACCTCGCTCGCGCCCGACGACGACATCGTCGACATCGCGTCCCTCGCCCCCGACGTCCCGGACGACATCGTCGACATCGCGTCGCTCGCGCCCGACGACGACACGTCCGACGTTGTGTCGATCGCGTCGCTCGCCCCCGACCCAGTACCGGTCATTCCGGCCGCCGCGCCCGGTGAACCGTCGTTGCTCGAGCGCGCTTTCACCACACGCCGCGCGTTGAGCCTGGCGTCGGCGGACACGACGCCAACGATGAGCGGCCTGATCGGCGCCGAGATCGTGCCGGTGACAGTACTGCTCTATCGCGGACACGCGGCACTCGCCCGGGCCGAGGAGGTCCGCCTGGAGATCCACGCCATGCTCGCGGAACCGACGGCCTCGATCGATCGGCTCCGTCCAATTATTCACGAGCTGCTCGACCTCGTTCCGCTGGCCCGTGACGCCGCCTGATCGCCGCGGCGCGCGCGCGCTGCAACTCATTGTCGGCTTTGCGATTTCCGGTACGTTGGTGTGGCTGGCGTTCCGGCATACGCCGTTCGCCGACGTCTGGGCAACAATCACGACGGCCCATGTCCTTCCCATGGTCGCGGCGGTGGTGCTCTCCACGCTGCCCTTTCTGCTCCGCGTGCCGCGTTGGCAACTCCTGCTCCACCGCGGCGACGGGAGCACGATCCCGCGCCAGTCGCTGTGGCGCGCCGTCGCGATTGGTTTCGCGGCCAACAACGTGCTGCCGTTCAGGGCCGGCGAGGTGTTGCGCCTAGCCGCGATCAGCCGCCTCGCGCCGGTTTCATTCGCCGCCGCGCTGTCAAGTGTCGCCGTGGAACGAGTGCTCGACGCACTCGTCGTGGTCATGTTGCTGGGGATCGGTCTCGTCGGCGGCCAACTCCCGGCCGGCAGCGGGATGGCGGCCAAGGCCGAATGGATCGGTGTGATCTGCCTCGTCGCGATGGTCGTGGCGATCGTCGCCGCATGGAAACGCGACATGGCGCTACGAATCTTCGAGCGCCTGCTTCCTGCCGGACCGATCGCACAAAAGATCGTGGGATTTGTCGACAACGTTCTGCGCGGGCTCAGCGCAATGCGCGATCCACGCCGCGCCGTCCCGGTCATCGTCTGGTCGCTCGTGATCTGGATCGTCAATGCGTCGGCGTTCTACGTGGCGTTTCTTGCCTTCGACTTTCAGCTCCCGTTCACGGCCGCGCTGATCGTGCAGGGCGCGCTGATGATCGGAATTGCGGTCCCGTCGACACCGGGGTACGTCATGGTGTTCGAGACGGCGATTTACGGTGTGCTCCTGCTCTACGGCATCGACAAGGATCACGGCCTGGCGTATGGACTGTTGTACCACGTGGCCACCTTCATCCCGATCACCTGCCTCGGCGCGTTGTCGGCGATCCGCACCGGCACACACCTCCGCACACCGCCGCCTTCACCGTGACCGATTCGATCACCCGCGCATGCCCGGCGAAGGTGAACCTCTTCCTTCGCGTGCTCGCGCGCGAGGCAGACGGCTATCATGGCATCGAGACGTTGTTCTGTCGCATCGGCCTCGCCGACACGCTTCGCGTCGTGCGCACCGAGGGCGGCGTGTCGCTCACCGTCGCCGGCGCCAACGTCGGGCCGGTTGAGCAGAACCTCGCCTGGCGCGCAGCCGACGCCGTGCTCGCCGCCACCGGGCGGCGTTTCGGCGTCGCAATGGAGCTGTCCAAACAGACCCCCGCGGGCGGCGGACTCGGCGGCGGATCGAGTGACGCCGCGAGCGCCCTGCTCGCCGTCAACCAACTCGCCAACAACGCCGTACCCCGCGCCGAGCTGCTGCACATGGCGTATCGGTTGGGCGCGGACGTCCCGTTTTTTATCCTGGAAACACCGTGTGCGCTGGCGTGGGGGCACGGCCAGCGTATGCTGCGGCTGCCGCAGCTCCCGCCAATGCCGATGCTCCTGCTCCTCCCGGGAACGCCAGTTCCGACCGCCGAGGCGTACGGCTGGATCGACGAGATGCGCCAGTCGGCCGGGCCACGCGGTGCCGTGGCGCTCGACCTCGACGTGTTGCGCAGCTGGAGCGACATCGCGCGCCTGGCGGGAAACGACTTCGAGGCGGTCGTATTCGGGAAATTCCCGGCGATTCGTGCCGGATTCGAGGCGCTCGCGGGAACGCGCCCGTTACTCTGCCGGATGAGCGGATCGGGGTCGACGTTGTTCGCCGTATATCGCAACGATCGCGATCGCGACGACGCGGCGATGCAACTGGGAACCCGGCACGGCATCACCGTAACGACAAGCGCGGGGTAGACCGATGTAGGTTAATGCGCGCTACAGGTGTGGTGCCCCTTCGTCCAACGGCAGGACAGCGGCCTTTGGAGCCGTGAATCTTGGTTCGATTCCAAGAGGGGCAATCGCTCGGTCTGTTATTGCAACAATCTCAGCAGCCGCGGCAGGAACCGCCCGGCGCACGCCTCGATCGTGAGCTCGGGCATGGGGTGCCGCGGCTCCGGCGCCAGCACCGGGTTCGACTGGAGCGCGCGGTCGATCGCGCTGGCCAGCAACGGATCATCGTCCAGCGGAATCAATTCCACATGCCCGGCGCCGAACTCCCGATGCGTCGGAATGTCGGAAGCGATCGTCGGGATGCCCATTGCCGCGCCCTCCAGCGGCGTGAGCCCGATCCCTTCGAACCGGCTGGGACAGACGACCACACTGGCCGCCAGGTAGGCCTCGATCATTTCCTGTTCGCTCTGCCACCCTTCGTCCAGCTGCAATTTTACGCCAAGGCTGGCGGCCAGCGACCGCAGCGCGCCAGCTTCTGGGCCCCGGCCGATGATTCGCACCCGGGGCTTCGGCGCCAGCAGCGCCGCAGCGCGTATCACGGCCGCGTGATTCTTGTATGGGACCAGGCGTGAGATCGACAGAACGGTTGGCGCTGACTGACCGGGGCGCTGGCGCCATCCGGCCGCCCGGTTGAAGCGATCGGTGTCGAAACAGAACGGAACGTACTTCACGGCAACGTCGAAATACCGACCGATCACCTGCTGGCTGTTGGCCGAGGGGGCCCACAGATCCACCGCGTGGCGCGCGACGTAGCGGAGCCGGCTGTAGTAGCCGTTCCGCTCGGGGTAGCCGCCCCAGAGGCGCGGCACCTTGAGGATCCGACCGCGAAACGGGATCACTGAGTTGGGACGTCCGCCGTCGAGTTGCCAGGGCGGCAGGTCCCACAGGTACACCAGCATCGGGCGCCGGTGTCGCCAGGCGAAGCGCTGTGCCTCGATCGCGCTGGCGCCATCCGAGGCGAGAACCAGTCGTGCGGGCGCGTCGCCCTCGGTGGCGATCTTCAGCCCCGCTTCCTGCAGGCGCGCAACCGGCAGGGTGCAGAACCGGTTGGGGGCGAACCAGCGGATGTCGTTCACCGGGAGTAACCTAGAGGGCCAAGGGTTCTTCTGGAGCCCTCCATTTGACCCACCCCCGACCTCGTAACTATCTTTGCGGGCTATCGTTATGGCCAAATTGCCGCTGACGCCGAAGAAGATGTTGCTCCTCAGCGGGTCGGCCAATCGGGCCCTCGCCGAGGAGATCGCCGAGCAGCTTGACACCAAGCTGTGCAACGCGACGTCTCGGCGCTTTGCTGACGGGGAGATTTTCGTCAAGATCGACGAAAACGTGCGGGGTCGGGATGTCTACGTCATCCAGCCGACCAATCCGCCGGCCGAGAACCTCCTCGAGCTGTTGTTGTTGATGGACGCGGCCAAACGGGCGAGCGCGGCACGGATCACGGCGGTGATCCCGTATTTCGGCTACGCCCGGCAGGACCGCAAGGACCAGGGTCGCGTGGCGATCTCGGCCAAGCTGATGGCGAACATGGTGGTCGCCGCCGGCGCGGATCGGGTGCTGGCGATGGATTTCCACCAGCATCAGCTGCAGGGGTTCTTCGACTTGCCGGTCGATCACCTGTACGCCGCACCGGTGTTTACGCAGCACTACCGGGCGATGGGCCTGACCGATGTGGCAGTCGTGGCCGCTGATGTCGGCTCGGCCAAGATGGCCCGCGGGTTCGCCAAGCGACTCAACGGCTCGCTGGCGATCATCGACAAGCGGCGGACGACGGCGAATGTGGTGGACGCCGTCAACGTGGTGGGTGAAGTCGAAGGAAAAAATTGCATTATCCCGGACGACATGATCGATACCGGGGGCACGATGTCCGAGGCGGTGCACGCGCTCAAGAAGCTCGGCGCCAAGGACATCTATATCTGCGCGACGCACGCGCTGCTGTCGGGACCGGCGGTGGAGCGGCTGTCGCAATGTCCCGTGACCGAAGTGGCGGTCACCAACACGATCGCGATTCCGCCGGAACGAATGTTTCCGGCACTCAAGGTGCTCTCGATTGCGGGCCTCCTTGCGAAGGTGATCGGATACACGCACAGCGACCAGTCGGTCTCGTCGCTGTTCGACTGACCGAAGGACGGAGAACACCATGCAGCACGTAACCCTGGCCGCCGAGTCGCGGACCAACACTGGCAAGGGCGCCGCCCGCTCGCTTCGCCGCGAGGGCAAGGTTCCCGCCGTGATCTATGGCCACGCCCTTGCCTCGCGCCCCCTCACCGTGGAACAGCGCGCGCTGGGCAAGGTGCTCGAGCTCATCGGCGGCGAAGCGGCACTCCTCGATGTGTCGATCGACGGCGCGGCACCGATCACCGCACTGGTGCGTGAAGTGCAACGCAACCCCGTGCGCCGCACCGACGTGATCCACCTCGATCTCTACGCCGTCGTCGCCGGCGAGCCGATCGAGGTCGAGATTCCGGTGCACATCATCGGTACCGCCGAGGGCGTGCGGAACCAGGGTGGCGTGCTCGATCACCACCTGCATCGCATCCTGCTCAAGGTGCTCCCGGGCGACATCCCGGATCACATTGAAATCGACGTCACCAACCTCACGCTCGGTCACGCCATCCACATCAGCGACATTACCGTGGCCAACGGCGAGATCATGAACGACGCGAGCGTGTCGGTCGTGTCGGTCATCATGTCGCGGGCGGAAGTCGCGGCGACGCCGGTGGTACCGGCTGAGGGCGAGCCCGAGGTCATCAAGAAGGGCAAGGGCGAAGAGGGCGAAGCGGGCGAGGAAGCCGCGAAGGGCGAGGCCAAACCGTCGGCCAAGTAAGTGGCCAAGGCGATCGTTGGACTCGGCAATCCAGGGCCCGAATACGAGCGCACGCGGCACAACGCCGGGTATCTGCTGGCCGATCGCCTGGCGGCACGTTGGGGATTCGGACCTTTTCGTCGCGCTGACGGCGCGGTGGCCGCATCGGGGACGCTCGGCAGCGTCCCCGTTCGTGTATTGAAGCCGACGACGTTCATGAACGCCAGCGGCGATGCCTTGCGGGCGTTACGTTCGCCGACGTTCAATCCGGCCGACGACCTGCTGGTACTGGTGGACGATGTCGCCTTCGAGCCAGGCACATTCCGCCTCAAGGGTGCCGGATCGGCTGGTGGACATAACGGGCTCAAGAGCGTCGAGTCCGCGTTACGACGGCAGGACTACGCCAGGCTTCGCATCGGCGTCGGGGCCAAGCCACCGGAGTACGACGACCTGGCCGACTGGGTGCTCGGTCGCATGCTGCCCGAGGAACGGGCGGCGTTCGACCGCATCGCCGATGAGATGGCCGACGCCGTCGCATGTTGGGCAGTGGACGGGATCGAACGCGCCATGAATCGCTTCAACCGTTGAGGCACGCGCGACGCGCGACTTCCTGAGGAGCCTGTTGTGCATCTTGAGCAATACGCCCGCTTCGCACCATACCTGGGACTCCTGGGCCTTTTTGGCGCCCTGGCGATGTACGTCTACCTCAAGCGGCAGCCGGTCGGCACGCCGCGCATGCGGGAAATCTCCGGCCTGATCGAGCGCGGCGCCATGACGTTCCTGCGCCGCGAATACATGGTGCTGGTTCCGGTGATGCTCGCGGTCGCGATCGGCCTGGCACTGACGGTCGGCCAGGGCAGCGCGGTTGCGTTCATCTTCGGCGGTGTCTGCTCAGTGGCCGCCGGCTTCATCGGCATGAAGTCCGCCACCAAGTGCAACGTCCGCACCACCGAAGCGGCGCGGACGCATGGGCAAGCTCGTGCGCTCGAGATCGCCTTCGACGGCGGCGCCGTGATGGGCCTCGCCGTCGCGTCGCTCGGCCTGCTCGGCCTCGGTGTGGTGCTCAACCGGATGCTCGATCTCGGCACCACGCTCGGGATCACGCCCACCCAGTTCACCGCATTTGCCGAGACGATGAGCGCCTTCGCGATGGGGGCGTCGTCGATCGCGCTGTTCGCGCGTGTGGGCGGCGGGATCTACACCAAGGCCGCCGATGTTGGTGCCGACCTTGTCGGCAAGGTGGAAGCAGGGATCCCCGAGGACGACCCGCGCAATCCGGCCACCATCGCCGACAATGTCGGTGACAACGTAGGTGACGTGGCCGGCATGGGCGCCGACATCTACGAGAGCTACGTCGATGCCGTCGTCGCCGCCGTGGCGATCGCGGCCACCAGCTCAATGATCCCGGGCGTCGATCGCGTCAACGCCATCTCGCTGCCGCTGGGACTTGCCGCGGCCGGCCTGGTCGCGTCGACCATCAGCATCTTCGCCATGCGCATCTTCAAGAGCGGCTCCCCGGCCACGGCGATGCGCGCCGTGCAGATTCTTGCGGCCGGGCTCTTCCTCGGCATCGCGTGGTGGTTGGTCCGCATGCTGCCGATGGGCCTCGACGGCACCATGCCCACGATCGGACGGTTCTACTCGGTCGCCGCCGGCACCATTGCTGGCGTGGCGATCGGACTCGTCACCGAGTACTTCACCTCCGACAAGCCGGTGCGCGAAATCGCCGCCGCCTCGTCGACCGGCCCGGCCACCAATATCATCGCCGGGCTCGCCGTCGGGATGCGCTCGACTGCGGCACCGGTGCTGGTGATCTGCGCCTCGGTGTGGATCGCGCATCATTTCTCCGGCCTGTACGGCATCGGTCTCGCCGCGGTCGGCATGCTCGGCACCGTCGGCATCACGATGACGGTCGACGCATACGGCCCGATCGCCGACAACGCCGGCGGCATCTCCGAGATGAGCCACCTCGGGCCCGAGGTGCGCCAGATCACCGACAAGCTCGACTCGCTCGGCAACACCACCGCCGCCATCGGCAAGGGCTTCGCGATTGGCTCCGCGGTGCTGACGGCGCTGGCGCTCTTCTCGGCCTACACCTCGGCCGTCGAAGCAATTACGGGCCAACGCCTGCTGCTCGACCTGACCGATCACATGGTGGTCATCGGCCTCTTCATCGGCGGCACGACGCCGTTCCTGGTCGCCGCGATGACGATGACCGCGGTCGGTCGCGCCGCCCAGGGCGTCGTCGTGGAAGTCCGCCGCCAGTTCCGCGAAATCGCCGGATTGATGGAAGGAACCGCGCCAGCAGACTCGGCGCGCGTCGTCGACATCACCACGCGCTCCGCCCTGCGCGAGATGGTCCTCCCCGGCCTGCTCGCCGTTACCATGCCGGTAATCGTTGGCGGCCTGCTCGGCGTCAAGACGCTCGGCGGCCTGCTCGCCGGCACCACGCTCAGCGGCGCACTGCTCGCGCTCTTCATGGCGAACGCCGGCGGCGCCTGGGACAATGCCAAGAAGTACATCGAGGCCGGCGCCCACGGCGGCAAGGGGTCGGACATCCACAAGGCCGCCATCGTTGGCGACACCGTGGGCGATCCGTTCAAGGACACGTCCGGGCCGGCCATCTCCATCCTGATCAAAGTGACCTGTGTCGTGGCCCTGGTGTTCGCGCCGTGGTTCGCCAAGCTCGCGATGGGTCGGTAGTCGGCCGTTGACCTGATGCTTTCGCTTGGAATCGTCGGTCTCCCGAACGTCGGCAAGTCAACGCTCTTCAACGCGCTGACCTCCGCCGGCGCGCTCGTCGCGAACTATCCCTTCGCCACCATCGAGCCGAACACCGGCGTGGTCGAGGTCCCCGACGCACGCCTCGCGCGGATCGCCGAGTTCGTACTCCCCCAGCGGATCCTCCCGGCCACGGTGCAATTCGTCGACATCGCCGGCCTCGTCAAGGGCGCCTCACAGGGCGAGGGCCTCGGCAACCAGTTCCTCGGCACCATTCGCGAAGTCGATGCCGTCGTCCAGGTGGTGCGTTGTTTCGACGATGACGACATCCAGCACGTGATGGGTGGCGTGGATCCGGCTCGCGATCGCAACATCGTCAACACCGAACTGGCGCTCGCCGACCTCGCATCGATCGAAAAGCGTCTCGACAAGGCCCAGCGCGCCGCGCGGACCGGTGAGGCACAGGCGAAGCTGGAGAAGGGGCTGCTGGAGCGCCTGGTCGCCGCACTCAGCGACGGATTCATGGCGCGCACCGTGGTGCCAACCGAGGAAGAACGGCCGATCTATCGCGGCTTCAACATGCTCACTGCAAAACCGACGCTGTACGCCGCCAACGTGCACGAGGACGATCTCGCCCACGGCAATGCCCACGTCGAACGACTTCGCGCGGCGCTGGTCGAAGACGGCGAGCAGGCCGATATCGTCATCTTCTCCGCCAAGGTGGAAGCGGAACTCGCCGAGCTTCCGCTCGAAGACCGTGCGGCGTTCCTCGAGGCACTCGGCGTCGCCGAGTCCGGCCTCGACCGATTGGCGCGCGCCGCATACCACATCCTTGGCCTGCAGAGCTACTTCACCGCGGGTGAGAAGGAAGTACGCGCCTGGACCGTTCGGCGTGGCGCCCGGGGGCCGGAGGCCGCCGGCGTGATTCACAGCGACTTCGAAAAGGGCTTCATCCGGGCCGAAACGGTGAGTTACGACGACTTCGTGCGCGTCGGTGGCTGGAAGCCGGCACGCGAACAGGGGCTCGCGCGCGCCGAGGGGAAGGAATACGTCGTGCAGGACGGCGACGTAATGCTGTTCCGGTTCAATACCTGAGGGTTGGAGCATGACGATGCGACGTTTCCTGCTGGGCCTCCTTGTGCTCACCGCCTGCCGCGACACCAAACCCACGGCGTCTGCTGCGCCAGCCCAATCGATCACGCACACCACCACGGCGGCGGCGCTCGATTCGCTCCCCACCATTCCCGTCACCAACGGGCGGCTAGTCTGCCTGTCCGATGGGCAGAAGCCGTGCCCGACGGGCACCGCAACCGCCAACTGGCTGCACGGTGGCAGCTTTACGACGTGGGAGCCGCACCACCAGATCCAGATCTGGACTCCCAACAAGACCGATCCGCAGTTGCTCGGCGAACTCGGCGCCGGCGAGGCGCAGTATGACTTCGTCGTGTCGGTCGCGGCGACTCGCACCGGATACATCGTGCTCAATGCCTCCGGGATGCGCGCGCTGCGGTACAACGCCAACGGCAAGGTGGAATCGAGCCTCCCGTTCCCGCCCGTAAGCATGACCCACGCGACCGGCTACTCGGGTGACGTGCCGTTCTATCAGGTGATCCACGAGGCGGGGCAGGATTCCGCTGCTGAGTTCGAGTTGCGCGAGATCGACGGCCCCGGAGACACGGTCGGTCGCACCGTACTCAAGTCCAAATTGAACTGGCTTCGCCTCCGCGACGGCCGGCCGGCGGCGCCGGTGCCCTTGTTCCCGATCCTGCCGTCGTACGCGATCGCCGCCGACAGCGACGTGGTCTGGAGCGCGGGTGAGCTCTTTTCGATCGAACGCCGATCGCCAGCCGGCCGGTTGCGGTGGAGCCTGACCAGCGACGCACCGGGTCCGGCGGTAACCGCCGCCGATATCGCCGCGGCCCGGTCCCGGCTGCCCGACGGGGCGGACAAGGCGCAAAAGTCTCGTTTCGACTCGATTGTGGCAGCTACGGCCAAGTTCCACCCGGCTGTGGGCGCCGTCTACGTCGCCCCGGACGGGCGGGTCATCGTTGCTGGCTTCCCGGTGGCATCCCACGACTCGGTGCGCTACGTCGTGCTCAGCACTACCGGCCAGCCCGTCGGCCGCTTTTCGCTGCCGCGGTCGACCCGCGTGCTCCTTTTTTCCGGCGACTCAGCGCTGGCCCAGCGCGCCGGCGCGAACGCCCAGCGGGAATTGCGCTGGCTGGTAGTGAGGCCGGCCACAAAGCGCTGAGGTTGCCTCGGGAGAACTTGATCATGGCCAAGCCATGAGGCAGGCGCCCCGGCCCTAGGCCACCGGCCCCCACCCGATTAGCTTGCGCCCGCAGTTCAAACCCATCCTCCTCGGCGCCGCACCGCGCCGGGGCGACTCCAGACCGAAGGAAGGTGCTCGTGCCTCGTCGCTATGAGGCGGTTTACATCTTCGATTCCGTGCTCGAAGAAGCCGCCGTCACCGAAAAACTCGATCGTTTCCACGCGCTGATCCCCCAGAGCGAAGGCGTTGCCATGGACGTCGCCCACTGGGGCAAGCGTACCCTGGCCTATCCTGTTGCGGGCCGCGCAACCGGCTACTACGTCATCGCCAAGTTCGAAGCCGCCTCGGCGATGCTGCCGGAGTTTGAGCGCGCCCTGAAGCTTGATGAAGGGTTGCTTCGTCACCTGGTCGTCCTGGACGAAGGCGCGCAGATGGCGCCGACGCCCAGCGCCAAGGACGGGGAGGAGGAGGAATAATGGCCCGCCCACAGAAGAGCTGTGCGATCTGCGAATCCGGCGTCCGGGTTGTGGATTTCAAGGACGAACGGCTGCTGACCCGTTTCCTCACCGAGCGCGGCAAAATTCTGCCAAGCCGCCTCTCGGGCACCTGCGCGCGTCACCAGCGGCAACTGAGCACCGCGATCAAGCGGGCCCGCCAGGTCGCGCTGATCCCCTACATCAAGGGATTCGCCGGCTGACCATTCCTTCGACGACGCCCGCGCCGAGCGGGCGTCGCTCGCCGTACCTGCTCCTGCTGCTGACCGCCGGGTTCCTGCTCGTTGCGGTCCCGGTCTGTCCGGTCTTTTTTCTCGGCCTGCTCGCGGCATTGCTCCTGGTGTCACGGCCACGGACCCCGCGTGAGTGGTTCTGGATCGTTGTCTGCACCGTGGCACTCGTCGCCTGGTTCCGCGCGCCAACGTCCCTCACCGAGCACACGGTGCGCGCCGCCGCCGCCTTCTTCATCGGGGCGTTCGTCGCGCTCACCATCGTCGGCGTCCGCTCGCTCTTCACCCGGGCCAGCGCCGCCGTGCTCATCGCCGCGGTGGCGACGATCGGCTGGTACTTGGCGTTGCACCTCCGCTTTGTCGACCTCCAGAACGAGATCATCTCCCAGACCTGGGAGGGGTGGCGAAAAATCTGGACGGACCTGCCGGCGGCAGTGCCGTCGGGCGATGCGCTGGAAGAAGGTGCCGTGGCGGACCGCGCGCGGCAGTTCGCCTCCGCCCTCACGGTTGCCGCACCGCTCTTCCCCGCCTGGGTGGCGCTGATCGCCCTGGCGAGCGCGCGGCTGACCTGGAGCTGGTACCAACGCATCGCGCACACGCCGATGCTGCCGCCAGCGCAACCGTTCCGCGAGTTCCGCTTCAACGACCACGCGGTCTGGCTGTTGGTGTTGCTGATCGCCCCGTTCCTGCTGCCGGTGCCGCAATCGGTCACCCTCGTCGCCGGCAACGCACTGGTGGTCGTCGGCTCGATCTACATCCTCCGCGGTGCGGCGATCGCCGGTACCTCGCTGTCGCGTGCGTCACCGCTCTTCATCGGTATCCTGCTGTTGATCATGTTACCGTTCTTCTACATCGTCCCCATCGGGCTGGCCATGCTGGGGATCGCTGACACCTGGCTCGACTTTCGGCGGCGCAGAGCGCCCGCCTCAGGAGTTTCGTCATGATCGAATTGATACTGCGTGAAGATGTTCCATCGCTCGGCCGGGCCGGTCAGGTCGTTCGGGTCAAGCCGGGGTACGCCCGCAATTTTCTCCTTCCCCGCGGCCTGGCCTTCGAGGCAACCGCCGGGAACAAGAAGCGCATCGACGCTGAGGCGAAGGCGCGCGATGCGCGCGCGACCAGCGAGCGCGCCGAGGCCGAGGAACTTGCCAGGCACCTCGGCGCCACAACGCTTGGTTTTACCGCCAAGGCGGGCGAGGACGGCAAGCTCTTCGGCTCGATCACGTCGAGTGATATCGCCCACGAACTGGCGGCCAAGGGCTTCACCATTGACAAGCGGAAGATCGAACTGGAGCATCCGCTCAAGCATCTTGGTTTCCACTCGGTGCCGGTCCGCCTGAGCCACGACGTCCAGGCCGAAATCCGGGTGAACGTCGTTGCGGCGGTGTAAGCCGCGAATGCTGCCAGGCGGCATTTGTCCACTTCTCAGGACACCCGTGTCAGGAATCGGTTCAGCTGAGCTCGCAGCCATCGTGATGCCCGCCCGATCAGCAGATCACGACAGTATCTTGTGCCAGCGGCACGGACGCGAGAACCGGCGGCGTGGTCGGAGCGTACATGCAGGTAGCTGAGCGGCGAAGCCCGCGGTTACCGGCATCGGTGCGGCTCGCGGTCGCCGCGATCGAAGATCGCAAGGGAGTCCGGCTTCACGTTCTCGACCTTCGTGGGCTCTGCGACGCCGCCGACTTCTTTGTCATCGCGTCCGGCACGTCTGATGCGCATGTGCGCGGGCTTGCCGACGGAGTGGTCCAGGCGATGGATCAGGTCGGCCTGCCGCCCCATCACGTCGAAGGCGTGCAGAGCGGCCGTTGGGTGTTGCTCGATTTCGTGGACGTGATCGTCCACCTGTTTCACCCGGAGACGCGAGCGTTCTATCAGTTGGAGCGCCTGTGGCAGGACGCGCCGACACTCCTCTCCGAACCGTGACCGTCCCCTCCGGACGAGAGGTCTAACGATGCGCCGCCTCGCGTGGTTGCTGTTCGCCGCTGCACCCCTCGCGCCGATGACGCTTGGCGCGCAGTACTTCGGCCAGAACAAGGTCCAGTATTCGAAATTTCACTTCAAGGTGCTCGAGTCGGAGCACTTCGACCTCTATTACTACGAGATCGAGCACAGCGCCGCACTCGATGTCGCGCGGATGGCGGAACGCTCGTACCTCGAACTGTCGACCGTGCTCCGTCATCAGTTTCGTGAACGCAAGCCGATCATCCTCTACGCCTCGCTCTCCGACTTCCAGCAGACCAACACCTCGAGCGAAGGGGTGTCGGAAGGCGTCGGCGGCTTCACCGATTTCCTGAAGCACCGCATCGTCATCCCGCTCACCGGTTCGTACGACGACGTCCAGCACGTGCTGCAGCACGAAATGACCCACCAGTTCCAGTACGACGTCTGGTCGGGTGGCCGCGCGGGCGGCGGCGTGCAGACGATCATTGCGGTGAACCCGCCGCTCTGGTTCGTCGAAGGCATGGCCGAGTACATGTCGCTCGGCAAGCTCGACGCCAACACCGCGATGTGGCTCCGCGATGCAGCGCAGGAAGGCAAGCTCCCGACCATCCAGCAACTCGAGAACGATTCGCGGATCTTTCCCTACCGGTTCGGCCAGGCGCTGTTGACCTACATCGGCCATCGCTGGGGCGACGAGGCGATCGGTGCGATCCTGTCGGCGTCACGCTCAGGCTCGCTCGAGGGCGCTTTCCGGCGGGTGATCGGGCTCGACTTCAAGCAGCTGGGTGACCAGTGGCGCGATGCGGTGCTCAAGGAGTACCTACCCGAGCTCAACACCGCCGACCGGGCAGCGGCGATATCGCAGGCGGTACTGACGAAGGAACGCAGCCAGGGCACGCTGCACCTGGCACCCGCGCTCTCGCCCGACGGCACCCAGGTGGCGTACTTCTCCGAGAAAGACTTCTACTTCGTGGACCTCTGGCTGGCGAACGTTGCCGACGGCAAGGTCGAGCGCCGTCTCTACAAATCAACGTACAGCTCGAACTACGAGACATTCCGGTTCATCAACTCCTCGGCCAGCTGGTCGCCGGACGGCAAGTACCTTGCCTTCGCCGGCAAGAACGGCGCGCACGACGACATCATCGTGCTTGATGTCGCGCGCAACAAGCAGGTCGGCACGATTCGCCCGGGCCTCAGCGGTGTCACCACACCGGCATGGAGTCCCGACGGCTCGCAGATCGTGTTCACCGGATACGATGGTGGCCTGTCGGACCTGTTCATCGTCAACCGCGACGGCAGCAATCTGCGGCGGCTCACCAACGACAAGTACGCCGACCTTCATCCGGCGTGGTCGCCCGACGGCAAGACAATCGCCTTCACGACCGACCGCGGCCCGAAAACCGACTTCAACACGCTGCGCTTTGGCAACTACCGGCTCGCGCTCTATCACCTGGCGTCGGGGCAGATCGAACTGCTCCGGGGAATGGACTGGGGCAAGAACGTCGATCCGCAGTGGTCACCCGACGGCACGTCGCTCGCCTACATCTCCGACCGTACTGGCGTGAGCAACATTTACCTGTATGACATGCCCAGCGGCGACTCGTACCAGCTCACGGATTTCTTCACCGGGGCGCAGGGGATCACGCCGCTCTCGCCCGATCTCTCGTGGGCACGCCAGTCGAACAAGCTGGCGTACGTGTACTACGAGAAGGGCGACTACAACGTCTACGTGCTCGCCGACCCGGCGAGCCGCAAGAAGGCGCCGTGGCACCCCGTGGAACTGCTGGCGACCCGGCCACCCGCGGCGCGCGTGGCGCCAGCCGCGGATTCCGCGGCCCCGCCCACGGCCGGTGGCACCTCGCTCTATCGTTCGGCCACCGGACTCCGGCCGGTCGATTCACTCACCAGGCAATCCGACACGCTCCGTCCGCCGACCGAGATCTCGATCGAGCATTTGATCGATTCCACCAGGCAACTGCCCGACACCAGCACGTTCTCGGAGCGTCGCTACAAGACGGTGTACACGCCCGACTACGTGGCGCGACCGAGCATCGGGTATTCACGAAGCAACTTCGGCAGCGGCATTTTCGGCGGCACGTCGGTGCAACTGTCCGACATGCTCGGCGATCACCAGCTGCTGTTCAGCGGCTTCGTGAATGGCCGGATCGACGAAGCGCAGGTGCTCGGCGCCTACGTCAACCTGAGTCACCGCGCCAACTGGGCCGTGGGCCTGTCGCAGGATCCCTATTTCTTCTACAACGGCTCTGGCTACCAGGCCGGACCGACCGACCAGGAACTGACCTACGTCACCCAAGTCCGCCGTATCGTGCTCCGGTCGGCGTTTGCGGCCGGCTACTACCCGCTGTCGCGATTCCAGCGCGTTGAAGCCGGGTTGCACGTCACGAACGTCGAAGATGCCGTGCTCGAGTACCGGCAACCATTTGACCGGGTCACCGGGTTCGCGACCGACAACCCCTCCACGGTGAAAACGGTGAACAGCGAGACCGGCTTCGTGCAACCATCCGTCGCGTGGGTGTTTGACAACTCGATCGCGGGCTACACCGGCCCGTTCCTCGGTCGTCGGTCGCGCATCGAGTTCGCCCCGACGATCGGCGGCTGGCGCTACCTGCAGACCACCGTCGATCTCCGTCGGTACGACCACCTGTTCGGGCCACTGACGCTCGCCACACGCGCCATGTATTTCGGCCGCACCGGACGTGACGCCAGCCGGTTTTCCATGTATCTCGGCTATCCGGACCTGATCCGCGGCTGGACGGCCGGTTCCTTCGATCGCAATGAGTGCGTATCGCAAGCTGTCGCCGATCCGAACTCGCAAACCGGTTGCGCTGACCTCGACCAGCTGCTCGGGACATCGATCGGGGTGTTCAACGCCGAAGTGCGGTTCCCCATCCTCAGCCAGCAGTACATGCACTGGCTGCCGCAAATCTTTCCACCGATCGAAGGCGCCCTGTTCTTCGACGCCGGCGTCGCGTGGCGCGGGGCGAGCCGCGTGGCATGGAGTCGCCCGGCCGGTGCGTCGCCGGTCGACGTCCGCACGCCGCTCAAGTCGGTCGGTCTGTCGATCAAGGTCAATGCCCTCGGCTTCATGGTGCTGCGATTTGACTACGCCAAGCCACTCGACCGCTTCATCCAGAACATCGACGGCACCCGCACCGCGGTGAAGCCGTATTGGACGATTTCGTTCGGCCCGGCATATTGAGCACGATGCCGGGTCGCCTCGCCGCTCAGATGATGTTGGCCGCCGCACTCGCCGGGTGCGGCGGCCAACGCGTTCCAACTGCTACGCATCACCTCCCCGCAGCGATCGCCACGCCGCCCGCCGACGCCGCGCTGCTGCGGGTGTCACGCTCGGGTGGCAATGCCCAACTGCTGCGTGCCAACACCCTGACGCCGCAAGAATGGATTATCTCCGGCGGATTGCCGACGATGTCGCGGGTCCTGGGCGCGAGCGGCAGCGACGACCAGACGGTGTACGGCGCTGACAACGCCGGACGTCTGGTGGCGATCGACCTGAAGGGGCGACGATCGCGACTGGTCCCAACGTCGGCGCGCCAGCTCACCGCCACCCTCGACGGCACCATCCTGGGCGTGGATTCGGCGCACCACCCGGTGCGGTTCGCCGGTACATCTCCGAACACGCTGAAGGCGTCGGTCGAGCGCGGCACCATCCTGCTCCGCGGGCCCGGCGACCAGATCCTCACGGTGGGGAACCGGTCGGGAACGCTGCAGGTGCTTGGCGCCGCCGGCGAGGTGCGCCACGTCGCGATTCCGAACGGGCGCGTGACGGCAACGTGGGTGGGTGATCTGGTCGCGGTCACCACCGACAGCGGCGTACTCTTCGTTGACCCGAGCGGCAAGTTGCCGGCCCGGAAGGCCCCGCCCCGGTTCATCAAGGTTCGCGGCACGCCGACCACGGCAGCGTTTTCGCCCTCCGGACACCGCCTCTACGTGGCCCGCAAGACCGGCGGCCTCGTCATGATCGACCGGTTCACCCGGAGCCAGCTCCGGGAGCTGCCGATGGCGGGGACCGCCGACGCTCTGCGCGCGGATCGCAGCGGCAGATGGTTGCTTGCGCATGGGGCCCCCGGGGATTCGCTCTGGGTGATCGACCTGTCGCGGTGGACGATCGCCTGGCGCGGAACGGCGCCGTGGAGCGACGACCTGCCGCAAGTCGTCGATGCTCAGACGCTGCTCGTGCGACGCCGGGCAGACGTCCTCGCCATCGACCTCGGCGGCGCGACGCCGCCCGAACGAGGCCTGCTGGTCGGCGGGGCGGCCGACCTCTACATCATGCTGCCATGGGTCCCGAAGAGCGGCGGCAAGGCCGCGGCGGACCTCGCTGCGGCCACGAGCGCAACGGCGACGACGCCCACGGTAGCGCCGCCGGCCCCGCCACCAGCGCCGACAAACGGCGCCACCGGTGGCAAGCTGTACCTGCAGATGTCCGCCTCCCAGAACCAGGAATGGGCCCAGGCGCTTGCCAAGCAGCTGAAGGACGGCGGTTTTCCGGCCACGGTGCTCGAGCCCAAAACCCGCGATGAAAGCTACCGTGTGGTCATCGGTCCCTACCTGACCCGCGAGGACGCCGACGCCGTCGGGAAGCGCCTCGGCCGGCCCTATTTCATCATCACGCCGGGGTCCGGCGACACCTGAGCCGCCCTGCTATCTTTGCGCCTTGCAACGACCGTGTCACGTCACATACGGGCCGTTGGTGAACCCTTACCCACCAGGCGATGAAGCTCACCAAACTGGAACTGTCCGGTTTCAAGTCGTTTGCGGACACGGTGTCCCTCTCGTTTGAAGAGGGTGTGACGGCGATTGTCGGTCCCAACGGTTGTGGCAAGTCGAACGTGTCCGACGCGGTGCGCTGGGTGCTCGGCGAGCAGTCCGCGCGCCTGCTTCGCGGCGGCAAGATGGAAGACGTGATTTTTCAGGGTGCCGCGACGCGACGTCCGGTAAACGTCACCGAGGTCTCGCTCTTTCTTGACAACAGCGACGGCCAACTTGCCACCCCGTATACTGAAGTGGTCATCACCCGCCGCCTGTCGCGGTCGGGCCAGAGCGACTACCTGCTCAACAATGCTCCGACGCGTCTCCGGGATATTCAGGACCTGCTTCGCGGCACCGGGCTCGGCAGCGACGCCGGCGTTGTTATCGAAGCACGGATGATCGACCTGCTGCTGTCCGATCGCGCCGACGAGCGGCGCTCGTTGTTCGAGGAGGCCGCCGGCGTCGGCCTCTATCGCGACCGCCGGCATACCACCGCGCGGCGCCTCGAGGAGACGGCGGGTGACCTGCAGCGGCTCGAAGATCTCCTCGCCGAGGTCCAATCGCAGATTCGCTCGCTGGCGCGACAGAAGGGCAAGACCGAGCGCCACACCGCGTTGAACGAAGAGAAGTTCGCGGTCACGCTGACCCTGGCGCGCCGGCGGCTCGACCAACTGGCGCAAGACGCCGTGGACTTCGAGCGGCGTCACGTGGAACTGACGGAACTGCTGCCCCGCGATCGCGAGCGGCTCGCCGCGATCGCCGCCGTCCGCGAGGAAGCCGTCCTCAGGCGGAACGCCGCCGAGCGCCATCGTGCCGCCGTTGCGGAGGATCTTGGCGGCGTGCGCGTCTCCCTGGGCCGGGTCGAGGGCGACCTGGCGGTGGCCGCGGAGCGACTGGCCAACGCGGCCGAACGGCGACGGCGCGCGGCGGAAGAGCGCGGCGACGCGGAGGTGCGGCTGCAGCAGGCAGGCCGCGAGCTTCAGAGCGCCGGCGCGGAACACCAGGGGGCGGAAGCCGAACACGCGGTGGTGGGCCAGGAACTCGCGAGTCGCTCCGATGCGGAAGCAGACGCGCGGCGACGGCTCACCGCCCAGCGGGAGGATGTCCGCCGCCTGGAGCACTCCCTGCAACAGGCGGCCGAACAACTTCGGTCGCTGGAAGGTGAACGCACCGCGCTCGACGTCGAACTTGCATCGCTGCGGGAGCGCATCGGCGAGGAGTCGGCGCGCCGCGCCCACTTGGCCGATGAGCGCCGCAACGCCGGTGACCGGCTCACCGAGGCGCGGGCGGTCAGCGAGCGACAGGGGGAAGACACCCGGCACAAGTCGGCTGCTGCCGAACAGGCGCGCCTCCGGCTGCGGGAAACCCGCGACCGTGAGGCCCGCGAAGTCGCCGAGCGTCGCGCCCTGGAAGAGGACGTCGCCGTGCTCACGGCGCGTCGGTCCGCCCTCGAGGCGCTCGAGCGGGACCGCGTCGGTCTCGCTCCTGCCGCCGCGGCCCTGTTGGCGCAGCGCGATCGCTTCGACGGCCGCGTACTGGGCCCGCTGGCCGACTTCATCTCGACCGACGGTGATCAGGCCGAGCTCGCCGAGCAGTTGCTGGGCGACTTCGCCCACGCCGTGCTGGTGCAGGACAGTGCGACCGTGGCGGCAGTGCAGGCGTGGCACGCGCGCGAGCAACCGGGCGCGCTCATCCTCCTGACGGTGGAACCGGGGCCGGTCACCCATGGCGGCTCGATCGACGCGCGACTGCGGGTGGATCCGCGGGCCGCAGCGTGGATCGCCGCATTGGTGGGCGGCTCCGAAGTGCTGGAACAGAGTGGTCGCGCGCTTCGACGGGCCAATGGTGCCATTTACCTGACTGGCCCGTCGACGTCCAGCGGCCCGATTCGACGCCGCGCCGAGCTCAAGTCGCTCGCGACAGAAATCGAGAAGGCCGCGACCGGGCTCGGCGCCGTCGAAATTCGACGGGCCGAGACTGCGACCGAGTTGACGTCGCTGGAAACGGCCGCGGGTGAGGCGGAACAGAGCGCCGACCGCGCGCGCGAGGCCGAGCGCCAGGCGGTCGCGGCCCGAGAGGATACCGCGCGCCGGGTTGCCAATTTCGACCGGGAACTCGCCGACGCCGCCACGCAACTCGAACGGCTCGCTGATCGCCTCATGCGCGCAGAACAACGCCGGTCCGAGGTCGAAGCCGCGCTGGCGAGCGGCAGCACGAGCCGCGACCAGCTCGGCGAACAGTTGCGGTTGGCGCGCACCGGCCTGACCGCACTGGAGGGCGAACAGGAACGGGCGCGCGACGTGCGAGCGCAGTGGCAGGTGCAGGAAGCGCATATCAGCGCTCGGTTGCGGGCGGCGGGCGCCGCCATCGAACGCACCCAGCAGGTCATCGCCGACGCCGAATCGTCCGGCCGCGCCCGCGCCGAGGAAATCGCGGGACTCGATGGCGACCGTACCGCGCTCGAACAGCAGCGGGCACTGTGGCAGGCCGGACTCGACGAGCAACGCCAGCAACTCACCGCGCTCGAAACGGCCACAGTCCAGGCCGAATCGTCCCTGCAAGTCGCCGAAGCCACGCTCGCGTCCGAGGAAGCCGAACTGGCCGACGTCCGCCGCACGACCGAGGCGATGAGCGAAGAACACCACCGCCTGCAGCTCGATGTGGCCGAAACCACGGCGCAGCGCCGGCGGATCGTCGAGCGCGTCGAAGCCGAGTGGAAGCGGCCGTTCGACGTGCTGCTCGAATCGGCGCAGCTGCTCGACCTCGATCTCGAGACGCTCGAGCTGGAAGCCGAACGGATCGTGAACGCGCTCGAGACGATCGGACCGGTGAACGCGCTCGCCGTCGAGGAGCACGCCGAGGAGAGCAAGCGTCTCGCATTCCTGCAGGCACAACGTGACGACCTGGTCGCGGCGCGGCAATCACTCCTGCAGGCGATCAAGGAGATCGACGGAACCGCACGCGGCCTCTTCCAGGAAACGTTCACGGCGATCAGCGCAAACTTCATCAACGTATTCCAGACGCTCTTCGGGGGCGGCGAGTGCGAACTCCGGCTGAGCGATCCCGACGATCCGCTCGAATCGGAGATCGAGATTCACGCTGCTCCGCGTGGCAAGCGGACGCAGCGGATTCACCTGCTTTCCTCGGGCGAGCGAACGCTCGTCGCGGTGTCGCTCCTCTTCTCGATCTACCTGACCAAGCCAAGCCCGTTCTGCCTCATGGACGAAGTGGACGCGCCGCTCGATGACGCCAACGTCGGCCGGTTCCTCCGCCTGCTCGACGAGTTCAAGCACCAGACCCAATTCCTGGTGATCACCCACAATCCCCGTACGATGCAGGCCGCCGATAGCGTGTACGGCGTGACGATGCAGGAACTGGGGGTGTCCACCATTGTGGGGGTCCGGATCGCGGATCATACCGTGGCGGCTTAGCCCCCCGGCCCCCACCCCATTTAGATTCCGTCATGCTGATAGTCATGAAACAGGACGCCACGCCCGAGGAGATCTCCGGCGTGGTATCGATCATCGCTGCCATGGGGTACGAGGCACGCCCGATGCCCGGGCGCCAGCGCACGACGGTTGGCCTGGTAGGCAACGACGGCCGGGTGGATTCGTCCACGATCGCCGGGCTGTCAGGCGTGGCCGAGATCATTCACGTCTCCAAACCCTACAAGCAGGTGTCGCGCGAGTGGCAGCTCGAGCCGACCCGGATTCCGCTGCCGGATGGCACCGTCGTCGGCGACCGCGAGGTCGTCGTGATGGCAGGCCCCTGTTCCGTCGAGAGTGAGGAGCAGATTCTCGCCGCAGCCCGCCTGGTCAAGGCCGCGGGCGCGACGGTGCTGCGCGGGGGCGCGTTCAAGCCCCGTTCGTCGCCGTATTCGTTCCAGGGGCTCGGTCGGCGCGGACTCGAGCTGCTCGACCTGGCGCGCCAGGAGACCGGCTTGCTCATCGTCACCGAGGCGATGGACCTCGACGGACTCGAGCTGGTGGCCGAGACCGCCGACATTATCCAGGTCGGCGCCCGCAGCATGCAGAACTATCCGCTGCTCAAGGAGTGCGGCCGACTGCGCAAGCCGATCCTGCTCAAGCGGGGGCTCGCCGCCACGATCACCGAGTTGTTGCTCTCCGCGGAATACATTCTCGCCGCTGGCAATCCGAACGTGATTCTCTGCGAACGCGGCATCCGCTCGTTTGATCCCACGACGCGCAACCTGTTCGACATCGCGGCGATCGCGGTGGTGCACGGCCTGTCGCACCTGCCGATCGTGGCCGACCCGAGCCACGGCACTGGTCACCGCGACATGGTCCCGGCCATGGCGCGGGCCGCGGTGGCGGCCGGCGCCGACGGGCTGCTTGTCGAGGTGCACCCGAATCCGGAGCGCGCGTTGTCGGACGGAGGGCAGAGCCTGTACCCAGAGCAGTTCGACAAGATGATGCGCGAAGTTGCGGCGATCGCCGAGGTGATCGGTCGCTCGCTTGCCACCGTGGGAACCGTGGTCTAGTGCGGCTCGCGGCGGCATGGGCGGGGTTGCTTGGGCTGTGCGCCCTCTGCCGTGCATTGCCAGCCCAGGTCGGCGGCAGCGACAAGGGGACGCCCGTTGTTCGGAACGCCAGCCGCGCCTACCAGGCCCTCAGCAGCTTTCAGGCGCAGTTTATTCAGCACTTTGAAGACAAGAACCTGGACATGCCTGATTCGAAGGGGACGCTGTACCAGGAAGGGAAAAATCGTTTTGCGATGCGGTTCAGCGATCCACCGAAAGATGCGATCGTTGTCGACGGCACCAAGGTCTGGATGTACTTGCCCAGTTCCAGCCCGGGCCAGGTGCTCCGTTTCCCCCAGCCGAATCACGCGACCTACGGCACCAACCTGCTCGGCACGTTCCTCGACAATGCCGTCGATCGCTATCGAATCACCTATGTCAATTCAGAGGAGATCGACGGCCACATCACCGACGCCGTGATCATGGAGCCACTCGCGAACGACATGCCGTTCCGGCGAGCCACCGTCTGGTTCGACCGGGATCTCGGCCTGCCGCGGCGCCTCGACATCGAGGAATCGCGTGACCACAAGCGGGTGCTCCGCCTGTCCCAGTTGCGCGTGAACGGTTCGATACAGTCCGACGTCTTCATCTGCGGCAAACTCCCCAAGGGGACGAAGATCATCGATCAGTAGAGCAATTGCTCGATCGTCTTCGCCGCATGAGGATCAAGTCCGGACGCGGCGGCCAAGCGCAGTGCTTCCCTTCCCAATGCGATGTACAAGGCGCGCTCCGACCCCTCGAGTGCTTCGAGATGGCGAGCAACGGTGTCGGCATCGCCACGGCTGATCGGTCCGGTCAGGGTTGCGACGCCGCCGGTGCCGTAGTTGGCAAGGGTACGCCGCATCAGCGGCAGGAACAATTCCGCGGACACGCCGTCGGCGCCGGCGTCGCGCGCCAACCGTGCGGCGATGTCGGCCAGCACGACCAGGTAGTTCGACGCGAAGACCGCACCGGCGTGATACGATGCCTTGCGGTCGCCCGCGATCTCGATGACCGGCCGGAGATGGAGCAGGTCCGCGAGCTCACGCCCAGTGACCAATGCCCGCGGATCGCCTTCGATCACGGCCGGCGACCCGGCGAGGGCGCCCGGTTCACCGGCGAGAAGCGAAAAGGTCTGCAGCGGGTGCCACGAGCCCAGAGCGGCGCCGCTGGACTCCAGCGCCGCGAACACCGAACGATCGTACAGGCCCGAGGTGTGCAACACGACGTGCCGCCCGCCGACCACTCCGCTCCGGGCGAGCGTCAGCGAGACCTGCGCCACGGCGTCATCGGGAACTGCCACGATGACAAGATCGGCCGCCGCAATGACGGGATCCCATACGACGGTCGCGGGCTCGAGCGGCTCGGGCAACGCCTCGGCATGCCGGCCGAGGACCGCGACCGCGCGGCCCGAACGCACGACGGCGCGTGCGAGCGAGAGCCCGACGCGGCCCGCGCCGATTACCGCGATGCGTTCGATGCTCACCTGGCCGAAGGCCCCCCTGCGACCTGCGCCATGAGGGCAGCCGGGGTCGAACCGTTGCGGAACAGCGCCAGCGCTGCCCGGACCTGGGCATCATCGCGGGTCCGGCGCCGCAATTCGGCGGCACGGTTGAAGACGTAACGTTCGACTTCGTATGACAATTGCATATCGAGGAGGCGCGCGCCGCCAGCCACCTGTTCAGGCGTCAGCGTCACGTTTTTCGCCCTCAGCCGAGCCAGCACACCCTGGCGCATGACGTCCGTCACCCGGAAGTCCGGGCTCGTGACGGCGCCCTTCGCCTTGAGGTCAAGCGCCACTGCCACCAGCGCGTCACGGAATTCCGGCACATGGCCGCCAATGCCCTTGACGAACCCACGCTCCGCGTCGGTAAGCGTATCGGCCCGCACGATCCGATCGGGGACGATGCCACCGCCACCCTTGACGAGACGGCCGCTGATCGTCTTGAACGACGGCAGCGAATCGAGCCACTTCAGGTCCTTGTGGTTCGCTTCGGCGGTGGCGAGACCAAGCTGGTCCTCGCCGCTCTTCACCGTGCGCTGGATGGTGCGGCCGCTTGGTGTGAACCACCGGCCAGTGGTGAGCTTGAGGCCCTTCCCTTCACCAAATGGCCAGAGCGTTTGCACCAGACCCTTGCCGAAGGTCGCCGTGCCCACGATCACCGCCCGGTCGTTGTCCTGCAACGCACCGGCGATGATTTCTGCGGCACTCGCGGTGAACTCATTCACCAGCACGACCACGGGCAACGTCGGCCAGACCTGCGGCGTGTCGTCGGTGTACAGATGCGTCATGTCTGCCATGCGACCGCGCGTCTCCACGATCTTGCGGCCGGCATCAAGGAACAGATCGGACACCCGCACGCCCTGCGTCAGCAGGCCGCCGGGGTTCTCGCGCAAATCCAGGATCAGTCCCTTGACCCCCTGCTTGAGCAACGCATCGACTTCGCCGCGGAGTTCGCTGGCCGAACTGTCGCTGATCGAGACCAGCGACACGTAGCCGATGTCGGTGTCGAGGATCGTTCCCGGTTGTGTCGAGCGATTGTGAATCGTCTCGCGCACCAACGTGAACGGCATTGGCTGCACGATCCCGGGGCGGTGGACCTTGAGATCCACCTTGGTTCCGACCGCGCCGCGCAGCGCCTTGACCGCCTTGTCCTGGCTGAGTCCCTGAGTGGATTGCCCGTTCACCGCCTCGATGCGGTCTCCCGCTACGATTCCGGCGCGCTCCGCCGGGGTTTGCGGCAACGGGGCGACCACCGTGATCCAGCCGTCACGGACGTCGATCTGCATGCCGAGTCCACCGTAATTCCCGGAGGTGATCTCGTTCAGCGCGCGATAGTCCTCGTCGACCTCGAGGGAGGAGTACGGATCGTGCAGCTGCTTCACCGCACCGGCGGCAGCAAGGTCGAACAGGCTGTCGGGCGGGAGCGAGTCGACGTAGTACCGACTCATGTACTGAATGACCGTCTGCAGCAATTCCGGGCCCTTCAACGCGGTCCGGTCACGCGCTCCCCGCAGCAACCACCCACCGCTCAAGAACGAAACCAACGCGACGAGTACCACAAGTCCCCAGCGCTGCTTCATCGAACCCCCCGAAGGCGTGACCAACTACTCGGTGCGAGACGGGAACTGCCCTGGCCGGGCCGCCGATATCGCGCGCCACGCGGCGGCAAGTACCTCCGCCGGTGACGCCGCCGCCCCGATATGGTACACCCCGGGCCCGGTGGCGGCGAGGTACGCCGCCGAGATGCGGGCATGGAACGCGGCCGGCTCCCGCTCGATCCGGTCCAACCCCTTCCCTGCCTCCCGTTGACGTCGCTGGGCTTCAGCCGGTTCGAGGTCGAGCACCAGGGTCAGGTCGGCCACCAGCCCGCCGGTCGCGGCCGCATTGACCCAGCGCACCTGTTCCGTGGGCAAGCCCCGCCCCGCGCCCTGATACGCGATGGTGGACAGGTCAAACCGATCGGAGATCACGACCTTGCCGGCAGCGAGCGCTGGCTGGATGACGCGCGTGACGAGGTCGGCGCGCGCGGTGACCATGTAGAGGAGCTCCATCGCCGGGGTCCAGTCGCGCGCCGCGTCGAGCAGCTCGTGACGGAGCGCCTCGGCGACTGGGGTGCCGCCCGGTTCATGCACCAGGATCGGGTCGACGCCATCGTCCCGCATCCGTTGATGGAGCGCCCGCGCAAGCGTCGACTTGCCGGCGGCCTCCGGCCCCTCGAGGACCACGAAAAAACCGCGCGACGTCAAAGCGTGATGATTCCGCTGGTGACGCCGCGCTCCATGCCGTCAGCGATGACCTGGTTGACGCGCGTCATCAACTTGTCCACGTTCGCACGCGTCACAAGGTAACTCTGGCCGACCGGCGACTGTTCAAAGTCGTGCAGCGTCGTCTCGTACTCCTGTGCCTTGGCTTCCTCGGGCGATTGCCCCTGCGCCATCATCTGGTCGAATTCGCGGGTGAGCCGCGAGATGATTTCCAGGCGCTTCTGCGCCTCGACGTCGTCGCGCAGCGCTTGCTCGGCCCGGCGCAACGCCTGGTACTCCGGCGCCTGGCCAATCAACCGGCCGAGTTCTTGCGCCCTGTCGTCGATCATGAAGTACTCCCTCGCCGCGCGAGCACGTAGCGCGCACGGCCGAACAGGTCATCGAGCACGGTGACACTTTCCCAACCCGCGGCAGTCGCGATTCGACCGGTAGCCTCGGCGCGACGGCAATCCACTTCCAGCGCGATCCAGCCAGTCGGCGTCACAACGGATCGCGCATCATGCAACAGGCGCCGCACGAGGCGCTGGCCGTCGTCACCACCTACGAGTGCCAAGGCGGGCTCATAATCTCGCACCGACCGGTCCAGACTGTCATATTCGGCTTGGGTCAGGTACGGCGGATTGGACACCAACAGGTTCACCTGACGGCCGGCCAGCGGGGCCACCAGATCACCTTCCAGCCAGGTCACCGGCCGGCCCGATGCCATGCCGTTGCTGCAGGCGAGCGCGAGTGCCTCGGGCGACACGTCGACGCCGATCACGTCAGCGAACTCACCCTCGTCGCTCAGCGCCAGCGCGATCGCACCGGTTCCCGTGCCGATGTCGACGGCAAGCCCGCTGCGGGCTCGTGCCAACGCCACGTCAACCAGACCTTCGGTTTCCGGCCGGGGGATCAACGCTCGGCGATCGCAGTGCAGCGTCAGCCGCCGGAATCCGGTCCAGCCGGTGATGTACGCTACCGGCTCACCAGCGAGGCGGCGGCGGATACTGTCACGAAATCGGCTCGCCGCTTCGGCACCGACCGGCTCGGCCCCGGCCAGGGTGGCCATCGCCGCGGTGCGGTCGTGGCCGTCGGACCAGAGGCGGAACGCCTCACGCCGCGGCTCCACGACCCCGGCGCGGCTGAGGGCGCCGGTGCCCCAGGCGAGGAGTTCTCCCAATGTCTGGACCACGTCAACCATCGCTGTTTTCCTGGCGCGCCGCGAGCCGAAGCGCGTTGACGAGATCGTCGAGCTTGCCATCCATCACGTCGGCGAGGTTGTGCACCGAGAGATTGATCCGGTGATCGGTGACGCGACTCTGCGGAAAGTTGTAGGTGCGAATCTTGGCCGAACGGTCGCCGGTGCCGACCATCGATCGCCGCTCGGCCGAACGCGACGCTTCCTGCTCGGCGATCATACGATCGAGCAGGCGTGCCCGCAGTACGTCCATCGCCTTCATCTTGTTCTGCAACTGCGACTTCTGGTCCTGCTGTTGCACGACCAGGCCACTCGGCAAGTGGGTGATCCGCACGGCGGAATCCGTGGTGTTGACACTCTGTCCGCCGGGGCCCGAGGAACGGAACACGTCGATCTTGAGGTCATTGGCATCGATGCGCACGTCGATCTCTTCCGCTTCCGGCATTGCCGCGACGGTGGCCGCCGAGGTGTGAATCCGCCCCTGCGTCTCGGTGCTCGGGACCCGCTGGACGCGATGCACGCCGGACTCGCGGCGCATCCAGCCGTAGGCGCCAGTGCCCCGGATCGCGACGATGGCCTCGCGAATCCCGCCCACGCTGCCGGCGTGGACCTCGATCGGCTCGACCTTGAGGCCGCGACGTTCGCTGAAACGGGTGTACATGCGCAACAGTTCCCCGGCGAACAAGCCCGCTTCGTCGCCACCAGTGCCAGCCCGGATTTCCAGGATCACGTCCCGGTCTTCCAGCGGATCCGGTGGCACCAGCAGTTCCTGGATTTCGGCGCGAATTGGTTCGATGTCGGTGGTGAGCCGATCGAGTTCTTCGTTGGCGAGTGCCATCATCTCCGGGTCACCGGACGATGCCATTTCCTGGGCACCGGCGAGCTCGCGCTCGAGTCGCGCCAACGACTCGGCCGCGCGCACCATCGGGACGAGCCGTGCGTGTTCGCGGCCGAGCGACTTCAGTTTGGCGGTGTCAGCCGCAGTCGCGGGCTCGGCGAGCTGGCGGGCGACCTCCTCCGCCCGCGCGAGCGCCTGGCGGAGTCGGGGGTCCATTCCTTCGCTCGCGCTCAGGACAGGCCGATCAGGACGGTGCGGTGGGTTCCGTCGCAGGCGCCGTCGCGTCCGTCGCCGGCGCTGTGGCGTACTTGCGGCGGAAGCGATCGACGCGACCCGCGGTGTCGATCAGGCGCTGCTTGCCGGTGAAGTACGGGTGGCACAGGGCACACACTTCCACGCTGATTCCCTTGGCGGTGCTGCGGGTCTCGAAGGTGTTGCCGCACTGACAATGCGCAGTGATGGTCTGGTAGACGGGGTGCAGATTCGGCTTCACTGGATGCCTCACAGTTTGGAGAGCCATGGTCCCGGGGCGGCACCATGATAGCCATGCAAGATAGTCAGGGTTCGGGCCTAATTGCAGCACTTGGAGCTGGACGCTCGTCCAATCCGACGCTCCCGGCTGCTAGCTCGCAGCCCCCCGGCCCTCATTCCGTCTGTGCCACCCCCGCAACGCCTCCAGGGCGGCGACGAAGGTCGGCAGGGCGGTAAGCTGGGCGAGAATCGCAGTCTGCTGGCCGCTGACCTGCGGCAGGAAGGCCAGCAACCCGCCGATCGCCACCGACAACATCAGGGCCATGACGACCCGGGGAACCCACGGCCGCGGGCGCCGGTCGCCGCGGTACCAGAACGACGAAACCAGCGCCAGGGCAAGCGGGGAGAGGAGGAGCAGGTGCCGATTGGCCCAGGTCGCCACGTGGTCGGTGAAGAGCCAGAAGAAGAGCAGCGTCAGTCCACCAACGCCGACCAGCAACATCCAGGCGCCACCGACCACTCGACCGACCAGCGCGATGCGTCGCTGCGATTCGGTCAACCGGATCAGTGCGGCGACGGCAAGGCTGATCCCGATCAGCGCGCCACCCCATGCCGGCGGCGCCGCGTCCACATGATACGCGTTCATGTTGAGCAACGAGATCTCGCGCTTGACGAGCGGCCGGTCCCGACCGTCGGGACCGGCGATCGTCAACTCGCGCATGCGCTGCTGCACCTTGGCCGGCAGGAACATCTCGTCCCACTGGTCGAGCGGGCGATCGACGTGCGGGCCGAAGGCGGCATTGATTCCGACAAAAAGCAGCTTGTCGTTGGTGATCGAGCGGAGCGTGTGAAAGCGGAGCGTCCCGTCAGCCGGCTTGGCCGTCGTTGCCCGCTTCAACGCGCCGCCGAGCTCGAGATCGAGCATGTCGCGTACGCGCGTGGAGCAGTTGTCGCGGAAGTAGTCGTAGGCGTAATACCTGTTGGCGTCGAGGGCATTGACCGCGAGCCGCGACGCGAGGTCGGCCCGTTGACTCGGAGCAAAATCCAGCTCCTGTACTGTCACGTCGCGCTTGCGATTGCGGTAGGTCAGCAACGTGTTGTCGAGGTCATCGTAACCCAACCAGTATTGCTGCGGGCCCATCGCAAAGCGGGCGCCGAACACGGCGAGGCCGGCAACGGTTCCGGGAAAACTGAACATCCCGTAGTTATAGACGAGGTCGGTGTGGCCGACGGTATCGCGGATCCAGATGGCGTTATGACCGAAGCGTTCGTAGATGTCGGCGCCAGCGCCCATGGTCATCAGGTAGACCTGGAGGTTGGTACCGGGAGGCGTCGCCGGCTGCTGGGCTCCCAGTTGCGTTGCGGCGGAGAACAGCACCAGCAGGGGCCACACCGGTTTCATGGCGCTATGCACGAGGCGTTGCGGCGGCAGCGCGGTGACACCATCGCGTCATAGCGTCACCGCCTTCCCCTGTTCCCCTGACTCGTAGATCGCTTCCATCACCTTGAGGAGCGTGACCTGTTCCTGCAGCGATGGCGCTGGCGACTCGCCGCGCACCGCGGCGACGAAGTGCGCCCACTGGGCGCGCAGGCCGAGTGCAAACGGTGTCTCGCGTGAGTGCGCACCGGACGAGACCACGTCCTGCGCGACACCATGAAAATCCTTCCAGATCGCGAGCGGGTTGATGTGGGCCGAGCCTTTCGCCGCGCGAACGGCAAGCCCGAGCCGCTCGCCCGGACCCACAAAGCGCCACGACACGTCAAGATGCACGGACACGCCACCTGCGAGCCCGATCATCGCGGTGCCGGACGGCTCGACACCCTTCTCGCGACCGCGTTCCGGAAAGATTGCCATGACGCGCTCGACGGCGGCGAAGCCGGCGAGCCAGAGCGCCAGATCGAGCATGCCGAGACCGAGATCGAGCATGGCGCCGCCGCCAGCGAGCTCCTTCTTCTGACGCCAGCCGAGGCCGACTCGGCCCGCGCGCGCCGTGAACCACCAGGCGCGGATCGATTCGAGGTCGCCGAGCTCGCCGCTCTGGACGAACGAACGGATCTGCTGGACATCGGGTCGGTAGCGGTGGTTCGCCCCGATCATGAGGATGCGTTCGCGGCGCTGCGCCGACTTGACGAGCTTCTGCGCGCCGGCGGACGTCAGCGCGAGCGGTCGCTCGACGAAGACGTGGAGTCCCGATGCCAGGGCGGCCTGGATGTGTGGTTCGTGCAGGTGGCTCGGCGTGCAGATGAGCAGCGCGTCGAGGTTTTCCTCGTACTCGACCAGCTCTTCGATGTCGGTGTACGCGTCGGGAACGCCGAAGCGATCGGCCAGTGCCCGGGCCTTCGGCAGGTCGGTGTCACAGATGCCGACGACCTCGATATCCTTGACGCGCTTGAGCGCGGGAAGATGGCCGACCTGCGTGACGGCCCCTGCTCCGACGATGCCGAGCCGCAACCGTTCTGCCATGGGTCGTCCTTTCGGTCTTCAATAGAGGCGCTGGACCTGCGTACCCGGAAAGTAGCTTGTCAGGATCGTCCCGACGTCCTGGCCCGCCCGGGCGCGCCCGATCGCGCCCCACTGGCACATCCCGACGCCGTGCCCGTTGCCGCGACCGTCGATGTCGACGCGCTCGATCTTCCCGCCGGTGCGGGTGATCCTGATCGTGAAATCGGTGCTCCGCAGCAGCCCGCCGTCCGAGGGTGAAAGCACGCGACGCATCGCCTGTCCGGCGACGACCGTTCGGCCATTGCGGCCCACCAGCACGAGGCTCGCGATCCGCCCCGTGGCGGTGCGATCGATCACCCGCAGGTCACGGAGGTCGTTGGCGCGAGCGACGGCCAAGTGCTCGGCGGGAAGGGTTCGGCGGAGCGTGGTGGCGAGCTGGCTCGCCGTCCAGCCAGCGGTCCAGTGGAAACGCGGTGACGTGGCGCACCAGGGCGTACCGGTCGGATCGCGATCCTCGATCGAGCGCAGGTACGGCCGGCTGGCACCGGCGAAGGCCGCGGTGCCATCCTCGGTGCGCCCGCCGCACGTCGAGAAGTAGAATGCGTCGATCGGCTGGTTGTCCCACGTGAGGATCTGGCCCCGGGTGGCGGCGACCGCCGCCGTTGCCAGCACGTTCTCGTTCAACGCACCACCGTACGCCTGATCATTCACGGTGCCGACCAGGTCGAAGCCGTGATCTTTCCAGCGCCCCTGATTGCGAATCGCGTAGGTGCGCGACACGATCGCCTGCGCCTTGAGCGCCTCGATTTCATCGCCAGCGCGCGCCCCCATCTCGGTGCCAACGACACCGGCGAGATACTGCTCCAGCGGGACCACATTCACCACGACCAAGCCACTGTCGCCGCGGCGTAATTCCAACGTACCGCGGTACGTACGCCCGTTGAGGCGCATGGTACCGCCGCTATCGGCTGGCCGGATCACCAACGCCCGCCGCTCGATCCGCGAGCCGCTCCCCGAGAGCGCGACCGCCGACCCCCGGAACGTGACATTCAGGGTCGATCCGGCCGCGACGGTGCGGAGGTCACCTTCCGCGGGATCCTCGACGCGCAACGCGTCGCCGCCGATCGTCGCCTGACGAACATTCACCAGCAGGCCGATCCGGAAATCGGGGTCCCGGGTCTCGGCAACCGGCACGGGTGCGGTTTCCGGCTGCGCGCACGAGCCGACCGCAAGCAGCAAGAGCGCGAAAATTGCCGTGTGACGGGTCCGTCCGGCGGCGCATCGGTCGCCGAAGTTGCGACCGGTGTCGCGGGTGGATTCATCACATCGCATCGCGCGAACTCCGGATGCGGTCACCCGCGATAGTTGCCAAACTTGAGTTCGACGTCGAACTCCTGGCCACGCAAAAAGGCCATCACCGCCTGCAACTCGTCGCGCGAGGGCGAGGTCACGCGCAGCTCCTCGCCCTGAATCGTCGACTGCACCTTCTTGAAGCCACCCTCCTTGATCGCTTTCTGGATCTTCTTGGCAACGTCGGTGGGAATGCCCTGCGTCAGCGTCAGCACCTGGCGCACTGAACTCATCGTGCCGATGATCGGGTCGCCGACCTTGAGGTTCTTCACCGGGACGCCGCGCTTGATCAGGCGGAGTTGCACCACGTCGAGCAGTGCGTCCATGCGGAGTTCATCGTCCGCCAGCAGCGCGATCGTCGCGTTCGTCCGGTCGAAATCCACGGTACAATGGGTGCCCTTGAAGTCGTAGCGGCCAGCGACCTCCTTGATCGACTGGTTGACGGCGTTGTCCACTTCCTGGAGGTCGGCGCCCGTGGAAATGTCGAATGAGGAATTCGCGGCCATGTCAGACGTCGTAGGTGTCGAGTTGTGCCCGCTGCAATACACCCGAGTAGTCCACATAGCAGACCTTGGTCTCGGAGTAGAAGTCGAACACTTCCCAGCCGCCCTCGCGGTGGCCGTTGCCGGTCTGCTTCACGCCGCCAAACGGCAGGTGTGCTTCGGCGCCGATGGTCGGGGCGTTGACGTAGGTGATGCCGTTCTGGAGGTCGTCCATCGCCCGGAAGGCAAGGTTCACATCGCTGGTGTAAATCGAACTCGACAAGCCGTACTTCACCTCGTTGTTGACCTTGGCGGCGTGCTCGTATGACCCGACGCGGATGACACTGAGCACTGGGCCGAAGATCTCCTCGGTCGCCAGCCGCGATCCCGGCTTGACGCCCACCACAACCGTGGGCCGGTAGAAGTAGCCGTTCGCAGTGCGCGCCCCCCTCGGGCGCGAGCCGCCGCAGGCCACCTCCGCCCCCTGCAGCACCGCCGGGTCGAGGTAGTACTCCACCTTTTCGCGCGCCGCCGCGTGGATCAATGGCCCGACCTGCGTGCGCGCCCCGCGGCCATCGCCGAGCACCAGCTTGCCGGCCGCCGCCACCAGCCGGGACACCAGCTTGTCGTGCACCTTGCGATGCACGATCAGCCGCGACGTGGCAGTGCAGCGCTGCCCGGTGGTGCCGAACGCGCCCCAGAGCACGCCATCAACCGCCAGGTCGAGGTCGGCGTCGTCCATCACGATGATCGCGTTCTTGCCGCCCATCTCGAGTGAGAGTCGCTTGTGCATCCGCCCGCAGACCTGGCCGATCGCGGAGCCCGTGACCGTTGACCCGGTAAACGAAATCGCCGGCACGCCGGGATGTTCCACCAGTGCCTTCCCCGCTGCTTCGCCGCCGTGGACCAGTTGAATCACGTTCGGTGGCACGCCGGCTTCGAGCAGGATCTCTACCAGCAGGTGTGCCGTGTGCGGCACGTCTTCGGACGGCTTGAGCACCACGCTGTTGCCGCAGAGCAACGCCGGAAACGCTTTCCACGTGGGGATCGCCATCGGGAAGTTGAACGGCGTGATCAGGCCGCAGACACCGATCGGGCGGCGCACGGTCATCGCCCATTTCCGCCGCAATTCTGACGGAACCGTGCGCCCGAACAGCCGGCGTCCTTCGGTCGCCGCGTAGTAGGCGGTATCGATGCCTTCCTGCACATCGCCCCGGGTCTCGGCCAGCACCTTCCCCATCTCACGGGTCATCGCGTCCGCAATCTCGTCCTTGCGCGCGACGAGCAGGTCGCCAACGCGGCGCAGTACCTCGCCGCGCAATGGTGCCGGCGTGCGAGACCACTGCTCGAAGCCCGCCTGTGCCGAGCGAACGGCGGCGGCGACGTCGGCCGCACCGGAGTCGGGAAATCGGCCGATCAGGTCGTTCGTGTCGGCCGGATTGCGATTCTGGAAGTACCGACCGGTGAGTGGCTCGGTCCACTTGCCGCCAATGAAATTCTTGAACGTCTTCGCCATGCGAGTTGGTCTCAGGTCAGGGACAGGCCCACAGGAGGCGCACGCCGACGACGTTCGTGCGCTGAATGATTTCGACCGTAGCGAACGCGAGGCCCGCCAACATCACCAACAGGCCGGCGATGTGCGCCACGCCCCGCCGGTGCGTCCACGCGTTCCGCATCGTCCAGATACCCACGACGATTACCGCAAACGTGGCGAGCAGGTAGAGGTAGAGCATGGTGCCACACGACTTCGCGTAGGGCCAGAATGGAAGGGCAGCGGCCGCGGCAACGCCCAGGAGCGCCTGCACCCAGACGCCGGCGATGTGATGGCCGCGCGTGACGATCCCGGTGGCGGACTTGGCGAGCGATGCGGTCGGCCTCGGTTCGCCTGGGCGCACCGGCAGAGCCGGCGCGCTCGGGGCAGCGGGCGCGGTGCCCTTTGCCAGCAGCTTGTCGATCTCGGCCATCTCCTTGTCCCAGTCACGCGGTCCGGTCATCGCTGCTCCCGCTCGATCCCGTACTTCTCGATCTTGTTGTACAGATTCGACCGCGGCATGCCGAGCACCCGCGCCGTTTCGGCCACGTTCCAGTGATGCTCGTGCAGGCGCGCGATCAGGAAGGCGCGCTCGGCGTCGCCGCGGAATTCCGAGAACGTGCGGTCGCCAGCGTCTGCGGCGAGTTTGTCCGGCTCGATCGGCGGGCCGCTGTCCGGCGGGAGGACCAGGTCGACATCCTCCTCGGTCACCTCTTCGCCAACGGCAAGAATAAGCAGTCGCTCCACCGCGTTGCGCAGCTCCCGCACGTTCCCGGGCCAGTGCCGGCGCTGGAGACGGCGCAGCGCATCGCCACTGAATGGTTTCGGGGTCATTCCCGGTCCGGCGCCGAGGGCGGCGACGAAATGGGACACGAGGGCGGGCACATCCTCCAGGCGCTGGCGCAGTGGCGGCACCTGGATCGGCATCACGTTGAGGCGGAAGTAAAGATCTTCGCGGAAGCGCCCGCCAGTGATCTCATCGGCGAGGTCGCGATTGGTCGCCGCGATTACGCGCACGTCGACGGCGATCGGCTTGGCATCGCCGACACGCACGATGACGCCTTCCTGCAACGCACGCAGGATCTTCGCCTGTGCATTCAGCGCCAGGTCGCCGATTTCATCGAGGAAGAGCGTGCCGCCGTCAGCAGCTTCGAACTTGCCGGCCTGGTCGCCCGAGGCGCCGGTGAACGACCCCTTCACGTGCCCGAAGAGCTCGCTCTCGACCAGCTCGCTCGGAATCGCAGCACAGTTGACCTCCACGAACGGGCCACGCTTGCGGGCCGAGCCCTCGTGGATCGCGCGGGCGACGAGTTCCTTGCCAGTGCCGTTCTCGCCGCTGATCAGCACCCGCGCGTTGGTGGGCGCCACGCGCGCCACCAGTTCCCGGATTTTCTGCAATCCGGCGCTGGTGCCTACCATCGCGAACCGCGAGTCGGTGGCGCGCGCCAGTCCTTCACGTAGTTGCGCGTTTTCGCTCGCCAGGCGCCGGTGCTCGAGCGCCCGCAGCACCGTCACCAGCAGGCGATCGGAGTCGAGCGGCTTTTCGAGGAAATCGAAGGCGCCGTGCTGCACGGCCTGGACGGCGGTCGTGATGGTGCCGTGCCCGGAGATCATCACGACCCGCGCGTCGGGGTCCTGCAGGCGGAGTTGCTGCAGCGTGTCGATCCCGTCGATGCCCTGCATCTTGATGTCGAGCAGGATCAGGTCGAACGGGTGGGCGCGATGGTTGGCCAGCGCCTCGCCACCCGACGACGCGGTTGCCACCTCGTACCCTTCATACCCGAGCACTTGCGCGAGCACGTCGCGAATCGACCGCTCGTCGTCGACGACGAGGATGCGACCCTTCACTGCATCACTCCGTGCCGATAGATCACCACGCCATCAGGTCGCACGCGAAACCCTCCGACCGTTTGCGGCAGCACGACCTCCAGGCGCCCGTCATTTCCGCGGCCACTTGCGTGCGTCGCGAGGCGGGCGATCAGATTGCTCGGTAGCGGGATGCCGTGCACCGTCAGATGCTGGAGCTGGAGTTCCGCCAGCCCGGCGTGCACGGGCGTCAACGTGCCGCGGAGGATGACCTCCTCAAACCGTTCCGGGCGACCCGGGATCAGTGCCCGCCAACGCGCCGGGATGCTGGCGCTGTCGACCAGCGTGCGAATTCGCGCGGTTCGATCACCGAGTTCGATGCTGATCGAATCGAAGGTAACCCCCGGCAGAAAGGTTGTTCCCTGGGCCAGCAACGATGCCATTTCGCTCGCCGTCAGGACGACGGAATCCTGCCGGGTTCGCTGCAGCGAATCCAGCTTGACGATCGCCGCGTGCAATGCACTGGCTGACGGACGCCCGACGCGGGCCGCGGCGGTGGCCGGGTGGAGTTGCCGGTCGGTCCACCGGCGGATGTCATCGCGATAGAGCCACGCGGCGGCGGCGGCGACCACGAGGACAGCCAGCAGGATGAGTCGACCGAGGCAGCGCATGGAGGAAAAGCTATACTGGCCGTGCCGCTCAACGCTGCCGACGCGCGGTACCCAGTCCAGCCGAGCCGCCTTCTTTCCGCCTTGCCGCCCGGTTAGCGTCCACCCATGGCCGACAGCGACGAGGTCCGGGTTTCTTCTCTGCTCACGGTCCCCCGCGACGAACTTGTGCTCCGGGCCTCACGCAGCGGCGGCCCCGGCGGCCAGCACGTCAACACCTCGTCGACCCGCATTGAGCTGGTCTGGGACGTCGGCACCTCGCCCTCTCTCGACAACCACCAGCGCGGCTACCTCATGAAGCGGCTCGCGACCCGGCTCGACTCTGAAGGCAAGCTGCGGATCGTCGCCCAGGAAGAACGGAGCCAGCTACGCAACCGCGAAGCAGCGATCGAGCGCTTCAGAGACGTCGTCGCGAGGGCACTGGTGGTCCCGAAGCAGCGGAAACGAACCAGGCCTCCGAAGTCATCGAAACGCGCCCGGCTGGAATCGAAGAAGAAGCGCGGCGCGCTCAAGCGCGACCGGCGGCGACCGTCAGAGGAATGATGCAGCGAATAATTGTTGCTTGCGGCGCGCTGTGCGCCCTCGCGATGACGCACCCCGTGCGAGCGACCGCGCAGCAGATCGACATGCGCAACGGGACATGGCGTGGCTGGCTGCTGCAACAGGACCAGGACAGCATTCCAGTGTCGTACGCGGTGTCACACGACGACAAACACCTGCTGATCACGTTACGCGGCCGGAGCGGCGTCATCTATGACATGTCCGACGCCACGGTGAGGGACGACGTCCTGACCTTTGACTGGCCGATGGGATTCAGCTCCGTACTCTATTGCCGACTCACTCGGCGCGACGGCAGGAGCTTTGAAGGAACCTGCAACGATCGCAGTCCCGGTCAGACGGGCAAGGGGATCCGGGTGTGGATGCTGATGAATCCCCCCGCGCGCGACTCTACTTTCCAGCGTCCAGATGGTCCCAGTTCACGATCGCGTTGAATCCCATCGCGAACGTGCCCTGCGTCTGCCACCGCCAGAACGGCCGGAACGCGAACATCACGATGTGACCCTTCCCCACCGATTCATCGATCAGGGTCGCCCGGCTGGAAAGTCCTTCGCCGCCGGCGAGCGTGCCCGAGAGCAACATGTCGGACGCCTTGTCCGGGAACTGCATTACGACGCGAAGCCGGGAGGCGGAATCCGCTGTGACCCCGGGTAGCGTCGTTAGTCCACTGCCAGCGCTCAGTGCCACAGCACCGCCCCGCCCGCCGCGGGCGCCACCGCTCTCGGGCGCCGCGTTCGCCGGTGCCGGTAACATCCCGTATCCCAGCCCGGTTCCGTCCGGGTCCCAGGCTGACAGCGTTAACGGGCGAGCCATCGGCGTGATGTACTGGCTCAGGCCAACTGCCACGCGGCCTCCCTCACCCGCGCCCGCGGGTGCCACCGGCGGCTGCCCCGTGTTGAAGACCGGCGCCTGCGAGAAGTAGATCGGCACCTCATTGTACCTGTAGCCATACACCAGCGGACTGGTCCGATCGATGATCCTCCCTCGCAGGATCGTCCCAGCAGCGAACAGTCCACCGGGCTGCTCGGTCTTGAGCCCGGGTGTGAGGCCCAGGTTTGGAAAAATCGCCGCCGTGTTCCCCTCGGTGATCAGCGTGCCACCCTGCTGCACGAATTCGTAGAGCGCCTTCATTCCCTCTGGTCCAGCGCCACCATTGACGTCATCGGTCGAGTCGGGAGAGCCAAGTGCCTGGAATTCGGGCGTGCGCTTGTAGGGAATTGGTGTCGTAGCGGCCGTCGCGGGTCCGGTCGGCTGCGCACCGCCACGTCCACCGCCGCCCGCTCCGCCGCCACCGTGCGGGTAGATGATCACGTCATACTTGACGCGAAGACTTCCTGCCTTGAGCATCGGTTCGCCGAAATAGTTGTACGGCACCTTGTAATAGTCGAGTGCGGCACGCACCCACCCCTCGTCCTGGGTGCGGGACCAGCTGTGCACGTACCCGATCCGCGGTACCGTGAGGTCGTGCGTCTTGACCGCCGGCGCCGACGCCATCGCCCAGGCGCTCACGCCCAGCTCCTTGAGCGCGGGACTGAGCTGCGCGGCGTTCGCGTTCGCGATGATGAACGAGCCCGCCTTGAAGTGGTGGCCGCCAGCATTGAAGTCCGCCTCGGCCGCCTGCATCTTCACGGCGCCGAGCCGGAACCGGAACGTCACCAGCGTGTTGTCACTCACGTTCTCCACGACCACCACTGATCCAGTCCCGGTGATGCCGCCGGGCGCCGTGACGTTGCCCGTGACCGCGGTCATCGGCTGCTTGAGCGCGCTGGAGTCCGTGAGTGCGGTGACCGTGATGTTTCGCATCAGCGGAAAGGTCCAGCCGGTGTCATCGTACGGCGACGGATTTCCCGGCGGATAGTTCTGCAGCGAGAAGTACATGTCGGCCAGCGTGCGATACGGCTGGTCGCCGCGTACGATGTAGTCGCCCGCTTCCACCGGCACCGGGCCGGCCTTGAACGCCGACGTCGCACGGTGGAATTCGAGTCCCTGCGTGAGCAGCTCATTCACCGCCTCGGCCGCGTTCTCCTTGGCGTGCTGTCCGGCGGGAATTACCCAGCCGTAGATCGGGCCGTTGCGTCCGCGGTTCACGGCGTTCCGGTTCTTGAGCCAGTAGTTCTCCAGGAACATCTCGCGGTCCTTCGCCACCCGGCTCAGGGCGAAGAGAATCGCCGATTCCTGGATGTTGGTATTGGCGCGCGCGCTCCACTTGATCGACGGCAGCGGTGGATTGGGCCGGAACCATTCCCGGCTGATCGTCGTCGGGCCGGGCCGGACCGTGCTGGTGTCGGGGCCGTAACTCTGCACCTCGTAGAAACGGCCGACGGCGTTGTGGGTGTGGGCCACGAAAAACATGTAGTTCGGCACCCAGCCATCGTAGAAACCGTAGGTCCAGACACCCGGCACGCCACGCTTCGTCATTTCCATGACGTCGTTCTCGGCCATTACCCACCACTCGTTGATCGCAATCGGGTCGACCTGTTCGTTGTACGGGCCGGAGCCTGTCGACGCGTAGAGGTAGGTCTGCGCTTCGTGCAAGTCGTGCAGGAATTGCGGTGTCCACTCCAGGAACGCCTTCGTGGTGTTTTTGGTCAGGTCAAGGAACTGACCCATGCCGTCGCGATTGTTGTCGTGCTGGACGTACTTGCCCCAGTACATCAGTGGCAACGTGCCATTTCCCGGGCCGCGCTTCTTGTTGAAGTAGTAGGTGTCGACCATCTTCTCGCGCCCGTCGACTTCGATGACCGGCGTGATGAAAGTGATCACGTTGTTGCGAATGTTCTGGATGAACGGCGTCTCCTCGACCACCAGGCGATACGCCAGCTCCATCAGCATTTCGGGTCCGCCACGCTCGGGCGAATGCATCCCGCTGGTGATCCAGTAGATCGGCTTGGCGGTGTGCAACAGCTGCCGCGCGCGCGCTTCGGTGGTTTTCCGCGGATCCGTCAGTTCGTGCAGGTACCCCTTGTACTTGTCGAGTTGTCGAAGTGTTGCCTCGTCGGCCACGGCCAGGATGATCATGTCGCGACCCTCCTCGGTCTTGCCGATCGTCCAGTACTTGGCGCGCAACGACGTTCTCGCAATCTCCGCCATGTAGCGGTGGATGTCCTTGGCGTACGTCAGTTCACCCGGCGTGCCGACGATCCTGCCAAGAAACTTGAGCGGCGTCGGAACGGTGGCGGAGCCGGGGAGGTGATCCACCAGTTCCGTCGAGATGCGCGGATCAGAGAGAAACTCCTTGATCTTCGCGGTATACTCGACGTCGTTCTTCTGCGGGGCGGCGGCGGCGGCGGCGGCGGCGCGCGGCGCCGCCGCCTGGGCCGACATGGCCGGCGCATGCGACAGCGCACCCGCGACAAGGATCATTGCGAGCGGGCGAGAACGCGCCGACCGGATCTGGCGGGACATCCTGCCTCCATCGTGTATCAAGAGGGAACGGCGGGCACCACAGATATTGGTATTGCGGCAAGAATAAGGTTGTCAGCGGCGGGAGGTAAGCGGGATCCAACGGAAACGTCATCCTGAGCGGAGTTGGCGCGCGGCGCCAACGCAGTCGAAGGGCCTCGGCTCCGTGCGCACGGGCCAGGCAATGTGCGCGGAGCCGGGGTCCTTCGACTTCGCGCCCTTCGGGCGCTCCGCTCAGGATGACAACGCGATGCTACCCCGCGATCTCCTTCAGCAGTTCCGTCTGCGTATTCGCCTGCTTGAGCAATCCCACGGCCCGCTTGAGCAACGCGTCGTTGGCGAAGTTGTGCCGGACGGCGGCCGAGTCGCCGAAGGTAAGTCGCAGCGCCTGCTGAGTAACGAGCAGGTCGAGGTACGCGCTACCGCCGGTGAACACCTTGTCGTCCACCGTGATCCCCGCCTGCGCCATTCGCTGGCGCAGTTCGTCGCGAATTTGGGGTGTGACAGTGAACGCCTGGGTGACCTTGCCGTGCTGGGCGCGCGCCACGTCGAAGATCGACGCGCGGAACACCGCCGCCTTCGGGATGATCGCGCGAACGAACGTCTGCTCCGCAGCGGAGAGCGTGTCCGCCTGCACTGCCACGTCGGGCATGATGCCGCCGAGATCAACCAGCTTGCGGCCGGCGTCGGAGTGCATGATCTGCGCATGTGCGACCGCCGCGGCGCTGTCGGCGAGCACAAGCCGACCGTTCTCCATCTTCCGTTCGCGGTGGATCGACCGACCGCTCGGCGTGTACCACTTGCCCGTCGTGATCTTGAGCGCGAAGCCGCCATCGAGACTGTACACCCCCTGCACCAACCCCTTGCCGAAGGTCGTGGTCCCGACGATCAGGGCGCGGTCATGATCCTGGAGCGCACCCGCCACGATCTCGGAGGCCGACGCGGTGCCGCCGTCGACGAGCACCGCGACCGGCGCCGTCCCATCGGTCGCATCGGTGGCCGCCGTGTAGTACTTGGGGACCTGATTGCGCTCGCGCTGGGTGAGCACGGGCATGCCGCGCGGGAGGAAGACGTTGCTGACCTTGACCGCCTGGTCCACGTCGCCGCCGCCGTTGCCGCGGAGGTCAACTACAAATCGCGTGGCACCCCGGGCTTGCAGTCCTTTCACCGCCGCGGCGACCTCGGCCCCGGAGGTTCCATTGAATCGCTGCAGCGGGATGTAGCCGATCCTGTCGTCGAGCATCAGCGTGTACGGCACCGCGAATGCGTGCACCTGGCCGCGAATGAACTTGGTCGTGATCGGCGTTGTCATCCCGGCGCGCCCGAAGGTCACCGTGACGGGCGTACCGATCTGTCCGATGAGATGGGCGGACACCTTGTCGACTGGCCATCCGATGGCACGCACGCTGTCAATGGCGAGGATCAGGTCGCCGCGCTCGACGCCACCTTTCTCCGCGGGCGACTGCGGAAAGACATCGGCCACCACCACCGTCGAGTCTTCCTGGTTGATCCCCATGCCGAGTCCACCGTAGGTGTTGCCGATGGTATTGCGCATGAAGTCGCTGATTTCCTTCTGGTTATACAGCGACGCGTAGGGATCGTCGATCGAGTTGACCAGGCCGCGGGCGGCCTTGATATACATCGAATCCTCGGGGATCGTGTCGAGGGCCCGCTGCGATACGATCTGGAGCACTTGGCTGAGGACCGTGGCACCGCCGCGGGCGTCCTTGGCCTTGCGGAAGGCGCCCAACGCCAACGGTACGGCGAGAACGACTACGAAAAGCGGCGCCATCCGCCGCCAGGTAAACAACGGACTCGACATGACAATCCCCGGGGTAAGAAGCTTCACCAGTAAACTAACGTTGGGATGGCGGGGACGGTTTCCCGCGGGCTACGGAGTGCGTCCGGGCGCGGGGCGCGGCGGGGCGGCCCCTGTTCCAGGATCGCCGTTCAACGGGGACCAGCATCGGCCGACGCTCCGCGAAAGCCGGTCACCTCCGCAGCATCATCGTGTCGGCGCGTAGCGGGCGAAGCAAGGCGATCCCGCCGTGGCGTGATGAAAGACACACCGTGGCGCCTTGGGAGCCACGCCTTCAAGAATGTGCCGGCTGGAACGCCGTTCGGCGTTCTTCGTTGCGAGATACACCGTATGGCTGTGCGGATCGACGGCGACTCCGCTGGCGACGATATCGTCGAGCACCCCCGTGAGGAACAATCGACTGCGCCGGAGGTCGTATCCTGACAGGTGTCCGTTGTCTGTGATGAGATACAGGCGGTGCCACGTCGTGGCGAACGCCATGTCACGGGCAGAGGTTCCGGTGGGCGCGACGTCCACCACCTCCGTCGACCTCAGGCTCACCACGGTCATCGTTGCGCGCCCGCTATGCGCGATGAACATCAAACGATCTGCCGCATCCAGCGCCAATACACCGGGACGATCACCGTCAGCCAGCACGAATGCGCCGCTCACCGTCGCGGTGCCAGGATCGATCGCGATCAGCTCGTTGCGATCCGGCACGCTCACGAGGACACACCCGGATGCTGCATCGTAAACGGTGCTTGCAGCCGCACCACCGAGCGGAATGCGCGTCACCACGCGACGGCCTCGGAGCAGCCCCGCCACTTGGCGCGTCGCCGCGCCAATGAGGTCCTCGGCGGTGTTCAGTTCGGGCGTAACCGGCAGCACACCACCCTTGAGCCGGGAGAGGTCAAGCAGGTCACTCACGAACCGGCTGAGCCGATCCGCCTGCTCTTCGATCACCGTCGCATTCGCATCGCCGCGCAGCGCCGAATCCTGTGCCAGCGCCTTGATCGTCGTCAGCGGAGTGCGCAGGTCGTGCGACAAGGATGCCAGCACGATGTCCTTCAGCCGGTCCGCCTCGTGCAGCGCCTTGGCGTGCTCGGCTTCGGCCGTGAGCCGCTCGCGCTCGGCGCTCAAGGTGGCGACCTCAGCCGCCTGGCGCTGTGCCGCCGCCGTCTGCGACCGGGCGACGGCAAGCAGCTGCGTGGCCACGAGCGACGTGATGAGGAACGAGAACAGGATCACCCAGTCCAACGGCTTGCTGACCGTGATTTCGCCGTACGGGAGTTGGAAGAACAGGTCAATAAGGATGAAGGCTGCGAAGGCAAGCATCAGACCAAGATTCCGGCCGCCGCTCACGCTACCCCCGAGCACGACGAGCAGATCGGCGAGCACCACATGCGCCTGATCGGCGGCGCCTCGAAGCGGTAGCCGACACCGTCCGGCGGGCGAAGTCAATCGCAAGGCCGTCCGAAGTCACGAGCGTTTGCCCGAACGGTCCGCCCGGCGTTCGCGCGCGCCGGAGTTGGGCCAGCACGCGCGCCTTGAACTCCAGAACGCTGAACGGCCTGGTGATATAGTCGTCAGCGCCGGCGTTGAGAAGCCGCACTTTCTCCTCCTCGGCGTGACGCGCGGACAGCACCACAATCGGCATCGTTGCCCAGCCGCGGATTTCCCGACAGACATCAATACCGGGCATATCCGGCAACCCGAGGTCCAGTATGACGAGCTCCGGATGTTCGGCGGCCGCGAGGTCGATGCCCTCCGAGGCAGTGGCCGCCTCGACAACGCGGTCGACGGTGTCGCGGAGCGCGTTCCGCACTGCGCGCCGGATCTGCGCATCGTCCTCGATGACAAGCACAACGCGGGCGCGTACTTCCGTGCTGCTCACCTTCGCTTCCGCCATAGCTAGTCCCCGTCGCCACACCGGACACCCCGTCCGGGTGCGGCATGCCGTATGGATATAGATAACGCTACGACGGGCCTTGGTCCGGAAAGGTGTGACCGTCGAAGGGTGGAGTAGTCGGCTCGTGCGGCTGTTGACAGGTCCGCGCGCGGGCGTTAGACATACCGTCATCATTTCATGATCATCGGATCTTCCAAGCTCCTCGACACGACCTCGCCGTATCGTCGGCCGGGGCGCTTGCATTGCTCCCTCCAGCATCAGAGGACGTGTATGAGACGACTCGGGTTGATCTTCGGTGTGCTCCTGGTGGTGTTCTGCACCGCGCCGGTTCGCGCGCAAGAGGCGACCGGAACGATCCGTGGCCGCGTCACCGTCGACACGACCCGGCAAGCGCTCTCGGGGGTTGCGGTCACGTTCCGGAGCCGCACCGTGCTGACCCGCGCGGACGGCAGCTACCTGATTTCCGGGGTAGCCGCGGGCACGGACACCCTGCGGGCGAGGCTCATCGGGTACGCGCCGGCACAGCGGTCTGTCACCGTCATGGCCGGACAGACGGTCGTCGTCGACCTGACCATGAGTTCGGTCGCGGTGAACCTGTCAGAACTGGTGGCGACCGGCTACGGGTCGCAGCGCGCGGGGAGCGTCACCGGCGCAGTGACGCAGGTTTCGGCGGAGGAGTTCAACACCGGCCGCATCGTCAGCCCGCAGCAGCTCATCGCAAGCAAGGTCGCCGGTGTCCAGATCGTGGACAACAACGAACCGGGTGGCGGCATTTCCATCCGGATTCGCGGCGCGACCTCGATCAACGCCAGCAGCGATCCGCTTTACGTCATCGATGGCATGCCGGTGGGCGCTGGTGGAGGAATCTCCGCCGGGCGCGACGCCCTCAACTTCCTGAACCCCAATGACATTGAAAGCTTCACCGTGCTCAAGGGCGGCGAGTCCGCGTCGATCTACGGGGCGAACGCCGCCAACGGCGTCGTGATCATCCAGACGAAATCCGGCCGGCAGGGGCCGCCGCAGGTCGAGTACAGCAGCAGCGCGTCCGCCTCGCAGGTGACCAGGCTTCCCTCGATGCTGAACGCGGCGCAGTTCGCGGCGGCCGTGGCGCAGTACGCGCCGCAGAAGGTCAGTCAGTTACTCAGCGCGAATACCAACTGGTTCGGTCTCATTGACCGCACCGCGTACGGCCAGGAGCACAACGTGGCCGTCTCGGGCGCGGGCCAGAGCAACAACTACCGTCTGTCGCTCGGCTACCTCAACCAGAACGGCGTCATCCAGGGCACTACAGCCAAGCGGCTGAGCGTGGGACTGGACTACGCGCAGCGTCTCTTTACGGACCACCTCAACGTGCGCACCAACATCAGGGGGTCGCGCTCGATTGACCTGTTCACGCCCGGCGGCGTCCTCTCCAACGCCGCACAGATGGGGCCGACGCAGCCGTCAACGGATGCGACCAGCGCGACCGGCTACTACAACTGGCCGGGGAACAGCCTGCAATCCGCCGACAACCCGGCGCAGATCCTGGCGCTCGCCACGGACAAGGGCACGACCTACCGCAGCATTGGCAACGTGCAAGCCGGGTACCGGATACCGTTCTTCGAGGCATTGACGGCCAACGTGAACCTTGGCTACGACATCACCGAGGCGCAGCGAGAAACTTTCAACTCGAGCCTCCTGCACGCCCAATTGAAGACCGGTACTGGCGGCACCCTCTCCCGGTCGAATCCCAGCCTGCTGAACACGCTGGGCGAGGCATACCTGAACTACGCGACGCCGCTCCGCTTCATGGCCGGGAGCATCGATCTGACGGGTGGTTACTCCTACACGCAGTCGCACGGCGAGTATCCCAACTTCAACGAGCAGAACCTCAGCACCGGCCTGCTGGGCACCAGTGGCATTCCGACGGCGCAAACGGTGCAGAACACCCTCGACATCCAGGAAAGCAAGCTGATCTCCTTGTTCGGGCGGCTCAACTACAACCTCAGGGACCGCTACCTCGTGTCGGCGAGCGTCCGTCGCGACGGTTCCTCGCGCTTCGGGCCGGGCAACGCCTGGGGCACCTTCCCCTCGGTGGCCGTCGCCTGGCGCATCTCGCAGGAACCGTTCATGGCCAGCCACAAGGGGCTCTCCGACCTGAAACTTCGGGCATCGTGGGGAAAGACCGGCAACCAGGCATTCGCGAACTACCAACAGTACGCGGCCTATACGCTCGGCGACGCCCAGTCGCAGGTGCAATTCGGCAACACGTTCGTCAGCACGATCCGCCCGAGCGCCGTCGACCCGAACATCAAGTGGGAAGAGACCATTTCGTACAACGCCGGCATCGATTTCGGCTTCCATAACCAGCGGTTCAGTGGCGCCATCGACTGGTACAGCAAGAGCACCAGCGACCTGATCTTCACGGTGCCCGTCGCCGCCGGCAGCAACTTCTCGAACTTCCTCACGACGAACATCGGCAGCATGAAGAACACGGGTGTCGAGTTCACCCTCAGCGCCCGTGCGCTCGAAGGGGGCCGGCGGGGCCTCAGCTGGACCGCCAACTTCACCGCGGCCCGCAATTCAAATCAGCTGACCAGCATCAACCCGGCCGCCGGCGGCGTGCAAAAGATCCTGACCGGCGGCATCGCCGGCGGCGTCGGTACCACCATCCAGGTCCTCGAGCCGGGCCAGCCGATCAACTCGTTCTACGTCTTCACGCAGAAGTTCGACGCGAGCGGAAAGCCGATCCAGGGAAGTTACGCGGACTCCGTCCCCCGGGCGTTCCACGACCCGGCACCGAAATGGATCCTGGGCCACTCCTCCTACCTGAAATACGCCAATTGGGACCTCAGCTTCACGCTCCGAGCGTGGCTGGGGAACTACGTCTACAACAATGTGGCGTCCAATCTCGGCAGCTACGCGGAAGTCACCCGCGGATCGCCCTACAACCTGCACACGTCGGTCCTGGCGACCGGCTTCACGCAGCCGCAGTACCAGTCGGATTACTACGTCGAGAACGGGTCCTTCCTGCGTCTGGACAATCTGTCGCTCGGGTATACTTTTCAGTTTTACGGTCAGCCATTGCGCCTCTATGCGACCGTGCAGAATGCGTTCACCATCACCGGGTACAGCGGCGTCGATCCGACGGCAGGGCTGAACGGCATCGACAACAACATCTATCCACGCTCGCGAACCTGGACCGGCGGCATGAGCGTCCGGTTCTAGCCCGTGGCCATGAACTCGACCATTCGAGAGGGGACACAAACATGAACCCCAGAACCTGCAAGGCGCTCGCCAGTGCGGCCGCCCTACTGTTCGTGGCCGCGGCCGGCTGCACCGACCCGACCGTGCAGCCGGTGAGCACCATCACCAGCGCCAACATTTTCAATGATCCGAGCTCGTACCAGAAATTCCTTGCGAAGCTTTACGCCGGGCTGGCCGTGGGCGGACAACGTTCGGGGGACGGCTCGACCGATATCCAGGGCATCGATGGCGGATTCTCGCAGTATCTGCGGCTTTACTGGGAGCATGAGGAGCTGCCGACCGATGAGGCGGTACTCGCCTGGGGCGATGTTGGCATCCCCGATATGAACACGCAGACCTGGAACGCGTTCAACGTCTTCCCGCAGTCGATGTATTACCGGGTCTTCTTCCAGGTGTCCCTGGCAAACGAGTTCCTGCGCCAGACGACGGATGCCGTGCTTGCGGCGCGGGGCGCCAGTAGCACGCTCAAGGCCACCATCCAGCCGTACCGTGCCGAGGCCCGGTTTCTCCGCGCCCTGAGCTACTGGCACGGGATCGATCTCTTCGGCGACATCCCGTTGGTAACCGAAAACGATCCGGTCGGCGGTACGCCGCCGGCCCAGAGCACGCGCGCAACCATCTACGCCTACATCGTGAGCGAGCTGGCCGCCATTCAGTCGCAGTTGCCTGCCCCCGGCCCGAGCACCTACGGCCGCGCGACCGGCCCGGCCGCGTCGATGCTACTGGCGGAGGTATACCTGAACGCGGGCGTCTACACGGGCTCGCCGGCGTACGGCCAGGCGCTAGCCGCCGCCCAAACGGTCATCAGCTCGGGCGGGTACAGCCTCGATCCCAGCTATCGGCATGTATTCCAGGCCGACAACAACACGTCGCCCGAGATCATCTTCGCCATCACGCAGGACGGCCTGCACACGCAAACGTACGGCGGCGTGAACTTCATTATCCACTCGTCGTGCGGGGGCTCCATGAACCCGTCGACCTCCGGCGTTGACGGCTGCTGGTACGGGAACCGCATGAAGCCGGAAGCCTACCTGCGCTATGATGTCGTCAAGGACAAGCGGGCCTCGTACTTCTACACGGCCGGTCAGACGCTCGCGGTGTCCAGCATCTCTGACTTCGGCGCCGGATACGCGGCGCCCAAGTTCCAGAACGTCACCTCGACCGGGCAGCCTGGCTCAAACCCGGGCTTCGTCGATACCGACTTCCCGATGTTCCGCCTTGGCGAGGCGTACCTGATTTACGCCGAGGCGTTCGCGCGTGGCGGCGGCGGCACGCAGGCGCAGGCGCTGGCCTACGTGAACGCCCTCCGGGAGCGTGCGTACGGCAACCCGAGTGGCGACATTACAGCGGCCCAACTCACGCTGCCATTCATCCTCGACGAGCGGGGACGCGAGCTGCTGTGGGAGGCGCACCGGCGGACGGACCTCGTCCGGTTCGGCCTGTTTACCGGCGGCACCTACGTCTGGTCGTGGAAGGGTGGCGTAAGCGCCGGGAAAGCGACCGATTCTCATCTCGATCGCTTCCCCATCCCCGCAACCGAACTCGTGGCCAACCCGAAGTTGAAACAGAACCCGGGCTACTGAGCGCGGAAGCACCAGCAGTCGTCCTGCCGCAACTCTGTCGTCTCGATGGCGGAGTTGCGGCGCGTGCATGAGGCACCGACCCGCACCGTGTCTTCAGGACCGCGCATCGCCGCCGTGCTGCTGGTACTCGCCACGGCCTGCCACAGCTCGCCCGACACCCCTATCACGGGCCAGCCCCCCGCGGACCGGCCGGCGCTCGCGCCGACCTACCGCGCCAGCGGCCACATGGCGGCCGGTGACGTGTTCGTCCACCTCTTCGAGTGGAAGTGGACCAACATCGCGACCGAATGCGAGACGGCGCTCGGCCCCGCCGGATTCCGGGCGGTGCAAGTCTCGCCGCCGCAGGAGCACAGCATTACGCCCTCCCATGACTGGAGCGAGCGCTACCAGCCGGTGAGCTACAGCATCGCGCGCAGTCGCTCGGGAACGGGCGCCGAGTTCGCGGACATGGTGCAGCGATGCAAGGCGGTGGCGGTCGACATCTACGTGGATGCGGTCATCAACCACATGACGAACTATCCAAGTCCCGGCGTTGGCAGCAACAATACCGCCTACACGAAGTACGATTACCCGGGACTCTACACCTCAGCCGACTTCCATCCGCCGTGCACCGTCACCGACTACACCAACGCCGCCAACGTCCAGGACTGCGAACTGCTCTCGCTGCCGGACCTCAACACGGGCCTGCCAACCGTCCGGCAGAAGACCGCCGGTTACCTGGTCATGCTCGCGCGCCTCGGCGTCGCCGGCTTTCGCATCGACGCGGCGAAACACATTCAGCAGGTGGAGCTCGACGAAATTTTCGCCATCGTGAATTCCACGATGACCGCGGAGGGGCGGCCGATTCCGTACTACTTCCTCGAGGTGAGCACTGGGCCGGGCGAGGCGCTGTCGCCGCGCGACTTCTTCGGCGAAGGGTACGGTTCAGGCGGCGCGGCCGACATCACCGAATTCACCTTCGTGGGTGTCGGCGACAAGTTCCGGGGGATCGGCGGACAGCACATCTCGCAGCTCAACCCCAACGGGCCATCCGGAAGCCAGTTTTCGCCGGTCGCCTGGGGGCTCATGGCGGCCGACAAGGCGGTGGTCTTCCTGCAGAACCACGACACCCAGCACCAGTGCGGCATCAGCTACCGCGACGGCAACGTGTTCCGGGCCGCGAATGTGTGGATGCTCGCGCAGCCCTACGGCTACCCCTCCATTCTTTCGAGCTTCGGGTTCAACTGCCCGGGGGGAAACGCGATGGGTCCGCCATCCGATGCCGGCGGACACACCAATGACGTGACGTGCGCGTCGAGCCTCGAGACGGCGACGATCGGCCGGTGGGTGTGCGAGCACCGCGACCCCTACATCCGGAACATGGTGAGCTTCCGGCGCATCGTCGCGGGCACCGACATCAACCACTGGTGGGACAACGGTGCGAACGCCATTGCCTTCTCACGCGGGGATCGGGGCTTCGTGGCCATCAACCGGGAAAGCGCCACCGTGACAGCCACCGTCGCGACGGGAATGGCGCCCGGTACGTACTGCGACCTCCTGACCGGCGGCCGGGGCGCCGTGGCGTGCGCCGGCACCTCGGTCGCCGTGGACTCCACCGGCGCCGTACAGCTCCGCCTCGACGCCAACTCAGCCGTTGCGATCGACGTCGCGACGCGCATGTGAAAGGCCAACGATGAGAGGACCTGCCGCATTCGCGCTCTGCGGGGCGCTCGCGGCCTCCGCCGCCGCGCTGCCGAGTCCCAGCACCTTTCCGACGTCACGAGCGGTGCGGTCCACGGCCAAGCCGACGTCCACGCCGCCCAGCTGGACGCGCGGCGCCGTTTGCTACGAGGTGTTCGTCCGCTCCTTCTACGACAGCGATGGCAACGGGATCGGGGACCTGGACGGGCTCATCCGCAAGCTCGACTACATCAATGACGGCAATCCGGCTTCGCGAACCGACCTCGGCGCCTCGTGTATCTGGCTCATGCCGGTGACCGCATCGCCCAGCTACCATGGCTACGACGTCAGCGACTACTACCGCGTCGAGCCGGCCTACGGCACCAACGATGACTTCAAGCGACTGGTCGCCGAAGCGCACCGGCGCGGCATCAAGGTGCTCGTGGACATGGTACTCAACCATTCCTCGAGCGCGCACCCGTATTTCCAGTCGGCGCTGCGGGACACGACGTCGACGTACCGCAATTGGTACCGCTTCTCCCCGACACCGCTCGGCAAGGGGCCGTGGGGCGCGGAGGCCTGGCACCGGTCCCCCGTGCGCGCAGAGTACTACTACGGCGCATTCTCGAGCGAGATGCCGGACCTCGACTATCACACCCCGGCCGTACGGGAAGAGGCGAAGAGGATCGCGACGTTCTGGCTTCGCGAGATGGGTGTCGACGGTTTCCGGCTGGATGCGATTCCCTACCTCGTGGAGGACGGGGATTGCCTCATGGGCTGCGCCGGCACCCACGCCTTCCTGCGCGAGTACGCCGCGCACGTCCGCAGCATCGAGCCCGGCGCCTATACGGTGGGCGAGGCCTGGGGCAACATCGCAGCCGTCCTCCCCTATTACCCCGACCAGCTCACGTCGCAGTTCGCCTTCGAGCTGTCGGACTCGCTCCTGGCGGCGGTCCGCAGGGGCTCGGTCGGCGGGATGCTCGCGGGTTACCTCCGGCTGCAGGACACGCTGCCGGCGTACCGCTGGTCGCCTTTCCTGAGCAACCACGACAGGACGCGAGCGATGACCGCGCTCGGCGACGACGGCGCCCGATCGAAGACGGCGGCGACCCTCCTGATGACGCTGCCCGGCCTGCCGTTCGTCTACTATGGCGAGGAGATCGGGATGACGGGCGATAAGCCGGACCCGCGGCTGCGGACCCCCATGCAGTGGAGCCAGGGTCCCGGAGTCGGCTTCACCTCCGGCACGCCGTGGGAGCGTCCCCAGCCGGACTCGCCGACGACCAACGTCGAGGCGGAGAACGCCGACCCCGGCTCGTTGCTGAATCTCTACCGCCGGCTGATCCACCTGCGCCAGGCGAACGAGGCACTGGCAACGGGCATTCTAGTGCCGCTATCAGCCGGCAGCTCCCAGGTCGCCGCCTACCTCCGCCGCACGGACGACCACGCGGTGCTCGTGGTGGCGAACCTGGGCGCCGCGAAGGTCTCCGGCGTCTCGATCGGCTCTGGAAAAGGCGCGCTGCCGCCCGGCACCTACGCGCCGCGAAACCTGCTCGGCGGTGCCAACGGCGCCACACTGGTGGTGCGCCAGGACGGGCAAGTGCTGGGCTACGTTCCGGTTCCGGGCGCGATCGGGCCGCGGCAGAGCTTGGTGCTCGACCTCATCCGCCGCTAGGCGCGCAGATGCGAGGCACCCGTCGGCCGAGTTGGCCGATGAGCTGGCCGGTCATTCACACGTCAATGACTGACGCGCCCCGCGCGCGCGCGCCGCTCGAGTACGACCGCACCATAGGCCGGAAGCGTGAGCGTGTCGCCGTGTTGAGGGCGGTTCGACAGCAGATCGACGGCGCCGGCCACATCGACGCCTGTCGCGGTGACATGCACCGGGCGGGGCCGCGTGTTCACCAACACGACGGCGTCGCCGCGCCGGTACGCGATCACCTCGTCGGGGACATTGGTGTCGACCGCCTGGAAATCTCCGGCGATGAGCGCCGGATCGGTACGCGTCAGCTGCACGACCCGCCGATAAAACGCCCGGGCTGCGGCCGCGTGCGGTTGATTCCACGCGATCGGGTCGCGCACGAACAGGCCAAGCTTCTGCGGGCTCTCGACCTCCTGTCCATCGTAGATCAGCGGCCGGCCCGGCAATAACGCCATGGCGATGAACGCCGCGCGCGCGCCCGCCACGCCCCCGAAGCGCACCACTGGTGGAGCGTCCCACGCCGTCTCATCGTGATTCGTGGTGAAGCGGATTCGCATGCCGCCCCGGGGCATTGCCTGAAGGTCCGTCAGTTCCTGCCGCACGAACGTCGCTGCCGGCGCGCCGCCCCACACCGCCTTGAGATGGCTGTATGAGTCCCACGCGTACGTGAGGTCGAAGCCGAACTGGTGCATCTTGAGATCGCCCCACTCGGCGAGGAGCAGGATCGGCCGCTGAACGGCGGAGCGCAGCGCCGGCACGGCGTCGCGCCAGAAGTCGTCCGGGACGAAACCGGCGGCGTCGACGCGGAAACCGTCGATGCCGAACTCCACTAGCCAATAGCGCATCTCGTCAATCATCGCGCGCCGCAGCTGGGGATTTCGATAGTCGAGTTGTGCGACGTCAGTCCAGTCGGTGAGCTTGCCCTTGTCGTCGCGCGGCACGGTGAGCCCGCCGCTATCGTCGCGGACGTAGAACGCGGGGTGTTGCTGGACCCACACGTTGTCCCAAGCGGTGTGATTCGGAACCCAGTCGAGGATGAGTTTCATCCGGCGCGCATGTACGGCCTGCACCAACGCCCGGAAGTCGGCTGCGGTGCCGAAGGCGGGATTGACCGCCCGGTAGTCACGCACCGCGTACGGCGACCCAAGCGGCCCTTTCCGGTTCGCAATTCCGACCGGATAGATTGGCATCAGCCACACGACGTTCGCCCCGACCGCCTGGATCCGGTCCAGTCCGCTGATCACGCCCCGGAAATCGCCGGTCGCCGAGAAATCGCGAACGAAGACCTCATAGATCGCGCTGCGAGAGGTCCAGGACGTGTCCGGCGCCGCGGTGCGCGCCCGAAACGGCGCGGTCCTGGCGATCGCGGGATACGCCGCCACCAACGCGAGACAGGTGGCAACCGCGGAGAAACGATTCCGCATTGGCGTTACTCCTGCATGGAAGGGGATGGTCCGACCGCAGGGCAATGTAGCGGTCGCGTCTGCCCCGCGGCAGACGCTCGCACGGATCGAGGCGCTTAAAACGGTCCGGCGAGCCCATGCCAGCAATCCCGATCATTCGCGTCCTTGCGGTTTCGCCTGGATGCGGTACATGGTAAGCAAGGTTGCCCCTAGAAATCGAGAGACGCAGATGATCCGCACCGGAATGCTGCTCGTCCTCGGCCTGGCCACGCTGTCGGTGGCGGTGGGCCCGGCCGCCGCTCAGCGGCAGCGCCTGTCCATGGACCCGGGCTGGCACTTCACCCTGGGCGATCCCGCAAATGCCGAACGTCCGGCCTTCGACGACCACGGCTGGCGCCGGCTGGACCTGCCGCACGACTGGAGCATTGAAGGGACCATGCAGCAGGACGCCCCGGGCGGCGGGCAGATGGCGTTCCTCCCCGGGGGCATCGGCTGGTACCGCAAGGCATTCCGCATGCCCGCAAGCGCGCGCGGCCTGGAGGCATGGCTCGAGTTCGACGGCGTCTACATGAACAGCGACGTCTGGATCAACGGTGCCCACCTTGGCCGCCGGCCCTATGGCTACGTCAGCTTCGCCTACGACATCTCGCGGCACCTCGTGCCCGGCGTGAACGTGGTCGCCGTGCGAGTGGATAACTCGCGCCAGCCCAATTCCCGATGGTACTCGGGCAGCGGCATCGACCGCCACGTGTGGCTCACGTTGGCGGACTCGCTGCACGTGGGACACTGGGGCACATACGTGACGACCCCGCGCGCGGACTCGACGGGCGCGGACGTGATCGTCCGTACGCACGTCGAGAACGACCGCGCCGTACCGCGCCGCGGGATGCTGCGCTCGGTCTTGCTCGACGGCGCAAACCACGAAGTCGCGCGGATAGACACGGCGTTCTCGCTGGCAGCCGGCCAGCGGCTCGACCTCGAACAGCGACTGCGCCTCGCCACACCAAAGCTGTGGTCGGTGGAGGCGCCGTACCTGTACACGTTGCGCACGGAGGTGTTCGATGGCGCGCGCGCGGCGGACGTTTTCACCACGCCGTTCGGCATCCGCTCCGTCGCGTTCGACAAGGACCGCGGCTTCCTGCTGAACGGTCGGCGCGTCAAGCTGAACGGCGTGAACCTGCACCACGACGCGGGCGGACTCGGCGCCGCCGTGCCGGAGCGGGTGTGGGAGCGCCGGCTTGCAGCGCTCCGCGCGATGGGCGTGAACGCAATCCGCACGTCGCACAATCCGCCGGCGCCCGAGTTCCTCGACCTGTGCGACCGCCTGGGCTTCCTCGTCATGGCCGAGGCGTTCGACGAGTGGACTACGGCCAAGGTGCCCGAGGGCTACCACCGGTACTTCGCGGAGTGGTCCGAGCGCGACGTGACCGACTTCGTGCACCGCGACCGGAACCATCCGTCCGTCGTGCTGTGGAGCGCGGGGAATGAGATTGGCGAGCAGAGCGCGCCGGACGGCGCGCAGGTCCTGCGACGGCTCGTGGCGATCTTCCACCGCGAGGACCCGACGCGCCCGGTGACCACCGGCAACGACCAGATTTACGCCGACGAGCACCCGGCCACCCTGGCATTCCTCGGTGCCGAGGACATCGTCGGCTACAACTATGCCGACCGTTGGCACGACCGGCGCGAGTTGTTCGCCGAGGCGGACCGGCACGCCCACCCCGACTGGCGAATGATCGGGACCGAGAGCGGTTCCATCTTCGAGAGCTTCGACGAACACTACTCGCTCGGAAACGACGCCGCGGTCGTGCGGCCAAACTACACCACCGGAATGCTGCAGGCCGAGCGGCGCTGGAAGTGGGTCGCCATGCACGACTACTTCGCTGGCGATTTCATGTGGACCGGCGTGGACTACCTCGGCGAAGCGGTCTGGCCGTTCCGCGGCTTCCCGTCCGGGGTCCTCGACATCACCGGGCATCCCAAGGACGCGTACTACCTCTACCAGAGCCAATGGACGGACCGGCCGGTGCTGCACCTCTTCCCGCACTGGAACTGGCCCGGGCGCGGCGGCGAGGTCATCCCGGTCCTGGCCTACACCAATTGCAACAGCGTCGAGCTGTTTCTCAACGGCCGGTCGCTGGGCGAGAAGCGACTCGAGTTTCCCGCGCAGGGTACGTCGGGCGGCTGGAACAGCTATGCCCTGCCGGTGGTCAACCCCACGACCAACGACCTGCACTTGAGCTGGGACGTGCCCTACGATCCGGGCGTGCTGCGGGCGGTCGGCAGGCGGCGGGACGGCGCCACCTGCGAGGACCAGGTGCGTACGGCGGGGCCGCCGGCGTCCATCCGCTTGACGGCGGACCGCGACACCATCACCGCCGGACCAGGCGACGTGGCGCACGTGACGTTCGCGATCGTTGATTCGGCCGGCACGGTCGTCCCGACCGCCGGCGACATCGTCCACATCACGGTGAGCGGCGGCGACATTCTGGCGCTCGACAACGCCGACCTGCGGGACCACGGCCCCTACCGCGCCGGGCAGCGGCACGCGTTCAACGGCCGCGGGCTCGCCATCGTGCAGGCGCCGCAGCCCGGCATGCTCCGGGTGTCGGCCAGCGCAGACGGACTGCGACCGGCGAGCGTGACCGTGCAGGCAGTGCGCGGAACCGCAGCGCCGGCCGTCCCGGCAGCCCGGTGAGGTCGCCGATGCGTGGCATCCGTCTCCCGGCGTTGCTCGTCGCCTGCTTCGGCGCTCCCCTGGCCGCGACCCACGCTCAGGGTGACCCGCGCGCAACGCCCGCGACCGCCAACCGGGCTATCTACCTCGACAGTGCGGGCGTTATGCGATGGCAGGACGACCAGCAGGAGCTCACCCTCTTCGGTGCGAACTACGTGCTGCCTAGCGCCTCGGATTACCGCGCGGCCGGCTATCTCCACGCCGATCGCAAGAAAATGATCGACGAGGACATGGCGCAGTTCGCTCGCATGGGCTGGGACGGCCTGCGGTTGACGTTCTGGGGCGACTGGGAGGCCTCCGACAGCGGCGGCAACCTGATCGCGAACGACCATCTGGACCTGCAGGATTACCTGATTGCCCGGGCGCGGGCGCGCGGCATCTTCATGCTCTTGAGCCCGATCCAGCTCTACGGCTCGAACTGGCCCGACGCGCTCCAGGACACAACCGCCCCGGGCTTCGGCCGGCGATTCGCCAAAGGCCGCATGGGCACGGACCCGGCCGCGATCACGGCGCAGGAGAACTATCTGCGCCAGATCCTGAATCATGTGAATCCCTACACCGGCGTCGCACTCAAGGACGAGCCGGCCATCCTCTTCATCGAGCTGGTGAACGAACCGGCGCATCACCCTGAGGACCTCAAGGGCTCAATCGACTACATCAACACCCTCACCCAGGCAGTGCGCAGCACCGGCTGCCAGAAGCTCGTCTTCTACAACGTGAGCCAGGATTTCAGGATCGCCGAGGCGATTCGGCGCTCGCAGGCGCAGGGCGTGACCTTTGGCTGGTACCCCACGGGCCTGAACTCCGGTCACGAGCTTCAAGGCAACTACCTTCGGGCGGTCGACACGTTTCCCGACATGCTGCGCCCTGAGCTCGACCGCCTGCCGCGCATCGTTTACGAGTTCGACAGTCCCGACCTGCGCACCGGCACCATGTATCCGGCCATGGCGCGGACGTTTCGCGCTGTTGGCACGCAGTTCGCCGCCATGTTCGCTTACGACATGCTGGCGACCGCCTCACGCAACCTGGGCTGGCAGACGCATTATCTGAACCTCGTCTACACACCGCGCAAAGCCATGAGTGCGATCATCGCGGCCGAGGCCATGCACCGTCTACCCCGGCTGCGCTCGTACGGCCCGTATCCGCAGAACACGCGCTTCGGTGACTTTCACGTCTCGTACGACGATGATCTGGGCGAGTTGGTCGCGCGCGACGCCTTCCTCTACGCCGGATCAACGCGCGCGGTGCCGCCGGAACCGGCCGCGCTGACCCGCATCGCGGGCTACGGTTCCTCTTCAACCGCGACTTACGAGGGGGATGGGATCTACTTCCTGGACAAGGTGCGTCCGGGTGTGTGGCGCCTCGAGGTCTACCCCGACGCGGAGCCCGTCTACGATCCTTTCGAACCGCCCAACGCCGGCAAGATCGTGACACGCGCAATCAGCCGCGCCTGGCCGATGACGCTGGCGTTGCCGGACCTTGGGGCCTCCTTCACCGTGCAATCGATCACGGCAGGCAACCCGCGGAACGAGCGCGCCACCGCCGGCCGGTTCACCGTCATGCCGGGTGTGTACGTCCTGACCGCCACCGGCCCAGTGGACATCGCTACCCTGCCCGCGTACATCGGCGAACTGGGATTCACAGAGTATCACGCGCCGCCGCTCGACTCGCTGCCGCCATCGGTCCAACCGCTTACCGCACCGGCATACCTCGACGGGCGCGACGCCGAGCTGCGGGCCCGCATTGTCGATCGGATACCACCAGACTCCGCCACGCTTTTCATCCGGCCGACGGCGGGTGGCTTCTACCGCGCCTTCGCGATGCGGCAGGCGGGCGGCTACGAGTACGCTGCCACCGTTCCGGGAGCAGCGCTGCCGGAGGGACCGCACGAGTTCGTGATTGCGGTCTTCCGCGGGAACTCGACGACCACCTTCCCAAGCGGGCTCCACCTGCGACCATCGGACTGGGACTATTACGGCAGAGCGTCGTGGGCGCTGGACGTGGTGCGCTCGCTGACGCCGCTGCGGTTGTTCAACCCCGGCGCGGACGCCGCGCGCCTGGCGTTCACACGCATGGGAGACGCCGGGCGCCTCGGGCTCTTTCGCGTACCGTTTTCCGGGGTCACCGGCGAGGCGGTCTTCCACTTCGAGCGGCCCGTCGACGCGCACGGCTGGAGCCCGGAAGATTATACCGCCTCGCTGGTGATCAAGGATCGCATCGGAGCACGGCAGGAAATGCTTGCCGATGCGGACGCGTTGCACGTACGGCTGCGCGGCCTCGGCGCCCGCCAGATCCTGCACGTCACGCTGGTGGAGGACGATGGGACGAGTTGGAGCGCGGCCGTCACAGCGGACAGCAGCTGGAGCGAGCAGTCGCTGCCGCTGGCATCCTTCACGCAGAGCCGTAGCGTTCTGCTGCCGGAGGGATTTCCCGGCGAATGGAATTACTGGGTGGGACCCGCCGCAGGGCGAAGCGGCAGCGCGGACCCGCTGCGGCTCGACCGGGTGGAGCGGCTCCAGCTCTCGCTGCGGCGCGAAGACGGCGTCCCTGTCGCGACAGGGAGTTACGGCGTGGAGGTGGAATGGATCAGATTGGGTTTCGGCCGCGTGGTCGGACCGCCACGACGTTAGCCAGTGGCGGGCGTCGCCGAACGCACGAGGAACGATTACGGTCGTGCGGTGGCGCGGGTGCCGATCAAGTTGGTCGCGATTTCGAAGTCCACGATGTACCCGGGCCGGATGACCAGCGGGTCGGACCGGACTATCTGCCCGTATCCGCTGGGTTGCGCCCGGAACTCCACCTTGCCGCTGCCGACGATGGACTGGGGGACCACGAAATCGCCCGAAAGGCCAGCAGCCACCATGCCCAGCCGCTGGGTGATCCCCGCGCCGGCAACTACAATCTCCATGGCTTCCTTGTAGTTATTGATGACGTGGACGCGGACCGGGGGCTCGGGCGCCTCTGGTCCACCGGCGTCCGGGGCTACGCCGTGGCTGCGCGCGCAGGCCGACCCTGCGACGAGCAGCCCGACGATGAGGAACCGCCAGCTTCGATTCATTCTCCGCTCCTTTCCTTCGACGCCTCGGCCCGGCACGGGCGCGCTCGGTACCGTCACCAATGATGCCGACCCGGCACCGCGCGCGCCACCTTGCCCGGCCAGCGTTTGTACTCGTCGTGCTCGCTGCGTCCCCCGGTTGCGCCTCGAACGACCCGTCGCCGGGCGGCCAGACGACGATCCCGATGCTCGTTGGCGCCGACATCTCGGCGCTGGAGCGCATCGAGCAGGCCGGCGGCGTTTTCCACGCTGGCGGCCAACCGGGCGATGCGGTCGCGATTCTGCGAGCGAAAAGCAGCAACATCTTCCGGCTGCGGCTTTTCGTGAACCCCAACAAAGCGAACGTGCAAGTCAACGACCTCGCGTACACGGTACGCATGGCTCGCAGGATCAAGCTCGCCGGCGCGCGGCTGCTGCTCGACCTGCACTACTCGGACACCTGGGCTGATCCCGGCCACCAGTCCACGCCGGAGGCGTGGACGCGTCTCGATTTCGATGCTCTCGAGCAGCGGATCGAGACCTGGTCAGCCAGCGTGATCTCACAGCTCGCACAGGCGAATGCGACGCCGGACATAGTTCAGGTCGGGAACGAGATCGATACTCACAGGGCGGGAGCACCGGCGGCACGCAATGGTTCTTCGACCACATGGGCGAATACGGCGTGCCGTACGATCTCATCGGGTTGAGCTACTATCCCTGGTGGCACGGCACCCTCACCGAGCTCACCGCGAATCTCCGGGCCACGGCCCAGCGCTACGGCCGGGACGTGATGGTGGTCGAGACGTCGTATCCCTGGCGTGCGGGCGGCTGGGAAGCGATGGCGACCAACCGCGCCGCCATGACCTGGCCGGTTTCGGCGCAGGGACAGGCGAAGTACCTGCGTGACGTCATCGACGCCGTCGCGGCCGTCCCGGCCGGGCATGGCGCCGGGGTGATCTGGTGGTATCCGGAGGCGATCCAGGTCCCGGGCATTTTCATCTGGGGCGGCGGCTCGCTCGCGCTCTTCGATGCTGGCGGTAACGTCCTCCCAGCGGCATCCGTATTCGGGACGCGCTAATCGGTCAGGGCGGCCGCGCCCCGATCGCGCCCCGATCGCGCTGGCCGAAGGGCCACCGGCGTCGTACTCTTCGCAACGCACATGGATGAGCTGAAGGCCCTCCGATCCCTCGCCCGGGCGATGGGTGTCCACACGCACTACACGGACGGCCTTGGCAAGCAGGTTACCGTGGCTCCTGAAACGCTCATTCGCATCTGCATTGCTGTGGGCGCTCCCATCGCCAGCGCCGGTGATGCCGTTGACGTATTGCACGCGCACCGCGCGGCCAGTAGAACCGGACTCGTGCCGCCCGTCCTCGTTGCTTGGGATGGAAACCTGCCGCAGCTCGCGATTTCCAGGGCCGGGCCCGTGCATGCGGAGGTGCGTCTCGCCGACGGCGACGTCATTCCGCTCGAGCGTTCCGGCGCGAAGCTTCGAGCGACGCGGGCGCTTCCCCTGGGCTACCACCGCCTGACGGTCGAGGCCGGCGGCAGACAGGAGGCGTGTACGGTCATCGCCGCACCCGCAACGGCGTGGCGTCGGCCGGGGTCGCATCGGAGCTGGGGGGTCGGCGCACAACTCGCCGCCCTCCGCTCGGCGCGCAGCCGGTCCGTGGGCGACCTGCAGGACCTTGAATCGCTGTGCGACTGGGTCCGCCGGCGGGGTGGCGACGTGGTCACGCTTCTCCCGCTCCTTCCCACCTTCAACTCGGAGCCGCCGGAACCCAGCCCGTATTCCCCGGTGAGCCGCCTCTTCTGGTCCGAGATCATCCTTGATCTGGGAGATGCCCATCGCCCGTCGGCCCGGCCCCGGACCCTCGACGTGACCCGGGCCGACGCCGAGGTTCGAGCAGCACTCGCGGGGCTCCAGCCTCCGCCCCAGTCGCTTCTGGACGAAGAGCTGATCGGCTATGCGCGTTTCCGTGGCGCGCAGGCCCGGCTCGGGAGGAACTGGCGTGACTGGCCGACGAACGCCCGGGCCGGCACGCCGGAACCCGACCAGATCGATTCCGACGTGGAGCGCTTCCACCTCGTGGCCCAGACGCTGGTGCGCCGGCAGCTCCACGACGTCCGACAGCGCCTGGAACACGACGGGTTCCGGTTGGGGCTGGACTTGGCGGTGGGTGTCCACCCCGACGGCTATGATCCGTGGTCTCGCCAGTCGCTGTTCGGCGAACGGATGTCGGTGGGCGCTCCACCGGATGCGGGCTTCCCGGGCGGGCAGGATTGGGGCTTTGCCCCGGTGCTTCCCGAGGCGTCCCGCCGCGAGGGTCACCGATACTTGGCGGCGTGCATCGCGCTTCAGGCCGGACTCGCCGGAGTGCTCCGCGTGGATCACATTATGGCGTGGACGCGATTGTACTGGATCCCCTGCGGGTTCGGAGTGCGTGAAGGGACTTACGTTTCGTATCCCGCCGAGGAGCTCTTCGCGGTCCTGGCCCTGGAGTCGGACCGCAACCGGTGCGAAGTAGTTGGCGAGAATCTCGGAACGGTCCCTCCCAAGATCGACGAGGCGCTTGCGCGCCACCGAATATGGGGGATGTACCTCGCGCAGTTCGAGGCCGCGAAGGTCGCCGCCGTTCCCGCTCCGACCGGCGCCGACGTGGCACTCGTGGGGACGCACGACACGCCCACTTTCGCGGGGTGGCTCGCCGGCAGCGACATCACCGAGCAGGTCCGATACGGACTTCTGGCGATTCATGCGGCCCCGGCCGTCATGAAGAAGCGATCGCTGGCCACGCGACGCCTCGCCAAGCGATTGGATCGCAGCGGAGTCGAACCCCGCGCATTCCTGGCCGAGCTGTTGGGATGGCTCGGCCGGTCGGCGAGCCCGCTGGTGATCGCCTGGCTCGAGGATCTCTGGCTCGAGGATCGGGCAGTAAATCTCCCGGGAACATCGTCGTCGGTGCGCCCGAACTGGCAGCGCCCGATGAGCCGTCTGCTGGACGACATCATGACCGACCCCCTCGTCGACGCGTTCCTGGCTTGCCTCCAAGACGCCCGGACCGCAGCACCGGCGACCCCCGTGAATCCCCCAACCTGAGACTCGCCACCCATGGAATCCAATCCTTCCGGATCTCCCGTGCCACGCGACATGGCCCACGGTCCCCTGCAGACGGCCACGGAGGCTCTCCGCCCCAAGCCACGCCTGGCGTTCTGGGAGATCTGGAACATGAGTTTCGGATTTCTCGGGATCCAGATCGGGTTCGCGCTCCAGAACGCGAACGTGAGCCGCATCTTCGAGACGCTCGGTGCGAAGGTGGAAAACATCCCGATCCTGTGGATCGCCGCTCCAGTGACCGGGCTGATAGTCCAGCCGATCGTGGGCTACTTCAGCGATCGCACCTGGAACCGGTTGGGGCGGCGGCGTCCCTACTTCCTGGGCGGCGCCATTCTCGCCTCGCTGGCCCTGCTCGCCATGCCGAACTCGCCGGCCCTGTGGGTGGCGGCCGGCGTCCTCTGGATCATGGACGCCTCCATCAACATTTCCATGGAGCCATTCCGCGCCTTCGTGGGTGACAACCTCACCTCGCAACAGCGCACCACCGGCTTCGCGATGCAGAGCTTCCTGATCGGCACCGGCGCGGTCGTGGCCTCGATCCTCCCCTGGCTCCTCACCACGCAGTTTGGGGTCGCCAACTCGGCCCCCTCGCACGTGATCCCCGACTCGGTGCGCCTGTCGTTCTACATCGGCGCGGCGGTCTTCCTGCTCGCCGTGCTGTGGACGGTCGTCCGATCGAAAGAATACTCGCCGGAACAGATGGCGTCGTTCCTGGAGAACCAGGCCCGGGAGGAGTTCGCGAAGGCGACCCGGTCGGCGGAAGAGTATGCGGCCAACGGCGGTCGGCAGATCCGTCTCGGCGGAATCCTGTTAGCCGCTGGGGCGGCACTCAGCCTATGGCTGGCCAGCCATGCCATCTATCAAGTCATGATCCTTTCGGCGGTGGTCGCGGTCGGGGGGGCGCTGCTCATCGCCAGCGGGGTCATGCAGCGGAGCGGCCGCTATGACAACGGTTTCGTCACCATCGTAACCGATCTGCAGGACATGCCCCGCACGATGAAGCAGCTCGCCTGGGTGCAGTTCTTCTCGTGGTTCGCCCTGTTCGCGATGTGGATCTACACCACTGCGGCGGTGACCAGCCACGTGTACCACACCACCGACACGACCTCGGCGCTCTACAATGAGGGGGCCAACTGGGTTGGGGTCAGTTTCGGCGCCTACAACGGCGTTGCCGCGCTCGTGGCGTTCGCCATTCCGGTGCTGGCGAGGAAGACCAGCCGGAAGGTTGCCCACGCCCTCTGTCTGCTATGCGGCGCGTTAGGGCTCCTCTCCATCTTCGTCATCTCCAATCCCCGGTACCTGCTCGGCTCGATGGTGGGCGTGGGGATCGCCTGGGCAAGCATCCTTTCGATGCCCTACGCCATCCTGACCGGGTCGTTGCCGCCGTCGAAAATGGGGTACTATATGGGCGTCTTCAACTTCTTCATCGTGATCCCGCAGATCGTGGCGGCGGCGGTCCTGGGATTCCTGGTCGGACGTTTCTTCGGCGGCGCGGCGATTGACGCACTGCTGGTCGGCGGCGCGTCCCTCGTGGTCGCCGCGGTTCTGACGCTCCGCGTACAGGACGCGGACGACGTTGCGTCGGCAACGTCTGGCAGAACTCGGCGATAGCAAGCTTCTTCTCGTCGCGGAAGACGGGCCGGACGATGCCGAAAAACCCCACCGTACCCGCAACGTGGCCCGCGGGCAGTACTATTCACATCATTGACACCACCTCCGGGGAGAAGGGGACTATGCGCTTCGCGAACATTCTCGGCACCATTGGCAACACACCGCATATCCGGCTCAGCCGCCTTTTCGCCGCCATCGCGCCCTCGTCCGAAGTCTGGGTAAAGCTCGAGCGCGCCAATCCCGGCGCGAGCATCAAGGACCGCATCGCGCTCGCCATGGTCGAAGATGCCGAACGCCGGGGCATCCTGAAACCGGGTTCGACCATCGTCGAGCCGACTTCCGGCAACACCGGCATCGGCCTCGCGCTGGTTGCAGCGGTCAAGGGATACCCATGCATTCTGGTGATGCCCGACTCGATGTCGATCGAACGCCGCCGCGGGATGACGGCGTACGGTGCCACGCTGGTGCTGACGCCGCGCGCCGAGGGGATCAAGGCGTCGATCGCCAAGGCCGCGGAGATCGTCGCCGCGACGCCGGGTGCGTGGATGCCGCAACAGTTCGAGAATCCGGCGAACATCGAAGTACACGCGCGCACCACGGCCGAGGAAATCCTGCGTGATTTTCCCGAGGGGATCGACGTCCTGATCAGCGGTGTGGGCACCGGCGGCCACCTCACTGGCTGCAGCGAAGTACTCAAGCGGCACTGGCCGAAGCTGAAGACGTTCGCGGTGGAATCGGCGAAGTCCGCCGTCATTGCCGGCGGTACCCACTCGCCGCACAAGATTCAGGGGATCGGCACCGGCTTCATTCCGGCCAACCTGCACACCGCCACGCTCGACGGCACGATTGCCGTGACCGAAGAAGACGCGTTCACGTTCACGCAGCGGGCGGCGCGTGAAGAGGGGCTGTTTATCGGCATTTCGTCTGGAGCGTCGCTGGCGGCCACGGCGCAACACCTCCCGAAGATTCCCGCTGGCAGCCGGGTACTGACGTTCAGCTACGATACCGGCGAGCGCTATCTCTCCATCGAGGGGCTGTTCGAGTAGTTCGTCCCGATAACAGGGGAGGCTACCCTCCTGCTCCGCGAAGGCGGGTCAACCTCAGTTATGGATTGTCGACGCGGCCCGGCAAGGCCTCCGCGCAATCGAAGCTGGTCTCACCCAGTCCCGAACCCGATACGCTTCGGCGCCGGGTCCGCTGGCGGCGCCATCAACTGCCGAATCGCGTCAAACACAACTCGGAACTGCCCGTCATATTTCTGCTCCAGCTCCTCGAGCTTCCGGGCCAGATCGGCGTGGGTCGACAGCAACTGCCGCAGTCGGACGAATGCCCGCATGATCTCAATGTTCACCTGGACGGCCCGGGCACTATGCAGAACCGAGGAGAGCATGGCCACGCCCTGTTCGGTGAAGGCCCATGGGAGTTTTCGACGCCCACCGTGGGCCGAACTTGATATCGCAAATTGCGATTTCAAGATTTCTGCCTCGTCGAGCGTGAGCACGAACGCGAAATCCGATGGAAAGCGGACCAGGTTGCGCTTCACCTGTTCGTTCAGTCGGCCCGTTGTAACGCCGTACAGCGTGGCCAGATCCGCATCGAGCAACACCCGGGCGCCGCGGACCGTATTGATGCTGCGCGCAATTCTCCAGCCAAGCCCAGTGTGCTCGTCTGTCACTGCGTCCCCCGATCGAGCACCCGATACTGAATCGCCTCCGCCACATGTCCCGGCCCCACCTCCCCCGCTGCTTCCAGATCCGCCAGCGTCCGCGCCAGCTTCAGCACTCGATGATACGCCCGCGCCGACAAGCCCAGCTTCACGATC
>JANYLJ010000031.1 GCA_025357945.1 Gemmatimonadota bacterium
AATGGATCCATTCCAGCAACTTCACATCATGTTGACCCGAGCCTGGCTATTGGCGCTTCGCCACAACACGACTGACGCATTGGAGATTGTTCGTGCCGGTGTGCAAATGGCCGGTGACTCGGCGATCGCGAGTTCGATCGCCGTGCGGCTCTTGATCGGACAAGGCAACTTGCTCTCGATGTCCGGGCAGTACGAGGATGCCCTGCCACCGCTCGAGAAAGCGGCGAAGCTCGCCAATCGGTTGGACAACCGCACGCTGAAAGGCGAATGCGCTAGTCAACTGGCGGTCGTCGAAGGACGCCTTGGCCGCTCGAACGCACAGATCGATTGGGCGCGGGAAGCACTTAAGGCTTTCTCTCGAACGGATTGGTGCGCGGCATCCATCGGCGCGACGTATGAGTTGGGACTTGGCCTTGTTGCCGAGGCACGCTACACCGAGGCCCAATCATCCGTACAATCGCTGTCGCGCTGGCGGGCCCGGGACGTGCCGGAATGGGCGATTCAAGCCGGGTTATTGTGTGAAGCCGATGTCGTCGCAATGAGCGGGAACCAACGAAGGGCGTGCTCTCTAGCGAGGAAAGCGACGACCGGCTCGCTACGGCAACTGCAACATGTGGCCTACGCAGGTCAGTTCGCGCGATGGGTGGCACTACTCGCAATCCGCGACGCGAAGGTAGTCGACGCGTGCGATCGGCTGCGTCACATGTTTCCTACCACCGCTCACCTGGATCGGAAGGACGAAGCGGAAGTACTCGCCGCGATTGCGACTCTGTTGTCGAAGCTAGGGAACAGTTCGGTCAACGAATGGCGAGAGGTACGGCGGAAACTGGCTGAACTTCCGCCAGCGGTAGCTACTGTGATGCGACGGCTAGGGACATACGCCGACGTAGACGGAACAGCGACGGGAGTCTAACCACCGTCTGCGCTAGGCGCCGCTAACTGGGCTCGTTCGCGGCACGCCGGAATCCCGGAAAATTCGGCAACATCGGATTGGCCTTGAGGCGCGCTTGGGTCGCCCGATCGCGGATTTTCGGCGATGGCAAGTATTCCGGGATCAGCGTCGGATCGGATATGAGGCGTCGCACCGTGACAGAATTGATCGTCAGGTCGACCAGTGTTTCGTCGAACTGTGTTGCTTTCCCCTTGTTCAATTCCGCCAACACGACTTCGAGTGGTAGGGCGTTACGATACGGTCGGTCCGTCGTCATCGCGTCTATCGTATCAGCGATGGTGATGATCCGGGCGCCCAGCGGAATCGCTTCACCTGCGACGCCATCAGGATAGCCGCGACCGTCCCACCACTCATGATGATGTCGGACACACGATACGACATAACCCTGGAAGCGTGAGAACAGGCTGACCAGTTCGGCGCTCTTGGCGGAGTGGGTCTTCATGATCACCCACTCGCCTTCCGTGAGCTTCCCTTCCTTCATCAACAGCGGTGCAAATTCGGCGTGAATCTTACCGACGTCGTGCAGTAGCGCGGCGTTCTCGATTTCCTCCACTTGCTCTGGCGTCAATCCCAGGTCCGTCGCGATTGCGCGCGACAGGCCGCACACTCGCCGGGAGTGACCCGAAGTGTACGGATCACGAGCTTCGATGGCCTTGACCATCATTGCGAGCTGTTCGCGGACGTTCAATTCCAGCTGCTCATACGCCGCGTCTAGTTCTCCGAACAAATCCCTTAGGCGATTCAATTGACCGTAGATGTGCCGGGCGAAGAGCAACGGCAAAATGACACCTAAAAACAAAAGGCGCTGCAAACCGTTGCCTTGGTTGGTGCGAACGAAGACTGCGGCAACGACAAGAGCGAGCATGCTTGCGGCGATATCATAACCGAACACCCAAGCTGTGTTAGCCCGCCAAGTTGAAAATACGGGTCGCTCGCTCGCAAGCGCGACCGCCGAATTCACGGCAAACGAATTGACGGCGAAATACACCGTCGCAGAGACGAGGAAAACCGTGATCTGGTAGAGGGCTTGGTTAAACGCGACTGGCGCTGCCGCGTCATGCGGAAGTAAGAATGTCGGCGGATTAGTTCCACCAAGCAAATGAAACGCTGTGAACGTCAAGCCGACTGACACCACCCGCTCGGAGACATTGAAGGCAAGTTTGAGCGGCGGATTGCGGTCGTAAATCTCCGCGATGGCCTTTGCTGCACCGGCTACAACGGCTCCCCAGAAGCCTCCCAGGATAAGTCCGACCGCGAGGTTCAAGATGAAGCCTAGCGATCCCTTTAGCCCGCCGGCCTTGTTGTGGGTACGTGAAGCCTCTAGAACGCCACCGACTGCCAAGAAAGAAACAAGTGCCCACCAGTCCGTTGCCGGGCGTGCGACACCGTAAGTCGCGACGAGCAACAGCATCGCCGCCAATACGACGCCGGTGACATAGATCCGCACTGCCCGGTTGAACGGCATAAAAAGGTGGAGGGAAATCCCACGATCACGCTTTAGCCCCAGCTCACACTTTCCGCGTTGAACAAGCCCCCGATGAAATCAAGGGCTGCGGCCAGCCATTCTAGCATATGCGTCACCTCCCGTCCTACTGCCTAAGTCCTTCGACGGTGGCGAACCCCGCTATGGTTCACCGGACGCTTCGCTCTGTTAGCCGCTCTACTCCGCTCAAAGCCGGATCTCTGGGACTTCCCCCCGATTTTCCTTTCGCGCTGAAAGTTCACGCCCACCCTGCGTGGGCCTGATCGATTTCGCTAATTCAGGTCACCGCGGCTTGTGCGCCACGGCCCACCGATTGGTCGCATCAAGCACCGCGTACACCGCCGCATGCTCGACACTCTCCCGTACCTCGGCCGTTCCCATCAATAACCGGGAATCACGGGCACTCGCCGCCAGTACGCCCACCACCGCGACACTGCGCCCGAACATCTCGGCGTGCTGCACTCCCTCAAGCGCCAGCGCCTGGACGCCGAACAACTGCGCCATCGCCGTCACCGCCGCCCGCGCCGCCGTTTCCATCCGGTTCCGCTGCGTGTCGGGACCCTCATCGGTTACCGTCTCGCTGCGGCCATCGACCGCCAACGTGACCGTGGCCGTCACCCGGCGCGACTTCGGTACCGTCGCCATCGACAGGTCTTCGAAGAGCACCACCCGCTGCGCCGCCCGATCGCGCACCGCACCCATCTCCAGCGCCTGCAGCGGCTTCACGTCGGCCGAGGCGGCGACGGAGATCTTCCGGTGATCCACCTTGAGCCCCAAGTGCGCCAGCAACGCCGACTCGACGTTGCGCACCACCTGCTTGGCGTTCTGGCCACCCTGGGCCAGGATGTGGATCTCGCTGACTTCACCCAGCGGCGTCGTCACGACGCGCGCCGAGAGGATCCCCTCGAGCGACGTGAGCAGGTTCTCGGCACGCCGGACGCCCCAGGGATCGGCCGCGGGATCCACTGGCGCGCCACCTGGCCGAGAGGCGGAGGGATCAAAGAAATGCGGTGATGCGGTCACATGTCCCTCTTCCAGTGAACGTCGACAGTGCTACGCGATGTTGTTGCGGCCGGCGGCCTTCGCCAGATACAACGCCCGATCTGCCTGCTCCAGCAAGGGCCCTTCGCCCGGCAACGCTGGATCGAACTCGGCGACGCCAATGCTCACGGTAATCTGTCCCGCCAGAAATCCGAGCTTGCGCCCAGCCCCTTCCACACCCTCACGCACCGCATCGGCCACGCGCAAGGCACCAGCGCGATCGGTCCGGGTCAGCAGTGCCACGAATTCGTCGCCACCGTAGCGCGCCGCCATGTCGGTGGCGCGAATCGTGTGGCGGATCTCGTCCGCCACCAACCGCAATACCGTGTTGCCGCGCTCGTGCCCGTAGCGGTCGTTCAACTCCTTGAGCCGGTCGAGATCGAGAAAGAGCACCGCGAACGAATCGCCGCTGCGCTTGCTTCGCTCCATCTCGTGCGTCAACCGCTGCTGCAGCGAGCGATAACTCGCCAACCCCGTCAGTGCATCGGTGCTGGCATCGCGCGACGCATCGTCCGCGCGCTTGCTCAACCACGGTACGCACTGCTTGAGCGATGCCCGCCCCAATGCCGCCGCTTGCGCAAACCGGTGACACGACGGGTAGCCACACGCCCGGCAATCCCACGGCCTCCCGTTCGGTCCGGTGCCGATCGCTTCGAGGATCGCGCGCACCGCCACCGGGTCGGCCTGAGTGCGGTGTTGCCCGAAGGGAAAGACGGCACTCACCGCAATCGGCCCCGCGTCATCAGTCACCACCGGTGTGCGGCTCCGCGACGGCTCGTACTGCTGCACCAGCATACGGCGGCGATACAGGTCCTGCTTCGGTCCGGCGGCAGGATGTCCCAGCGCACCAGGGTGCGACAGCAGATCCACAAAACCCAAGTCGATATGGTCGTGCCCTGAGGCACGCGCCAACGCAGGAAGGGTCTCGAGCCCGCGGACCGTAAGGAGACGTCGCCCACGCGACGAGCCACTCACGATCATCTCCAGCGGCAACCCACCCGCCACCGACATGTGACGCCGGGTTTCGAGCGGCAGCCGGGAGAAGGTCCGCGGCAACGTTTCAGGCCGCACTTCCCGCAATGCAAAGAGCTGCTCCAGGTCCCTGAAGGTCAGCATGGCGTCAAGTTCCTTGACACTTCCGGCCGCACTGACTCCGGCATAGACCACCGGGAGCGATTCTCCATGCAAGCCCCGCAGGAATCGAGCCTCCGCCACGCTCGGCGTGGTCACCGGGGCGAGATACGGGATCAGCTCGGGATAGTGGGCGGTAATGGCGGCGACCACAATCGGATCGGTCGAGCGAACCAGCGTGCCCCAGTCGGGGTCTTCCCAGAGCCGGAGGTACTCCTGCGCCACCAGCTCGTCGCCAATGATGCCGCGGGAAACCAGCCGGAAACCGGCCTCATAACAGGCGTTGACCAGCTGTTCCGGCGTGGCCGGATGGAAGTGCGCCACCGCCTCGGGCGCCAGGATCAGCGCGCCATTCCCCCCCTCGGCGATCGCCAAGGCGAGGTCCACCGCGCCGGTGGCCGAAATGGCGTCGTGCGGGCAGGCCGGCAGGCATTCGCCACAGCGGATGCAGTTCTCCTCGACGATCTCCACCACGCGCGCCTCAGGCGGCAGCGCGATGGCATCGGTCGGGCAGACCCGGACGCAGGCCAGGCAAGCAACACATCGTGAAGCGTCGACGTGGAGGTGCAATGAAACCCGGTGGCGAGAGGGTGGGCGCCGCGACGCGCAATCGGAACTTGGCGGATCAGTTGAGAAGTGTCAAGAGATCACTTGGTCCAACGATGTGCCATTGCACGACTTAGGCGATTTCGTACTGCTTGAGTTTGCGGTACAGGGTGCGTTCGCCGATGCCGAGAACCTGGGCCGCCTTGCGGCGGTTGCCACCATGCTCGTTGAGCACGGTTTCGATCGCCGCCCGCTCAATCGCTGCCATTGTCATGCCAACGCGGTAGAGGACGACCGGCTCCGCCACCGGCTCCGGCTCTGCCGCTTCGGGGCCCACCGGCGCCACCGGGGCCACCCGCCACGGCGGCGGCGCGTCCGGATCGGTGACCTCGATGACCTGCACTTCGTGGTGCTGCGCGTCGATCCGCCGGCGCAGGTCCTCCAGTTGCGACCGCAGCTCCATCAACGATCGCAGGATGAACTCGAACTCGGCGCCGCCGAGCGGGCGCTCGGCCATGGCCGGCGTACTGATGCGCACAGGCAACAAGGTGCCGGCCCCGTCCATCACATCGGCCGGGATGTCGCTGGCGCGGATCTCGTCGCGCGGTGCGAGCACGACCATCGATTCGATCAGGTTGCGCAGCTGGCGCACGTTGCCGGGCCAGGGCGCCTGCACCAGGCGCTCCATCGCATCGGTGGCGATGCCCGGGAAGTTGCGCTCGTGTTGCGCGGTGAATTCGCGCACGAAGCGCTTGATCAGCAGCGGCACGTCCTCGCGCCGCTCGCGCAGCGGCGGCAGATAGATCGACAGCACGTTGAGCCGGTAGAACAGATCATCGCGGAATTCACCGCGCGCCACGCGATCCTTGAGCGCGCGATTGGTCGCGGCGACGACGCGCACGTCCACCTTGATCGGCTGCACGCCACCGACGCGGAAGAACGACCGCGCCTCGAGCACCCGCAGCAGCTTGACCTGCACCGTGGCGGGGATCTCGCCGATTTCGTCGAGGAAGATGGTGCCGGTGTCGGCAAGTTCGAAGCGGCCGAGCCGGCGCTCGGCCGCGCCGGTGAAGGCGCCCTTTTCGTGGCCGAAGAGTTCGCTTTCGAGCAGCGTCTCTGGCAGCGCCGCGCAGTTGACCGCGATGAACGGCTTGCCGCGACGCGGCGAGAGATCGTGAATCGCCTTCGCCACCAGTTCCTTGCCGGTGCCGGATTCGCCCTGGATGAGGACCGTGCTCGACACCGGCGCGATCTGTTCGATCTTGACCAGCACTTCCTGGATCGCGGCACTCTCGCCAAAGATGCCGGTGCGGCGCTGCAGTTCGCGTCGCTCCACCATCCGGCGTACGGTGGCCACCAGGTCATCCATGGCAACCGGCTTGACCAGCACCTCGGTCGCGGTAAGGCGCGTCGCGCGCCCGGTGCGCTCGGAGTCGGTCGGTTCGAGCAACGCGAGCACGGCGACCTCGTGGTCGCGCCCGTAGGCGGCCAGCGCGGCGGTGACTTGCTCGTGCACCGCGCCGGTGAGCACCAGCAGGGCGGGATGGTGATGGCGAATTGCGGCGCGCCCCTCATCGGTGGAGACCGCCACGACCGACGTGATGCCGAGCCCGCCGAGGGCGCGGTCGAGCGGCACGGCCGTTTCGAGATCGGCGAGCGTGATGACGACTTGCGCGGGCATCGTCAGTGCTCCGTTTCGCCGCGAAGCAGCGCCGCGATGTGCTCGACCAGCGGGGCAAGGAGTGCGAGTCCGTCGTGGACGCCACTCGGGGAGCCGGGCAGGTTCACGATCAACGTGTTGCCCCGGGTACCCGCCACGCCACGCGTCAGCGCGGCCCGCGGCGTCTGGCGCAAACCAGCGCTCCGCAAGGCTTCGGCGAGTCCTGGCGCTTCGCGCTCGATCACCGCGCGCGTTGCTTCCGGGGTCACGTCGCGAGGTCCGAGACCGGTGCCGCCAGTGGTCAGGATGATCGTGACGTCGCCGTCGGCGGCGAGCCGGATCAGCTGGGTTGCGATCTGATCGGTTTCATCGGGAACCACGCGATGGGCCACCACCTCGTAGCCCTGCTCACGCGCCCAGCTCGCGATCGCGAAACCGGAACGGTCCTCGCGCTCACCGCGCGCACCGGCGTCCGAGATGGTGAGCACGGCGACCCGCACGCTCACGTGAGCGTCCGGGTGACGAACGGGCGATGCACCACTTTGGCCTGCCAGCTCTGATCGCCCGAGAGCAGCGTCAGCGTGGTGCCGGGCGCGTCGGCGCTGGTCGGAATCGCGGTCATCCCGATGATGCCGACGCGGGGCGACAGCGCGATGGTGCGGACACGATCGACCATCACGCCGGCGACGCTGACGCGCGAGGCCAGCGGCGGGACGTCGTCGCCGGTGACGTGAAAGCCGACCAGCCGCTTCAATGCACCGGTCCGACGGCGCGCGGCAAGCGCGGTTTCTCCCGGAAACGGTGCCCCCTTCCCTTCGGCGACCAGCCGTTCGAGATCCGCCTCCACCGGCGTGTCGCCGGCATCGATCTCGGCGCCGATCGTGGCGATCCCCCATTCGAGGCAGTGGATCCGCCAGTCACTTTCACTCGCTGCCTGCACGCCCGCCTTGAGAAGCGTGTTCCGCAGCGACCCGCGATCGCGAGCACGACAGTACAGGTCCACACCTTCGGGCCCCTCGAGCGTGGCACGCGCGGCAAACACGTCGATCCCGGCAAGCCGCGCGTTCACTATGTCGCCCGGCGCGCCAGGCACCGGCGAGAGCAACGGCGCCAGCCGGGTGAGTGTAGCGGGACCGCGAACGGCGGTGACGGCCATGTCGTCCGAGATATCGCGGAGGCGGACGTTGCCACGCTTGCGGGCGACGATATGGTCCCACGCCGCTTGCCGCTGTGCCGCGTCTACCACCAACATGACGCGTTCGGGAAAACGGTCGATGGTCACGCGATCGAGAATCGAGGCGTCGTCGCGCAGGAGCAGCGAGTGCACGAAGTGGCCCGGTTCAAGCACCGAGAGATCGGCCGTGGCGACACGGTTGACGTACGCGTGGGCATCGGGGCCGGACACCTCGAACTGGCCGAGACCCTCGGCCGGATAACTTGCCGCACCGCTCACCAGGGCCCGGTAGCCGTCGGACACCTCGACCGAGAGGCGAGAGACGAGAAACGAGGGACTCTGAGCGCCGGTCATCGGTTTCCCATCAACATCGCCATCAGCGCCTTCTGCGCGTGCAGGCGATTCTCGGCCTCGTCCCAGACGCGTGACCGCGGGCCTTCGAGCACCGCCTCGGTGATCTCCTCACCGCGGTGTGCCGGCAAGCAATGGAGGACGATCGCGTCGGAGGCTGCGCCCGCGAGCAGCGCATCGTCGATGCAGTAGCCCGCGAATGCCTGGCGGCGTGCTTCTGCTTCTGATTCCTGCCCCATCGACGCCCAGACGTCCGTGTTCACGACATGCGCGCCGGCCACCGCCTCCCCGGGATCTTTGGTGATCAGCAGCCTGGTGCGCCGGGCGTTGGCTTCGTAGATCGCGCGATTGGGTTGGTATCCTTCGGGGCAGGCGAGACGGAGTTCGAAGCCGAAAAGACCGGCAGCTTCGATCCACGAATTCGCCATGTTGTTGCCGTCACCGATCCAGGCGACGACGCGGCCGTCGAGTGTGCCGAACGCTTCCTGCACCGTGAGCAGGTCCGCCAGCAACTGGCATGGATGCAGCAGGTCGGTGAGGCCGTTGATGATCGGGATATCGGCGTACTGCGCCAGTTCCTCGACGTCCTGCTGCGCGAAGGTGCGGATCATGATGCCATCGACGTAGCGCGAGAGGACGCGCGCGGTGTCGCGGATTGGCTCGCCACGACCGAGCTGGATGTCGTTGGTCGACAAGAAAAGCGCGCTGGCGCCGAGCTGGCGGGCGCCAACCTCGAACGACACGCGAGTGCGGGTGCTGCTCTTGGCAAAGATCAGGGCGAGTGTCTGGCCGGCGAGCGGACGGTCGGAATAGTCGCCCGATTTCATCCGGATCGCGGTGTCGAGGAGTGCCTGGCACTCGGTGCGGGTCAGGTCATTAGCGGAGAGAAAGTCGCGCTTGCCCATGCTCCACCCGGTTGGGGTCGGCCAGAATGGCAGGTGGAGTCTAAGAGGCGAGAGGAGAAAGGAGAAGGGAGAGACGGGAGACGAGAGACCTCACACTCCGCTTCCGGGGTCACCAATGTCACGCTAGCTTCGCTCGACTCCAACCACATCGAGACCCTCGTGCGTCGCACACTGGCAGCATTGTTCGTCGTCGCCGCTGGCATCAGCCGCGGCGAAGCCCAGAGCCCGTCGGCTGTCACCGCCATCCACGCCGCCCGCATGCTCGACGTTCGGACCGGCCGGATGGTCCAGAATGCCCTGGTGGTCGTGCGGCACGACACGATAATTCAGGTCGGTGGTACGGCGCCTGCCGGTGCTGCCACCGTCGAACTCGGCGACGTGACGCTGATGCCGGGGTTCATCGACATGCACACCCACATCACCGAGCAGATCGGACCCGGATTCGACCTGGAGCCGGTTCGACTCACCGAAGCGGACGAAGCGCTCAACGGCGTCAAGTACGCGAAGAAAACGATCGAGGCCGGCTTCACAACGGTGCGCAATGTCGGGGCCCACAACTTCACCGACATCGCGCTCATGCACGCGATCGATCGCGGCGACATCGTGGGGCCGCGGATCATCCCGGCCGGACACGCGATCGGCATTACCGGCGGGCATTGCGACGTGACCGGATTCGCGCCGGGCATCGCGGTGCAGGATCCGTTGCACGGCGTCGCCGATGGCATCGAGCAAGTCGTGCAGGCCGTGCGCATGCAGGTGAAATACGGGGCGCAGGTGATCAAGATCTGCGCGACCGCCGGCGTGTTGTCGTACGACGCGACCGTGGGCGCGCAGCAACTGTCGGAGGCCGAGATGCGGGCGATCGTGGAGGAGGCAGCGCGACACGGCCTCAAGGTCGCGGCGCACGCGCATGGCGCCGAGGGGATCAAGGCGGCGGTACGCGCCGGCGTGGCGTCGATCGAGCACGGCTCGATGCTCGACGACGAGGCGATCGCCCTGATGAAGCAGCACGGCACGTACCTCGTGCCGACGCGCGCGCTCGTCGACCTGCTCGACCGCAACAACCTGCCGCCGCCGATCCGCGCCAAGATGGATCAGGTGATGCCGCTGGCCGATGCCTCGTTCCGCAAGGCGGTCGCGGCGGGCGTCAAGATCGCGTTCGGCACGGACGCCGCCGTCCTGCCGCACGGGATGAACGCCAAGGAGTTCAGCAAGTACACGGCCGCGGGGATGTCGCCGATCGACGCCATTCGCACCGCGACGCTGAATGCGGCCGACCTGCTCGGCCGGTCGGATCGCGGGGATATTGCGACGGGAAAGTTGGCCGACCTGGTTGCCGTGCGCGGCGATCCGCTGGCGGACATCACCGCGACCGAGCGGGTGACATTCGTGATGAAGGGCGGCGTGCGAGTTCGCTAGAGGATGTATTTCCTCAAGTCGTCGTTCTGCACCACGCTGGCGAGCCGGTGCTTCACGGCGTCGCCGTCGATGGTGATCTTGCGCTCCGAACCGTCCGGCAGATCAAAAAGAATGTCCTCGATGAGCGTCGACATCACGGTGTGCAGGCGCCGGGCACCGATGTTCTCCATCCGGTCGTTCGCGATCCACGCCGTGCGCGCGATCTCGAGGATCGCGTCCGGCGTGAACTCCAGTTCACATTTCTCGGCGGCCACCAGCGCCGAGTACTGCTTGGTCAGGGCATTCTCCGGCTCGGTGAGGATGCGTACGAAGTCCGCTTCGGTGAGCGGATCCAGTTCGACCCGGATCGGAAAGCGCCCCTGCAGTTCGGGGATCAGGTCCGACGGCTTCGAGACGTGGAATGCCCCCGCCGCCACGAAGAGGATATGGTCGGTGCGCACGTAGCCATAGCGCGTTTGCACCGTGGACCCTTCCACCACCGGAAGCAGGTCGCGCTGCACGCCTTCGCGAGACACATCGGGTCCGGTGGTGTTCCGCTCGCCGGCGATCTTGTCGATCTCGTCGATGAAGATGATGCCGTGGTTCTCGACGCGGTCAAGCGCCTCGTTCACCGTTTCATCCATGTCGACCAGCTTGCGGAGTTCTTCCTCCTCGAGGATCCGGCGCGCCTCGGGCACCTTGGCACTCCGCCGCTTCTTCTTCTTGGGGAGCATCTCCATCAACCAATCGGTGAACGCCGACTCGGCACCTTCCATCCCGCCCGGCGGCTGCATGCTGTCGGGACTGGGATAGTTCATCGGCGTGACATCGATCTCGACTTCGCGATCGTCGAGCTTGCCATCGAGCAGTTGCTTGCGGAGCTTCTCACGCGACGCCTTGCGGCGTTCCCGGAGTGTCGCGTCCGCTGCGTCCGCCTCCAGTTCCGGCAGCAGCAGATCGAGCAGCCGCACGGTCGCGCGTTCCTCCGCCTGCGGCCACACCTCGTCCTCCCGCTCGGAGCGCACCAGCGAAATCGCGGCATCCACCAGGTCCCGCACCATGGATTCCACGTCGCGCCCGACGTAACCGACCTCGGTGAACTTCGATGCCTCGACCTTGATGAAGGGCGCACCCGCAAGCCGCGCCAGACGCCGCGCGATTTCAGTCTTGCCCACGCCGGTGGGTCCAATCAGGATGATGTTGCTCGGCGTGATCTCGTCACGGATTCCTTCAGGCGCCTGCGACCGCCGCCAACGATTGCGGATCGCAATGGCGATCGCCTTTTTCGCCGCAGCCTGACCCACGATGAAGCGATCGAGTTCGGCGACGATCTGCCGTGGTGGCAGCTCTTCGAGCCAGGGGAGCGGCGGCGGCGTCTCGGGTACGGGCGTCGTCACGATTTTCCTCGTCTCGCCCAGTTCACGCCTTGCCGCCCAGCTCCAGTACCGTCACGTTCGCGTTGGTGAACACGCAGATCTCGCTGGCGATCTGCAGGCTCCGCTCGACGATTCCCTTCGCGTCAAACCGCTCATCGGGGTAGAGCGCACGCGCCGCCGCGAGGGCGTAGGTACCGCCCGACCCGACCGCCATGATACCGTCATCGGGCTCGATCAATTCGCCGGTACCGCTGAGCAGGAAGACATGGTCCGTGTCAGCCACGACGAGCAGAGCCTCGAGGCGACGTAGGTAACGATCGCTCCGCCAATCCTTGGCGAGTTCCGTGGCCGCGCGCGTGAGGTTGCCAGGATAGCGATCGAACTTTTCCTCGAACCGCTCAAACAGCGTGAGTGCGTCGGCCACCGACCCGGCAAAACCCGCGAGAATGCGACCGCCCTTGAGCGTGCGCACCTTGTTGGCGTGTGACTTGAGGATGGTGCCTTCGATCGACACCTGGCCGTCGCCGCCGAGGGCGACGCGTCCGTTCTTGCGAACTGCAATGATGGTGGTACCGTGGAATTCCGTCATGAGTCACCTTTCATCGTTGTCATCCTGAGCGAAGCAATGGCGCAGCCATTGCGCAGTCGAAGGACCTCGGCTCCGAGCGACCTGGCCGGCAATGTTGCGCGGAACCGAGCTCCTTCGACTGCGCACGGCCTCCGGCCGTGCTTCGCTCAGGATGACCGTCATTTCTTCGCCCTCGGGTGCGCGTCGTGATAGACCTGCTTGAGCCGTTCGACGGACGTGTGCGTGTAAATCTGCGTGGTCGCCAATGACGCGTGACCGAGTAGTTCCTGCACGGCGCGGAGGTCGGCGCCGGCGTCGAGCAGGTGCGTGGCGAACGAGTGCCGCATTGAATGCGTATGCATCCCGTCGGCACCGATCGCCTCGTAGAGCCGGTGCATCCGTCGTTGCACCGTCACCCGGCTCAGCCGCTTGCCGCGCCGCCCCAGGTACACGGCGTTGCGGTCGGCCCCGGGGAGCCGGCCCAGGGGCTCCCGGACCAGAAGGTACTTCCGGAGCACGAGACTCGCCCGGGTACCCACCGGGACGATCCGTTCCTTCCGCCCCTTGCCGAGCACCTTGACCTGATCGCCCAGCAGGTCGAGCTGGTGGACGTCGAGTTGTTGCAGCTCCGAGAGGCGCAGGCCGGATGAGTAGAACAATTCCAGCATGGCCAGGTCGCGCACCGCGTCGAATTCGCCAGACTCGGCGAGCGTCTCGGCGTTGGCGAAGAGCCGGGTGATCTGCTCCTGGAGCAGGTAGGCCGGCAGGCGTTTCTCCAGCCGCGGCGATTTCGCCGCGCGAATGGCGGGAATATCGATATCGTGATGCACGTGCATCCAGCGATAGAACGACCGCAGCGCCGACAGCGCGCGGGCTGCCGACCGCTTGGCCAGCCCGCGGCGGTCCAATTCACCAAGAAAGCCGCGCAATACCAGCCGATCGACCTGGGCGAACGTCCAGTTCGCGCTGGCGTGCCGGCGATCGAGAAAATCGCAGAAGGCATCGAGATCGCGACCGTACGCCTTGACGGTGTTCGGCGACTGGTCACGCGCCTTCTCGATGTGGGTGAGGAACTCCTGCACCATCGCGCGACTCACAGCGTGGCGCGCCACGTCGCGAACTCGGTGCGGGCACGATCGACCAGTAGCTGCTTCCGATCGTCCTTTTTCCCCTTGGCCGCTAGCGGGTCGAGGAGACCGAAGTTGGCGTTCATCGGCTGGAAGTGCGCCGGGTCGGCGTCGCGGAGATAGCGATAGAGGCCGCCGAGCATGGTGGTCGGCGGCGGCGTGAGAGGCGCCTCACCACGCAGCACGCGGGCGAGATTGATGCCGGCCAGCAGCCCGGTCGCGATCGATTCGCTGTATCCCTCGACACCGGTGAGCTGCCCGGCGAAGAAGACCGGCGCGCCATCCTTCACCATCAGGGCGGGCCCAAGGGACGCGGGCGCGTTGACGTAGCTGTTGCGATGCACGCTGCCGTACCGGAAGAACTCGGCGTTCGCCAACCCGGGGATCGTCCGGAAGACCCGTTGCTGCTCGGGGATCCGGAGCCGGGTCTGGAAGCCGACCAGGTTCCACATCTGGCCCGCCTTGTCCTCCCGGCGCAGTTGCACGGCAGCGTACGGCTCGCGGCCGCTGCGCGGGTCAGCCAACCCGATCGGCTTCATCGGGCCGAAGCGCGGCGTTTCCCTGCCCCGTTTCGCCATCTCCTCCACCGGCAGGCACCCCTCGAAGTAGGTGGCACCATCAAAGTCGTGACCGTGGAACTGGTCGGCGGCCGACAGCGCGTCGATGAACGCTTCGTACTCGTCGTGGGTCATTGGCGAGTTGAGATAGTCGTCGCCGTCTCCCTTGCCCCAGCGTGACTTGGCATACAACACGCCGTGATCGAGCGACTCGGCGCTCACGATCGGCGCAATGGCGTCGTAGAACGCCAGGGCATCGCTGCCGAGTCTGGCCTTGATCGCGTCGGCCAGCGCGGCGGACGTAAGTGGACCGGTCGCCACCACGCCCACGTCGGGAATGGCGACCGCTTCCTCGCGGGCAACGGTGATGCGCGGATGGGCCGTGATAGCGTCGTGCACGAGTCGGGAGAACAGATCGCGATCGACCGCCAGAGCGGCACCACCAGGTACCCGCGCTACATCCGCGAGCGGTAGCAACGCCGAGCCGAGATCACGCAGCTCGGCCTTGAGCAGGCCGTGGGCGTTCTGCAGTGCGACCGACTTGAACGAGTTGCTGCAGACCAGTTCGCCGAGGCGGTCGGTCTGGTGCGCCGCGGTAGGCACCACCGGCCGCATCTCGATGATGGTGACGTCGACACCCCGCTCGGCCAGTGCCCACGCGGCTTCGCAGCCGGCGAGGCCGCCACCAACCACGGTGACGTTCACGTCGTCGCGGCGCGGCGGCGCGGGAAGGCGCCGCGGCGCTTCCCTTGGGGCGCCTTCCCGCGCTCCGTGAGCAGGGCCACCGCCTGATCGAGGGTGAATGCCGGTACGTCGGCGCCCTTGGGCAGCGACGCATTCAGCTCACCGTGCTTGACGTACGGCCCGTACTTCCCTTCGAACAACTGCACCGGCGCCTGATCCCCGGGATGGAGCCCGAGTTCGCGGAGCGGCGTCGCGGTGCCGCGCCGACCGCGGGCCGGCTTTGGCTCAGCGAGCAATTCGAGTGCGCGTGCGTGCGTCACGGTCAGGACTTCGTCGCCGGCCTTCAGCGAGCGAAACTCGGCCTCGCCCTTGCCCTTGTCGTGCAGGATGTAGGGGCCGAAGCGGCCGAGCCCAGCCTTGACCGGACGCTTTGTTTCGGGATGCTCGCCGAGCAACCGCGGCAGCGACAGCAAACCGATGGCCATGTCAAGCGTGACATCTTCCGGCTTGACGCCCTTCGGCAGCGAGGAGCGCTTGGGCTTCTTCTTCGCTTCGCCCTCGCCGAGTTGCACGTAGGGGCCGTACTGCCCGTCGAGCAGGTAGATCGGCTCGTTCGTTTCGGGGTGCACACCGACCGACGCAGGGCCTTCGGCGCGCTGCTTGAGCAACGCATCGACGCGTTCGGCGTTGATGTCCGCCGGTGTGGCGTCCTTGGGCAGCGAGGCACGGAGCGGCGTCTCGCCGTTGTCGCGCTCCACGTACGGCCCGAAGCGGCCAATGCGCACGGTCGCGCCGAGTCCATCGAGCGCCACGGTGCGGGCCTCGGATGGCTTGATCTCCTTCTCGCCGCGCGCGGTCTCCTGCTGCAGCCCTTCCTCGCCGAGATAGAACTCGCGCAGGTAGGCGAGCGAATCGGCGTCACCCGAGGCGATCTGGTCGAGCCGGTCTTCCATTCCCTTGGTGAACTCGACATCGACGAGGTGACCGAAATGCTTGATGAGCAGGTCGGTCACCGCGAACGCGGTGAATGTCGGAACCAGTGCCTGGCCTTGCCGCACCACGTAGCCGCGATCGACGATGGTGCCGATAATGCTGGCATAGGTGGACGGGCGACCGACGCCATTCTCTTCGAGCGTCTTGACCAGCGAGGCCTCGGTGAAGCGCGCCGGCGGCTTGGTCTCGTGTCCGACTGGTTCGAGCCCGGTACAGTCGGGGGCATCGCCCGTCTTGAGGGGCGGCAGCAGCGTGTCGCGATCCTCGATCGCCGCCTCGGGATCGTCGGAACCCTCAACGTAGGCGCGCAGGAATCCGGCGAAGTCGGTGCGCAATCCGTTCGCACGGAAGGTGGCGTTGCGGACGCTGATATCCACCGCCGTCGACGTCTTCCTGGCATCCTTCATCTGCGAGGCGACGGTGCGCTTCCAGATCAGGTCGTAGAGCGCCAGTTCGTTGTCTTCCAGGCCGGTCTGGTCGGCGGTGCGGAACACGCTTCCCGCCGGTCGAATCGCCTCGTGTGCTTCCTGCGCGTTGGCCACCTTGTTGGCAAAGCGGCGCGGTTCGTCGGGCAGGTATTCCCGGCCGTAGAGTCCTTGAACCAGGGTACGGGCGGCGGTAATCGCCTGGTCCGAAAGCGCCACGGAATCGGTGCGCATGTAGGTGATGAAGCCGCGTTCGTACAACTTCTGGGCCACCTGCATCGTCTGCTTGGCCGAGAACCGCAGCTTGCGGTTGGCTTCCTGCTGCATCGTCGACGTGGTGAACGGCGCGTAGGGCCGTAGCGTGCGCGGCGTCTGGACCACCCCGATGACCTGCCACGTCGCGTCGCGAAGCTTTTCCGTGAGGTCGCGCGCCGTGGCCTCGTCGAGCAGCACCACGTCGGCGCCCCGGGCGAGCTTGCCGGTCTGCTCGTCAAAGTCCTTGCCGGTGGCGAGGCGCTTGCCGTCGAGTGCCACCATGCCGGCTTCGAACGCTGCCTTGCCGTGCTCGAGCGTGGCCGACAGGTCCCAGTAACTCCCGGTCCGGAATGCCAGCCGCTCGCGTTCGCGGTCGACGATCAGCCGCGTCGCGACCGACTGCACCCGGCCGGCAGAGAGGCCGAAAGCGACCTTCTTCCAGAGCAGCGGCGACAGGGTGTAGCCCACGAGGCGATCGAGGATGCGGCGCGTTTCCTGCGCCCGAACCATGTTCTGGTCCACGTCGCGCGTGTGTGCCATCGCTTCCTGGATCGCTTCACGGGTGATTTCGTGAAACACCATCCGGCGCACCGGAATCTTCGGCTGCAACACGTCGAGCAGGTGCCAGGAAATGCTCTCCCCCTCGCGGTCTTCGTCGGTCGCGAGGTAGAGCACATCGGCGTTCTTGAGTTCGTCCTTCAACTCCTTGACGGTGGCGCGCTTGTCGCTCGGAATCACGTACAACGGCGCGAAGTCTTCGGCCACGTTGACGCCGAAGCGCGCCCACTCCTGCCCCTTGTACTTGGCCGGGATCTCCTTGGCATCCGAAGGGAGGTCGCGCACATGACCCATGGAGGCAGCGACCGTAAACCCATCGGGCAGGAAGCCGCGAATCGTCCGCGCCTTGGTGGGCGACTCGACGATCACCAACGCGCGCCCGAGCCCGCCAGATTCGGTGGGTCGCTTGGCACGCTTCGGCTTGGCTGCTGCTGCGGATTTCTTGGCCATCACCCTTCCGTAAGGCGCTGTCATCCTGAGCAGAGTGCGACCGGAGGCCGCCCGCAGTCGAAGGACCTCGGTTCCCAGGAGCGATCACCGGCTTCGTCGTTCGGAGCCGGGGTCCTTCGACTTCGCAACGGCTCCGCTGCTGCTCCGCTCAGGATGACGACTCCGGACTCAGGACGACACAGTAATACCCTACCCCTCCCATCCCCGGCAAGGCGACGGACTCACCATCCGCCGTGTTGACGGGCCGCGACGGCGATGCTGTCGGCCACAGCGGCCGGTGTTGTCTGGCCAACCGCAATCTCGATATCAGCCAGCCGGTACCAACGTTCGCGCGCCTGCAGCAGTTCGGTGATCCGTGACACTGGCGGCGCGTCGGCGAGCAACGGCCGGTCGCCGCTTCCCGCCAGCCGCCCGGCGGCCTCCGCCGGCGTGAGCGAGAGATATATAAGGAGGGCGCGACCGCCAACCGCCGCGATATTGTCCGCTTCCGCCGCCCAGCCACCGCCGGTGGCGACGACCTGGGGCGGTTCGGCGAGCACATCCACCATGGCGGCGCGCTCGAGGGCGCGAAAATACCGTTCGCCATGGGTGGTGAAGATTTCGGTGATCGGCTGGCGGGCCCGAGCGACGATCCGCTGGTCGAGATCGCACCAGGGCGCCCCGAGCAGACCGGCGGCGTGGGGCGCAACCGTCGTCTTCCCCGCCCCGGGCAACCCGATCAGAACGATCGATCGGCGCAGGCTCAGTCACCCTCCGCGTCGGGCGCCTGCGCGCGAATCGCATCCCAACGCCGGCCAGCGGCGGCGAGATAACCGTCGAGGTTGCGACGCGTCTCGCTCAGGGCGTCGCCACCGAACTTCTCCAGCATCGCGTCGGCGAGCACGAGTGCCACAAGCGCCTCGGCGATCACGCCCATCGCCGGAACGGCGGTCACGTCGGATCGCTCGCTCTGCGCGTTCGCCTCGCCACCAGTCGCGAGGTTCACCGTCTTGAGCGGCGACATCAGCGTCGAGATCGGCTTCATCGCGACGCGCACGACCAGCGGTTCTCCCGTGGTCATGCCGCCTTCGAGTCCGCCGGCGTTGTTGCCCAAACGCCGGAATCCGGCCCTGGCATCAGCAGGGGGGCCAACAGGCCGTGCATCGGGCGCCGCAGTTGCGCCTGGCACGGCCGTTGGCTCCCCTGCTGATGCCGGAGCCGCGTTCACGACAATCGGATCATGCACCTGCGAACCCGGGCGCCGCGCGGCTTCGAAGCCCATCCCGATCTCGACGCCTTTCACGGCCGGAATCGACATCAGCATCCCCGCCAGGCGGCCATCGAGCTTGCGATCCCAGCTCACGTGACTGCCGAGACCGACGGGAAGTCCGCGCGCAACCACTTCGATCTCGCCGCCGAGGGTGTCACCATCCTGCTTGGCCCGATCGATCCGCGCGATCATCCCGGTTTCGGCAACCCGATCGAGGGTACGCACCTGCGACGCGTCGCTCGCGGCGTTGAGTGGCGTCGGCAACTCGGCCGGGACCGTGGCCCTGATGCCACCGAGTGACACGAGGTGCGAACCGATCTCGACACCGAGTTCCTCGAGCAGCCGCCGGGCGACGGCACCCGCGGCGACACGCGCAGCGGTCTCGCGCGCCGAGGCACGCTCGAGAATGTCACGGCCATCGAGCCGGTCGTACTTGAGCACGCCGACCAGGTCGGCGTGGCCGGGTCGGGGCCGGGTCACGCGGCGGCGCCGCACATCGCCCGGCGTCCCTTCGGCCGCCATGACGTCTTCCCAGTTCGCCCAGTCGCGGTTGTGGATCAGCATGGCGATCGGTGACCCGAGCGTCTCGCCCGCGCGCACGCCGGAGAGCCATTCGATGCGGTCCTGCTCGATCTTCATCCGGGCGCCGCGACCGTATCCCTGCATCCGGCGGCCAAGATCGTGATCGACGAAAGCGGCGGCGATCGGCAGCCCGGCGGGGACGCCTTCGACGATGACGACCAGGGCCTTGCCGTGCGATTCGCCAGCCGTAACGAAGCGAAGGTGCATTCGGGAGAATATAGAGAGACGGGAGACGGGAGACGAGAGACGAGAGACGAGAGAGACCTACCGAATCGGGAAGATCGTCCTCCCGCGGT
>JANYLJ010000047.1 GCA_025357945.1 Gemmatimonadota bacterium
CGGGTGCCGCGCGACCGCAAGATCGCGCTGGTCACCCAGGCACTGCAGGACTATCCGCGGCCGTTCTCGCTGTTCGTCGCGGCGGTGATCCGCCGCGGGCGGCAGATGTTGCTGGGATTGATCGCCGATGAGTATCACGCATTGGTAGACGTGAAGATGAATCGCGTTCGTGCCGGGATCACCGTGGCGCGCGACGTCGATGCGCTGGCTCGCCAGGTGATCGTCGAGCGGTTGTCCAAGGCGTTGGCCAAGAATGTCATTGCCGGGTTCACCACCGATCCGGCGTTGCTGGGTGGCGTGGTGATCCGGCTTGGTGACCGGATTTATGACGGATCGGTGCGCAAGCGGCTCGCCACGTTGCGGCACAAGCTGCTGAGCGTGTAGTCGCGCCGCGCGAGCCGCCCGCGGCTAGCTTTCAGCACTATGGTCCTCGTCCTGGCACTCTTCGCCCTGCAGCAGCCGGTTGCCGCCGCCGGCCCGACGCCCTACTGGCAACAGCGGGTCGTCTACCAGATCAACGCCCGCCTCGACGAGCCGACCCAGACGCTCTCTGGTGACGAGCGCGTGCTCTACTTCAACCACTCGCCGGACACCCTGCGAACGATCTCGTTCCACCTCTACCTCAATGCCTTCCGGCCCGGATCGCGGTGGAGCGACGCCGACAGCGCCGAGCAGCGGCGCCGCTTCAACGACCTCAAGGATCCCAACTACGGTTTCAATCACGTCGACAACGTCAAGATCGATGGCGTGGCGGTGCAACCGGTGTGGCCGTTCGGTCGTGACTCGACGATCGTGCGCTTTACGCTGCCACGGGTGCTGCCGCCCGGCGACTCGATGGTGGTCACCATGGACTGGGACGCGCGGACGTCGATCCCGCCGCGCCGTCAGGGGCGCCGCGGCCGGTCGTACGACTTCGCGCAGTGGTACCCCAAGGTGGTGGTGTACGACAAGTATGGCTGGGAAGAACATCCGTTGTATCCGGCGGGCGAGTTCTACGGCGAGTTTGGCGACTTCCATGTCACGCTCGATGTGCCGAAGGATCAAGTGATTGGGGCCACCGGTGTTCTCACATGCGGCAATCCCGGCTGGGGCCAGCCCATCCTTGGCGCTTGCGAAACAACTCCGAATCGCAAGGTCGTCTGGTGGGTCGCCCGCGACGTCCACAACTTCGCCATGTCGATGTCACCCGACTATCGCTACGAAGGTGGCGAGGTGAACGGCACGCTGGTACACGTCCTGTACCAACCGGGCGACGAGAAGACCTGGGGCGGCGGGATTGTGGTCAACAACACAATCACCACGCTCAAGTGGCTCGACTTCATCTTCGGGCCATATCCGTGGCCGCAGATGACGGTGGTACACCGCATCGAAGGTGGCGGGACCGAGTTCCCGATGATGCAGATGAACGGCTCGCCCTCGCTCGGCCTCAACCTGCACGAGGGTGGCCACAGCTACCTGATGGGAATCCTCGCCAACAACGAATGGAAAGAGGGCTGGATCGACGAAGGTTTCACGTCGTTCCAGACGAGTTGGTACGAGGAGATCCAGGCGCGAAACGACGGCGCGTTACGAAACCTGGAAGCGGGCATTCTCGGTGCCGACCTCGATGACCAGTCGCAAGCGGTGTCGACCGTGAGCGACAAGTTCCGCGATTTCAACACCTACAACAACATGATCTACAGTCGCGGCGAACTCTTCCTGCACGAGCTGCGGCGCATGGTGGGAGACCAGGTCATGCTGGAGATTCTCCGCACCTACTACGCCCGCTGGAAGCTGCGTCACGTGGACGAGGCGGCGTTCAAGGCCGTGGCCGAAGAAGTGTCGCACCGCGACCTATCGCGGTTCTTTGCACAGTGGCTGCACGGCGTGGTGCTCACCGACTACGCTGTCCAGAGCGCCAAGCGGGAAGCAACGCCATCAGGATGGCGCACCACGGTCAATGTTGCGCGGAACGCACCGGGCCAGTTTCCCGTCACCGTGGCGGTCTACGGCGCCACCGACACCGCCTATGTCGAGGCGATCGGTACGGCAGAGCATGAACAGGTGGTGGTCGAAACCCGATCGAAGCCGAAGCGCGTCATCGTGGATCCATTCACGATCGCCCACGACTGGAACATGCTCAACAACCAGTACACGTTCAGCTGGCTTCCCCAGTGGCTGCACGGTCGCGAAACGCCGCGTCGCCTCTATTTCGACACCTGGTTCTCGCCGCAGGCCAGCCGCGACCACCTGATGGTCGGCCTGATGCCGACGCTCTGGTACAACGACGTCGGCGGCATCACCCTCGGGATCCACAGCCGCGAGAACTATCTCGGCCGCTTCGAACAGAACTCCATGTCGGAATTCTGCGGCGTGCGCAATCCCGGCGCGACCAATCACAAGCTCGAAAGCTGCGGCTTCTCCGTGTCACTCGGCAACCCTACCTGGTGGCGGATCCCGAACGTGTCGGAGCAGCTCGCCGCGTTCCGGTACGAGGGCCGCGCCGGCGCGAGCGTGAGCATGGAGCGCGTGAAGGCCGACCACAACGGCTTCGGGCCGACGCGTACGCTCGGCGCATCGCTCTCGTGGCTCGCGACGTACGACCTGGCGTATCTCCCGTCCTCGCTCTGGGACGATGGCGGATCGGCCGAGGCGACGGTGTGGTGGGGCATTGCCAATCGGCGTGGCCACTGGAACCTCGATCTCACGGCCAGGGCCGTGGGTGGCGTGATGTATCGCTCCCCCGGCGGGGGGTTCACCACAGCCAAGCGATATGACGCTCAGGCGTATGCACGCCCCGAGCTCACGGCCACCGCGACGCGTGCATTGGGCAAGAGCACCACGCTGGGTCTGCGCGCCTACGCCGCTGGAGTCTTTTCCTCGGACCAGGTGCTGTCGCAGCGGCGCATCTTTGTCGCCGGCGCTGATCCCTACCAGTCGATGTCGAATCCGTTCCTGCGTTCTGTCGGTGCACCGTTGTTGCGCGACGATTGCTGGTGCCGGTGGCACACGCCCGGCGACGGCAACCTGCGCGGCTACCATCAGTCGTTCTCCACCGATCGGTTGATTGCGGTCAACGCGGAATTGGAACGCACGGTGCTGCAGCCCCGGAGCGCGCTCGTCAGCCGCGTCGCGGTCGCGCTTTTCGGCGATGGCGGGTACACCGGGACCGCTCGCGGCATCGGCGGCTCCGGCGATTCGACGGCGCTAGTGGCGCCCGATCGGTGGCTGGCCGATGCTGGCGTGGGTGTGCGCCTGACGCATCGGATCGGCAGGACAACGTGGACAACGCGTCTCGATTTTCCGCTGTTCGTGAGTGATGCGCAATGGTCCTTCGCGCACCGGCTGACCCAGTTTGGCGCCAATCGCCTCGTCCTCTCCTTGTCGCCCGTTATTCGATGAAGCGCCCGGACGGCGACCGCCGCGGCTTTTTCAAGCAGGCGTTCAGCGGCGTGTTCGACCACGTCGCTCGCGCTACGGAAGAACGGATCGTGCAGCGCCGGTATGTGCGGCCACCCGGTGCACTCCCCGAGATGGGGTTTCTTGCG
>JANYLJ010000051.1 GCA_025357945.1 Gemmatimonadota bacterium
GCGGCGTACCGGAAGCTGATGCTGTCCGTGGTGGTCGGTGAACAACGCGGCCGCGACGCCATCCTCAACGATCTTGTGGGCATTCATTATCAACGCAATGATGCGTCGTTTGAGCCGGGGAATTTCCGGGTGCGCGGCGACACCGTCGAGACAATCACCACGTCCTCGCGCTCCATCAGCGACGACGTCGCGCGAAGCCGTAAGGCCTCAAGGTCCTGATTGATCGACGCGTCTTTCTCGATGTACACATCGGTGGACGGCACGTACGCTTCGGGCTGGTAGTAGTCGTAGTACGACACGAAGTACTCGACGGCGTTGCCCGGAAGAAACTGCTTGAACTCGCCGTATAACTGCGCGGCGAGCGTCTTGTTGTGTGAGAGCACCAAGGTCGGCCGACGCCATTGCGCGATCGCGTGTGCCAGCGTCATGGTCTTGCCGCTGCCGGTCACACCCAGGAGCGTCTGATACTTGTCGCCGCGCGCGAGCCCTGCGGCCAGTTCCGCGATGGCGCGAGGCTGGTCACCGGCGGGGTTGAACGGTGCGCGTACTTCGAATTCCGGCATGCTGCGTTACCGGACGCCGAGCTCGCGGAGGACCGCTCGATGCTCCGGACTCACCGGCATGCAGGAGAGTCGAGATATCCGCACCAAAGCGAGTGTGGCAAGGCGTGGTTCCTTCTTGATCGTTGCGAGAGTGACTGGCTTCCTAAGGACGTGATGAGCCTCAACGTCCACCACAACCCGCCGGGGTTCATGGAGCTTGGGATCGGGATAGGCGCCGCGAATAATGTGCGCAATACCGACAATGGCCCGTTCCGAACCCGAGTGGTAAATGAGCGCCTCGTCACCAGTCGCCATCGCTCGCAGGTAGATCAGCGCCGCCGCGTTGGCCACCCCTTCCCAGACGGTCTGGCCGTCCCGCAAGAGATCGTCCCAGGAGTAGGTGGTGGGCTCGGTTTTCAGGAGCCAGGAATTCGCCATACCCGAAGATACACCGATAGCTACCGTTCGGCAGCTACTTCGCGGCGGTCCACCGTGGAGATGCCCTTCACCTTCCGGATTGTCCGCAGCACCTTGGCCAGGTGGGTAAGGTTGTCAACCTCGACGAAGATCATCCCGTGAACCGACCCGTCGCGTGAATTGAGGTCAGCACCCCGGATATTCGTACCGGTCTGGGAGATCGCCTGCATCACATCCGCATACAAGCCACGACGATCTTCGCCGGTGACCTCGAGCCGCACGGCGTAGGTCTCACCGCTCTGCTCCTGCCAGTCGATCTCCACCCGACGACCACCATGGGCCAGCGTCAGCAGGTTGGGACAGTCGGCCCGATGAATCGAGATACCGCGACCCTGGGTGACGTAACCAACCACCTGATCGCCTGGGACCGGCTGGCAACATTGTGCATATCGCACCATGAGGCCATCGACGCCCTGAATCTTGATGCCCCGGCCGAGGCGCAGCCGGTTGATCACCCGGCCGAAGACCGTCGCTGGCTTCTCCTGCAGCGCGTCGGGCGGCAGCTCCGGGAAGAGCAGCTTCATCACCTGGCCTACCGCCAGATCGCCGCGGCCGACCGAAACTTCGAGCGCTTCCGCCGTGATCAGATTGAGCGCGACGGCGGCATTCGTCATGGCATCGTTCGACGGCGCATCGAGTCGGCGCCGCTTGAGTTCGCGCGAAAGAATTTCACGGCCGAGCTGGCTCGACACGGTTTCTTCTTCCTGGCGGATCCACTGCTTGATCTTGCTGCGGGCGCGCCCGGTGCGCACGTGACTCAACCAGTCACGGCTCGGCTTCGCCTGCGGCGACGTCAGGATCTCGACCGTATCGCCGTTCTTCAATTCGCGGTGCAGCGGTGCAATGCGCCCATTGACCTTGGCGCCCGACGTGCGCAATCCCACGTCGGTATGCACGTGGAATGCAAAATCAATCGCGGTAGCGCCCTTGGTCATCTGCTTCACGTCACCCTGTGGCGTGAAGATGAAGATCTCATCGTGATACAGGTCGACCTTGAGAAACTCAAGGAACTCTTCGGCCGAGTGGCTCTCCTGCTGCAGCTCGAGCAACTGGCGGAACCAGCCGAGCTGGTTGCCGACGTGCGCCTCGTCCCCGCTGGTCTTGTAGAGCCAGTGCGCCGCAATGCCGTACTCGGCCGTACGGTGCATGTCACCGGTGCGAATCTGGATCTCGAACAGCTGGCCACCGGGGCCGAAGAGGGTGGTGTGCAGCGACTGGTACCCGTTGGACTTCGGGCTCGCGATGTAGTCCTTGATCCGCTCCTGGAGCGGGGTCCATACATGATGAATCAGCCCGAGCACGTGGTAGCATTCCGGCACCGACGCGACGACAACGCGCATCGCCATCAGGTCATAGATCTCATCGAACGGCTTGTCGCGCTTGCGCATTTTCTGGTAGATCGACCAGAGGTGCTTGGGCCGGCCGCTGACCTCGAAGTGCGGGATGCCGGCGCGCCTGAGTTCCTGTTCGAGTGGCGTGCGCAGGCGCTCGATCATCTGCTCGCGCGACTTGCGCTTGGCGGCGACCTGTTGCGCCAGCGTCTGGTACTCTTCCGGTTCCAGGAACTTGAAGGCGAGGTCTTCGAGCTCGGCCTTGACGTTCGCCATGCCGAAGCGGTAGGCGAGCGGCGCGTAGAGTTCGCGTGTTTCGGTGGCGATGCGGTGCCGCCGCTCAGGCGCCAGGTGCTCGAGCGTCCGCATGTTGTGGAGCCGGTCGGCGAGCTTGATGATGATGACCCGGGCGTCGCGGGCCACCGACAGCAGCAGCTTGCGGTAGTTCTCCGATTGTTCCTCGACCGACGAACGAAACGTCAGGTGCGAGATCTTGGTGAGCCCATCCACCAGTTCGCCGACCTCGGTGCCGAACTCGCGCGCGACATCGTCCACCGAGACGGCGGAGTCTTCCACGACGTCGTGCAGCAGCGCCGCGCAGATCGACGTCGTATCGACCAGCAATCCGGCGAGGATCGACGCCACCGCGATCGAGTGCTCGACGAAGTCCTCGCCGCTCATCCGTTTCTGGCCGCGATGCGCCGCCGCCGCATACCGCAGCGCGCGATCGATCGCGGCAATGTCGAGGCGATCCGCGTGCTTCTCCAGCAGCGAGAAGAACGCCGGGCTCAGCTCGGCAAGCGAGGTCGCGGCGGGCGAGGCAGACGTCACAAGAGTCCGGCGGTGGCAAAAGAGACGAAACGATCGCCGGCCACGATCACGTGATCGTACACCGGGAGGTCGAGCAGCTGTCCGGCGGCCACCAGTTGCCGGGTCACGGCTCGATCTTCAGCCGAGGGCGTCGGATCGCCGCTCGGATGATTGTGCACCAGAATGATACCAGCGGCCGCCTCGCTGATGGCGGCCCGGAACACCTCTCGCGGGTGGACCAGGGAACTGTCGAGCAGACCCCGGGTGATCAGCACGTCCCGCAACACCCGCGAACGGGTGTCGAGCGCAAGGAGATGGAACTCCTCGACTGCCAGGTCCCGCAGCCGACCTCCTACCAGCTTAACCACATCGGCCGGTTCGGAGATCCGGGGGACCGCTGGCCGCTCCTCGCGGGACACCCGGGCGGCCAGCTCGAAGGCGGCCAGCAGTCGGGCGCCCTTGGCGCGCCCCACCCCTGGCGTCAACAGTAGCTCCCCGGGGGGACGGGCGGCCAGCCGGCGGACGGCCCCGTTGGCCGGCTTGAGGAGGAGGGTGGCCACCTCGAGGGCGTCACGGCGGCCGTCCCCGGTGCCCAGCAGGACGGCAAGCAGTTCAGCGGCAGTGAGCGCCGCCGCCCCGAGGCGCCAGAGGCGCTCGCGCGGGCGGTCGAGAACCGCGGATTCGGTCAGCATCGCGGCACGATGCCCCGGCTGGCCGCCCCGCGCGGCACCGTTGGCGGCGGGCGAGGGTGCCTCGAACGCGGCCTCTGGGATCACGAAAGAGCCGCCCTGGGAGGGGCGGCTCTTCTGCGTGAGTGACCGACCCGCCTGGATCCTAGAAGAACGTGTAACTGCCGCCGAGCTGCAGGCGGTAGACATCAGACTGGGTGACGGTCTGCTGCCGCAGCGTCGTGATCAACGTCGCGTTCGCGCCGACGCCAGTTGTTTTCAACGTATAGGTAACCTTGCCGTTCACATCCGCCCCGGGCGACGCGAGGGGCTGGTTGGTAACGAAGCTCTGCCCCAGACCCCAGTTCTTGTTGATCAGGTTGCCGACGTTGAGGATGTCGAGCCGGAATTGCAACGCATTGCGGGAGCCCTTCAGCGTGCCGAACACCTCTTGTATCACGCTGAGGTCGGCGCGCTTGACCATCGGGAGGAACACGGCGTTACGCTTGGCGTATTCGCCGCGATGCGCGCTGAGGTAGTCGTCCTGCTTGATGACGGCATCCCACGCGGCGGCCTCCTGCGCGGGCGTGAAGGTGGGTCCCCCACCGGACACGGTCAGGGTCTTGAAGTTCATCTCCGACTGATCCTTCGGGATGTAGATCAAGTCGTTGTTGGAAGCGCCGTCACCGTTGAGGTCGCCGGCGAAGGTGTAGCTGGCGTTGCCGATCGTATTCGCGTTGTAATACACCGAGATCGTCGTCGCGCCAAACTTGAAGTACTCGAGGCGCTTGGAGAGTGCCATGAAGAGGCGCTTGCCCGGCGAGTTGCCGGAGAATGCCAACGCCGGGTTGTTCGGATCGCCGGCCGTGGCGTTGTTGGTCCACGAGCCACCGGCGATCGACCCCGGGTCGATGGTGTTGAACGCTTCGCCGTAGCTGTAGCCGGCCTTGGCGTAGAAGCCGTTGCCGAACGCCCGCTCCAGTGACGCCGCACCGATCCAGGAATAGCCGACGCTCTCGTTGCCGATCACGTAGGCGGCGGTGATGTTGCTGTTGATGCGGTTGGCGTTGCTACCCGTCGGATAGCGCGGGCGGTTGTCCACGCCAACAAACGAGGTGGCGCTCGGTGCGATCAGGTTGGCGTTGATGTAGTTCGGGCCGTTGATGTCCTTGTTATAGATGTACTCGGCCGTGCCAATGATGCCCAACGGCAGCTTCTGGTCGATGGCGATATCGGTGCGCCAGACCTGCGAGAACTTGAAGTTCTTGGCCGTGAAATCGAGCTCGTAGCTGGCAGCCGGCGCGCCGGTGACGGTCGTCGGCTTGTAGGCATTGGGGTTCGGGTTGAACGGAAACGCTGTGGTGTTGTCGGACTGGAGGAAGCCGGTGAGGATGCCGTTCTGGCCGACCTGATTGGAAATCCAGACGTACGGCGGCGAGCCGCTGAACACGCCGGTGCCGCCGCGGATCTGCGTCTTGTGTTCGCCCTTGAGATCAAAATTGAAGCCGAACCGCGGCGACCAGAGTGGCGCCGCGTCGGGGAGCTGCTGGGTCTTGTACTGCGCCGGGGCGCCCGACCCGTCGCGGAACGTCAATGCGTTGGCGGCGGGATTGGCGAGCGCGGTCGAGTCGAAGGAGTGGATGTCGACCCGCAGGCCGAAGGTGAGTTTCAGGTTCTTGTTGACGCGGAAATTGTCCTGAGCGTACACGCCGGTCGACAGAACCTGGAGCGGCTGCAGCGGTTCAATCTGACCGGGGATGTTGTTGTAGCGGACCTGGAAACGGCGCAGAGTGACCGGCGAAACGGTGCGATTCTTGTTCGCCAGGTAGTCGTTGGCATCGGCGTAGAAATCGGCGAGCGAGTTGTACACGTACACGCTCTGCGAGCCCGGGAAGAAGACGTTGTCCGAATGATACTTTTCTGCGGTCACGCCAAAGTTGAGGTCGTGCTTCTTGCCGTAGATCGTGAAGTTGTCCTGGATCTGCGTGCTATGGTAGCGCAGCTGGTTGCCCGGCGTGAACGGCTCGAAGCCGAGCGACGTGTACGTGGTGCCGCCGTTCTGGATGTCGATCAGCGGGAACGACGCGGTCAGCGTATCACGGCTCTCGTCGCTCTTGAAGTACCCCACGATGAGGTCGTTGGCCTTGTTGCCGCCGAAGCTCGAGTTCAGGTCGAACGCCAACGAGCGGTTGTTTTCCTTGATCTTGTAATTCGAGTTCGCGAAGCTCATCGCGTCGGCCCGGCCGTTACGGTTGCCGTTGACACCGAGCGAGTTCGAGTTGGACTCGATCTGGTCCGACGTCGAGTTGAGGAGATTGTACCGGACGCTGAGCTTGTTCCGGTCGTTCAGGTTGTAGTCGAGCTTGGCGAGAAAGCGCTTGGACGGGACCGCAAAGTTATAGCCCTGATACGGGCCGGTGGCATAGCCGAAATTGGTCTGCATATACGCGCTGAGCGCGTCGAGGTCCGAGGCGAGCACGCGCGTGGTGCTGCCGGTAATCGGTTGCCCGCCGGTATTGGCGAGGAACGAGGTCGCCGGCTGCGAGTTGGCGTCGCTTTCGTAGCTGCCGAAGAAGAAGAGCTTGTTCTTGAGGATCGGGCCGCCGAGCGAAGCACCAAACTGATGGAACGTGAACGTGCCGGGGCTGAACGGCAGGGCGCCGGCGTTGGTGCCGACGAAGTCCTGGTTGCGACCGAGGTAGTGAAGCGAGCCGGCGAACGAGTTGGTGCCGCTCTTGGTGACGGTGTTGATACCGGCGCCGACGAAGTTGCCCTGGCGGACGTCGAACGGCGCCACGTTGACCTGAACCTGTTCGATGGCATCCAGCGAAATCGGCGCGACACCGGTTCGCTGGCCCGGCGCCGACCCGAGGCCGAACGAGTTGTTGAAGTAGGTGCCGTCGACCGTGATGTTGTTGATGCGGTTGTCCTGACCGGCAAACGACGTCCCGCTCGCCTGCGGCGACAGGCGGGTGAAGTTGTCGAGGCCGCGCCCGATAGTGGGCAGCACCGCGAAGACTTCCCGCGCGACCTGGGTCGCCGCACCGGTGCGCTCAGAACTGAAGATGGCGTCCTTCGACGCCGTGACCACGAGTTCCCGGAGCGCCACCGCGGCACGCTGCGCCGTCAATGCGAGGTCCGCCGTGACGCCGAGGGAGAGGTAGATGTCGTCCTTGGTCGCGGGCGCGAAGCCGATCGCGGCGGTGGTCACGCGGTAGGGGCCACCGACGCGCATGCCCTGCAACGTGACGCGCCCGTCGCTGCGGGTCTCACCGCGGTATGCCGTGCCGGAGGGCGTATGGGTCGCCGTCACGCGGGCACCTGCAATCGGCGCTCCGTTCGAGTCGGCGAGCGTGATGTTCATGGCGGCGGCCGAAACACCCTGGGCGGACACGACAATCGTGCCGCTGAAACAGAGCGCCGCAATAATCGAACAGACGGCAAGCAATCGCTTCACGGAAACCTCCTCAAAGGAAAATCGGAGCTACGAAGGTGCGGTGCCCAACGCAGCGCGGTGGACCCTGCCAGAATGCAGCCAATCTCCCTGTTAGACGGGAAGCTGTCAACCGTGGCACTTCTTGTACTTCTTGCCGGACCCACACGGACAGGGATCATTGCGCCCGACCGGAGCCGCGTCCAGCGGCGGGCGACCGACGGCGCCGAGTGGCGTGGTGAGCCGCGGCGGCGCCGCACCCACGGTGCGTGTCGGCGGACCGCTGAAGAGATCATCGGTGGACGGGCCGCTGGTGACCGTCGGCTGCGGGGCTCGCGGTGGTGGCGGCGGCGGGGCGTCGGCGCTGACCTGGATCTTGAGGTAGCGCTCCGCGAACGTGGCCTGGATGTCGCGCAGGAGGTCTTCGAACATCTCGAAGGCCTCCTTCTTGTACTCCACCAGCGGGTCGCGCTGGCCGTAGGCGCGGTACTGGATCGCGTTGCGGAGCTGGTCGAGGTCGTAGAGATGATCCTTCCATTTCTCGTCGAGCACCGCGAGCATCACCTGCGACAGCACCTGCAGCTCCACATCCGGCACGCCGATCCTGGCACCAAACTCCCGCAGGTAGGCAATCTTGCGGCCGAACACCTCCTCGCCAGCGGTCCGCGCCGCCTCGACGATCGCCTCGAGGTCCGGCGTCGCCGTCCCGTCCAGTATCGCGTCCGGCCCGATGAGGAACTGCATCATCAGGGCCGATCGCAACCCGGCGCGGTCGTACTCCTCCGGCCGTAGCGTGGTCGCCAGGGCGCCGCGTACCACGCGATCCATTGCCGCGCGGATCATCTTGATCGCCTCGGCCTTGAGTTCCTCGCCGCGCTCCAGCGCGAAGAGCCGGGTCGAGTAGATCACCTCACGCTGCTGGTTCATCACATCGTCGTACTCGAGCAAGCGCTTGCGGGCCTGGAAGTTCTGCAACTCCACCCGCTTCTGCGCGCCCTCGATCGCCATGGTGATCATCTTGCCGGTGATCACCTCACCCTCTTCCGACCCGCTCTTGTCCATCATCCGCGCGATGCGATCCGAGCCGAACAACCGCATCAGGTCGTCTTCGAGCGACATGAAGAAGAGCGACACGCCCGGGTCGCCCTGGCGACCGGAACGACCGCGGAGCTGACGATCGATGCGGCGTGACTCGTGTCGCTCGGTGCCGATGATGTGCAACCCGGCTTCGTCGGAAATGAGGTCGAGTACTGGATCGAGCTTGATGTCGGTACCGCGGCCGGCCATGTTGGTCGCGATCGTGATGGCACCCTTCCGCCCGGCGCCGGCCACGATCTCGGCCTCACGCTGGTGGTACTTGGCGTTGAGCACCTCGTGTGGCAGGCCGCGGCGCTTGAGTTGGCGCGACAGCGTCTCCGACACGTCCACGCTGGTGGTGCCGATGAGCACCGGCCAGCCTTCGCCATGGATGCGCTCCACTTCCTCGGCGACCGCGTTGTATTTTTCCCGGCGCGTCTTGTAGATCTGGTCCGGGTGATCGGTGCGGCGCATCGGGCGATTGGTGGGGATCACCGCCACTTCGAGGTGGTAGATCGAGTAGAACTCCGTCTCCTCGGTCTCGGCGGTGCCGGTCATGCCCGCGAGCTTCTCGTACATGCGGAAGTAGTTCTGGATCGTGATCGTGGCCAGGGTCTGCGTCTCGCCCTTCACCGTCACGCTCTCCTTCGCCTCGACGGCCTGGTGCAGCCCGTCGGACCAGCGGCGGCCGTGCATGATCCGGCCGGTGAACTCATCCACGATGAGCACCTGGCCCTCCTGCACGATATAGTCGACCTCGCGTTCGTACAGCGCGTGCGCCTGCAACAGCTTGTGGATGATGTGCAGTTGTTCGCTCTTGGCGGCGTAGTCCGCTTCGATTTTCTGACGTTGTTCCGCCTTTTCCTCAACGGTCAGCTCGGGATCCTGCTCGACCGCGTGGATCTCCACCGAGATGTCCGGCACGATGAACAGCATGGGATCGTGCGGCGACAGCGCCGCCGAACCGCGATCGGTGAGGTGGACGGCGTGACCCTTCTCGTCGAGCACGAAGAAGAGGGACTCTTCGATCTCGCGCATCTGCTGCTGCTTGGCCGGCAACTTGCGATCGGCGATGTAGTCCAGCTCGGTCCGCTGGAGCAGCTGCTTCACGCCGGTCTCGTTCATCAGCTTTACGAGCTTCTTGTTCTTCGGCGTGCCGAGTTGTGCCTGATAGAGCTTCACCCCGGCGTCGGTACGCGTCTTGTCGTTCTCGAGGAGGCGCTCCCCCTCGGCCACCAGCCCGCTGACCACCTCGTTCTGACGGCGCACCAGGTCGGCGATCTTCGGATTGTAGCCGCGGTAGTGCACGCTGTCCTCGTCGCCGACGGGGCCCGAAATGATCAGCGGCGTGCGGGCCTCGTCGATCAGGATCGAGTCGACCTCGTCGATGATGGCGTAGGTGTGCTCGCGCTGCACTCGTTGCTCGAGGGCGAACACCATGTTGTCACGCAGGTAGTCAAAGCCGAATTCGTTGTTGGTGCCGTAGGTGATGTCGGCACCGTACGCCGCGCGCCGTTGCGGTGACGACGGCTCGGTGTCATCGAGACAGGCCACGGTCAGGCCGAGCCAGGTGAACAGGTGCCCCATCCACTGCGAGTCGCGGCGGGCGAGATAGTTGTTGACCGTCACGAGATGGGCGCCGCGCCCGGGCAACGCGTTGAGGTATAGCGGCAAGGTGGCGACCAGCGTCTTCCCTTCGCCGGTTGCCATTTCGGCGATCCGGCCCCGGTGCAACGAGATCCCGCCGATCAGCTGGACATCGTAGGGGATCATGTTCCATTCGATCTGCTGACCGGTCACCTCGATCGTGGTGCCCACCAGGCGCCGACAGACCTCGCGCACCGTCGCGAACGCCTCCGGGAGGAGGTCGTCGAGCGTGGTCACGACCTGCTGCTTCCAGGCGTTCTCCGCCTGGTGCAGTTCCTGGTCGATCGCCTCGCGTTCGGCCGGATCGGCACAGCCGTGCTTCGCCGCGCGCAGGCGGTCGACCTCGGCGTGCAGCGCATCGGTGCGTTCCGCGATGATGCCCCGGAATTTCACGGTCTGGCCGCGGAGCGCCGCTTCATCGAGTTGCGCCAGCCGCATTTCGTGCTCGCGAATCGCCGCCAGCACCGGCTGAAGACGCTTGACTTCCCGGTCCTGCCGCGACCCGAAGACCGACTCAACTACCCGCTTGATCATCCCGCACTACTCCACATAAACCTGTGAGGCCACAATGTAGTCGGCCACCGACTGGGGCACCCAGCCGGTCACCGGCCACCCCGCGGCGGCGCGCGCCCGGATCGTCGACGACGAAATCTCGAGCACGGGAACGCTGATTTCGGCATCGAATCCGGCCGGAACGTCCGCGGCAGGATGCGCGTCGCCCGACGCGGCAGGCGACGCCCGGCGACACACGGCGATGCGGGCGAGGCGCCGCACCGCATCCGGTTCGCGCCAGAGGCCGAACCGGCGCGCGACGTCGGCACCCATGATCAACACAAGTTCCGCGCCGGAGTGCTCAGCGGCAAGTTCGCAAAGTGTATCGATCATGTACGACGGACCCGGCCGCCGCAGTTCCCGTCCGTCGGCGGCGAAGTCGGCAATCCCCGCGACCGCGAGTTCGACCATGCGGAGGCGGTGATCCGCCGCGGCAACGTGCTGACCGAGCTTGAGCGGCTGGGACGCGGCGACCGTGAACAGCACACGGTCAAGCCCGAGTTGCTCACGGGCGAGGCGGGCGACGACCAGGTGGGCATTGTGAATCGGATCGAACGACCCGCCGAACACGCCAATCCGCACCTCAGGTCCCCGCGGGCTTCTCCGCAACAGCGGGCGGTGACGGCGGGCAGGACTTCTTGTACTGCGGCGTCTCGGACCAGTCGCGCTGCATGTACTTGCACTTGTCCCGGATGTCTTCGGCGTAGCCGAGCTTGCGGTATGCCGTGATCAGGTCCGCCAGCGCGGTCGGAACAATCGGCGCACGCGGGTGGTCCACCACCAAGCCCGTGAAGTACAGGATCGCCGATTCATATGCCTTGTATTTCAGGTAAAAGCTGCCGGCGCGATAGGCCTTGATCGCAAAACGGTTGTCGAGGTCCTGGAGCTGCGCCTTCGCCTTGGTTGCCGCTGGCGAGTTGGGATACCGCGTCAGGACTTCGCCGTACACCGACTGCGCCGTCAGGCCGTAGGTCGCGTCGAGTTCCGGCCCGCGCCAGAGTGCGTTGTACGCATCGGCCGCGCGGAGGAGCGCCTCGGGCGCCAGGGAATCCGTCGGGAACTCGTCCACCAGCCTCCGGTATTCCCGAACGCCCTGGAGATTGCTCCCTTCCCTCACGTACAGTTCGCCCAGGTACAGGCGGGCGAGCAGCGCCCGGTTATCACCCGGCGAAATCTCGAGCTCGACGCGGTCGAACGCGGCCGCCGCCTTGTCCCACTTGTGGCGCGCATAGAAGGCGAGTCCCGCTTTCCAAAGGGAGTCGACCATCCGCGGCGTTGCCGTGAGTGGATTGAGCGACACCTTGGGCGCACTCTGATGATGGAAACATCCGCTGAGGGCCACGGCCGCCAGCAGGAGAGCAGAACTGTTCACAGAGCGCATTACGGGCGTACCGGGTGAGGAGTGCCAGAGTCGGGCACGACGATCGGCGCCAACGCCTGGAGCCGGGTCAGGGCGAGTTGCGCGAGCGAATCGGGCGCCACAGCTGCCGTCGCGAGCGATTGCCAAGCGAGTCGGGCGGCGACCGTGTCGCCCTGACGCAGGCGAGCGTCGCCGAGCCCCACCAGGGCACGACGACCGACGTCGCCCTGCGGTAGGCGATGTGCCGCACGGTCGAACCAGCGCTCCGCATCGCCGGGGCGCGCCGTCTGCAGTGCACTCAAGCCGAGGCCCAGCTCACACCAGCCAAGCGCGGTGGTGGCGGAATCGCGAAGCCCGACATTCGTGGTTCGGCGCAGGACACCCTCCAGAATGGGAACTGCAAGATCGCAAGCGCCGCGCGCACGGTCCGCCTGCCCCAACGCCAGTAGCAATGGATCGATCGCGTCGCGACCAGGCGCGGCAGCCAACACGGCCGGGATCACCACCGCGGTTTGCGCCGGCGCGAGCGCGCCGGCGCCACCGAATCGGGACGCGATACGACCGAGCGGCCAACCGGGCGCGACGCGGCTGAGACCGACGATCGCCTGGGCGAGCGCAGCCGGCTTACCGTCGTGCTCCGCAGCAGCGGCCACCCGGGCGAGTCCGGCGGCCGCCTCGGCCGTCCGCTCCGGAGCCTCCGCGCCGAGCTTGGTCCACGCCTGCGCCGACTCGGCGAGCGACCCGCCCTGCAGTGCCGCGTCGGCGAACTTGGCGGTCAACCGGGGCGAGTCGCCCGCGGCGCGATAGTCCGCCATGGCGTCCGTCCACCGCGCCTCGTGCCACGCCGCGTCACCCAGTCGCTCGCGATCGGGGCGCCCGAGTGAACAGCTGACAAGGAACACGACGAGCAATCTGGCCGCTTTCACTCCGGAATGCGCTCCACCATGGCGAGGTAGGCGGTCACGCGCTCGAAATCCGGACGGGCGTCGCGGCAGGCGCGCCACGTATCACGGGCACCGGCCGTGTCGCCGGCGAGGTAGCGTGCCATCCCGAGCTGCACCTTGGCCTCGACCCAGTCGGGACGGGCCGCCAGGATCAGCTCGAGTTCCTCCCGCGCCTGAAGTGGATTCCCGGACTCGAGCAGCAGTCGCGCCAGGCGCAGCCGCAGGTCGTGGAAGTCGGGACCCAGCTCCACTGCACGGCGGCACTCGAGCACCGCCTCGGCCAGGGCGCCGGCTTCAGCGTACAGGTCGCCGAGGCGAGCGTGTTCGTTCGCCAGGCGAGCGGCGATCGGCGCACTGAGCCCGGCGACCGGCGGACCCTCGGCGGCGGCCGCTGCCGCGAAGGCCGCCGAGGCCTCGCTGCCGCGCCCAATCTGGTTCAACACCAGGCCGCGGTGCAGGAGCGCTTCCAGGTACCGCGGGTTCAGCGCGAGGGCGCGGTCGAACTCCTGCAACGCCTCGTCGGGACGATCCAGCAGCGAAAAGCAAAGGCCGCGGAGATGATAGATGTCAGCGTAGTCGCGTCCCGAACCGCTGAGATCACCGAGGGCGAGCAGCGCGCCGTAGTAATCGCGATTCGCGAAGCGCTCGCGCGCGACGTCGACGATCCCCCGAGTGCTAACATCCATCGGCGACCACCGTGCGGAAGTAGTCGATCGTGCGCCCCAAGCCGTCGCGGAGCGGCACCTGCGGCTCCCAATGCAACACGGCTTTCGCGATCGTGATGTCCGGCTGGCGCTGCTTCGGGTCATCGGGCGGCATCGGACGATGCTCGAGTATTGAGCCCGAGCCGGTCAGTTCAAGGACCAGCGCGGCAAGCTCCAGCATGGTGAATTCGCCGGGATTGCCCACGTTCGTGGGCTCGATCCGATCACTGTGGAAGAGTCGGTATATACCTTCCACGAGGTCGGACACGTAGCAGAACGAGCGGGTCTGCTGCCCGTGGCCATACACGGTGAGCGGTTCGCCGCGGAGCGCCTGGACCACGAAGTTGGAGACGACCCGGCCATCGCGCGGGCGCATGCGCGGACCGTAGGTGTTGAAGATGCGCACGATGCGGGTATCGACGCCACAGCTCCGGTGGTACGCCATCGTCGTTGCCTCAGCGAACCGTTTCGCCTCGTCGTACATGCTGCGTTCGCCCACCGAACTGACGTATCCCCAGTAGCTCTCCGGCTGCGGATGCACCGTGGGGTCACCGTACACTTCGGAGGTGGACGCGAGAAAAAACCGGGCGCCCTTGGCTCGAGCCAGCTCGATGCAGTTGCTGGTACCGACGGAACCGACCCGCAATGTCTCCAATGGAAACCGCTGGTAGTCGGGCGGGCTCGCCGGCGACGCGAAGTGGAGCACGCCGTCGAGCGGCCCCGCGACCGTGAACGGGTCGCTTACGTCTTGGTCCACAAGCTGGAAGTTCGCGTCGGCGGCCAGGTGCGCGACGTTGGCGGCCTGGCCCGTGAGGAAGTTGTCGAGCCCGACGACCTGGTGGCCGTCGGCGAGAAAGCGATCGGTGAGGTGCGAACCCAGGAAACCTGCTGCACCCGTGATGGCGACGCGCATCAAACGGAACCCCCGCGTTTTCCGGGAGGTCCTTCGCTGTGCTCAGGATGCGTCGCAGGCCGTCCGATGCCGGCGTACCGGAAGCCCAGGCGCACCAGGCGGCCAGGCTCATAGAGGTTGCGGCCGTCGACGATCACCGGGGCGCGCAGCAGCGCCTTGACGCGCGCGAAGTCCGGTGTGCGGTACACGAGCCACTCCGTCACCACGCACAACGCGTCCGCGCCGTCGACCGCAGCGTACGGATCATTCGCGAAGCGCACGCGGTCGCCCCAGATGCCGCGCGCGACGGTCATCGCCTCGGGGTCGTGCGCGTGGACGGTGGCGCCAGCGGCCAGCAGCGCCTCAACCAGCGACACGGCGGGACTCTCCCGCATGTCGTCGGTGCCGGCCTTGAACGCCAAGCCCCAGACGGCGATCCGCTTGCCACTCACGTCGCCCACGAGCTGTTGCAGCTTGTTGAACATCACCTGCTTCTGCCGATCGTTGACCGACTCGACCGCCTCGAACAGATCGGGCGCCATCCCGGCGCCGCGTGCGGTGTGGACCAGCGCCTTCACATCCTTGGGAAAACAGGAGCCGCCGTACCCCGGGCCCGGAAAGAGGAAGGCCGACCCGATGCGGGAGTCGCTCGCGATCCCCTGGCGGACGGCGAACACGTCGGCGCCGACGCGTTCGCAGAGGTCGGCGATCTGGTTCATGAACGATATGCGGGTGGCAAGCATGGCGTTGGCGGCGTACTTGGTGACTTCGGCCGACGGAATGTCCATGAAGAGGATCGGCGACCCGCTGCGCACGAACGGCGAATAGAGTTCGCGCAGCAACTCCTCCGCTCGCGGATCGTCGACACCGAGCACCACGCGGTCGGGTTTCATGAAGTCGTCGATCGCCGCCCCTTCCTTGAGGAACTCCGGGTTTGACGCGACCGCAAAGTCGCCCGACGTCACCGCGCGAATCGCGGTGCGCACCTTCTCCGCGGTGCCGACCGGAACGGTCGACTTGGTGACCACCACCTTGAACCGGTCGAGGTGCCTGCCGATCGTCGTGGCGACGTCGAGCACATGCTGGAGATCGGCGGAACCGTCTTCGCCGGGCGGGGTGCCGACGGCGATGAAGATGACATCGCCGTGGCGCACGGCATCGTCGACGTCGGTGGAAAACTGCAGGCGCCCCGCCGCCGCGTTCCGCGCGACCAGTGGCGCGAGGCCCGGTTCATAGATCGGCAGGACGCCCTTGTTCAGCCCGGCGATTTTGCCGGGGTCGCGGTCGGCGCACACGACGTGGTTGCCGGTCTCGGCCAGGCAGGCACCGGCCACCAGACCGACGTAGCCGGATCCAATGACCGTCACGCGCACTAGGGCACCTTGGTAAGGATGTCGCGCGTATCGACCACCAGCCCGGATGCGCGCTTGACCAGTTGCCAGTCGATGCTGGTGTGATCGGTGACGATCAGCACGCCGTCCGCCTCCGCCAGCAACTTCTCCGTCAGCGGCACGGAGGCGTAGTCGTGACCGCCCTCACTGAACCGCGGCACATACGGGTCGTGATATGACACGTGCGCGCCATACTGATGCAGCAGCACCAGGATATCGAGCGCCGGGCTCTCGCGCAGGTCATTGATATCCTTCTTGTACGCGACGCCGAGCACCAGCACCTTCGCTCCGCGCATCGCCTTGCCGATATCGTTCAGCGATTCCATCAACTTGCGCACCCAGTACATCGGCATCTCGCTGTTGATCTCGCCGGCGAGGTCGATGAAACGCGTCTTGTAATTCAATCCGCGCATCTTCCACGCGAGGTAGTGCGGATCGATCGGAATGCAATGGCCGCCAAGCCCAGGGCCCGGCAGGAACTTCATGAAGCCGAAGGGCTTCGTCGCGGCGGCCTCGATGACTTCCCAGACGTCCACGCCGAGCTTGTCACACACGATCGCCATCTCATTGACGAGGCCGATGTTCACGCTGCGGAAGGTGTTCTCCAGCAGCTTGACCAGTTCGGCCGCCTCGGTGGTGCTGACCGGCACGAGCGTGTCGATCGCCGGGGCATACATCGCACAGGCCACCCGACTGCAATCGGGCGTGATCCCGCCGACGACCTTGGGGGTGTTCTTGGTGCCGTAAGTGGGATTGCCCGGATCGACGCGCTCTGGCGAGAAGGCAAGAAAGAAGTCCTCACCCACGGTGAGCCCGGTGCTCTCCAAGGCGGGGAGCATGATTTCACGGGTGGTTCCGGGATAGGTCGTGCTCTCGAGGATAATCACCTGACCGCGGCGGAGGGTCGCCTGGATTGCCTCGGTCGCCGCGACGATGAACGAAACGTCCGGATCCTTGTGCTTCGAGAGCGGCGTGGGCACGCAGATCGAGATCGCGTCGGCCTCCGTGAGGCGTGACGGATCGGCCGTGGCTTCGAACCGCCCGGTCTGGCGCAACGCGGCGACCCCGGCATCCGAGACATCCTTGATGTGCGAGCGACCGGCGTTCAGCCCGTCGACCACGCGTTGCTGGACATCGTATCCGAGCACCCGGAAGCCGGCGCGAACGAGCTCGACGCCGAGCGGCAGCCCGACGTAGCCGAGGCCGACGATGCCGAACGTGATGTCGCGCTTGCCGGCCCGTGCGATCAGTTCATCCGCGAGTTTCATGCGCCCCTCCCCACTGTCATCGGTGTGCCACCTGCGGCCAGTGACCGGCTCGCCGCCTCGAGAACTCGCACCACCCGCACCCCATCCTGTGCATCGGTCCGCTCCGGCGACGCGCCCCTCGCCACGCGCACGAAGTGGGCCAGTTCGATCGGCAACGGCTCGCCGCCCGGAATCCGCGGAATCGAGATGTCGCCCTCGCGCAGCGTGAGCGATTCGACGGCCGACACGAAGGCTTCCTTGCGATCGACACCCTTGTCGTAGATCCGCAGCTTCTCCCGCGGCGCCATGTCGTCGAATACCGCCATCTGGCGCGACCCGACCACCGTGAGCTTGCGCTCCTTGTGCGGATCCAGCCAGGAAAGCTGTGCGTGCGCGATAACTCCCGACGCGAACGTCATGACGAGGAACACGACGTCCTCGATGCCCGGCTGCAGGTACGCGTGACCGTGGGCTGCGACATGGGTCGGCGTCTGCCCCAGCAGATGCAACGCGATCGACACGTCGTGGGGCCCGAGCGACCAGAGCGCGTTCTCGTCGGGGCGCACCTGGCCGAGGTTGACGCGTTGCGAATAGAGGTAATACGGCGTGCCGAGCGATCCATCGGTGAGCTTGTTCCTGAGGAGTTCGATGATCGGATGGTGGACCAGGAGGTGCCCGACGAGGAGCGGTACGCCCTGCGTCGCGGCCGCCTCCGCCATCGCTTCGGCATCGGCCACCGACAGCGCAAACGGCTTCTCCACCAGCGCCGGAATCCTGGCGGCGATCGCCTGCAACGCGAGTGACGCATGCGCGGGCGCCGGGGCGGCGATCACCACCGCGTCGACGCGCTTGAGCAACTCAGCCGGTTGATCGGTGATCAGCGTGTCGGGGTATTGCTGCGCCAACCTGGCGCGCGTCTTCTCGTTGGCGTCGCAGACCGCCGACAGCTCGACGTCCGCCATGCCGGCGAGCGTGCGCACGTGGTTCTTGCCCCACGCCCCGGCCCCGATGACGCCGACCTTCAGGCGGCTCACCCGTAGAACTCGCGCACCGCGCTGATCACTTCGTCCTGCTGGGCATCGGTCAGCTCGGGATAGATCGGCAGCGAAATCACTTCCTTCATTGCCCGTTCCGTGACCGGCAGCGAGCCCATGCGGTAGCCGAGCTCGGCGAAGCAGGGCTGCAGGTGCAGTGCGGTCGGGTAGTAGATCATGCAGCCGATGTTCCGGCTCTTCAGGAACGCGCTCAGGTCGTCGCGGCGCTCGGCGCGAATCGTGTATTGATGGAAAATGTGCTCGTTGGCCGGATCGGTGACCGGTGTCCGCACCGCACCGAGCCCGTTGAACGCCTCGGTGTAGCGCGCCGCGCGCGTGCGCCGTCCGGCGCTCCAGCCAGCGAGATGCGGCAGCTTGGCGAGCAGGATCGCGGCCTGCAGCGTATCGAGCCGCGAGTTGAAGCCGACTTCCTCGTGATGGTACTGCTTGGCGCCACCGTGCAGTCGCAATCGCTTGAGCCGTTGGGCGAGGGCATCGTCCTGCGTCGTCATCATGCCGCCGTCGCCCCACCCGCCGAGGTTCTTGCTCGGGAAGAACGAGAACGTGCCGACGTTGGGAAGTTCGCCCGCCATGCGCCAGGTGCCGGCCACCTGCCGGCGGGCGCCGATCGCCTGGGCGCCGTCCTCGATCACGGCGATATTGTGCTTGGTCGCGAGCGGCAGGATTCTCTCCAGCGCGACCATCTGACCATACAGATCCACCACGACGATCCCGCGCGTGCGCGGCGTGATCGCCGCCGCGATGGCATCGGGATCGACGTTGAACGTGCCCGGTTCGATGTCCACGAACACCGGCTTGCCGCCACCGTTGTGGATCGCGCCGGCGGTGGCGAAAAAGGTGAACGCCGGTGCGATCACCTCGTCGCCAGGCTCCAGGTTGAGGGCCCGGACCGGCAGCAGAATCGCGTCGGTTCCCGACGCGCAGGCGATGGCATGCCTGGCGTGCGAGAGATCGGCGATCGCCTGCTCCAGCTCGGCGATTTCCGGACCCATGATGAACTGTTGCCGCTCAATGACGCCCATCATCCGAGCGAGGACTTCGTCCTTGACGGTGCGGTACTGCGCTTTCAGGTCGAGCATCGGCACGGGCATGCCGGTCACCTCAATGGGACGGTGGTCAGGTCGGTCAAGTTCAAGCTGGGGGGGAAGTTAGCGGCGGGGCGGGCGTGAACCCAGAGCCCGGCGGCGGTGGCCCTATTCCTGATGCCTCAACATCCCGTCGACTTCCACATATTTCCAGCCACACTCGGCACACACCGCCTTGCCAGCGGTGACGGTCAGTCGTACGCCACATTGGCAGACCCAGCCGATCCGCCGCGCCGGCACCCCGACCATCAAAGCGAAGTCGGGCACGTCGCTCGTGACGACGGCACCGGCGCCGATGAAGGAGTACGCCCCAAGGGTGGTGCCGCAGACGATCGTGGCGTTGGCGCCGATCGACGTGCCACGACGGACAATGGTCTTCCGGTATTCGTGCTTGCGGGAGATGTGGCTGCGGGGGTTCATCACGTTGGTAAAGACGCAGCTCGGACCGCAGAACACGTCGTCGTCGAGTTCGACCCCTTCATAGATCGACACGTTGTTCTGGATCTTGACGTTGTTGCCGATGCGCGTGCCAGGCATCACGACGACGTTCTGGCCGATGTTGCAGCGCTCGCCGATCACCGCACCTGGCATGATGTGGGCGAAGTGCCAGATTTTCGTGCCCGCGCCAATGGTGGCACCTTCGTCGACGTAGGCGGATTCGTGGATGAACGGATCGGACATCGTCGCTCCATCTGGGGTGATTACGCCGGGGGAAGATAGGTGACTGCGGCAGGAATTGAGGGTTGGGAATCCGGGGCGGCGGCTGACGCGCAGGTCCACGATCAAATCTGCAATTTTGCGGTACAATGGTGCCGCGGGCGGCCCCGCACCTGCGTCCGAAGCACGGCACGAACCGCCTGAGCCTGCCGATTACATTCCCCAGCGCGCTTCTCTGCGCCCCAGCGAGAGTGGTCTGCGATCCGCGCAGGCCAAGGCGTTTCCCAAACGGCCCCTCGCTGCTGGAACCGACCACCAATGGGAGAGATCATGCCGTCCGTACCAGCCACCGACGCCACCCGCAGTGCCGTGATCGTGATCGACCTGGCGAACGATTTTGTGTTTCCTGGCGGCGTCATCGCCGACGCGGGCGGCCTGGACTACCAGGCCCGCGCCCAAACGATCCTGCCCACTCTCGCCGGACTCCTCAACGCCGCCCGTGCCGCCGGGGTCCTCGTCGTCTACGCCACCGATGCCCACCGCCCCGAGGACAGTGAACTCCGCAAGTGGCCGCCCCATTCCATGGCAGGCACCCCGCAGGCCGACATTGTCCCGGCCGTCGCACCGCACGCCGGCGATCTGGTGATCCCCAAGCGCACCTACAGCCCCTTCGTCAGCTCGAACATCGACGCCGAACTTCGCGCCCGCGGCGTCGAGCGGCTCTATATCACCGGGTTGCATACCGATTGCTGCGCCCGGCACACGGCCGCCGACGCCTTCCAGCGCGGCTACGATCTCGTCTGGGTCACCGATGCCCTGCAGGCCTTTACCGATGAAGCGCACCGCCAGTCCGATCAGGAACCGTGTCGAGACCGTCTCAGCTCTGGTCAGCCGGTTGGACGCGGCCCATCGGCAGGCAGCGTAGCGTTCTCCTGAGTCACTCGTCCCGCCGCCGTTCCAAGGCCTTCTGAAACGAGCATGTCGTACATGGCGGGCCATAACGACGGCCCCCCGCCCCGCAAGACGTAGGTGCGCAGGAGATGGCATTCACTGCGTCGAAAGTTCGCAACGGAGGTGAAGGAAACACCGCTCAAGGATCTTTGCGCCCTGGGCGGTTGGAAGAATCATCAGACGATCCTCATGTGCTACCAGCGTGCCGACCCCGTGACAATGCGCACTGCGCTCGCGAACAGGATGCGACTGGGAGCGTAGTTCTGCGCACGTGTCCGAGGTCCTTCGACTTCGCAACCGCTTCGCGGTTGCTTCGCTCAGGATGACAAATCCACGAACGGACATCATAACGGACACCACGACATTTCTTGCGGGAAAACGAAAGCCCCGCCACGCTCGTAAGCGATGGCGGGGCAATCATTGGGACGGTATGGGCCTGGGAGGAGTTGAGCCGCAGGCGAGCGAGCCCGCGGAGCGGGTACCGCTCCACCGCCGACCTCACGCATATCAGCTTGTGAGCGGCATCACTCCGCCGTCTGCAGCAATCAGCTTCACCTCAGGCTCAAGGGTAACACCCCACTTGTCACCGACGCGGGTGCGCACCGTTCGCATCAGCTCGACCACATCCGCCGCGGTCGCGCTGCCGGTATTGATGAAGTAGTTCGCATGCATCGCCGAGACTTCCGCGCCACCAACCCGCAATCCCTTCAGGCCGGTCGCCTCGATAAACTGCCCGCTGGTGCGCGGCCCCTTGGGGTCATGGTCGGCGGGAACCGCCGGATTCTTGAACACCGATCCGCAGCACGGCTGATTGAACGGCGTTCCGTCCTTCCGCCACCGATACAGCGACTCCGTTTCCTCCTCCAGGCGCGTCGCGTCCGCCTCATGCAACGCGACCGTGGTGCTGACCACCACCACATGACCGAGATCGCTGCGCCGATAGCTGAAGCCGGCCTCAGCCGCAGCAACCAGGTGATCGTTCCCCTGGGCGTCGATCGTGTGCACCGTCCGCACGACGTCACGCCACTCGGCACCGTGACAACCGGCGTTCATCACGACGCCGCCGCCAACGCTCCCCGGCACGCCGACCATCTTGTGGATGCCGCCCCATCCGGCCGCAGCGGTACGTTTCGCCGCGAGCGGCGCCGGGACGCCGGCCCCGATGACCCATTCCGCATTCCGCTGCGTGATCTGGTCCAACCCCTTGCCGACCCGGATGACGAGCGCATCGAGCCCGTGGTCAGGGAAAAGCAGGTTGGAGCCGAGCCCCAGGGCGAACCAGGGCACGCCCGACCTGGCACACCGCTGCACGGCGGCCGCGACATCCTCGCCGTTGGCAGGAAAGAGGACCGTTGCCGGTCCGCCGATGCGATAGGTGGACCAGCGGGAGAGCGATTCGTTCTCGCGAACATCGCCACGGACGAGGCTGCGAAGCGCGGCGGCAAATCCCGAATCGCGGGCAGTGCTCACCCGACGTGATGTCACGCCTTGGCCGCTTCCCGCGCGAGCGCATGCCACTCCTGCAGCGAACACACCTCCAGGCGCCGGCTTTTCATGGCGATGATCGCATCGCACGCCGCCGCTGCCGCCGACATCGTCGTGGTGTACGGCACACCGTGCTGGAGGGCGGCCCGGCGCATGGCATAGTCGTCCTGTTGGGTGAGCTTGCCGAGTGGCGTGTTCACCAGCAGGTGCACCTGCCCCGACAACATCAAGTCGATACCGTTGGGTCGTCCTTCGTACACCTTGAGCACCCGCTCGGCCGGGACGCCGCGCGCGCGCAAGTACCGCTGCGTTCCCGCAGTGGCCAGGATGCGGAAGCCGAGTTCATGGAATCGCCGGGCGATCGGAACGACCGTCGGCTTGTCGTGATCGTTGACGGTGACGAAGACCGAGCCGGCGAGCGGCAACTGCCCATCGGCGCTTGCCTGCGCCTTGGCGAACGCCATCCCGAACGAGTCGGCGATCCCCATGACCTCGCCGGTGGAACGCATTTCGGGGCCGAGGCGCGTGTCGACGCCGGGAAACTTGGCAAATGGGAACACCGCCTCCTTCACGGCCACGTATGGTTGCCACGGGTCGTCGGTCAATCCCAGGTCGGTGAGCTTCTTGCCGGCCATCACGGCAGCCGCGAGACTCGCCAGCGGTACGCCGGTCGTCTTCGACACGAACGGGATGGTGCGCGACGCGCGCGGGTTCACCTCGAGGCAGTAGACCACGCCGTCCTTGATCGCGTACTGCGCATTGATCAGTCCGACCACACCGAGCGCCTTGGCGAACGCGCGGGTGTACTCGCGCATCTGTTCCACCTGGTCCTCGGTGATCAGGTACGGCGGGAGCACGCACGCCGAATCACCGGAATGGATGCCGGCGTCCTCGATGTGTTGCATCACCCCGCCGATCACGACGTTCTCGCCGTCGCAGATCGCGTCGACGTCGGCCTCGAACGCATCCTCGAGGAACGAGTCGATCAGCACCGGATGCCCGGGGGCGACGCGCGCCGCTTCGTCGAAGAACCCGCGCAACTCCTCGGCATCGTAGACAATCCGCATGCCGCGGCCACCAAGTACGTAGCTCGGACGGACCAATACCGGGTAGCCGATCCGTTCCGCCGCCGCCAGCGCGCCAGCCACCGACTCGGCGGTGCCGTTGGGTGGCTGACGAATTCCGAGTTTCCGCGCGAGCGCTTCGAACTGACGGCGATCCTCCGCGGCATCGATCGATTCCGGCGACGTCCCCATGATCGGGACGCCGGCCGCGGCCAGGGCCTTGGCCAGACGAAGTGGCGTCTGGCCACCGAGCTGGACGACCACGCCGATCGGGCGCTCGACGTGCGCGATCTCCAGCACATGCTCGAGCGTCAGCGGCTCGAAGTAGAGCACGTCGGCGATGTCGAAATCCGTGGAGACCGTCTCTGGATTGCAGTTGACCATGACGGTGCGAAGCCCAAGCTCCCGGAACGCGAGCGTTGCGCGGACACAGCAGTAGTCGAACTCCACGCCCTGGCCGATCCGATTCGGGCCGGAGCCGAGGATGATCACCGTTGGCCGACCGTCGGGCACCACTTCGGTCTCCTCATCCCAGCACGAATAGAGATACGGTGTGCTGGACGGGAATTCGCCGGCGCAGCTATCCACGGTCTTGTACACGGGACGGAGGCCGAGACGATGACGCGTGGTCATGATCTCCGCTTCCGGCAACTGCTTCAGGTCGCCCAACTGCCAATCGGAGAACCCGGCGCGCTTGAGGCGGCGCAACATCGCAGTGTCCACCGCGTCATCCCGGCCGAGCGGATGCGCAATCCATTCGTCTTCCATCACGACAAGTTCGGCAAGTTGGTGGAGGAACCATGGGTCGATTCCGGAGGCCTCGTGCAGGTCTGCCACCGAAATCCCCGCCACGAGCGCCCGCTTGACCTGAAAGAGGCGCTCCGGCGTGGGCCGGCGGATCGCGGAGAGTAGTGTTTCACGATCGATATCGCTCAGCCGGTCGTCAATCGGGCCATCACCGATCACCCAGCCCGCGCGGCCGGCCTCGAGGCCGCGGAAGCCCTTCTGCAGCGCCTCCTTGAACGTCCGGCCGATCGCCATCGACTCGCCCACCGACTTCATCTGGGTGGTCAGGTACGGTTCGGCGGTCGGGAACTTCTCGAAAGCGAAGCGCGGGATCTTGACGACGACGTAGTCGAGCACCGGTTCGAACGACGCCGGCGTCATCTTCGTGATGTCGTTGGGCAACTCGTCGAGCGTGTAGCCAACGGCGACCTTGGCGCCGATGCGTGCGATCGGGAATCCGGTCGCCTTGGAGGCGAGCGCCGACGAACGCGACACGCGCGGGTTCATTTCGATCACCAGCTGCTGCCCGGTGCGCGGATCGACGGCGAACTGGATGTTGCAGCCGCCGGCCGCGACACCCACTTCGCGAATGATCTTGATCGCGGCATCGCGCATCCGCTGGTATTCGCGATCGGTGAGCGTCATCGCCGGCGCCACCGTGATGGAATCGCCGGTGTGCACGCCCATCGGATCGACGTTTTCGATCGAGCAGACGATGACGACGTTGTCGGCGCCATCGCGCATCACTTCCAGCTCGTATTCCTTCCAGCCGATGATGCTGCGTTCCACGAGGACCGACTGTATTGGCGACAACTCGAGCCCGCGGCGCAGCAGCGCCTCGAACTCCTCACGATTATAGGCAATACCCCCGCCCGAACCGCCGAGGGTGAACGACGGCCGCAGGATCGCTGGATATCCGGTACGGTCGACGGCGGCGAGTCCTTCTGCAATCGACCCGACGACACTTCCGGCCGGGGTGGCGAGGCCGATCCGCTTCATCGCCTCGGCAAACTCGGCGCGATCCTCGGCGATCCGGATGGCGCGCTCGTTGGCACCGATCAGCTCGACCCCGTACTTCGCCAGCGTGCCGTCCTGTACCAGCGCCATGGCCACGTTGAGCGCCGTCTGGCCACCCATGGTGGGGAGCAGCGCGTCGGGACGTTCCCGTTCGATCACCTTGGCGACCCATTCCGGCGTCACCGGCTCGATGTAGGTGCGATCCGCGAGTTCCGGATCGGTCATGATCGTGGCCGGGTTCGAGTTGATGAGGATCGTCCGGACGCCCTCGGCGCGGAGAGCGCGGCAGGCCTGCGTGCCGGCATAGTCGAACTCAGCCGCCTGACCGATGACCACGGGTCCGCTGCCCAGGATCAGGACGGAGGCGGGCTTCGAAGTCGGCGGGCGGTCTCCGCAAACGGGCAAGGGCACGACTGAAGAACCTCCTGACCCGGCCTCTCAGGACCGGTGGGCCGGTTCACCTGACCGGCGTCAAAGGACGGTCGCAGCGTAGCACGGTGGTCCTCGCCAGGGTCTCGAACCCGGATCGCGAGCCCGAGCCGCTCAGT
>JANYLJ010000053.1 GCA_025357945.1 Gemmatimonadota bacterium
GAAGCAGCCGTAGTCGTCGGGGTTGAAGGTCGCGAGCCCCTGGGCCTCGATGTCGGTGCGGCTGAGGAAGATGGCGCCCGGTGCCGCCACGAAGGCGTCGCTGTTGTAGTGCATGTACAGGTTCGTCGAAGCCACCAGGGCCTCGGTGTTGCCCGCCGTCGAAGCCCAGATCAGCATGGGCTGCGGGTCCGCGCCGACGAGCGCGCCATCATCGTAGGTGGAGCCGAGGTTGGCGAGCATCTGGATGACGCGGGTGCCGGGGTTGATCGCCTGGATCGTGCAGCGCTCCGCGTTGCCGTTGTTGGCCCCGGCCTTCTGGTTGATGAGCCAGACGTCCTGGCCTACCTGCAGGTTCGTGGTGTCCGCGACCTTCACGAGCGCCTGGCCCGAGGCGGCGCCGAACGTCGCGTTGCTGATCACCGTCTGGCCGCTGCGCTGCGCGACCACGTGGCGCTCCAGGATGCCGGCCCGCAGCTTTCCCTGGTACGTTCCGACCGCGACCCGGGGCGCCAGGCCGATGCCGTTCTTGTCGACCAGGAGCCAGGCGACGAGCGCGCCGGCCTGCAGGGTCGTGCGCGTGGCGCCGGCGGCATCGCCGATCACGTGGGTGCCCGCGTGGGCCACGGTGTCCCAGAAGCTGTAGGCGCGAAAGTCGATGTTCTGCCCCGCCTGCGTGACGCGGAGGAAGATGGACTCGCGGCCATTCTCGCCGCCCGACCAATACACCCGGTCGGTCGAGCCCGAGACCGCGGAGATCGTCTCACCCTTCGTCGTCCGATCCCAGCCGGCCGCGACCAACGTGACGTCGAGCCCGACGGTGAGGTTCTCGACGAAGTCGGTGGTGTTGGCGTAAGCCTGGCCAATTCTAGGCACAAACATGCGGTCTCCTATCCAGCTCGATTGAGGCCGGCGACGCCGTAGGCAAAGGCGGTGGGCGCGAAGCTCGCGGCATCGGTGATCGAGGGCGTCAGGTTGCCGTACACCAGGCCCTTGCCGCCGGCGGCCGTCCGAATCCCGGCGACCAGCGTGCCGGTCACGATGTTGGCCGTGACGATGGCGTCGACCGCGCCGGCCTCGACATCGATCCCGACGCCCGTGCCTCCGCCGTTCGTGGCGGACACGCGGTTGTCGGTCGCGATGACACGACCGCCCGCGATATCGATGCCGATGCCGTCACGGTACAGCACCAGGTTACCGTGGACGCGAGCCTCGACGACGGCGCTGGAGAAGGTCACGCCGTGGGTCGTGGAGCCCAGCGAGCCCGTGATGCTCAGGCTATTGCCCGACATCCGGATCCCCGCCGTGCTGGCGCCCTGGTAGCGGGTATGCACGATCGTGCCGCCAACCCCCGTCGACCAGCTGATGATGTTGTCGTTGAAGTACAGGAGCCCGGCAGCCCCGTCGAGCAGGATGGCGCGCGTCCAGGTCGTGAAGGACCCGCCCATGCCGATGTTGTTGCGCGAGAACGTCAGGCCCGTGATCGTCGACGCTACCGTCAGGATGGCGTCGGTCCCGATCGTCACGCCGGAATTAGACGCAAGCGCCAGGTTGTTGCCCGCCACCACGAGGTTGTTGCCGACGCCCAGCAGCGAGAAGGCGGCGGCGTTGAGCCCTCCGAGGTCGGTGGCCACGTTGTTGATGAAGTTGCACTTGCTGGCCCCCGAGGTCGCGAGGAGCTGCAGGGCCGTGGAGCCGGGGGCCACGACGTTGCCGCCGATCGTCAAGCCCGACGACCCCGTGGTCGAGAACAACGGGCCCGCGACCGCCGTGGCCGCTACATCGTTGCCCGAGAACAGGCCCCCGCCGTCAAGCTGGAACCCTTGGGTGCCGGTCTTGAACCGGTTGCCCTGGATGCAAAAGTCCCCGCCCGTTACCTCCAGGGCCTTGATCGAGGCCTCGACGACGTTGCCGGCCACGACGTTGCCGTTGCCGAGGACCTGGACCCCGCGGGCAATCAGGGTGCTGAGCGTATTGCCCGCGATGGCGTTGCGGTCGCCGGAGACGATGATGGCGAATACGCCGGTAGACCCGAAGCTGTCGATCGTGTTGGACTCGACCGACGAGTCGCCCATGACCTGGATGGCGCCGATATTGGCCCCGCCCGCCACCGTCCCGGACAGCGAGTTGCCGGAGATCACGACACCGGAGACGCTGCTGTAGATGCAGCAGCTATTCGGGATCGCGGAGTGGCACCGGTTACCCTGCACGGTCGCGAGATCGCCGTCGATGACGGCAATGCAGTTGGTCGCCTGGGGTGCGTTGGCCGTGGAATCGAGGGTCACGAAGTTGTCGGCCGCGATTCCGCCGGGCTGGACCTGGATACCGATCGGCGCGGAATCGGCGCTGCGCACCATGTTGCCGACCACCACGTTGCCGAACTTGATCCCCACGGCGCCGCCGCCGAAGCTGCTGGCGTGGGCAACCTGGTTGTTGACGACCTGGGTGTCGATGGTCGCGACGTCGAACCCGATGCCGAGGAAGAAGCCCTGCCCGCCCGTCCAAGCCCCCAGGCTCGACTTGGGGTTGATCAGGTTGCCCTGGATCCGGCAAGCCCGGACCGTTGCCCCGGTGAAGTGGATCCCGGCCGTCGTGGAGAGGGCGCCGTTCTGCGCGCCGTTACGGACGAAGCGGTTGTTACTCACGACGCAGTGCTCGGCGTTGCCGACCAGGACGCCGGCGTTGGTCACGTCGGCATCGTTGTCGTCGATGGTCCAGCGGAGCGCGTCGATGGTGCCGAGGTGGACGAAATGGCGGAGCGTCGTGCCGCCCTGGATCTTGATCGTCGAGCAGCCGTGAATCCGGATCTGCCCTCCCGCCGGCGTCGTCGAGACGTCGCCGAAGCAGCTGCTGTTCGTGCCCGCCACCATCTGGGGGACGAAGTGGAGCCCGTCGAAGAGGACGTCGGCCGCGCCGCCGACATCGAAGGCACAGCCATCGAAGGACCACGCGATGCTGGGGAAGAAGGGGATGTCGCCGGCCGCCTGGTCGCGCTGCTGAGTCCCGCGGATCGTGAGACCCGCGATGCCCGCAAGCTTCACGGAGCTGGAGAGCACGACGGGCCCGTTGAGCCGCAGCTCCACGGCCTTGGGCACGACCTGGTCAATCCGGTAGGCCCGGACCCAATCGACCGCGTCCTGGAGGCCAACGAAGTGGCTACGCGTCGGATCGCCACCGACCAGCAAGGTCGCCTTGTTCCACCGGTCGATCACGAAGAGCCGCAGGTCCTCGATCTTCGTGATCGCACCGGCCGCCGCCGTTACGCGGGCGATCGGCGTGCTGCCGTCGGTATTGATGGCGTTGGCCGCGTTGACCGTCGGATCGGTACGGAGCGTGACGGTCACGCCGCCGCCGGCCTTCGCGTACACGTAGGTGATGGCGTTGTTCGTGACCGCCACGTTGCCGCCCGCGATAGTACGCGGTACCCCGGTGAGCACGACGAGGCCGGCGGCGACGGCGAGATTCAGGCCCCCGCCATTGGTAGGCGCGCAACCGCTGTAGATGCCCTCGTCGGCGCCGGCTTGCCCGTGGATATGCAGCGCATCGGCATTCTGCACCGGCCCCAACTGTCCGCCGGCCAAGAGGTCGAGCGTGGGCTTGTCGAGGAAGGGGCTGTAGACGCCTGACTCGCGAAACCGATGGCTCGGGCGCAGACCGTTGGCCGCGTGGGCCGCATCGATCTCGATGTCCATCTCGGCCCCAG
>JANYLJ010000052.1 GCA_025357945.1 Gemmatimonadota bacterium
GCAGGGTGCCGACATCGAGACGCTCTATCGCACTGCCCAGGCGATGGAGGCCCGGTTGGGTGACCTGCCGCAACTACGCGACGTCACCAGCGACCTGCAGATCAAGAATCCGCAGGTGCAGGTCCGCATCGACCGCGACCGCGCGTCGGCGGTCGGCGTCACGATGTCGCAGGTGCAGAACGCCCTCTATAACGCCTACGGGGCGCGCCAGGTCTCCACTATCTACACCGACAACAACCAGTACCAGGTGCTGATGGAGTTGTTGCCGCGGTACCAGCGCGACCTCGGTGCGATGTCGCTCCTCTCCATCCGTGGGAACAACGGGCAGCTGGTGCCGCTGACGGCGCTCGCCCAGGTAAGCGAGGCCGTCGGGCCACTCACGGTCAACCACTCGGGCCAGCTTCCCGCCGTGACGATCTCGTTCAACGTGGCGCCGGGCGTGTCGATCGGCGAGGCGGTGACGGCGGTGAACGGGGTGGCCAACACGGCGCTTCCCCCGACCATCTCGGCGGCGTTCGCCGGCACGGCCCAGGCGTTCCAGGATGCACAGCAGGGGCTCATGGTGCTGCTGGTCCTCGCGATCGTCGTGATCTACATCGTGCTCGGCATCCTGTACGAGAGCTTCATCCACCCCCTGACGATCTTTTCAGGCCTGCCCTTCGCCGGGTTCGGGGCGCTGCTGGCCCTGCTGGTTTTCCATATGGAGTTGAGCGTCTACGCGTTTGTCGGCATTATCATGCTTATCGGTCTGGTGAAGAAGAACGCGATCATGATGATCGACTTCGCCGTGGAAGCAGAGAAACGCGGCAAGTCGCCGCGCGAGGCGATCCATGAAGCCTGCCTCGTCCGGTTCCGGCCGATCATGATGACCACGATGGCGGCCCTGATGGGGACGCTGCCGATCGCGCTCGGGGCCGGCGCCGGGGCGGAATCGCGGCGCCCGCTCGGCGTCGCGGTCGTTGGCGGCCTCGCGGTGTCGCAGCTGATCACCCTGTACGTGACGCCGGTCGTGTATGTGTGGTTCGATGAGATTCGCCTGCGCTTCGTGCACAAGCGGGTCCCGGTCAAGCTGAAATCGGAGGCGGTCGCCTAGATGTCGTTCGCGGGACCGGTGGTTCACTTTGTCGCCCTGCTCGCCGGGGTCCATGGCACCGTTCGCTCGGCGGGCGAGACGAGGCCTGCCACCGGCATTCACGTCGAGCTCGACGGCGCCGATCGCGCGGTCACCGACAGTGCCGGTCGCTACCTGGTCGCGGGCCTGGCCAATGGACCACACCAGCTGCGGTTCATTTCCGGGCGCTACGAGATCCGCCAGCTCACGGTGATCCTGGCCGATTCGACCGACCTCACGGTCGACGTCGAACTGACCCCACGCCCGGTGTTCCTGCCACCGCTCGATGTCGTGGCGCAGCGAGGTGGGGCCCCCGCCCTAGCCGATCCCGGCGCGTCCACCGAGTCTCACGAAGCGGGGCATTACCGGTTCGCCCCCGGGTGGCAGGCAAACCAGCCGGCTGGCAGCGTGGATATCCACGATGCGCTGGCCCGTGTTGCGGGCGTGGCCACCCGCGGGGACAACACGACCGCGCTGAGCGTGCACGGTGGCCGCGGGTCGGAAGACCTGATGCTCCTTGACGGCATTCCGCTGTACGGTGCGGTCCATTTTGCGGGTGCATCGAGCGCCGTCAACCCGGACGCGATCGCGGCGATGGACCTGCACACCGGCGTGAGTTCGGCGCGGTTCGGCGGCGCGCTCGCCGGCGTCGTCGAACTCGAGACGGCCGAGGCCCTCGGTGGTGCCCAGATGATCGGCAACCTGTCCACCTCCGACGTGCGATCGACGGTGCGCGCGCCCCTGGGCACTCGTGGTGGAGTGTTGCTGGCAGCCCGAAGCAGTTTCCGCGACCTGATGACCGATGCGACCGGGAGTGGCGTCGTCAACAATTACCAGGATTTCCTCCTCGCCGGGCATACCGCGATCGGAAGCGGAGTCCTGCGCATCGTCGGATTCGAGAGCGGCAATCGTCTCCGTTGGGAGCCGGTGGTGAGCACCCCGGGCAGCACGGTGTCGGCGCTCAGTGACGCGGCGAACTGGCAAAGCAGTGCTCTGGGCGTGACCTGGGCCCAGCCGGTCGGGAGCGGCGGGGAGTGGCATGCGGCGGGATGGTGGACCGGGAGCACCGCGGCGACCGTCACCCTGGCGCCGGACCAGACGGAACGGCTCGCCAGCGGTATCGCCGAGTTTGGACTCTCCGCTGAGCGGCGGCAACGGCTTCGCGCCAGCACGCTGCTCATCGGTGGCGAGGTGACCCGGCCGCAGACCTGGTATGGCACGTCGACGTCGTTCACGCAGGCGGCGGTCACTCTCACCGGGATTTCGCTGGCGGCCACGCCGGTGCTCGGTGCCGTGTACGGCGAATGGGACTGGCACGGAGCGTCGGGTCTCGACTTTCGCGCTGGTCTCCGGGCCAACACCGATTTTCGCCGATCGGTATCGCTCGATCCGCGTTTGCTGGTGAACGTCCACCCCGACGCCGTCACCCGGATCGAGGTTGGGTTTGGCCGGACGCACCAGGCGGTGCAGTCGATGCTGAACGAAGAAAACCTGATGAGTGGCGTGATCGGCCCCGCGCTGCTGACCAACACGCCGGACAACATGCTGCCGGCGTCCGCCGACCAGTGGCTGCTGAGCGTCGAACGGCGTCTCGGCGCAGGCGTGACGGTCGGCGTGGACGGCTACGCGCGGAGCTGGCACAACGTGCTTGCGCCGGCCGTCACCGGCGCCGGTTTTTTCGTCACGGCACCTCCGGCATACGGCGACGGCATCGCGCGCGGCGTGAACGCATCGGTGGCGATCCTGCGCGACCAGCTGAGTCTGCACGCGTCGGTGGGTCTCGCCAGCAACGTGCAGCAGGTCACCGGAATATCCTATTCGACCAGCTTCGAGCAGCCCTGGAGCTTCGCCGGCGACGTCAACTATCGGGTGGCGTCACGTACCACGCTGCAACTCAGGTGGAACGCCGGCGCCGGGCAGCCGGCGACCGCCATTCTCCCGGGAATCGAATGGCGTCCCTACCAGCCGGCGACCGGTACCGGCGAGATCGAGGGTAGCGCGACCAACCTTGCCGGGGCGATCAATGCATTGCGACTCGCCGGGCCGTTGCGGATCGACGTAGGCGTTCGCCACGAATGGCACCTCGGCGCAAGCGACCGGGCGGGCGGGATCACCACCGCGGTTCGCCTGGTGAACCTCCTCGATCAGGCCGACCCGATCGGCGTGATGGCCGCGTCCGGTGGCACGACGCAATTGCTCCGCGGCACGCCGCGCAGCCTGGTGTTCGAGGTCGGCTGGGCCCACTGAGCCGGCGGCGGCGAGCCCCGGCGTCACAATCCCCGGGCCCCGCACGTCCTTGCTGCAGTGACCAGCCTCATGGATGTATCCCTCCCAGTCGCGGACCGGTCGCCGATGCGCTTGCCAGTGACCGCATCCCGGCGAAACGGCCCTGGCGCTCGCGCCGCGCGGTTCGAGGCTGACCTCGAGCAGCTCTTCCAGCAGCGCTTCACGGGTCTGTACCGCTACCTCCACCGCCTGTCGGGCGACGGCGCCCTTGCCGAGGACCTCGCCCAGGACGCGTTTACCCGCCTGTTCGAGCGGGGCGAAATGCCCGACGAACCGATGGCATGGCTGATCACGGTCGCCACCAATCTGCTGCGCGATGATCGCCGACGGTCGAGTCGTCGGCTCCGGCTCATGGCAACCGCCGACGAGAGCGTCGGCCGCAGCGCGCGACTGCCTGAGCCCGATGCATCGGTCGTTCGCGCCGAACGCCAGCACCAGGTGCGCGAGGCGCTCGAGCGGCTCTCGCCACGGGATCGTCAGGTCCTCCTGCTCCGGCATTCGGGGTTCAGCTATCGGGAAATTGCCGTCGCGCTTGCCATGCCGGAAACCAGCGTGGGCACCACAATCCTCCGGGCCGGCGTCGCGTTTCGCGCATCTTATCAGGAGTTGCATGGTGAGCCAGACTGAGACCACGCATCCGTCGGATGCGCTGTTGCTCGCGACCATTCACGCCGAACCTGTCGACGAGCTCGCTGCGGTCCGCGCCCATGCCCGCGAATGCGCGCAGTGCACCGCCCGGCAACGGTCGCTCGCGGACGACGACGCGATGACCGGAGCGCTTCTTGGCGAACTCGACGATCCGCCGCGCACCGCCGACCAGCCCCGGTTCGTCAGGCGGTCGTCGCGTCGCTGGGTGCGCCGCGGCCTGCGGGTAGGCGGCGCGGCGGCAACGCTGGCCGTGGCAGCGGCCGCGCTGGTGGTGCCGGCCTCGCCGTTGCATCGCCTGGTTTCTCGAGGCATCGACGCGCCGTCACCGAACAGCATTCCCGCGGCAGTACCGGCTGCAGCACCGGCGGCCGCCTCCGGCATCGCGGTGCCGGCCTCGCGCAGCCTGGTCGTGGTGTTTCGTCATGAGCAGTCGCAGGGCGCCGTGGACATCACGCGGACCGGCACCGGCGACATCACGTTCCGGTCGCACGGCGGCAACGCGGCGTACCAGGTGGCGGCGGATCAGGTGTCGATCGACAACTCCTTCCCCGCCGATGCCTACCAGATCGACATCCCGCGCGGCGTGCAGCAGGTCAGGATCCTCGTCGGCACCCGGGTCTTGCTGCGCTGGCCCGAAGATTCTGCGCATCGCGTCGGCACCAGCCAGCCCGGTCCGCTTCACATCCCCCTCGCCGCCGGTATCACGAATGCACCTTGACACATCCCGCCGAAGTGATCCCGAACGCTCCGTTCACGAGCTCCCGCGCGTGCGGCGCCTGGCCTGGCGCCAGGTCGCACGCTTCGGCGCCGCGTCGCTCCTCGGCGCGATCGCATTCGCGCCGACGGCAACTGCCCAGCAGCCCGATTCCACCGCCACCGACTCGGTCCGCCAGGGACCGGCCTGCACCGCGTGCATCCAGGGTCCCCGGCCCGGCCTCAGCCTGACGACGGCCGGCCTGGCCGCGGACACCACCCGCCGCAAGGCGATCGAATACAGCGACGCGTACGGCACCCGGCTGGCGATCCACCGGATCGGCAGCTACGCCGAACTGCCACTCTTCGCCGCCGAATACCTTCTCGGCCAGAAACTGCTCAACGACACCACCACGTTCAACGCTCCCGGGTCCGGCCAACGCGGCATCCAATCAAGCACGCGGAGCTGGCACAACAACGTCGCCGCCGGCCTCGGCGTGCTGTTTGCGTCCAACACGATCACTGGCGTGTGGAACCTGATCGAGTCGCGGCACGATCCCGCCGGCCGGACCCGACGCTGGATCCACAGCCTCACCATGCTGGCGGCTGATGCCGGATTCGCCATGACCGCCAGTACGGGTGGCGCCGCACGACGGACGCTCACCGGCGCCAACAACCACCGCAATCTCGCGCTTGGCTCGCTCGGCCTCGCCACCGTGTCCACCTTGATGATGTGGCTCTGGAAGGACTGACCATGGCCACGATCATCGCCACGCTCACCCAGTGGTTCGCTCCCTGGCAGACACTGTACTCGGGCTCCAAGGTGCTGGAATCAGCGGTGACCGCGATCCACATCATCGCGCTGCTGTTCGGAGGAGGCTTGGCCGTCGCGGCGGACCGGGCGATGCTCCGCGCAATGCGGGCCGGGCCGGATGCCCGCGCCCATGCGTTGGAAGCGCTGCAGGCCACGCACCGGCCGGTCCTGATCGCGCTCGCGATGAGCTTCCTGAGCGGGTTGGCGCTGGCGACCGCCGACGTCAATACCTTCGCGCATTCGCCGGTGTTTCTCGTCAAGCTGACGCTGGTCGCGCTGCTGTGCAGCAACGGCCTGTTGCTCGTGGTGACGGAACGTGCGCTGCGAGCGCAGGCGCTGGTCGATGCCACGGCGCCGCTGTGGCGTCGACTCCGTGCGGCCACCTGGCTGAGTATCACGCTCTGGACGTCCCTCGTGGTGGCCGGCACGACGCTGGTCAACGCCGGATGAAGCGCCGCGCTGCCACGCGAACCCCTGCCATGGAATACTCCCTGATGTCGAACAGTTTTCGCAATGCAAGCCCCGAGGTATGTCCCCACTGCCCGCTGTCGCACGATCGACGCGAGTTTCTCCGGCAGGCCGGGCTCGCCACCATGGGTGCCCTCATCATGGTCGGCGTGCCGCCGGGCCTCGCCGCAACCACGCGGCCGACGCGCGTATCGGCGCGGAGTCGGCGCAACCGGAATCCGACCTACCCGATCCCGGCACAGGATGGCGTGCAGATCGATCACGACAACGACGTGATCCTGGTGCGATGGAAGAACGCGGTCTACGCCTTCAACCTCTCCTGCCCGCATCAGAATACCGCGCTGAAATGGAGCCCGACCGACGCCGAGTTCCAGTGTCCGAAGCATCATTCCAAGTACCAGCCAGACGGCACGTTTATTTCCGGCAGGGCGACTCGCAGCATGGATCGCTTCAGTGTTGAGCGCGTCGGCAACGATATCGTCGTCAACGTCAATGCGATGCACAAGAACGACGTCGACCGCGCCGGCTGGAGCGCCGCCGCGATCGTGCTGACGGGAGCCGAATAGGATGCCATGCACCTCCTGTCAGGGTCTCGATCGGCGCACGTTTCTGGAGCAGGTGGTGGCGATCCTCGGCGTCTCCGGACTCGCGGCGTGCAGCGCCAACCTGGGGACGACGCCGAACATCTCGCCGTTCACGGTGTCCGTGTCGAGCTTCCCGTCCCTGGCATCGGTTGGCGGGCTCGCGGTCGTCGACAACGGCGCCCACACCGGCGACCCGATTGCCGTTGCCCGGATCGACGCGACCACCTTTATCGCGTTGTCGCTGGTCTGCCCCCATCGCGGATTCACCGTCCAGATCTCGGGGCCCGGGTTCTATTGCGCCGGACACGGGGCGACCTTTTCGGCAAATGGCTCCTGGACCGGCGGCCAGCCGACGTCGAACCTGAGCCGATACGCGGTCGTCTACGACGCCGCCGCCGGCACGCTCAAGATCAGCTGACGGTCCGCCGCGTTGCGGCGGCGGCCGCAACCCCCGGGCCTGCTTCATAAGCCGCTGTCCCGCAAGGAGTTACACCAGCTCCGTCCCCTTGTGATACGGGCCGCTTTCCGGTATATTTGCAGGGTTCCGTTCCCGCCGCCGGGAACGCTCCTGTCTCCCCGTATACCGGACCCCGATGACCGCGCCCAATTCCCGCGAACGGATCGTTCCGCGCCTGATCGAAGAAGAGCTGCAGCAGTCGTTCATCAACTACTCGATGAGCGTCATCGTGTCGCGCGCGCTCCCCGATGTGCGCGACGGCCTCAA
>JANYLJ010000055.1 GCA_025357945.1 Gemmatimonadota bacterium
TGCTCTGTACCCCATTTCGTGAGGCAGTTTGGGCTAGCATGTGAAACCTACTGTGGACCGACTGCTTCGATACTGCTGGGGTGACTGGTAGCCGAGCGCAGAGTGGGGCGCGACGGCATTGTAATCCGCGATCGACGCCGGGATCTGCGCCAGGATGCTGGCCGCGCTCGATCGATCCGCCCCTGCCAGATAGTCCCGCCGCAGCGTGTTCACAAACGCCTCCGACATGCCATTCGATTGCGGGCTGGCCGCCGGCGTGGTGATCGGCACCAGCCCCAGCCGCTCCGCCGTGCACATCGTGTCGAGCGCCGTGTCGATGCTGCCGTTGTCGCTGAGCCACTGCATCGGATGATCGGTCCGATCACCGAAACGTGCCGCCACCGCCGCCCGCATGAGCTGCTGGATATCGGCGCCGACCAAGTCTCGCGGCACCGCGACGTGCGCAATGGCTTCACGATCATGACAGTCGAGCGCAAACGCGACTTGCACGAGCTCACCATTCCAGCACGCGATCTCCAGTCCATCACTGCACCACCGCTCGGTCGACACGTCACGCTGGATCCGCCCTCGGTGCGCGCGCCCGGTGCGACGTCGGGCCACGCGAGGCAGCTTCCAGCCGTTGAGGTCCATCACGCGCCGGATCCGCTTCAGGTTGTACCCCGTCGCCAACTCGCGATTGACGAGGGCCCGGACGCGGCGCGCGCCATACGCCGCGCGGGTACGGATGATCGTGCGGATCTGTGCGGTGACGACGCGATCCTCCGCCGTGGCATAGCGCGCGGGCCGACCGGCACTTGTGCGATAGGCACAGGCGCGACTGATGCCGAGCACCCGACAGATCACGGCCATCTTCCGGCCGGTCATCGCGTGGACCTGGTGTAGAAGCGCGGTCTTTTTTTTACCTCGTCACGCGCCGCCTGCAGGATCTCGATCTCCATGACCTTCTTCCCGAGCGCCCGCTCCAGCTCGCGCACGCGCTGCTGCGCCGCCCGCAACTCGCTGGCGGGGACGACCTCCTCGTTCGCCGTGACCGCGGCGGTGCTTCCTTCGCTGCTCAGCCGCTGCCACTGCCGGACCAGTTGCGGGGCCACGGCCAGTTCCCGGGCCAGTTCCGCCACGGTGAGTTCCTGCCGGCCTAACCGAGCGACCTGTTCCTGCTTAAACTCCGGGGTGAAGACCCGACGACCATCTGCCTTCCGCTGATGCGTTTCCATCCGACGGTCCTCCATTGGGAAGTAAACCTACGCTTCCCAAAGTGCCTCGTCGAATTGGGGTACAGAGCAGAACAGCCAGGACCACCCGGACAACGATACCCACCGACTATCAACCAACTATCAAATCGAACTGGGGTATCGTCAACACGAGGGTGCAGCAGGACTTAGCCACGCGCCACGGGGGAAATCCCTGGCGGACAGACGCTGCTACTGGCACTATCGAGACGGGCTGTCGTCCGCTCCTTCCGGCAGGACCTGCGGGAAAGTTTGGGCCGGAAGCGCAAGGAGCAGCGGTAGTTTTGCGGATGGCAAGAGATAGGAAAAGGCGTGAAACCGATCGAGCCTTCTCAGCATATTGCCCGACGTAAACCAACCCTCCCATCGGAGCGTCACCATGCACCACCCGTCCATCCAGGCGTTCGTCGCCGCCGTTGGCTTGCTTTCGTCCGCCACCCCGATGCTGGGCCAAGCCGCACCCAACCGCGAGGCGAGGACGCGCTCAATAAGTTCGAAGCCAACTCGACCAAGGCAGACGTACCGAAGCACCTCACGGAGGGCTTCGCGTACGCGCGAATGAACGGCATCACGCCGCCGTGGAGCAAGTGAGCGCTACTCCGCCAGCATCTCGAAAAACCTCCCGAATACGTTGATCCCGTCCCAGAGTTGCTGCAGGTCGAGCCTTTCGTTCGGTGAATGCAACCCGTCGTCGGGCAGTCCGATGCCGGTCAGCAACACCGGCGCGCCGCCTCGCGCCAAGTCGGTCACGACCGGAATCGAGCCGCCGCCACGAATCGCCACCGTGGCCCGTCCAACGACCTCCTCGAACGCGCGATCCAGTGTCTTGAACGCCGCCTGGGTCACGTTCACCTGGACCGGGTCGGCGCCATGGATGAAGCGCAGGTCCCAGTCGGCGTAGTCGGGGGCAACGCGCCCGCATGCGTCGCGCAGTTGTTCACGCGCAAATTCGTAGGAGAGCCCGGGGACCAGCCGCATCGAGATCTTGGCGGTGGCCACGGCGGGAATCACGGTCTTGGCCCCGTCACCGACGAAGCCGCCGCTAATGCCGTGGATCTCGAACGTGGGCAGGGCCCAGGTGCGCTCGAACACCGAGTGATCCTCCAGGCCGGTCAGTGCCTTGCCGGTGACCTCATCGCGCAGGAACTCTCTCGCGTCGAAGGGGAGCGAGTTCCAGCCATGCAATTCCGCCTTGGTCGGTGGATCGACCCGGGCATACAGATCGGGCATCGCGATCCGGCCGTCCCGCTGCTTCAAGTCCATCAGCATCCGGCAGAGCGTCTCGAGCGCGTTGGGCGCTACACCGCCGTACGTTCCGGAGTGCAGGTCGCGCTGCGCCGTACGTACCTCGAGCTCCGCGTAACACATACCACGGAGAGCGGTGTAGACCGCCGGCCACCCCTTGGCGTAGTACGACATGTCGCACACGAGAATCGCGTCGGCATGCGCCCGCTCCGGCTCGGCCTTCAGCAGTTCGGCGATGAAGTGTCCGCCACACTCCTCCTCGCCTTCGATGAGGAAGCGTACGTTGATCGGCGGCCTGCCATGGCCATCGCGCGCTGCCTCATACGCCTTGAGGAGGCAATACACCTGCCCCTTGTCGTCCACCGCTCCGCGGGCGAACACGTGGCCGCTACGAATCGTGGGCTCGAACGGCGGCGAGACCCATTCATCGATCGGATCGGTCGGCTGGACATCGTAGTGCCCATAGATCAGCAGCGTCGGCGCGCCGGGCACCGCGGGACTCTCGCCCCAGACGATCGGGTGGCCGTCACCTTCGAGGAGCGAAGCAGTGCAACCGAGAGCGCCAAGGTGGTCCGCCACCCACTGCGCGGCGCGCCGACAGTCGCTTGCGTGGGCCGGCAGGGTGCTGATGCTGGGGATGGCGAGGAACTCGTTGAGTTCGGCGAGCATGCGTGGCTGTTCGCGTTGGGTGAACTGGGGATCCATTGATCGCTCCTAGTGTTCGGGGTGCAGTGCTGTTCGCATCCGGTCGAACGCCGCTGGCCCCTCGGCGTCCTGCACGAGCGCCTTCAGCTTGTGCACCGCCAGCGACAAATCGCTGCCGCTGTTGCGATCCCACGCATCGAACAGGTCGAGGTTGGTGCGATAGAGCCGGACGCCAATCAACGCGGCGTTGTTGATCGGCCGCACGGACGGTGTCCCGATGCTGTAGGTACGCAGCGCCGGCCCGAACCCGAGCACGAGGGTATCCCGGCTCCAGCGTGCCACGACCGACCGGCCGCTGTCGTTCGCAGCCGGTGACAGCTGCAGCGCATACAGCGAGTCGAGCTTGTTGAGCAGCACCCGGTAGTAGTCGGCGAGCACCTGCTCGTCGTGCCAGCGGCCGGCTGCGCGCTGTGCGGTCGCGGCATCGTGACGACTCTGGAAAAATTGTTCCGCCGAGCGATACGCGACCCACTGGGCAAAGCTCTCATTGAAGTCGGTGGCACCCTTGACCCACAGCGTATTGTGGGCGATCTCGTGAAACACCAACGCAGCGAGTTCGAGCGAGTCGGTGGTGAGCGCGGTGGAGAGCAGCGGATCGTTGAACCAGCCGAGGGTCGAGAACGCGGCCGAGGGTCGCAGATTGACGTCGAGCCCGCGCGCGGCGTACTCCGCGGCCATCTGCCGCGCCTGCTCGAAGTTGAAGAACCCCTTGTACGGGACGCGACCGGCGACCGGATAGCGCCACGTGACCGGACAGATGCACGTCTTGGGCGATGCGGTGAGCACCAGCAGCAGCGTATCGCGACCGACATCGCTGTAGCTGGTGAACGTCTCGTTGGCGGCGAGCCCGAGCCGCTCGGCGTAGGCGCGCACATCGAGCACCAGTTTCGCCTGCGCCCGCAGGGCCGGTGTGGCCTTGGGGTCGCGCGCCAACCGGTTGATCGGCGTACGGTGGGTCAGGATGCGAGTCTCCTCGATCCCGGCGCGCGAGAGATAGCGTACGTCGTCGGATGCCACGTACGCCGCGCCATAGCCGAGGAGCAGCGCCGCAGCGGCAATCAACAGGCCCATCTTGAGACGCCTTCTTCCGGGCATGATGTTCAGTGTGCGACCGGACCGGCCGCGAGTCGCCTCAGAGGGCAACGGATCATCGCACCCGAACGACAGCCAGGTACGGCACGATCGCCTGGTTGAGTGCGCCGTTGGCGAGGGTGCCCGCCATCCGGATCGTCACGCCTGACGACCCGGCCGGCAACGGATAGCGCACGGTCCGTCCCGATCCGGCGCGCAACGTGCCGGGGTGCGAGTAGGCGCCGGTCGTGCTGTCCGGGGTGAGCGGGAACACTTTTGAGAACACGGTCGGAAAGTTTGCTGCAAAGGTGCCCCGGAAGTTCCAACTGCTGTAGCTGAGCAGGCCCGTTTGCGAAAAACCTGGCAGGTTGTCGGTCCAGTTGGTCAGCTGCCACTCGCCCACCAGGGTTGGGAAGTTCACGCCGGTCAATTGGGCGACGCGCGCCGCGCCGAGCACCGTGGACTGCTCCATGCCGCGGGTAAACTGGCTGCCGAGGGTGGCGTCCGCCGAAAAATGATCGGCGATCCATCGGATGAACAGCCAGGCCGCGCCGCGCTCGGCAAGGGTGGCGTCACCCGCTTCCGGCGCGATCAGGTACTGCGCCTCGGGGTCGACGAGGTAATCGTAGGCGTCGTTGATGTCGCCACTCATGAACTGGGAGAAGCAATCGCCGCCCGGTGCACTGGCACATTGCGCGGCCGGCACCGTCCGCCAACCCAGCTCCTCGGCGAAGTGGCTCAGACCCTCGTTCATCCAGGTGTCCTGGTCGCCACCGTTGCGGAGCAGCACGTGCTGGTTGAACGAAATCATGTGCTGCAACTCGTGAATCAGGGTCGGGCCCAACGCGGTAAGCGCAGAACTGCGCGACACCGCCTTGCAGGTCGCGGTCGCGACCGACGTGCTGAGCGTGAAGAACATTTCGCGGGCGTTGCTGCCACGCGCGAATGGCAGCAGGTCGTTTGCGAACGTATAGCCAATCACGCGGCCCTGGCTGCAATCGGAGGTCAGGTTGTTCACCGCCGGCGTCATCAGGATCGCGATGTGCTGGTCGTTGTTGATGTCCGACTCGCGCCCGAACGCGGTGGTGTCCGTCGCGTAGAGATAGTTGTCGAACAACTGGCCCAGCTGCTGAAAATCGGCGGCTGTGAACTGATCGGCGCCAGCGTTCTGCTGATCGTCGAGGTAGATGATCCCCGGGTTGCCGGCGTACTTCACCGTGGCGCCGACGCGGTTGAACGTGGCGCACTTGGTGGTGGCGCAGACATTGAACGAGTCGCGATCGCCGACAACCGGCGGGGCGGCCGGGGGCATGGCGACGGCGCCGAAGTTCCGTGCCGGACTTCTGGCGAGCTCCCGCTCCACCCGGCGGAGGTTTTGTTCGAAGGCGGCCGGCGTGAGCGGTGCCGCCAGCAATCGGACGACGGGAATGCCGAAGTCGAGACCGACCGCGCCGCTCGCCAGGGCGGTCGGGGCCTGCGACTGCAGGGCGTAAGGCGCCGAGCTGCCGTTGGTGCTCGAGACACCGTAGCCCGAGTAGGCCACTACCACATACTCCTGCGCTGAGCTGCTGGCCGGCAGGGAGATGCAATTTGACTGTTGGAGCGGGTCGATCAGCCGGAATTCGCCCACGGCAAGGGCGACCGGGACGGTGTTGCTGGTGGTACAGCTGGTCAGGTCCGCCGGCCCGGTTGTGGTGGTGCCGGGATCGCCGCTGCAGGCCACCAGCGCCATGGCAGAAAGGCCCACGATCCGTCGCGGGAAATGACGCATGAATCCGGGCTCCGCTGAAGACTGAGAATCGCTCTAAGCGTAAGCGGGACAACAACTTTTGACAATCGCCGGCAACTCCGATACGATTCGCCGGACGATGGCGTTTGTCCACCTCCACACCCACAGCGAGTTCTCCCTCCTCGACGGCGCCAACCGGCTCCCCGAGCTGGTCAAGCACGTCAAGAGCCTGGGCATGGACTCGCTGGCGGTCACCGACCATGGCAACCTCTACGCGGCGTGGCACTTCTACGCCGAGGCCCGGGCGCAGGGGATCCGCCCCATCCTCGGCTTCGAGGCCTACCTGGCCTTCGGTCCCCGGACCGTTCAGGCCAAGCCGTCGTGGGCGCCCGCAAACTACTCCCACCTGGTCCTCCTGGCCCAGAATCAGGCCGGGTACCGGAATCTGGTCCGGCTGAGCTCGATCGGCTTCGTCGAGGGGTTCTACCGGCGGCCGCGGATCGACCGCGAGGTGCTTGCGGCCCACAGCGAGGGGATCGTCTGTCTCGCCGCCTGTCTGTCGGGCGAGGTCGCCCTCTGGCTGCGCCAGGGGAAGTACGACCGGGCGCGTGAATCGGCCGCGTGGTTCGCCAAGACCTTTGGCAAGGAGCGCTTCTTCCTGGAGGTCCAGCAGCACGGCATCCCGGAGGAAACGATCGTGACCCAGGGGATGTTTGAATTGGGAAAGGATCTCGGTCTGGGCGTGGTCGCCACCAACGACGCGCACTACCTTCGGCGCGAAGACGCCGACGCGCACGACGTGCTGCTCGCCATCGGCACCGGCGCCGATCTTGACGACCCGAAGCGGTTCCGGTTCACCGGCAGCGAGTCCTACGTCAAGACCGAGCAGGAGATGCACCAGCTCTTCGGCGATCACCCGGAAACGCTGGAGCTGACCCAGACGATCGCGAACAGGTGCGAGTTCGACTTCGAGAAACGCTACTTCCTGCCGCAGTTTCCCCGGCCCGCAGAATACGCCAGCGACGAAGCGCTGTTGCGCGAGCTGTCGGAACGCGGTGCCGCCGAGCGTTACGGCGACCCGCTGCCGGCCGGGGTGCGGACGCGCCTCGAGTACGAGCTCTCGGTCATCAACCAGGCCGGGTACGGCGGCTATCTCCTGATCGTCGCCGACTTCATCCAGGCCGCGCGCGATCGCGGCATTCCGGTGGGACCGGGTCGCGGTTCGGCGGTCGGATCGCTGGTGGCGTATTCGCTCCGCATCACCGACGTCGATCCGCTCAAGTTCGACCTGCTCTTCGAGCGCTTCCTCAACCCGGAGCGCGTGGAGATGCCAGACATCGACATCGATTTCTGTTATGAGCGCCGGGGCGAGGTGATCGAGTACGTGCGGCAGCGCTACGGTCGCGACTCGGTCGGCCAGATCATCACGTTCGGGACGCTGAAGGCGCGCGCGGCAGTCAAGGATGTCGCCCGGGTGCTGAAGGTCCCGCCGGGCGAAGCCGACAAGTTGACCAAGATGATTCCGTCGACGCCAGGATTCGCATTGACGATTCCCGAAGCCTTGAAGAAGGTGGACGAACTGAAGGTTGCGGTGCGCGACAATGAGCTCTACGGTCGCGTCTTCCAATACGCGTCGCGCATCGAAGGGCTGTCGCGGCACGCCTCAGTGCATGCCGCCGGCATCGTGATCGCGCCGGGCCCGCTGTCCGAGTACGTCCCGGTGTGCACGGCTCCCGGCCGGGGCTCGGGGGCGACCGATCGCGAAGATTCGATCATCTGTCAGTACGACATGGGGTCGCTCGAGAAGGTCGGGATGCTCAAGATGGACTTCCTCGGCCTCAAGACGCTCACCGTCATTCACGACGCGGTGCAGATGATCGCCGTCCGCACCGGCCGGGCGCCCGACATGGCGGCGCTTACGCTCGACGACCCGCTGGTGTACGACCTGCTGCGCCGCGGCCGCACCGCCGGGATCTTCCAGTTTGAATCGGCACTGGCCACCGACACGCTCCGGAACATGAAGTGCGACCGCTTCGACGACCTCGTCGCCTCGAACGCGCTGCTCCGTCCCGGCCCGCTCGACACCGGGATGCACCTGGTGTTCGTCAAACGCAAGCTGGGCCAGGAGGCGGTGACCTACCCGCATCCGTCGCTCAAGGACGTGCTCGAACCGACCTATGGCGTGATCACCTATCAGGAACAGGTGATGCGCATCGCCAACGTGATGGCAGGGTTCTCGCTGGCGGAAGCCGACGTCCTGCGCAAGGCGGTGGGCAAGAAGGACGCAGCGCTGATCAAGAAGGAATTGAAGCGTTTCGTCGATCGCGGCGTGGCACTCGGCCATCCGGCGAAGTTGATGGGAGAATTGTCGGCGCAGCTCGAGACCTTCGGTCGCTACGGCTTCAACAAATCCCACGCGGTTGCGTACTCGGTGTTGGGATACCAGACCGCCTGGCTCAAGACGCACCATCCGGCCGAGTTCATGGCGGCGCTGCTGTCGAGCGAAATCGGATCGACGGACAAGGTGGTGCAGTACATCAACGAGGCACGGGAGCTCGGCATCACCGTGCTGCCACCGGACGTGGCGGAGTCGGGATTCAAGTTCACCGTTGTTGGTGACAAGCGGATCCGGTTCGGGCTCGGCGCCGTGCGCAATGTCGGTGCCGGGGCGATCGAATCGATCATCACGGCGCGCGCGGCGGGACGCTTTCGTTCGCTGGAGGATTTCGTCAAGCGCATCGACCCGCGGCTGTGTAACAAGCGCGTGCTGGAATCGCTGATCGCCGCCGGCGCATGCGACGCATTCGGGCACCGGGCGCAGCTCGTCGCCGCGCTCGACCAGGTGCTGGCGGAGTCGCAGCGGCTGCAGCAGGAAATCGCCGCGGGTCAGGTATCACTCTTCGGCGAGGCTGTCGCGTCGGCACCGGCGGAGCAGCCACTGCCGGATGTGCCGCCGTGGACCGAGGCCGACCGGCTGGCCAGGGAAAAGGAGATCATCGGCTTCTTCATCTCCGGCCATCCGCTCGAGCGGTATCGAGCCGTGGTCGAGCTGGTGGGCACCCGGACGACCGCCACGCTGGGTCAGTGGGACGAACGTCCCGTGGCCATCGCGGCGGTCGTGACGGCATCCAAGCGACAGATCTCCAAGAAAACCGGCAAGGAATACGCCCGGATCACGATCGAGGACTTCCACGGCACGGCGGAAGCGATCGTCTTCCCGGAGGCGTGGGCAAAGCTGAATCAGGTGATCCGTGTGGACGCGGCGATGATGCTGACCGGCGGCTATTCACCCCGCGACCGGGGCGAGGAGCCGGCGCCATTCGTCATCGAGGCGGCGCGGGACCTGGCCGAGATGGAGGCGTCGGGCTCGCTCGGCGTGGCGATCCGCTGGGACGCGCCGTCGTCACCGCCCGCGGCAACGCTGCAGGCGGTAGCCCGGGTGTGCGAAGAACACCCCGGTCCGGCGCCGCTCTATATTGATTGGACCGACGGCAGCGGCGAGTCGGCCCGGCTGCGGTCGCGCCGGTTGCGCGTGGGGGCCGAGGCGGGCACGCTCCGCGCCTTGCGCGACCTGTTTGGCAGTGAGGCCGTTTCCCTGATCCGAGCGGAGTGACGCTGCATGGCCATCGCCTACGCGCTGGACTTCGAGAAGCCGCTCGCCGAGCTCGAACGCCAGGTGGACGAGCTGCGAAGAATCAGCGACGAGCGCGGCATCGATGTCGCCGGCGAAGTGGGCACCCTGGAAGCGAAGATCGCGATGATGCGTGAGGAGATCTACCGCAACCTCACGCCGATGCAGCGCGTCCAGGTGGCGCGCCACCCGCGGCGGCCGTACGCGCTGGACTACCTGTCGTCGATCTTCACCGATTTCATCGAGTTGCACGGCGACCGGCTCTACCGCGACGACCCGGCGATCGTCGGCGGCTGGGCTCGCCTCAATGGCCAATCGGTGATGGTCGTCGGGCACCAGAAGGGTCGTGACACCAAGGAGAACATCAAGCGCAACTTCGGCATGCCGCATCCGGAAGGCTACCGCAAGGCGTTGCGCCTGATGCAGGCCGCCGCACGATTCCACGCGCCGATCATCACGTTGATCGACACGCCGGGGGCGTATCCGGGTCTTGGCGCCGAGGAGCGCGGACAATCCGAGGCGCTGGCGCGCAACATCCTGGAGATGTCGGCGCTGCCGACCCCGATCATCGCGGTCGTGATCGGCGAGGGCGGCTCGGGCGGGGCGCTCGCCCTCGGTGTGGCGGACCGGGTGCTGATGTTCGAGCACTCGGTGTATTCGGTGATCTCGCCCGAGGGGTGTGCCACGATCCTCTGGAAGGATTCGACGCAGCGCGAGCGTGCGGCCGAGGCGCTCAAGCTCACGTCAGAGGATCTCACCCGGCTGGGACTCATCGACGAAGTCATCCCGGAGCCGGTGGGCGGGGCGCATTTCGACCCCGAGACGGCGGGTGAGTCGCTGCGCGCCGCGCTGATCAAGACGCTGAACGAGCTCAACAAGGTGCGCCCGGAAAAGCTGGTCAAGCGCCGCCACGACAAGTACGCGGCGATGGGAGCGTACGCGGACACATGATCATGCAGACCGTCGAAATCCGCTTCAAGGGCAACCGCCGCGGCTTCTTTGACTGGCCGGTGGCCACCGCACCGCTCCGGATGAACGAGACGGTGCTGGTGGAAGCCGAGCGCGGCCTCGACCTCGGCCGGGTGAACGCCGTGGGTGACGCCGCGCTGGCGAAGTGCGGTGGATGTACGAGCTGCGAAACATCGCCGGCGACCGGCGTCGAGGGCCGCGGGACCGCGGTACCTCTCGACTCGCCGCACGGCGGCTCGCTCGAGGTCACCGCCGCGTCGGACCGACCGAGCGCCGAAGGCGCGAGTGGCGACCCTGCCCGCCCCCAAGTCGTCCGCCGCGCCGGTCCCAGGGACATCGCGCAGCACGAAGAGCTGCGTCGCAATGAGGACGACGTGCGCCGCCAGATCGGCGAGCGGGTCACGCAGCACAAGCTCGGCATGCGCATCTCCGATACCGAGTGGCAGTGGGACAAGAACAGGTTGACCATCTATTTCACGGCGGAAGCACGGGTCGACTTCCGCAACCTGGTGCGCGACCTGGCGACACAATTCCGCACCCGCATCGAACTTCGGCAGATCGGCGTGCGCGACGAAGCGGCGCGACTCGGCGGCGTGGGCCGGTGCGGCCGCGAGTTCTGCTGCAGCACGTGGCTCACGAATACCGGCCCGGTGAATCTCTCACTCGCCAAGGACCAGCACCTGTCGCTCAACCCGGCGCAGATCTCGGGCGGCTGCGGGCGGCTGCTCTGCTGCCTCAAGTACGAGCACGAGTTCTACCTGGCGTCGCGCAAGCGCTACCCCAAGGAAGGGAAAACGGTGCAGACGTTGCGCGGTCCGGAAAAGGTCGTCGCGGTCGACATCTTCCGCGAGCGTGTGGCGCTGCGGAGCGAGGAGCACGGCAGCCGGATCCTCCCCGCGCTCGACCTGCGCGATGAAATGGAGCGCGCCGCCGCCGAGGCGCCCGCCGGGAATACGCCGGGAACGGCGCCCGCGTGAAGTCCTATTACCTGACAACCGCTATCGACTACTCCAACGGCGACCCCCACCTGGGGCACGCACTGGAAAAGGTCGGCGCCGACGCGATCGCGCGATGGCACCGACTCCGTGGCGAGCCGGTCCACTTTGTCATGGGGATGGACGAGAACGCGCAGAAGGTGATCCTGGCGGCCGACGCGGCAGGGCGCCCGCCCGCCGCATGGCTCGACGCCATGAGCGAGCGGTTCGACTCGACCTGGAAACGCCTGGAATGTTCGCACGACGACTGGATGCGCACGACCGAGCCGCGGCATGCACGCGGCGTCAAGGCGCTGATCGAACAGATCCAGGCGCGCAACCCGGACGACCTGTTCGTCGGCGAGTACGAGGGTCGCTACTGCGTCGGTTGCGAGGAGTTCAAGTCAGAAAGTCAGATCGTCAACGGCCGATGTATTGAGCATCCATCACGCGAGCTCGTCCCGACAAAGGAGCGCAACACCTTCTTCCGACTGTCGCGCTGGCGCGATCCGGTGCTGGCCGCGATCCGGTCCGGTGCGTTCCGTGTGGAACCGGCGATTCGTCGCAACGAGATGTTGCGGGTGCTTGAGGACGGGCTGCAGGACATTTCGATTTCGCGTGGCCGGCTGGCGTGGGGCATTCCCTTCCCTGGCACGGCCGACGAGACGGTCTACGTCTGGTTCGACGCACTGATCAACTACTTGAGCGCCACCGGCTATCCCGATGCCGGCTACGAGAAGCTGTGGCCGGCCGATTTGCACGTGATCGGCAAGGGGATCACCCGGTTCCACTGCATCATCTGGCCCGCGATGTTGATGGCCGCAGGCGTGCCGCTGCCCGCGATGGTGTGGGCACACGGCTACGTCCAGTGGGGTGGCGCCAAGGTGAGCAAGTCCGAAGGCACGTCGGTGTCGCTCGACGAAGCGATCGAACGACACGGCCCCGACGCCCTGCGCTGGTTCCTGTTGCGCGAAGTCGGTTTCGAGAACGACGGCGACTTTTCGTTCGAGCGGTTCGATGCGCGCTACGAGGGCGATCTCGCCAACGGGCTCGGCAACCTGGCCGCACGGGTCACCGCGATGCTGGAGAAGTATCGCGGCGGAATCGTGCCAGTTGGTGCCCACGTGCCCGAGCCGCTCGACACTGCCGGCACCGAGTTGGCCGCCGAGTACGCCAGCGCGATGGCTGCGATCGACCTCAAGGGTGCCGCGGAAATCCTGTCGCGGCTGGTGAGCGAGGCGAACGGCTACATCGTGGCGAACGCCCCATGGACCCTCGCGAAAGCGGGCGATGACGCGCGGCTCGACGTTGTGCTGGCGTCGCTTGCCCGCTGCCTGCTCAGGCTCTCGGTGCTGGCCTCACCGTTCATGCCCGCGAAGGCGCAGGTGCTCTGGACCGCGCTCGGCCAGCCCGGGTCGCCGGAAAAGGAATGGCGACTCGCACTCCAGCCGGACCTTGCCGGTGCCCGAGTCGCCAAGCCGGATAACCTCTTTCCGAAACCTGCCGCCTAGAACTTCACCGTCGGCGCGTTCGCGGCCTCGGCAGTCGTGAGGTCGAAGTACGGCCGCGGCGTACCGAGCTTGAACAGCTTCGCCGTGATCAGGGTCGGGAACTGGCGAATCTTGGTATTGAACTCCTTCACTGCCCCGTTGTAATCCGTTCTCGCCACCGCGATCCGGTTCTCGGTGCCGGCCAGCTCGTCCTGCAGCGCCTTGAAGTTCGCGCTGCTCTTGAGGTCGGGATAGTTCTCCGCGATCGCTAACAGGCGACCCAGCGGTGCCGTCATCGCCGCATTCGCCTGTCCCATCGCGGCCACGTCGGTGCCGCCGGCTGCGCCGGCGAGCTTGGCGCGGGCGTTCGCGATCGAGATGAAGACGGTGTCTTCCTGCTTGGTCACTCCCTTCACGGTCGCGACCAGGTTGCCGATCAGGTCGGCGCGCCGCTGCAGCTGCACCTTGATCTGGCTCTGCGCCGTGTTGATCTGCTCGTCGAGCGTCTGCAGACGGTTGTAGCTGCAGCCGCTGGCCATGGTGGCGAGACCGAGCAGGAGCACGAACGAGAATCGGGAACGACGCATCAGTGATCTCCAGCGTGAAAGGTGTCGATCAGCTCGACGGTCCGCTGCACGAGCTCGAGGTAACGAACAAAGGTGTCGGGTGGGCAGCTCCACTCCTGTTCACGGCGGTGGCCCGCAATCTCCACCGCGACGCTCACGTCGGCACCGAGTGCCGTGCCGAGCACCGCGGCGGTCTCCTTCGGATCCTGGCCGGGCGCGCGGTGTGACAGGACCGCGAGGCAGCGCAGCAGCGCGAAGTAGGTGGCGATTGAGGCCAGTGCGAAGCCGCCCAGAATCATCCCCGATTCACCGAAACGCACGTAGGCCTGACGCAGCCGCACCAGCTTGCCGCGCAACTCCTTCTCGACCGCTTCGCGCAGGTCCGCGGGATCGACCACCATCCCCAGCACCGGATCGGCACCGCAGAGCATCCGGTGGGCGACCTGCATGTCGGTGATCTCGATCGGAAAGACGTCCGCCGAGCGCTGCCATTCATCGCGGCCCATGATCAGCGGCGGCGCGAATCCCTTGGTGTGCCATTCGGTGACCGCCGGCGTCAAGCGACGCAACGCCGCAGGTGCGGTGTCGTCGACGAGCAGCAGCAGGTTGACATCCGAGCGCCCGGGAATCCAGTCACCGCGCGCCGCGGATCCGTAGAGGACGGCGCTCGCGTTGAGGCCTGAGAGTTCACCGAGGCTCTTCGCCAGCGTGTCGAGCGACTGATCCAGATGTCTTCGATCCATCAGAAACTCCCCCCGGAGCCACCACCACTGAAACCGCCACCGCCGCCGAAGCCCCCGAATCCACCGCCGCCCCCTCCGCCACCACCGAAGCCGCCACCGCCGCCAAAACTCCGGCCAATCATATAGGGCAGCAGCCAGCCCCCACCGATGCCGCCGCCGCCCCGCCCGCCGCGATTGCGCGCGATGATCGAGATGATCCAGATCATCGCGATGATCGCGTACAGGATGAACCGGAACGTCGACCTGGTCGGCTGCGTCGCCGGACGTTGCGGCAGCTGCCGGCGAAGGAGGCTGCTGTCCTGAACGCCCAGATCGCGCGCGATGATGTCGGCGGCCATGCTGGTGGCGAGGTCGAGCGCCGCACCGTACTGGCCTTGGCGCAGTGCCGGGGTCATGGCGTCACGGATCTCGCCGGTCTTGCTGTCGGTGAGGCTCCCTTCAAGGCCCTGGCCCACTTCGAACCGGATCTCGCCGCGATGGTCCGCCGTCCGCGGGACGAGCAGGATGACCAGACCGGCGTTGCGGCGCTTGTCGCCGATCTCCGCCTTGCCGCCCACCTGCCACGCCCGCCCGATTGCCAGCGCGACCTCGGAGGGCGCCCGCTCACCGATGGTTGGCAAGGTGACCACGGCGAGGTCGGCACCGGTCACGTCCTGCAAGTGCTTCAGGCGCGCTTCGAGCGACTCGCGCCGGCCGGCGTCGAGCAGGTGCGCCACGTCGGTGACGAACCCGGCCGGTTGGGCCGGGAAGAGCTTGGCAATCTCGCCCTGCTGCGCCGGGAGGGCCGTCGCGATTGCGAGTTGGAGCGCCAGCAGCGAGCCGATACCTTTGTTCACGCTGACCATTCGCTCCGTTGGCAGACTGGACCCGATGGTTCTGGCGTCGCGTTGACGCCACCGTTCCGGACCGCAACAAAGATACTCGCCGGAGGCCCCATGAGTTTCGCAGCCAGCGTTTCGCACCTGAAACATCCAGCTTGCCGACACGCTTGGTGGGTCGCCTTCCTCGTGGCCTCGGCGGCGACGCCGGCCGTGGCGCGGGCGCAAGGCACCCCGCAGACACTGGCCATGGAGGCGCGCACCAAGGGGTCGCCGACCGCGCCGGTCACGGTCTACGAAATGGCCGACTTCCAATGCTCGTTCTGCGGCAAGTTCGCCCGGGAAACGTTCGGAGCGATCGAGACGGAATACATCAAGACCGGCAAGGTGCGCTGGATCTTCATCAACCTCCCGATTCCTTCGATCCATGCCAACGCTCAGGCCGCCGCCGAGTTCGGCGCGTGCGCGGCGCTCCAAGGAAAGTTCTGGCAAACCCATGATATGCTCTACGCGACGCAAGACCAGTGGGAGCAGCTCAAGAACCCGGCACCGTTCTTTCAGTCGAAGATGGCGTCACTCAGCCTGAAATCGGCGGAGCTGAACCGCTGCGTCCAGTCCGGCCGTGGCAGCGCGATTGTGAAGGATGATGTCGCCGGTGCGCAGCGGTCCGGTGCCCAGAGCACACCGTCGTTCTACATCGAAGGCGGGATGATGGCAGGCGCGCAACCGATACAGGTCTTCCGCTACGTGCTCGACTCGATGTACCAGGCCAAGACGAAGAGGCCGTGAACGGTCAGCCGCCACCCATCGTCACGATTACGTCGTACCATGCGTGCGTCCACGCCGTGATCCCGAATCCGCGCACCACGTAGAGGGTGCTGAACACCAGCCCCGCCAGGAATCGGAACAGGAACGACGAGAGCTGCATCGGGTCGCCGTAGGCCCCGATGTAATGGAACGCCGAAAAAACCAGGGCGCTCGACAACACCGCGAACAGCCCGGCGCCCCGCGGCCCCCAGCCGAAAACCCGCTTCGCCAGCACGGACAACACGCCGACGAGAATCACGCGGAAGAGCAATTCCTCGTAAATCCCCGCACCAAGCGAGACCATCAGCTGGGTGGGCGTGCCGAGACGACTGGGCGTCGCGAGCAGGAAGACGTGCAGCACCGCCGCGGTGGCGTACCGCAACACGACGCCGATCGCGGCGGCCAGGACGACCGACTCCACGAGCATGAGCGGAAAGACGCGCCAGCGGAGCGGCCCAGGGTGTCGCCGCCAGTCGCGCACCACGAGCACCAGGCCGACAAGGGTGAGCAGCACCTCGAACGCCACCACACCGTTGCGCCCGCCGAATTGGACGAAGAGCGACTTGAGGAGCACGTCGGCGCCGTTGCGGACGCCCGGCGCCGTGGCGCTCGACAGCAGCCAGGCCGACACTTCATAGGCGACCAGCAACGGCGCTGCGAACAGCACGGCGTAACGGGTGGAGCGGCTGTCGCAGTAGTACGGGCTCTTGACCATGCTGTAAGGTAGAGCCGTGGGCTGTCGGTTTACTCCACCTTGAGATGCCCCTTCATTCCCAGCGCAACGTGCGGATCACACTGGAAGTAGTACGTCCGCCCGGCTGGCAGGTTGACCGGCAGGTCGTACGTCTGCCCCGGCAGCTGCAGCATGTCGCTCGGCTCGGGCAGGTTCGTCGCGCCGACGTTGCTGTCCGGCAGGAAATGCACATTGTGCACGCCAACCCCCAGCGTGAACCGCAGAACGTCGCCCCGGTGCGCCTCGATCTCGGCCGGGACATACCGGCTCCCCTGCTCATCCGCGATCATCTCGACCGTGATGATCTTGCCGGTTGGCGCCGGCGCGGCCGCGGTCGGAGCGCCTGCTGCGGGTGACTTGTCGGCAGTTGGTGTACCGGCGCCCTTGCCGCCGCATGCGGCGAACAAGGCAGTGGCTGGCAGCAAGATCCATGAAGGCGCGATGATGCGCAGGATGTCTGGTTTCCTCAAAAGTCCTTCTTGTTGAACGTTTTCGCCGCAAAGCAGAGCGGCAGCGCCAGCCACAACGCCAGCGCGGTGATCAACGCGGCGTGACCCGCCGCGGTGCCCATGGTGTGCTGGACAACGGCACCAGTATACCCAAACAGTGCCGCGGCGTCGGTGCCGAGCAGTAGCAGCACTCGCGCAAGGTCGAGCGGATTGAGCGCCAGCGCCACGAGCAGCGGCACCTCGATCGCGCGCTCGCCGAACAGCAGCGCCAGCAACAGCACCACGCCGTCCCAGAGCACTGCGGCACCGAGCCACAGGGCGAGGGCGATTCCGAGCGCACGCACGCGGTCGTCGACGCGGAGCGCGATCGCGAAGGCCAGCGCCGTGCCCACCAGCGTCAGGAGCGCGGTGACGCCGCCGAGCGCGAGCAGGCGCAGTCCCAGCGGTCCGATCAGGAGACCATGCCAGACGAAAGGTGCGAGCAGGCCGATCGTCAGCGCCGCCGCCAGCGGCAGGGCGGTGCCGAGGTAGAGCCCGGCGAACAGGTTGCCGCGGGTGACCGGCTGGGCGAGCAGCAGCTCGGTGACCTCGCGGGCATTGTGCACCTGCATCGTGCCGACGACGAGCGCCGCCAGCGGCGTGACAATCAGCGCGACGTCGAGCAGCGACACCAGCGTGGTGTCGCCGCCGCCGCCGAAACGGATCAGGAGGTCGCCCGCGAGCGCGAGTGCCGCGGCGAGGCCGATCAGCCATCGTCCGCGCACCGCCTCGCGGAGTGCCGGGCGGACAAGGCGCAGTGCCACGGTCATGCGACCGCCAACAGTGCGCCACCGGCAAGCAGCTGCGCCACGGCGCGCTCGAGCGTCGGTTGACCGGTGTGCTTCTTGAGCTGTCCCACCGGACCATGCCACTTCGCCTCGCCATCGGCGAGGAAGACCACGTCGTCGGCGAGTTCCTCGAGTTCAGGCAGCACGTGCGAGGTGACCAGCACCGTGCACCCTCGGACCCGCTCGGTGAGCATCCGGTCCTTGAGGATCCGGCTCGCCAGCGGATCGAGGCCGGCGGTCGGCTCGTCGAGCAACAACGTGTTCGGTCGAAAGGCGAACGCCAGCACGGCGTTGATTTTCTGCCGAGTGCCGCCGCTGAGGGTGCCGAGCGACCGATCCAGGGCGTCGCCAAGGGCGAAGTCCTCGGCCAGGGAGAGGTCGGGTTCCACCGTCGCGCCGCGCAGCGCCACCAGCGTCTCAAGCAGTTCGCGCCCGGTCAGGTGTGCCGGAAAGCGGGCGATCTGGGGCATGTAGCCGATCGCGGCGCGATAGGCGGGAGCGGGACCGACGCGGTGCCCGTCGACGATGACCTCACCGGTATCGGGACGGGCGAGACCAAGCACCAGTTTGAGCAGCGTCGTCTTGCCCGCACCGTTGGGTCCCACCAGGCCGGTGATCCGACCGCGGCCAATGTGCAGATCGATCGCGCGCAGCACGCCGCGCTTCCCGAAGGACTTGCCGAGCGCCCGCGTGACGATCATCGCGATCCCCGATCGGGCGCGCGCATCAAGGGGTGCGAATCGCTGACACCGGCCGGCGTCAGCACCGGCAGTGCGCGCTCCGCGGCATCGAGCATCTTCACGAAAAGCGACCGTTGCAGCAGGAGCACCGGCTCGGCCCGCTCGACCAGCAGCGAAAAGAGCCGCACCGGGTGATAGGGCACGTCACCGACGCCGTCGTGATCCAGGTCCCAACCGTGATACCCGTCCCACCAGTTGCCCGAGAACGTCGCGCTGGTCCCGTTGCCGTTGACCGCGACGTCGAACGAATTGCGGCGGAACGTGTTGCCGGTGAACTGCGCGGACACCGTGCTGCCGAGCAGCCGCAACGCCCAGCCGTTGTCCTCGAACCGGTTACTCGTCACGAGGGCACGGTCGGCGCCATCGGCCAGCAGCCCGACGGTGTTGCCGCGGAACGTGTTCGCGAACAGGCGCGCGTCCTGGATCTCCTTGAGCAGGAGGCCGTACGCCGCCGCACCGCGGTTGGAAATGAAATTATTGCCGGTCATGTCGACCGCCCTGGTGTACATCACCGCCACGCCGCTGCCGTTGGCCCGGAACGTGTTACCGGTGTACGCCGACGAATCGGAGTACATGAAGTGCATGCCGTAGCGGACGTTGCCTTCGCTGACGTTGTCGCGGACGTCGGCGTGGCGGGTGAACTCGAGATAGATCCCATCGCGATGGCCGCTGATCCGGTTGCCGCGGACGACAATGTTGCGGGAGGACCAGAGGTGGACACCGTTGCCGGTGGCGGCTTCGCGGCCTGGGCGACCAGCGATGACGTTGTCGGCCACCACGCAGTCCTCCGCTGCGGCGAGGTAGATCGCGAAGAACGTGGCGTCGAAGCGGTTGCCGACGATGTGGCAATCCTTCGCATCGGCAACGCGAAGTGCCGCGCGATCCTCGGTGTATGCCGTGCCGGTGTTGGTGAACTCCAGCCCGCGCACCGTGACGTGGTCAGCATGCACGATCAGCAGTGCGCGTCGCCCCTCGCCGTCGAGGATGGCGCCAGGTTGGCCCTGAAGCGTGAGCGGCCGGTCGACGGTCACGGTCGGTTCGCGATAGCGGCCGGCGCGCACCATGATGATCGCGCCCGGCGGCGCGGCGGTGACCGCGGCGCCGATCGAGGTGTACGGTCCGGTCGGCGACACGACGAGCGGCGGCCCCTGAAGGAGCAGGAGCAACATCATCGGGGGCATATCACGCCTTCGCGGCGGCGACCGCGCGAGGCATGGCATGCGTCGCGCGGACGGCACGGCGCCGCCGATGGTTCGTGAGCAGTGCTCCCGTGGCGAGCAGAAACCCGGCGCCCAGGGCGATCGCACCCGTGCCTGGCAGCGATGTGGCGGTGAAGTTGAGTAGTTGCTTACTGCCGAGGAGCGGTGGTTCGTAGTTCATCCCCGGCACGACAATGATGGCATTCTCGGCATCGAGGTCATGGCCGTACTCATATTCCCAGCGGTGGAAGTCCCACAGGCCGATCCCGCCGATCAGGGCAAAACCCGCCAGCCACGCGACAACCGACCGGCGCGATCCGCGCCAGGCCGCGGCGATGCCGCCGACCATCAACCCGACGACAATCCACGGCATCCAGCGCAACTCCGGGATCGCGTCGGGCAGAATCGGTTTCATGCCGATGTAATGGTTCAATCCGTTGATGCTCTGCAGGTCGTTGGGCTTGATCCCCACCACGGTGTTCACGTGGATCCGCAGCCCGAGGCCCTCCGGGTACTGCGGCGCAATCAGGCGCACCTCCCAGAGCGGCAGCAGCAGTGCCCCGCCAACCAGCAGCGATGCCGCCGCCATCAACACGCGCGCCCGGAGCGACATGGTCACCGCATTCCCGTCATCTGGTCATGCCTGGCGGGCACAACCAGGGCACCCTTGCGCGCTTCCTGCGTCTTGGCGCGCGCCGACATGTTGGCCTTGAGGGGCACGTTGGCACCGGCAGCACTGACCCGGATGTACCCCTGCATCTCCTGGTGCAACGCGCTGCAGAAGTCGGTGCAGTAGAACGGGTAGACACCGGCAGCCTGCGGTACCCACTTGAGCGTGCGCGTTTCACCCGGCAGCAGGATCAGGTTCGCGGTATTCATGCCCAGCACCGCGAATCCGTGCACGATGTCCCAGTCCTGTTCGATGTTGGTGATATGGAAGTACACGGTGTCGCCCACCAGCACCCCTTCGAGGTTGTCCGGCGTGAAGTGACTGCGCATCGCGATCATCTTGATATGGACCGCCTTGCCCTTCCGCTCGATGCCGCCCTCGGCTTCCGACCGTGTGACGTACGGATTGCCGTTGTTCGCCAGCGTGAAGAACTTGACCTGCTTGTCCCGGATCATCGCCGCCGGCAGTGCTTGCGCGTAATGCGGTTCACCGGTCGTGGGGAAGTCGAGCAGCAGCTTCATCTTGTCGCCGCTGATGTCGATGAGCTGCGCCGATTGCGCCAGCTCGGGCCCGGTCGGCAGGTAACGGTCCTTGGTGATCTTGTCCAACGCCAGGAGGTACTTGCCCCACGGCTGCTTCGAGTCGCCACCGGGGATCATCAGGTGGCCGATCGAGTAGTACACCGGAATCCGGTCCACCACCTCCCAGGTGCCGAGCTTCCACTTCACCACTTCCGACGAAATGAACATCGACGTGTAGGCGTATCCCTTGCCGTCGAACTCCGTGTGCAGGGGCCCAAGGCCCGGCTTCTGAACCTCACCCACCATCACGGCTTCGTACTTGAGAATTGGAATGCCCGAGAGCTCGCCGTCGAAGGCCTTGTCGGCGATCGCCTTCTGCAGCTTGGTGAAGGAGTGCACGGGAATCACGGTGGCGAGTTTGCCGCCGCCGACGATGTACTCACCCGTGGGATCCACATCAACGCCATGCGGCGACTTGGGCGTCGGGATGAAGTACACCACACCCGGGCAGTTCGCCGGGTCGAGTATCAGGACGCTCGTCTTCCGCTCACTGGTCGCAATGCGCGTCCGCTCATCGGTAACATTGTGCAGGTACGCCGACGGCGTGGCCTTGGCCTTGCCGTCCTTGACACACTGCTCGGCGAGCTTCCAGTGCACCGCGGCGATGAAGTCCTTGTCGTTCTTTGACGCGTTCACCTCGAGCTTGGTGTACGCCTGCTCGGTGTCATAGCTGGTGAAGAAGAACCAGCCGTCGGACGGGCCCTTCCCGGCATGGCCGAGGTCGTAGTCGTATCCCGGCATCAGGATCTGGAAGGCAATGTCCATCTTGCCCGGCTGGTCGGCCCGGATGAAGGATATGGTGCCCTTGAAGCGCGCCTTGAAGTCCTCGATTGGCGTGTCGGTGTTCGGGATCGGGACGGAGAAGCGGGTTGCCGACACGACATACTCCGAGTTGGGTGTCGTGAACGGCGAGGCATGACCGCCGGCGGAATTGGGGATCTGGATGATCTCGTCGGTCTCGAACCTCGTGAGGTCGATCCGGGCGATCCGGGGCGTGTTGTTGCCGTTGATGAAGAGCCAGCGTCCGTCGGGCACGCCATTGGTCTGCGACAGTTCCGTGTGATGCGTATCGTCCCATGGGATCTCACCGAACGTGGTCTGCAGCATCGCCCGGGTTTCCTGGGTGTAGCCGTAGCCGTTCTCGGGGAACTGGGAAAACACCGGAATGATCTTGAGCATGCGTCCGGACGGCAGGCCGTACACGGAGACGTTGCCGCTGTAGCCGCCCGACAGGAAGGCGTAGAACTCATCGTAGTGGCCGGGAGCAACGTACACCTTGCTCGCCGCGTCACCGCTGACGAGTTGCTGGGGCGTCGACGTGCGGCACGCCGCTGCGAACGTGACCGCCAGGAGCGCTGCGATGAATCGGATGGTGCGATACGGCATGCCTGCCTCGTGCGATTGGGCCCTCACGGGGCCAGTTGTGGCGCGGCAACCGGTTTCGCCGCGCACCGTGCCGCACCGCCATCGCGGGGGCACATCACCATTCTCGCTGGTGCCGCGGTCCGGCACCGTGACGATTGTCACAGGAGCTGGCGCCCCAGAGGCACGAGCGAAGATCACCGGCGCCGCATGAAGGCGGGTTGAACACCAGATGAAGCGTTCTTCATCGTTGATCGAGCGCGGGTCAGCGCGCCGCGGGCCGGTCGGCCACCCGAAGTGGTCGTGTCGAGATCGTCAGGCGAGACGGCGCGACGGCAGCGTGATCGAGGGTGCGCCAGAGATTCCATGCCAGCGCGTACGCACCGGCGGCACTGAGCGTTCCACCGGCGCCGAGCAGCCAGGCAGCCACGGTCGCGGTGTGGAATCGGACGATGAACCCCCCGGCCAGCAAGGCGAGGCCGACGTTCGCGGCGACAAAGTGCCACGACGCGAGGCGCGGACTGTGCAGCGGCGTCGCCGTGAAGCGCGGCATCACGTGGTACGCCACACCGGCGATCATCATCACGACGAATCCCAGCAGCAGCATGTGCAGGTGCGCGGTGCGGTAGATCGTCCAGGCCGGGTGGACCGCCATCGCGACGCCGAGGGACACGCCGGCCGCGAGCCATGCGAGCGCAGCACGCAGGAAGCGCACGACGTAGCGCTCCATTAGCAATGCTCGCAGCAACTGGCGATGAGTTCGACCCGGAGCTCGAGACCGCGGTCCCCGGCGACGACGGAGTGCTCGACGTCGGGGTCGATCTGCACGACCGCGCCACGAGGGAGGACTCGCATCCCGTCTCCGGCGATCGCGATGTCACCGCTACCGGCCACCGCGGTGATCACGACCCGCGCCGGGTTGCGGTGCGGCGGCAGCCGTTGACCAGGCTCGAATCGGACCGTGAAATGGCGGCCATGCGCTCCGTGCTCAATCTCGGAAACAACTGGCCGGTGCGTGATCGGTAGCTCGGGGGGAGAAGATGGTGACGCCATGGGCACTCCTCGAATCGGGTCACTGGATGATGCGGCCACGTATCGTCCCCTGCTGTGACGCTTGTCACGCCGGGCCCTTCGGGGGTTGATTGGCAGGATGGGCGCCTTTACCGCAGTGCTCCGCGCCGTGCCGATCTTCGACGGGCTCGGCGACGCCGTGCTGGAGCGGCTCGCCGCCCGTTGCGTTCCGCGCGCCGTGGGAGAGGGATTCATGCTCTTCCGCGCTGGCGAACGGTGCGCCGGGCTGTACGTCGTGCTCGAAGGGCGCGTCCGGATCTACCGGACGTCGCCGGATGGCCGGGAACAGACGATCGCCGTGGAAGGTCCCGGCCGGCCGGTGGCCGAGTTGCCACTCGTCGATGATGGTCCCTATCCAGCGAGCGCGGTCACCACGGTGCCAAGCCGGCTGATCTTTCTGCCGCGCGCGGAGTTCGAGCATGCGTTTCGCACCGATCCCGACGTGGCCGCGGCCGTCGTGCGGGCGCTCGGCGCGCGGTTGCGGCACATGGTGCAGCTGGTGGAGACACTCGCTTTCCGCGATGTCGCCGCGCGGCTCGCGATGCTGCTGGCCGACCACGCCGAGCGGCACGGCCGGGTGGGAGGCGACGGCGTCGTGCTGGATCTCGACCGCACGCAGGAGGAGTTGGCGGCCGAGATCGGTACGGCCCGGGAATCGGTGTCGCGGGCGCTAAAGCAGTTGAAGGCGCACGGCTTGATCAGGAAGCGAACCGGGATGCACTTGCTGCTGGCACCGGCGGAACAACTGCGCGCGTGGGCGCGCGGCGGTGGATGAGACATGCGTCACGGCGCGTCGGGTCGCCGACCGGCGATGTTGGCCAAGTGACCACACCTGGCGATAGCGGCACGGACTCGCTGCCCGACTTCGATCCCGCAGTCCTCACCGACCTCGACGTGCGCGACGACTTGCGCTCAGGGCGCGAGCCGTTGGCGCGCATTCTTGCCGTAGCCGAGGCCCTCCCGGCGGCGGGCGTGTTGCACCTGCGCACACCGTTCCAGCCGGCGCCACTTTTCTACGTATTGTCGCAGCGGGGGTTCGCATACCACAGCGAGGCATTTGCCGCCGATGACTGGTCGTCGTGGTTCTGGCGCAGTGAGTCACCGCCGGCGCCGGCCCCGCCGGTGAGTGCGCTGGCGGCCGCGTTGGCGCCGGCGGGCGTGATCGACCTGAGGCACTTGCCGCCGCCGGAACCGCTGGTGGCGATTCTGGCGCGGATCACCCGCGATGACGCGCCGTTCGAGGTGATGCTCCCGTTCGATCCACCGATCCTCGACGTGATGCTGGCGCAGCAGGGATGGCGGGTTGAGCGGATCGGCACGAGCGCTGACAGTGCGCGCCTGAGGATCGTGCGCGAGCAGTGACATGCCCCCACTGAGTCGCCGCTTCCTCGCGACCGCCGCCGGCTGCCTCCTGGCCGGGATCGGCCTGGGCTTCGTGATGTTGCTGCAACGCGAGTTCGGTGGCCACGGGTCTGGCCCGCTCGTCGTATCCGCCCACACGCACCTGATCCTCGTGGGTGCCATGCTCGAGGCGATCGTCGGCACGGCACTCTGGCTCTTCCCGCGCCCGGTGCGCGGACAGTGGCAGGCACCGCCGTGGCTCGGTGAACTCGCATGGGCAACGCTCACGGTCGGCACCGTTATGCGCGCGATCGCTGAAATCCTGCACGGTTCGCACGACGGTGGTATCGTACGTATCGCGATCGCGGCCGGTGCTGGGTTGCAGGTTGTCGGCGTCGTCACAGCGGTGATCGTGCTGCAGCCGAGGGTGCGGGCGTCGGTGACGCGCCCGGGGCCTGCGTGAACCGCATCGACGCGAGCATGTGAGGATCGAACAGGGATCGCGCCTCCTCCGATTCACACGTCGGTCCCGCCGCTCGGTCATACCCAAGGAGATCTCGTGTTTCGTCGAATTCCGCTGCTGCTACTGCTCGCGGCCTGCCAGACTCGATCGTCCGTTCCGACGCAGTCACAGGCCATTCCACCGACGACGTCGCCGGCATCGATGTCTCATGGTGAGGCCAAGGTCGATAACCCCGCGGTGCCGCTGGGCCGCGCGGCCGACGCCCCGCCGCGTAGCACGATACGGGCGCACCAGATCCGCTTGCGCTCGGTGCATGTCGCGCACCTCGTGGCGCCGGGCGTCGTGTTCGAGGCGTGGACGTTCGACAGCACCGTACCCGGACCCGTGGTGCGCGTCACGGTTGGCGACACGGTGCACTTCACGCTCATCAATGGCGCACCGATCCCGCACTCCATGGACTTCCATGCGGCCGAACTCGCGCCGAGTCGGGCCTATGTCAATGTCATGCCGAAGGATTCGATCCATTTCAGCTTCGTGGCGCGGGTGCCGGGGGTATTCATGTATCACTGCGGGACCGCACCAGCCGCATTGCACATTGCCAGTGGGATGTACGGCGCCCTGATCGTCGATCCGGTGATCCCGCGCCCGCCCGCCCGCGAGTTCGTGCTGGTGCAGAGCGAGTTCTACTTCGCGCCGACGCACGACTCTGCCGGGCCACGGTCGCTCGGCTGGCAGAAGATGCTCGACCTCGCGCCGGACTACGTCGTCTTCAACGGCGTGTACGCCCAGTACGCCGCGCACCCGATACCGGTGGAACCTGGCGAGTTGATCCGGTTCTACGTGGTCGACGCCGGGCCGAACCGCGTGTCCTCGTTCCATGTGGTCGGCGCGATCTTTCAGCGGGTGTTTGTCGACGGCAACGGACCGCCGCAACTTGGCGTGCAAACGGTCAGCGTGCCGGTGGGTGGCGGGATGATCTTCGAGACCCGGCTGGCCGAGCCGGGTCTCTACCCGTTCGTCTCGCATTCGTTCGCGGATGCGACCAAGGGAGCGGTGGGCGTGCTGCGCGCCGGAAATCCGGCGGGAAGCGCTAGCCATTGATCTGATGCGCTGACAACCGCGCGTGCGGCGTGCGATAGCGCCCCTGGCATCGGTTCGAGTGTCCTCTGAACCAATCCGCCGCGTCGCTGGCCCGGCCCTGTTTGGCCGGGCCAGCGGCGCGTTGCGGCGATTCAGACGCGAACCGCGAGTTCGTCCTCGACGGTCGCTACCCCGGGTGTGGCCCATGCAGCGCGTTCCGCGTCGGCGCGCTCGGTCCACGAACGCACGGTGCCGCGGAGCACCACGACGCCTCCCGGCTTCGACTCGACGTTGACACGTTCGGCGTCCACCGTGGCGCTACGCTTGAGCGCCCCGGTGATCTGCGCCTTGACCACCTCCGGCGCGACCGTCTGCTGCCGGACCGCGATGCGGTTGTTGACGCCCTTCACGCCAGTGAGATAGCGAGCGGTGTTTTCCGCATCGGACCGCTGATACTGCCAGTCGACTTCGCCATGCAGGGTGACCCACCCGTCCTGCACCTTGCTCGTGATCTTGTCGTCGGGGAGGTCGATGTGCCACTTGAACGCTGAGACCAGGCTGTGGGCGATGTCGCCGTCGCTGCGAACTGAGGTGCTCGGTAGCTTGACCTTCAGTTCGTCGGCGACCGAATGGACGCCGCTCACTCGTTCGGCGATCCGGGCAGCCTCGAACCCCTGGACATAGCTGCTCACCGGCCCGGTGAGCGTGATGACGCCGTCCTTGGCGGCCACGCCGATTTCGGCGTCGCGCGTCCGGGGTTGCCACTTGAGCTCCTCGATCACGTCCTTCTGAAGCTGCATGTCCGTCTTCATGAGAATCTCCTGCAGCACGCTGCTGCGAATTGAGTCGCGCCACCCCTCCGGAGCGAGAGCCCGGGATGGCTGGCCTGAATATGCGAGTCGGTGTGGCGCGCGTCAGTCGGCGGAATGGTGTACCCGGTGTCAGGGGCCGCCGGACGCGGGCCTCCCGATCGGCTCGCCGCGTCGCGGACGTGGGTGTGCGGGGCGATACCGCCGACATCTCGTCCAGCATTCCCCCGACTGACGCGGCAGACCGCCCCCAGTAGACTGCCGTTGATCCTGACGCGGGATGTACGGCGATCACCACTGCGGAGGACAGGGCGATGTTCGAACGGATCATGGTGCCGCTCAATGGGCTCGCATCAGCCGAGGCCGCTGTCGCGCCAGCTGCAACGATGGCACGTACGCATGGCGCCGAGTTGCACTTGGTGCTGGTCGACGGGCCTTCCCGCCTGGATCCGATGTCCGACGAGTTCTTGCGGATCGATTGCGAGGCATATCGCGACCAGCAGATGCAGCCAACTGCCGCCAACCTGCGCCGTGACCTCGGGATCGCGGTCACCACAGCGATGCTGACTGGGTCGGTGGTCGACGCGCTCGCGAATTACGCATCGTCGGTGCGCGCCGATCTGATTGTAATGGCAACCCACGGCCGCGTCGGGTGGCGGCGCGCGTGGGTGGGCAGCGTCGCCGACGAACTGATGCACGAGGTCACCGTCCCGCTGTTGCTGTTGCGCATCGGCAACGAAGGTGCGCCGGTCCCGGGGCCGTTCCGTCGGATCCTGATTCCCCTCGACGGTTCCGCTGCGGCAGAGGGTGCCCTCGACGCGGCGCGCACCGTCGCCCGGTTGGGCCGGTCGACGCTGATCCTGGCGCACGTAGTGACACCGATCCCGGCGGCGGTCGAGATGTCAGCCACAGGCGGCACGATGTTGGTAGACGCTGAGGCCACCCAAAGGCTGGTGGCCGAGGCCCACCGGTACCTCGACGGCCTCGCCGACTCGCTGCGGTCACGCGAGCCGATGCCGGTCGAGACACAGGTGGAACTGGCACCGGTCATCACGCCGGTGTCGCCGGTGGCGGGGACCATCGCCAGTCTTGCCCGCCATCTGCGTGCCGACCTGGTCGCGCTGACGACGCATGACCGTGGCGCGTCTCGCCTCTTCGTCGGCAGCGTGGCCGACAAGGTCCTGCACGACACCCATTGCGCACTGCTCATCTGCCACGGTCAGGCCGCACCCACCAGCCCGGTAGCGATGCAGGCGCGCCCGGCACAGACCGCACGTTGCTGACCGGAGGGGATCATCATCGTGTTGAGTAAATCGCAGCGACCGGCAGCACGAAGGAAAACGTGCTGCCTTGACCGACCTCGCTTGCGACCCAGATCCGGCCGTGATGTGCCTGGACAATCCCCTTGGCGATGGCGAGGCCCAGACCGGTGCCGCGGGCGACACCGGCACGGCTGACCTGCCAGAATCGATCGAAGATGTGCGGCAGATGCTCCGACCCTATGCCGGTGCCGGTGTCCCGGACTGAAATGACAACGCCTTCGGCGTGCGGTGACGCGGTGATGGTCACGGCGCCACCGGCAGCCGTAAAGCGCAACGCATTACTGATCAGGTTGCCGAGGGCTTGCAGTACCCGGCCATGATCCGCCAACACTTCGGGAAGTTCACCGGCTATTTCGACATTGAGTGACACCGCCGCTTCACGCGCGCGTGCGGCGAACGTTTCGATCGCTGCTGTCAGCATCGGCGCGACCCCGTGCGGCTCGAGATGTATCGCCAGCCGGCCGGCGTCGATGCTTGCGGCGTCGAGCAGGTCCTGCATCAGCCGGTGCATCCAATTGGCCGATTCGAGAACGGTCGCGTAGAGCGCCCGTCGCTCGTCGGCGTCGGCCGGCGGATGCTCGAGGAGCGTGCGCGCGCACATCGTGATCGCGCTGGCCGGGGTGCGCAGGTCGTGCGACACAACGGCGAGGACTTCGTCGCGTGCCGCTAGCGCACGCTGGGCGCTCCGGTAGAGGAGGGTATTGTCGATCGCGAGGGCGGCAGGTGCCGCGAGTGCGTGCGCCAGTGCCAGATCGGATTCCGAAAGGGTTGGGTCGTGTCTGCCGATCGTCAGCGCGCCGATCACCTGTTCGCGGACTGCCAGCGGGACACAGAGGCATGAGCCGACGCCGAGTTGTTCGAGGTCGTGCAGCTCGGCGGCGTCCACCGCACGGGCTTCGAGCCAGTCGATGGAAACCTGGCGGTGAAGGCGAGGTTGACCGGTGCGCAGTACATCGATGGCCTCGGATGGCGAGTCCCAATCGATGCCTCGCGCCGCCATCGACTGCAGCGCGGTGTGACGGCGAAGGTCGGCATGGGAACTGACGACGCGGCGGAGAGTTCCCGACGCACCGTTACGGTTCTCGACAATGTCGAGAAGAGACCAGTCACCGATGGCGTTGACCGGGAGTTCCGCGACCAGTTCCAGCATCGCCTCGTATTCGAGCGTGCCGGCGAGGCGTGCCCCGGCCACCGCCAAGGTGTGCTCGTGGTGCTCGAAGCGGCGCTGTTCGGTCACATCTCGCACCACCGCTGTCAACAGCGGGCCACCGGGCGTCGCCAGCCTGGAAATTGACGCGTCGGCGGAAAACTCGGTGCCGTCGCGCCGGCGACCCGACACCTCCCGGCGCTCTCCCATGCGGCGCGCAGCGTCGCCCGCCCCGGCAAAGTCAACGATATGCTGGCGATGAGCCACCACCCGGGGTGTCGGAATGAGAATGTCGAGGGACTTGCCGATGACTTCCGCCGCGGGGTAGCCGAACATCAGCTCAGCGGCGTAGTTGAAATGCACGATGGCGCCGGTTGCGTCGGCGCTGACGATGGCGTCGGCGGCGATCGCGAGGATGCCGGCAAAGCGGGCCTCAGACTCGCGCAGTTGCGCCTCAACGCGCACTCGCTTCGCGAGGTCACGCACCAACGCTCGTCGCATGAACCAGAGAACGATGACGGCGAGCAGCAGAAGGGCGCCGATTGCCGCGGCAAGGGCGTCGAAGCTCGGCTGCTGCGCGAACGCCGGAGCCTGCCCGGCAGTGATCCCTCGGATGGTCCGGAACGGCATGCAGATCTCAGGGTCGGGGGCACCAACGCCGGCACGCCGTACGCCGGGGCGACGGTCTGATGGTATCAGACTTTCAGGCCGCCGTCCATGGTCCGCCGGCCAGCGAACATCGCCCCCGGCACGGCATGACCCCTGTCGGCGATTCCCCGACAAGGATGCCACCATCTTGCCGACAGACAGTACCGGTGTCGCGGTCTAGCTTGACGCATGTCTCAGACCGCAACCACCTTGGTACCGCGCCACTGGCGCGCCTGGCAGCACCCGCTGTTCTGGAAAATGCTGGGCGCCGACCTGTTGCTGATCGGCTTCACGGCGATTGCATTTCCCGCGCGGACCGGCGAACGGTTGGTCCTGATGATCGCGGCAATCGTTCTGGTCAGCCTGGTGCTAAACGTCGCGCTGACCCCGTCTGCACTGCGACCGTTGCACGTCGCACGAGGTACTGCCCAGCGCCTGGCAGCAGGGCTGGCCAACGCCAGCCTGGAACGGCCCGTGGCCGCCGGCGCGGTTCAGCCGATCGATGACCTGCTGAACGACGTCGCGACACGGCTTGAAGCAGATCGCGCCCGCGCGCTCACGTTGATCCGGCGGAGTCTCCATGCGCACGAGGCGGAGCGGGAAGCCATCGCCAGGGAACTCCGGGATGCCGGTGCGCAGCAATTGGCGGCGCTCACGTTGCAACTCACCGCCGCCGTCCAGGAGAACCAGGATCCGAAGGTCGCGCTGCCATTGGCCGCCGCCAAGGACCTGGCCGTACAGGCAGCGAATGAGATTTCAGCCCTGGCCGAGCGGATCGCTCCCGGGTTGCGTGGCGAATTCGGTCTCGCAGCAGGGCTGGACGGGTTGCGGCGCCGCGTCACGCGCCACAGCGCGCTTGACTTCACGCTCGACGTCCGGGGCGCGCCTTTCCCGCTGCCGTTGCCGCTGACTCGGGCTCTCCTGCGGGTAGCCGAGGAGGCTGTCGAAAATGTCGAGTGTCACGCTGGCGCACGGTCCGTCACCGTCGACCTGTCGTTTACCCGCCCGATTGTTCGGCTCGAAATCTCGGATGACGCCAACGGTTTCGACCTGGCCGTTCTGGATCAAGCTCACGGCGGACTCGGCCTGTTCCGGGCCAGGGAGCTTCTCGCACATGAAGGCGGGAAGATGCAGATTGAGTCCGCGCCGGGGTGCGGGACGCGGGTGCTTGCGACGGTCGATGCGTCTCATGGAGCCACATCATGATCAATGACGTCATCAGCGTTGTTCTGGCTGACGATCACGCCGTGGTCCGGACGGGCCTGAAGGCGGTGCTCAGCACGGCCAAGGATATGCGCGTCATCGGCGAGGCGTCCAACGGCGCGGAGGCGATCGCGATGGTCAGGCGGCTCGACCCCGACGTACTCGTCATGGACCTGTCGATGCCGCAAATGGACGGCGTGGAAGCGACCCGGCAGCTCGCCGCCGAATCCATCCGCACCCGGATCCTGATTCTTACCATGCATCCGCCGGACGAGGCACTGATCCCGCTCGTCGAGCTGGGGATCGCGGGCTTCCTGCAGAAGACCGCCGCGGACCGCGAACTCGTCGACGCGGTGCGCGCGGCGGCGTTCGGCGACACCTACCTCCAACCGGCGGCGGCGCGCGTGCTGGCCAACGGAATGCGCAAGCGCGCCGAACACGCCGATGAACGCTCGGGGTTCGATCGGCTGACGCCGCGGGAACGTGACGTGCTCCGGCTGATCGCGCAAGGATTTTCCGCGCCGGAGATTGGCACGCGGCTTACCATCAGCCCGAAGACGGTCGAGACGTACAAGCAACGGATTCACGAGAAGCTTGGTCTCACGCACCGGTCCGAATACGTCCAGTACGCCCTCAAGCTCGGCTTGCTGACCCAGGACTAGGCTGGCGGCGGGCTCGCGGTCGGCCAGTCCCCTGATCTCGCCGTGCTGTCGGGCAACGGCTGACAATCGCAGCGGGGAATGCCCGTCGCCGAAACCCGCAAATCCCCGACTGATCCAAGCCGGCCTCCCGGGTATTCTGTCTCCGGCGAATATGCCTGCTCGCGGATTCTGTGCTGGCGGGACAAGCGGAGGAGGTAGCGATGATCGCACACCGGCGGCGGGCGGCAACCAGGCGGCGTGAGACGGACCGCCGTCTTCATGTGCCGGAGCCGCGAACAACCTCCTGGTGGGAATGGCGCATCTTCGGACCACAGATTCAGATGCCCGTCGCGCCCGATCTTCTGACCGAGCCGACTGAAGCTCCCGCGACGGAAACCTGGTTGCTCTCCCCGTGCTCCTCCGTCAGTGTCAGAGTCTGTCACGGGCAGGTGGAGATCAAGCGGCTAGAACGGATCGACCGGCGCGGCCTCGAGCTGTGGCGGGTTATCCACCGCTACCGTTTTCCGCTCGATGCCGCGGCGGTCGCCACGGTGAGTGTGGACCTCGGCGCCTCGGTGCCCGACCTTGAAGGATCCGTCGACCTCGAGCGCTTCCTCAGTGTCATGCACGCTGCCGCGCCGTCGGTCGTGGTGAGATCGGTCAGGACTCAGCGATCCCCGTTTCGTCTCGATGGGTGCCGCGGCGAGCATGTCAAGTTGACCGTGGGCAGCGGCCAGCGGGAGACGGTTGCACTGGTGGGTCAGGACCCAGGGCCTGTCCATGCGGCACTGCAGCGCCTGGGGTTCTCGCGGTTCGCCAACATGAACTATCCCCGGGCCTTGAAGCTCATGCTTGGTGTGGCCGACCGGGCCGCCGCGTTGTAATCGGCCCAGCACGGCGGCTGGCCCTCAGTTGGTCCAGGCCAACCACGCGGCGACCACCAGGGCGGCAGCGATCACGCCAAGGCCGATGGTGGTCCACCGCCGCAGTGCGCCAATCCCGAGGGACGCGGCGACGAGAAGCTTGAAGAGCGTACTCGCAAGCACACCGGCAGCGATGCCGTGTGCAGCCAGCGACGTGGCGTTCATCCCCAGGGCGACCTGATGCATCGAGATGGTGAGCGCATCGGCGTCTGCGATGCCGAGCAGCACGGCAGACCCGAGCAGGCCGGCTGATCCCCAGGTGGAGCGGACGTATTCGATTGCGATCAGCGCCACCTGAAAGACCAGCGCCATCTGTACCGCCGAACCAACGCGCAGGGGACTGCGCGCGTCGGGAGGGGCTCCTGCGGGCGGTGACGGCTGTCGCAGCGACACGACGATCATGGCGATGCCCGCGAGCACCGGCGGGAGCAGGTAGGGGAGCAGCGCGCGAGCCAGCGACGTGCTGAGGACGAGACTGAGCAGCAGCACCCGGGCTGGAACGACAGAGCAGGCGGCCACGATGCCGAGGCCCAAGGCAGCGCCGTGTTCAGGTTCCGCACGGCTGCGCCGCGAAAACTGAACTGTCACTGCGGTGGACGAGGCGATGCCGCCGAGCAGCCCCGTCAGGACGTAGCCGCGGGTGACGCCGACGGCGCGTTGGGCGAGGTATCCGGCAAAATTGAGACCCGACAGTAACACGACGATTCCCCAGAGCGCGCGCGGACGGAAGCCCCAGAGCGATTGGTAGGGGCCCGTCGGAAGCAGCGGCAGAATCACCAGCGCCAGAACGAGGAATTGCAAAGTCGCGTGCATTTCGGTCTGGCCGATCCTGCGCACCAGCCAATGCAGCCGCTTCTTCTCGCCCAGGGCGAACACCACGACCGCGATGCTGCCTGTGGCAAGCCCCAGGTGCCCGAGTCCCGCGAGCACGCCGAGTCCGAGAACGACGAGCGCGGCGCCTTCGGTGGTGCCATCGAGTGGCTGTTCGGGACGGCGCACCGCCATGACGTACGCAGCGATGATGAAGCAGGCGCCCCCGGCGAGCAGAACCGCGGCCGACAATCCTTCGTTCGCGGCGAGCAGCAAGCCGGCGGTGCCGCCGAGAAGGCCGAACATCAGGAAGGTGCGGAGTCCGGCGAAGCGCCGTTTCGGCCCGGAAGCCGGACCGGACCACTCGCGTTCCACGCCCGCCGCGAGACCGATGAGCGCGGCAATCGCCAATCGTTCCGCCATGATGGCTGGCGCGAGTTCAGTCGGGGAGATCATTCTCGGCCCGCGGGCAGACGTTCAGGAGATCACCACAGGGGATAATAGACGCGTTGGCAGGCGACGGAACCGCTGAGCGGGCGCGGAGCCGAGTGCAGCCGCGAGGAAGGATCCCCGGACGCTGCGTAGGAATTCCCCTGACTGTGCCGGGTTCGTCGGTTCGATACTCTCTCCTCAGTTGGTTGGGAAAATCCGCCGGGGCTCGCGGGTTGCGATTACTCCTCAGCCGCGATCCGCTGGCAGGAGCTGGTCCATGATCGGGCGTGCCCTGGTTGTCTGGCTGCTGGTTCCGCTCGCGACGCTGATAGCTCCGGTGCTTGGATTTCGCCCGGTGACGCGCCCGTGATCGCCCTCTCGCCGCCGCCGCAACAGTCCGCTTCCCTTCCGGCGGCCACGCAGAGCCCTGGACCTGCCGAACACGCGTTGCTCTCCGGTCCGCATTCGCGACTTCGTGAACTCTGGCTGCTGCTCGGCGCGGTCGGCGACTTCCTCCGCGGCTTTCGTGCGCTGCACTTCGTCGGACCATGCGTGACGGTGTTCGGGTCCGCACGTTTTGGCCCGGAGCACCCGTACTATCAGCTCACGCGCACGGTGGGCCAGCGACTTAGCGCCATGGGATTCACCGTGATGACGGGCGGCGGGCCGGGACTCATGGCGGCCGCCAATCGCGGTGCCAAGGACGCGCATGGCGCGTCGGTGGCCTGCAACATTCGCCTTCCGGTCGAACAGCAACCCAATCCGTATCTCGATCGATGGATCACCTGCGAGCATCTCTTCGTCCGCAAGGTGCTCCTGTTCAAGTATTCCTATGCGTTCGTCGCGATGCCGGGCGGAATGGGGACAGTCGATGAGCTGTTCGAGGCCCTGACCCTGATCCAGACGCACAAGATCGCGCCGTTTCCGGTGGTGCTCATCGGCACATCGTACTGGCAACCACTGCGCCGGTTTCTCAATGAGATGATCGCGGCCGGCGCCATCGAGGCGAATGACATGCGGCTCATGCTCATCACCGACGACCTGGACGAGATGGCGCGCTATCTCGAGCACGCCGCAGTACAACGCTTCCGTCTGCGGGCGGGCGCCCGTCCGAAGGCGCGCCGCTGGCTCGGCGAAAGGCCGGTCACCGCATAGCGCCCGCCGGGCGGCGGACGCAGCGGCCGCCGCAGTGTGTCTTCGATCAGTATGGCAGCATCACGACGCAACGAGGAGGGAACGGTACCATGGGACGATTGACGGGAAAGACAGCGCTCGTCACCGGCGGTGCGCTCGGCATCGGCCGGGCAGCCTGCCTCCGCCTGGCGCAGGAAGGTGCCCGCGTCGCGGTCACCGACCTTCACGACACGGAAGGGCACGCTGTGGTCGAGACGATCACCAAGGCCGGCGGCTCGGCCGGCTATTGGCACCTCGATGTCAGCCACGAGGCCGATGTGCGGGCCGTGTTCGAGGACGTGCTGCAGGCGTTCGGTCATCTCGACGTGTTGGTCAACAATGCCGGCATCACTGGCCCAAACAAGCCGACGCACGAGGTGACCGAGGCCGAATGGGACCACCTCATGGCGGTAAATGTGAAGGGAGTGTTCTTCTGCACCAAGCATGCCTTGCCATACATGATGGCGGCTGGACACGGCAGCATCATCAATCTCTCGTCCATCTACGGCCTGGTCGGCGCGCCGGACGTTCCGCCGTACCATGCCTCAAAGGGAGCCGTCCGGGAGATGAGCAAGACCGACGCGATGATCTATGCCAAGCAGGGCATCCGGGTCAACTCGGTTCATCCCGGCTTCATCTCGACGCCGATGGTCGAGAATTTCGCGAAGTCGCAGGGCGACGCCGCCAAGGTCCGCGCCGGACTCGACGCGCTGCACCCGCTGGGGCACATCGGCGAGGCCGACGACATCGCCTGGGGCATCGTCTATCTCGCGTCAGATGAATCGAAGTTCGTGACTGGCGCGGAGCTGGTGATCGATGGCGGCTACACGGCGCGGTGACATGGCTCAAGGCGGGGAGATCCGATCCCAGGGTGAGCTGCCGCGGGCGCGGTCGTAGCCGATCTGCTCGAGGCGGATCATCCAATCCCTGTCGAACAGTGCGTTCGCGCCCGGGTCGTCGGCGAGGAACGGCGGGATAAACGTTACGTGAAGTTCCAGTCGCAGCCCGGGCACGTCGGAACTCACCGCACGGGCCAACTCGCCGAGCCGGTTCAGCAGTTGCGGCTGCTGTCCCGTAAAGAGCAGTGTCTCGGTGCGGGCGCCGATGGCCCCTCGACTGGCAGGATCGGTGACGATCGGCCGCGGTTCGGTCAGCAGGTTCATGATCACCCAGAGGCGCACGGTCACCGACGGCGTCCCGCCCGCGACGGCCATGGCCAGTCGTGCCGCCAGGCTGCGGTACTCGTCAAGACCGAGTACCGGCAGCAGATTGGAAATGACGCCACCGTCCGCATGCACATGTCCGTCGACGATGACGGGCGGGAACAGCGTGGGGACCGCGGTCGAGGCGAGCAAGAGCACGTGAAACCGTTCGGGCCCGCCATGGGCCAACTCGGTAGCGACATCCCAGCTTCTCGTGATGCCGAGGTCAAAATCCGTGCTGCCGATTGCGAGCTGCCGGTCCTCGTCGAACAGCCGTCGCAACGCCGCGGCCATGTGCATATCGAACACCTGCGCAATGGTCTCGCGGTAGCGCCCGATCTTGAGCACACCGCCAGTGCGGCGCAACCAGAAGAACGGATCGACCGTCGGTGCGACGCGATTCGCGCCGCGGCGATACAGCGAGGAAAGCGTGTCGAGTGCGGCGGCGGTGCCGAGGAGCGCGAACGGCGCTTGCAGCGCTCCGGTGCTGATACCGGTGACCAGGTCGAAGCGTGGCATCGCTCCCGAAGGCCGCGAACGCCAGCCCCGGAGGAACCCGGCACCGTAGGCGCCATTCTGGCCGCCGCCCGAGAGCAGGAGGATATCGAGCTGATGGTCGCCCCGCGCAAGAATGCGACGGGCAAGGCGCGCCACGATGGTATCGACCGTGGCCCGCTCGACCGCGCGAATGGCCGGCGCTTCCGCCGCGATCGACGCCACCGTGGCAGGCGGATGATGGATCGCGGCGCACCCGGCTATCGTGGCGACCGTGCCAATGGAACCGACGATCGGATACCATCGTCGCCAGGCCATCATGCTCGCCTGGCCCCAGCCACGGTGGCAGACGCGGGACCGGTCAGCGGGGGGGCCGATGGAGCGGGCTACCGTATGGAGCATGGGTCAATGTAGCTGTCCGGCTGCGGCGCGTAGCGGTGATACGCCGAGGACCTTAACAGCTGCCTCATCATTTCTTCATCATTGTCCTGCTACTCTCCGACCACATCTCCGGAGTCCGGGTGCGAGGAGGCGTGAAGGCGACGCAGGACGTCGGGTTCCGGTTCTCGGCATCGTACCAGAAGGAGACCGATGCGCGGATTTGTTGCTGGCGGCGAGGTGCGGGGCCCGTTCGCCACCACGTTGGCGAACGGGCGGCAACAGCATGGTTCGTGGCGCGATCGGCGGTCGCGGGGATGATCGCGCTCTGGTTGCTCGTCGCCACGGCGACCGGCGATACCGGCGGGATGCCCGCCGCCCTGCAGCATGCGCTGAACGCGGCAGGCCATCCACGGATGCGCTGGGGCGACATCAGCGACGTCCGCAACCTGCTGTCGCGGAGTTATGTGATGCGGTCGTGGCGGCCGTTGTGGAGCATGAATGGTCGCCTCACGCAGCCCGGGAGGCAGGTGCTCGCTGAACTCGACTCCGCCCGGGCCCGCGGGCTGGACCCGGCTGACTATGATGCGGCTGCTCTCGATGCCCGCGCCGACTCGCTGCCGGCGCTCGACGTCGCGGCGGCGGCGGAATTCGACGTGATGCTGTCGGCCGCCACCGCGCGTCACGCCCACGCCCTGAGCCGTGGCCGCGTTGACCCCCACCTGCTGCATCCCATGCTGGACGCTCCGACCGACAGCGTGGACGTTGCGGCCGTCCTCGACCAACTGACGCGAACCCAGCGACCGGACACCGTGTTCCGGAACCTCGAGCCGCGCCACGCCAGCTACCTGCGTCTGGTCGATCTGTTGGCGCAGTATCGGAGACTGGCGGGCCGAGGCGTCTCCCGGTCGGCGGACTCGGTCCCCGTGCGGATCCGGCAGATCGAACTCGCCCTGGAGCGCTGGCGATGGCTGCCGCACAGCGCCAGTGCCCCGTGGATCGTCGTGAATGTGCCAGCGTTCCGGCTCTACGCCCTCGCCAGCGACCGGGAGGAGCCGGGCGACATGTTGCGCATGAACGTTGTTGCGGGTCAGGCGGCACAGCACCCGACTCCTCTCCTCGTGACCAGTATCGTGGCGGTCCAGTTCCACCCGCCGTGGATCGTGCCGCGGCCGATCGCGATCCGGGAAATCCGGCCGCTCGCGTTGCGCGACAGCGCGTTCCTCGGTCGTCAGCACTATGAGTTGCTGCACGGCGACACCGTCGTTGCCGCGACCCGCGCGAACGTGTTGCGGATCGGTGCGGTGATCGACGTGCGACAGGCACCCGGGCCGTGGAACGCCCTTGGTGACATCAAGTTTGTCACACCAAACGCCGCCGACGTGTATTTGCACGACACGCCGACGCGGCAGGATTTCGTGCGCCCCGAGCGAGACCTCTCTCACGGCTGTATCCGCGTCGCGGAGCCGGTCCTGTTGGCCGAGTTCGTGCTGCAGGGCGAGCCGGAGTGGACGCGGGATCGAATCGACGACGCCCTGACCGACAGCACAACGCGGGTGGTGCCGTTGCGACGGCCAATCCCGGTGTTCGTGGTATATCAAACGCTGGTTCCGCGTGAGTCCGGTGGCATCCTCGTCTACCCGGATGTCTATGGCTACGACAAGCGGCTCGAGGCGTTCCTGCGCGCCGGGTACGCTCATCCAATGGCGCCGATTCCGTGATCTCCATTTCTTCGAGGGCCACATGCCAACCCCACTGACCGAACGGCGGCTGAACCTGCTGGTCGTGGTACTCGGCATCGGGGCGGCGTTCTTTCTGCTCGACCAGCGGGTGCCGGTCTGGTTGCGGATCCTGCCGTGGACGGTGGTGTTTGGTTACCCGCTCTGGCGGATGGTCCGGTCGCGGCGATCGGGACACGATGAATGACGGCAGCGACACCGGACGAGGCGCTCCGCGCCTGGTTCCTCGGACCCCGCGCTGAAAATGCGGAACTGTTCGAGCGGCTGATTCTCGAATCGCTGCGCGATCACATCTTCTGGCGAAGGAACCATCATCCGGAAGACGGGTTCACCATCCATGAGGCGGATCGTCGGCGGGCTGGCTACGACGACGCGATCGCCCGGTTGACCGAAGAGCTGCAGGGGCTCCTCGCGGCACTGAAGCGGGACGTCCCGTTTTTCAGCGGCCGGTATCAGGGCCACATGGTCGGTGAGCAGACCATCGCGGCCCAGATCGGGTACTTCGCCGCGATGCTCTACAACCCCAACAACGTGACGGAGGAAGTGTCGCCCGTCACGACCCGCCTGGAACTCGAAGTGGCGACCCAGCTCGCGGCGATGATCGGCTACGCCCCGGAGCGCGCCTGGGGCCATCTCTGCTCCGGCGGGACCATCGCGAATTTCGAGGCGCTCTGGATCGCGCGTGGCGTGCGATATCTCCCGGTGGCGCTCGCGCTCGCGGCGCGCGATCTCGGCGTGCCGCTCGCCGTCCGCTCGCTGGACGGTCGCCCGATCGACATCCGCTCGCAATCGCTCTGGGCGTTGCTAAATCTTGAACCGGATGCCACCCTCGATGCCTATCACCTGCTCCATGAGTCCGCGCCGGGCGGCGATGTGGTCGCCGCACTCGATGCGCACTCTCTCTCGACGATCGGGTATCAGGACTACACTCGTCGCCTTGTCGCCGCGTTCGGTGACCCGTTGCCCGCCGGCGTGGTGCTCGTGCCGGCGACGGCGCACTATTCGTGGGAGAAGATCGTCCGCGCGCTCGGGATCGGCGCGCAACGAATGATTACCGTACCGGTGGACGGCTCGTGCCGGATCGACCCGGACGCGCTCTGGCAGGAGCTGACACGCTGCGCCACACAGCACACGCCGGTTCTGGCGGTGGTGAGCGTTTGCGGCACGACCGAGGAGGGCGCGATCGATCGCCTGGATCTCGTTGTTGCCGCGCGGGACCGAGCGGCCCGCGAACTGGGGCTCACATTTCACCTGCATTCGGACGCGTGCTACGGCGGCTACGCGGCCGCGGTCACGCGGGCGCCGGCCGGACGGCGCCTGAGCGCCGAGGAGATTCGCGGCGCGCATGGTTTCGACTGGCCTGCGCCGGAATGGGTGACGGCGATCGAGGCGCTTGCCCAGGCCGATTCGGTCACGATCGACCCGCACAAGCTCGGGTACGTCCCCTACCCCGCGGGTGCCCTGCTGATCCGCGACCGCCGCGCGCGGGCGCTGGTCTCACTTGATCCACCGTATCTGACGCCACCCGGTGCGGGCCCATCGCAGGATGAGCGCTTCATCGGCCGATGGATTCTCGAAGGTTCGAAGCCCGGTGCGGCGGCGGCCTCGGTCTGGCTCACTCATCGGGTGATCCCGCTCGACGAACGCGGGTACGGCCATATCATCGCCCGCACCGTTCGCGGGGCGCATCGGTTTCATGCCGCGCTGGAAGGCAACGCACTCGCACCGTTCAGCGCGCTCCGTTTCCCCCGCCCGGACTTGAACATCGTCAACTGGATCGTGACGCACCCCTCGGTCACTGACCTCGATTCACTCAATGCGCTGAACGAAGGAATTTACGCGCGGCTCAGTCCCGCCGCGGACGATCCAGCGTATTTCATCACGCGCACGCGGATCCGCTCGCCGGCGTACGACGGTGCGGTGCTGCCGCTGCTCGCGAAACTGGGTGTCAACGAAGCGATGTGGCGACGTGACGGACTGGTGGTGCTGCGCGCGGTAGTCATGGATCCATTCTTCGACGGCGGGCCCCGGATGCCCGATCACGTCGCGGGCTTGGTCACGGCACTCCAGGCCGCCGCGACGGAAGCCCTTGCAACGGGATTGCAGCCGTCGCGCGCCACTACGAGGTTGGTGTGAACCGACGGCGTGTGACAATCGTCACGGTGCCGCGGCGGCTGCCACCGCCATGATGCGACGAACCTTGAAGGGGAGCGTCCCGATCGCAATCTCCACCGCTCCACTGCCGCTGATCGTCCAGGGCGGCATGGGTGTCGCCGTCTCCGACTGGCGCCTCGCCCGCGCCGTGTCGCGCCGGGGACAGCTGGGCGTCGTTTCGGGAACCGGTCTCGACACCGTGTTCGTACGGCGACTGCAGGACGGCGATCACGATGGTGCGCTTCGTCGCGCCATGGACGCATTCCCGATGCCGGGTGTCGCAGCGCGCGCAATCGCGCGATACTTCCGGCCACGCGGCCGGGCGAGCGACGAGCCGTACCAGCTGCTGCCGATGTACCGGCGAGCGGCGAGCAAGGAGCGCGAAGCGCTCACGATGCTCGCCGCGTTCTGCGAGGTGTATCTCGCCCGGGAGGGCCATCAAGGATCGGTCGGGATCAACCTGCTCACCAAGGTGCAGCGGCCGAATCTCGCAACCCTGTATGGCGCCATGCTCGCCGGCGTGGGCTACGTGCTGATGGGTGCCGGCATTCCGCGCGAGATCCCCGCGGTCCTCGATGCCCTGACGCATCACTGCACCGCATCGCTGCGACTGGACGCCGTGGGGCTCCCGCCGGGCGCGGCGCCCGAGATCACGCTCAACCCGGCCGATTACTGGCGCGATCCGCCGGCGCTCGAGCGGCCCAGGTTTCTCCCGATCGTCGCGAGCAACTCGCTGGCGGCGATGTTGGCGCACAAGCTGGGCGCGGGCGTCGACGGTTTCGTGATCGAGGGTCCGACGGCCGGCGGCCACAATGCGCCGCCCCGCGGTACCCCCCAGTTCAACACCCGCGGCGAACCCGTGTACGGATCGCGCGACGACGTCGATCTCGCCCGCATCCGCGAGCTCGGCCTGCCCTTCTGGCTGGCGGGCGGGATGGGGCATCCGGAGCAGCTGCGCCGCGCCCGGGCCGACGGCGCAGCAGGCATTCAGGTCGGGACGCTGTTCGCGTTCTGCGATGAATCCGGGGTGACGGCCGACCTCAAGCAGTCCGTCCTGGCCAGTGCAGCACGCGGCGCGGTAGACGTGATTACCGATCCACTGGCCTCACCAACGGGCTATCCGTTCAAGGTCGTCGACTGGAGCGGCGCCCCGGTAGCGCAGAAATCGCGTGAGCGCATCTGCGACATGGGCTACCTGCGCGTCGCGTACGTGCGGCCGGACGGCGGGATCGGCTATCGCTGCGCCGCGGAACCAGTGGACGCGTATGTGGCGAAAGGCGGCGACGTCAACGACACCGTGGGTCGCCGTTGCCTGTGTAACGCGTTGATGGCGAACGTCGGCCTGGCGCAGTTACGTGAGCATGGTCAACACGAACCGCCCCTGCTCACCAGCGGTGACGACCTCAGGACGATTGCCGATTTTCTGCATGGGCGCACCCACTACTCCGCCGATGATGTCATTGACTACCTCCTAGCCGAATCATGATCCGGCGCACCGCGCCCACCACCATGCTGCTTCGCGTCGGCGCCGCCGCAGCGTTCCTCGCCGTCGGCGCCGCGGTACGATTTGGCGGGCACGACCCGGTTACGGCCGACGCGATCTGGCGGTGGGGACTGGGACTGCTCGGCGGGATCGTGGTGGTGCGCACGCTTATCAGCGTCGCCGCCGGACGCCTTGCCGCGGACGTCATCGCGTCCTTCGCGATCATCGGCGCATTCGCGCTCGACCAATCGTTCGCGGGCCTCGTCATCGTCGTGATGCAGACGGGCGGCGAAGCACTGGAGCTCATCGCCGAAGGGCGTGCGTCACGTGCGCTACGCGACCTCGAAAAGGCAGCGCCGCGCTGGGCCCACCGGCTACATGACGACGCGGTGACGGACATCACGGTCGACACGATCATCGTCGGCGACATGCTGCTCGTCCGGCCGGGCGAGATGATCCCGTGCGACGCGACCGTGACCGCCGGGCAGTCACACGTCGACGCATCGACGCTGACCGGAGAACCGGTCCCCGTCAGTACCCGACCCGGCGTGCGGCTCATGAGCGGAGCACTCAACCTCGAGGGTCCGCTGACGCTACGGGCAACGGCGCTGGCGGCGGAAAGTCAGTATCACCGGATCGTCGAGCTGGTCCGCAGTGCCCAGGCGAGCAAAGCGCCGCTCCAACGACTGGCCGATCGTTACGCGATCTGGTTCACGCCACTCACCCTCGCCATTTGCGTCGGGACCTTCCTGGTGGCGCGGGATCCGGTGCGGGTCCTCGCCGTCCTGGTCGTGGCGACGCCGTGTCCACTCATTCTCGCCACACCAATCGCGATCGTCGCCGGGATCAACCAGATGGCGAAACGTCATGTCGTGATCCGTCGCGGCAGCGCGCTCGAACAGATGGGACACGTCACCACCGTGGTATTCGACAAGACCGGCACGTTGACCCTCGGCCGGCCGCAGGTCGCGAAGGTCACGCCGGCAACGGGGCGGGATACCGCCGACGTCCTCCGCCTTGCCGCCGCGGTGGAGCAGGGTTCCGGGCACCTGCTCGCGCGCACCCTGGTCGAGGCGGCGGCGCGCGGCGGGCTGCCATCACCACCGGCGGAGGACGTCGTGGAAACGCCCGGCGCGGGCGTCACCGGTCGGGTGGAAGGGCGCACGGTTCGCGTCGGCGCACTCAGTTACATCACCGCAACGCAGCCGGCGTTGAGCGCGGAGTTCCTGAAGTTGTCCGGCGACAGCCTCGGGTTGCGCGCTTTTGTCGCGATCGACGGGCACGCCGCGGCTGTTGTCGACTACGCCGATCGTCCGCGCACCGGCATGTCGCGCTTTCTCGACCGCCTGCGCCACGCCGGCGTCCGGCGCATTCTGGTCGTGAGCGGGGACGCCCAGGCGAACGTCGATGCGATTGCCGACGCGATCGGCATCGACGAGGCCCACGGCGACCTGCTCCCGGAGGACAAGGTGGCGGTGATCGAGACGCTGATGCGAAACGGTGAACACGTGATCATGCTGGGCGACGGCACCAACGACGCGCCGGCGCTGAGCGCGGCAACGGTCGGCGTCGCGCTATCGGTGGGCGGCAGCGGTATCACCGCGGAGGCGGCGGACGCCGTCATCCTCGGCGATGATCCGTCACGACTCGCGGATGCCATTGAAATCAGCCGGCGCACCATGCGTATCGCGCGGCAGAGCATCTGGGGCGGTCTGGTGCTCAGCGGCATCGCGATCGGGTTCGCCATGTTCGGGATGATCCCGCCGGCGGTTGGCGCGATCCTGCAGGAAACCATCGATGTCGCGGTGATCGTCAATGCGCTGCGGGCGGCGCGGTAGGTCGCGCCAAGCCCTTGACGTCCCGACCCCGATCATGAAAATCAGATGAAGAGACCTTTATCCGACGGCAATTACCGCTTTGGATTTGTATATGTACGGAGCGTAATATTGCGTAGTTCCGCGTCGGGCTCCCACCCCGCACGCTGTCATTGGATCGTCGTGCCAGACCTGACGAGAAGGGGGCATCCAGTATGTCGTGCGCGTCCCAATTACCAACCGAATCGCGAACCGAAGCCATCCCGCGCCGCCAACGGGTCGTCGCTGCCGCCGCGTTCGCGCTGCTGCTGGCCGCCTGCGGGACCAGCGAGATCATCTACCGCGACCGGCTACCGTTCAACGCAGCGCCCGATGCCGTGAGCGGATTGCTCGGCTACTATACGGTCAACACCAAGCAGACGACCTGCGGCAACTGTCACGCCGGACATCAGGCGGACTGGTCGTCGACCAAGCACGCTGGCGCGTTCCAGACTCTCGCGGCCAGCGGACACGCCACAGCGGCGTGCTACGCCTGCCATACGGTGAATGAGCGTGGCAACGGCCTGGCGGCGCCCGCGGGGTGGAACGCCAAGGCCGACTCGGCGTACCAGGACGTCCAGTGCGAGAGCTGCCACGGGCCGGGCACCAAGCACGTTGCCCTCCCGGATACCCGCGCCAACTGGCCGCTGGCGCGCCTGACCCTCACCAACGCCAGCAAGAGTTGCGCATCGTGCCACACCGGCACGCACACGCCGTTCGCCGAACAGTGGGCCGCCTCCGGTCACGCGCTGATCATCACCGATGCGGTCAACAACAGCAACGCGGCATGCAAGAACTGCCACGACGGCAAGACGGTGCTCAAGGCGTGGGGCGTCACCACCAACTATCAGGAACGCGACTCGACTGGCTTTTCGGCGACCACCTGCGCCGTCTGCCACAATCCGCATGGCTCCACCAACGACCACCAGCTCCGGTTCCCGATCAACACGCCGGATCCGGACCAGAACCTTTGCATGAAGTGCCACCTGCGCCGGGGTGAACCGGTGGCTGGCGGGTACGGGACCTCGCCCCACGCCCCGCAGGGCTTTGTCCTCCTCGGGATCGGCGGGTATCGCCCGGCCGGGGTGACCATCGACACCTTGATCACGCTGACTACGCACGCATCGCTCGCCAATCCGAAGCTCTGCGCCGGCTGCCACGTCCAGGCCTTCGACGTGACCGATCCCGCCACCGGCAGCTTCGTCTTCCACTCGACGGGCCACCTGTTCAAGGCGATCCCTTGCTTCGACGCCGCCGGCAAGCCGACGGCCGACACCACCTGTGCCTTCTCGCCGCCGGCCCGCAGCTTCAAGTCGTGCCTGGGTTCGGGGTGTCATGCGAACGAGGCGATCGCCGCGGGCCGCCTGGCCGGGATTCGGGCCGACCTGAAGACGCTGGCCGACCAGATCTGGATCGACCTGAATCGCAACGGGGTGATCGACGCCGCGCCGACAGACGCCGGCTACCTCGCGATCATCAAGCGCGACCGGCCGACCGAGTTGTCGACCAACACCGCGGTGACCCCAGCACTCGGCGCCAAGTTCAACGTCTTCACCTTTGGTGAGGGCCGTTACGCCAATGGCGACAAATCGCGCGGCGTGCACAACCCGTTCCTCGCCCGCGCGCTTCTGGCGGCGAACATCACCGAACTGCGCACCGTCTACGCCTTGCCTGCGCCGCCGGCCCAGGTCCAGGCAGCGGTCGACAAGGCGATCGGGGACGCCCAAGCGCGTCAGCCGAAGTTCATTCGCGCAGCAGCGACCGTGAAGTAGGTTCTCCAGGGTGACTGGCCCCCTGATCGCCCAGGTCGCTCAGCAACCCCCCGGTGCCACCAAGGCAACGGGGGATTCGCTGTTGCATGGGCTGGATACCCTCGCTGGCGCCGCAACGAGTCTTCGCGACACGCTATCCCAGGCGCCGCTGCCCCGCGGTGTTGCGACCTTCGTGCGCTTCCTGTTTCAGGTGCCACAATGGCTACAGAAAGCGGGAGTGGTAGTCGCAGCGATCGTGGCGCTGGCCATCGTCATCACCCTCTGGCGCCGGCGGATCGCGCTGTGGACCTGGTTGCGGACACGCACCAATTACCTGAAGCTCGTCCTGGGGGGTGCCGCCGTGTTCGTCCTGGCGGTGGTCCTGTTCGGCGGGATGACGAGTTGGAACTACATGCAGCGCGACAACGGCTTCTGCACCGGCTGCCACATCATGGAACGGCCGTTCCAGCGGTTCAACGCCGGTGCCGGCAAGCATGAAGAGCTCAAGTGCCACGACTGCCACCAGCAGTCGATCTGGGCGAGCACGCGGCAGCTGGTGCTCTGGGTAGCCGACCGCCCGGAAAAGATCGGTGTGCATGCCCCGGTCCCGAACGGTCGCTGCGAATCGTGCCATCAACTCGCGGGCGGGCGCAAGCCGTGGCAGCACGCGCTCTTCCTTGCCGGCCACAAGCTGCACTTCGAATCGGACTCGACGCCGTTGCAGCACCTGTCGTGCGCCAAATGTCATGGTGCCGAGATCCACCGCTTCGTTCCCTCCGCGGGAGCGTGCCAGCAAAGCGGCTGCCATGAAAATCAGAAGGTCCGCCTTGTGGCGATGGCGAAGCTACCCGAAATCAAGTGCGTCACCTGCCACGCATTCACCGCCGATCTTCCGGCGCTGGCGAGCCGCGATTCCGCAGTGCGCGCGCTGGTCCCGTCTCAGCGCCAGTGCTTCAGTTGCCATGGTATGAAGGGCAAGCCATCCGGTTACATCGCCGAAAGGGACCCGCACAACGGATCGTGCGGCTCCTGCCATGATGTGCACAAGGACTCGCTGCCCACCGACGCACGCGCACGATGCACGGCGTGTCACAAGAATCCTGCTCGCAGCGCGTTTCACACCGGCGCCAACCACAAGCGCGTCCAGGCGCAGTGCCTGCTTTGTCACCAGCCGCACGCCTCGTCGGTCGATGCCTCCGATTGCGTCACGTGTCACACGGCGGTGCAGAAGCGCGGACGGTTCCGTCCGCCGCTCCCGTTTGACACCAACGCGGTGCTCCGCCGCCGCATCGGCGGTGCCGCGACGCCATCACCGCTTCATCAGGAGGATGAGCCGGTGTCGGATCATCGCGGCAAGGGCGATGCGTTGCCGGAGGACCCGCCGCCACCGCGAACGCCTCCCGGTCCCGTTGCCAGCCTTCCCGCAGACTCCTTTCCCCACAGCCGTCACACGTCGCTTCCCTGCCTCACCTGTCATGCCGTGAACACGTCGCGGCGCTTGGTATTCGAGGCACCCCGCGGATGTGACCTCTGCCATCATCAGTCGTTGATTGCCGGCACCGTGAGTGCGGCCGACTGCACCCGGTGTCACGATGCTGCGAAGCTGGCGACACCTCGACCGATGAAGGTGCAAGTGAGTCGGCCAAGAAACCGTCCACTCGCGCGGCCGATCGCGTTCCGTCACGACGTCCATCGAGCAACGTCATGCGGTACCTGCCACCAGGCGCCGAACACCGCCCCACCTGACAGTGTGCGTACCTGTCAGGCGTGTCATGATCAGCACCACACGGCACAGCGGACCTGTCTGGCGTGCCACAGTCGAGCCGAGACGCCCGCGGCACATTCACGCGCGACCCACGTCGGTTGCGATGAGTGTCACACGCCGTCGCGGATCGCTGAGCTGACACCGAGCCGGACGTTCTGCATCACGTGCCACGCTGCGCAGCAGGCGCACCAGCCGGCGCGCGAGTGCACGACCTGTCATTTCCTCGCGACGCCGGAGCAATTCCGGCCTCGCCTGATCAAGGCTGGCACTGGATGAGGCGTACCGGGCGAGCCCTTCTGATCGCCGGCGCGGCGTCGCTGGCGGCCGTGCGAGTTCCGGCGCAGTCGTGGCGGCTGCGCGTCGACGCCGCGGCGCAGCGGGTCGAGTTTCGCGGCGTCACCGCCGACAGCGTCCGCGAAGCCGCCGTGCGCGTCGGCGCTTCTGGTGGATTGGAGAGCCCGGACGGGTTCGCTGTCGATTGCGTCGGCGACGGGTTCTGCCGGTTCTTTCGCCCAGGGGCGGTTCGTGCCGGCTTGCCAACCAGCGCCGGTGTGGACCTGACGCTCTGGGGACTCGGGCTACCAGGATTGAGCGTGCGGGTCAACGCGCGCGCCCTCACCGACCTGACCGGTGACCGGGTCTGGCCCGGGACGTCGCCGCCGCTCCGCCTCGTCGAAGGCTACGCGGAATACTTGCGCGACGGCCTGACGGTGCAGGCCGGCCGGATGATCGAGCGAGGGCGCTTGGCGAGCACGGGAACCAGCGGACTCGACGGCGCACGTACGATGTGGCGGTCTGATCGTACCGGCATCGAAGTCGGTGGCTACGCCGGCTGGGGCATGGCGCGTGGCACCATCCTGTCGGTCACCAGCCCAGCGGTCGATCCACTCGCCGACTATCAGCCTGCCACCCGCCAGATCGTCGTGGGTGCGCTCGCCGGCGCGCACTTGCGAGCGGTTGACGTGCAGGCCGAGTACCGGCGCGAGCTGGATCCGGTCACCGACTATATCGTCGCTGAGCGCGCCGCCGTGAGCGTACAGGCGACGCCTGAACGGCGGGTCCGATTCGTGGCCGGCGCTGATTACGACCTCGCCCAGGGGGCGTGGGGCAGCGCCGAGGCATCGGCCAGCTACATCGGAGCGCATGTGTCGGGCAGCATCACCGCACGGCACTATCGCCCGTTCTTCGACCTGTGGACGGTGTGGGGCGTCTTCAGCCCGGTGCCGTTCAACGGAGTCGGCGGTTCGATCAGCGTGAATCCGACGGCGAAGCTGCAAGTCCGCTCGCGGGCGGAATGGTTCCGCTATGACGCGGCCGATGTCAGCACGCCCACCGTCATCCTGAAAGACCGGGGTTGGCGCTGGGCGCTGGAGGGTACGCTCTCGCCAGCGGAACGATGGACGCTGGAACTCGACACGCACGGCGAGCTGCTGCCCGGCGCCTCGTCGAGCGGCATTGATGGCCGGGTCACCTGGCGTCCGCAGCCGGCGCTCGACCTTTCGCTCAACGGCGGCAACCTCGCACGACCCTTGGAACTGCGCTTCCAGGATGCCGGTGTGACCTACGCTGGCGCCTCGGCCGCCTACCGTGTTGGCGAGCGGTGGCGACTCGACGTGGCGGTCGACCGATATTGGGAATCGCGGGACCGGCCGGACGCGGCTGCGTTCGACTGGAACCAGTGGCGCCTGAGCGCGCGCGCGTCGCTCACCCTCCGCTCAGTGGCTGATCGCTGGCTCCCCCCGGCGCGGCCGCAGGTGCCGTCGCCGTGATCGCGTGGCGCGCCCGCGCGGTCCCGGTGCTCGCCGCGTCACTCCTTGTTGCAGCATGGGGGAGGTGGGCGCGCCAGCAGCCGGCACCGTTCCCGCACGCGGCTCACGCGAAGGTGTTCGTCAGCTGTACCACCTGCCACGCCGGTGTGGAACAGCCGGGCGCCGCGCTCTTTCCGTCTACTGCCGGGTGCACTTCGTGTCACGATGGCACAACGGCCAAACGGGTTACCTGGCAACCGCGCAACGGCCCGCGCATCTCGAACCTGCGGTTTGATCACACGCATCACGCCGCCCGGCTGGCGCAACGCGGCGATTCCGGCACCTGTGCTGATTGTCACGCCGACCGCGGCGCCACCTGGATGCAGGTCCGCCCACCAGAGGCGCCGCAGTGCGTGACGTGCCATACCACCGGCCGCGGCAGGCACCTGACGCTGGCCGATACCGCCTGCGCGACCTGTCACCTGCCGCTGGCACGCGCGGTGACGCTGCCCACCGCGCGGATCGCCAAGTTCCCCGCACCGCCAACCCACCAGGCGCCGGGATTCCTGGCGGCCGCAGGCCACGGCGCCCAGGCGCGACACACGACCGGGGGCGCCCGCGTGGCACAGAGCTGCGCCACCTGCCACGCCCGGGAGTTCTGCGCCGCGTGCCACGTGGACGCCCCGGAGCTGACGGTGATTCAGGCGCTCGAACCCGACACCCGGTCGCTGGCATTGCGGCACGTGCTGAAGGCGCCGGCGACGCACACCGTGAAGGACTTCGAATCGCGACATGGTACCCTCGCCGGCCGCAACGGAGCGAGCTGCCGCAGTTGTCACACGCAGGAAAGCTGCCTCACCTGTCACCGGGTGGAGGCGCCAGCCGCGGTGCGAGCCCTCTATCATGCCGGCCCGGGACGTGCCCCGGGTGGCCAGACTGCGCTCCGGAAACCTGCGAGTCATACCGCCGGTTGGAAGACGCAACATGGACCGGCTGCTGCGGCGGCGATGCGGACCTGCACGAGCTGCCATGCTCGCGTCGAATGCCTCATTTGTCACCAGCCTGATCCGGCGCGCCGCGGCAGCTATCACCCCGCCGCGTATCTCACCCGGCATCCTGCCGACGCGTACACTCGGTCGAGTTCGTGCACCGACTGCCACAATACGGGCGAATTCTGCCAGACCTGCCACAAGCAGGGCGGCCTCGCCGCTCGACGCACGCTGATTGGTGCGGCCGGGTATCACGATGGCAATCGGCAGTTCTTCCTCGGCCACGGGCAGGCGGCACGACAGGCGCTGGAAAGCTGCGTCTCATGTCACGTCGAGCGTGACTGTCTCACCTGTCATTCGGTGGTCAAAGGGCGTTCGTTCAACCCCCACGGTCCCGGGTTCGACCCGGAGCGGATGCTGCGAAAGAACCCGCAGCTCTGCACCGCGTGCCACGGCACCGCGATTCCGCGGCGGCGCGCTGCGCCGTGAGCGAGCGCCAGCCTCAGGGAGCCGAAGCGGCGTCCCGGAACTTCTCCAGCATCGCGCGGTGCTGGGCGTATTCGGGCCGGTTCGTCCGGGCCATCTCCACGGCGAAGTTGGCACGGAACGCCTTGCTTGCTGCGCGCGCGCCCACCAAGTCGCCCTGCGCCTGCGCGACGCTGGCCCGGAGGTAGTAGCCGAAGAGATGGTCTGGTGACGCCGCCATGATCGTGTCGGCCAGTGCCTTGACCTCCGGATACTGCGCCGCGAACAGGTGCAGCCAACCCATATGAAACCGGGCGTCCGCGTCACGATCGGCCGCCAGCAGATTCTGGTACGCGCCTGACGCCATCGGCCAGAAGCGCGTGACCATCGCGGTGTCGCCGCGCTCGGCCGCCGCCGTCACGCGGTCGACGAGCCGGCTGAACTGTTCCTTCGGTGTCATGTTCGAGATGTCCGGCGCGACCGTGCCACCGGCACCAGCGTTTCCGGCGTTCGCCATCGCCGGTGCGGTCACCTCCCCACGGCGGTTCGCCGAATAGACCACCGCGGTGATCGCAATGACCGCGAGCACACCGGCCACGATCCAGGGTACGCGTTGCCCCGACACTGACGTGATGCCGGTCGCGGCATGACTCGCCGATGCCGAAGTGGATGTGGGCAACGTGCTCGACGCACCGCACTTGTGGCAGAACTTCGCGCCGGCGGAGAGCACCGCGCCGCAGGAGGCACAAGGATGTTCGCCCAGCGGCGCACCGCACGTCGCGCAGAAATTGCCGTTCGCAGGCGCACCGCAGCGGGGACATGCCTTCGCGGAGTCGGTGGCCACGCTCGCCTCAGGCCGTCACGATCAACGCGGTGACCATGCCGAACATCCCGGTCATGCTTTCGGCATGCTGGAGGATGTGGCAGTGGAACGCCCAGGTGCCGGGATTGTTGGCCTTGACCAGAACGTCCCAGCGCTCCCCAGGTGCGATGTTGAGCGTGTCGCACTGCCACGGCGCCGGCTGGTCCCAACCATCCTTGGCGATCACGGTCATGTGCATTCCGTGCAGGTGCATCGGGTGGATCATCATCCCCTCATTCATGAAACGGATCCGCACCGTCTGGCCAAGTTTCGCAACGAGCGGCTCGGTGGCCGGGAAGCTCTTGCCGTTCAAGGTATACCCGTGCACGCCGTCGTTGAGGATCATCAGCGCGTCCACATCGGCGCGATGCGCCGGGTTGGCAGCCTTCGGTTCCACGATGAACGCACCGAGGAGTCCCTTGCTGACCTGTTCGGCCGAGTTGTGATGGGAGTGGTACATGTGCGAGCCGGCGTTCGGGACCGTGAAGTGATACTCGAAGCTCTCGCCGGGCTTGACCGGCGGCTGGGTGATGAACGGCACGCCGTCCTGGTCGTTGGGTAACTCAAGTCCGTGAAAATGCACCGCGGTCGACTGGTTCATCCGGTTCGTCAGCCGCACCCGCACCCGGTCACCCTCCCGCACGCGGATCATCGGGCCAGGCACCATCCCGTTAAAGGCCATCGCATCCACGTGCCTTCCGGGCTCCACCTCCCACTTGATCTCGTCCGCCGTAAGATCGAACACCTTGACACCGTTCTCCAGCCGCGGTGCGAGCAACGCGTTGCCCCGGCCGGCGGTCTTGGCCGGGAACGCCTTGATGCCCCGTTCGTGCATTGCGTCCATGGAATCGGCGCGCTGGCGCGGCGTCGGCTCGGGTGCCTTGACGCTCGCGGGTCCGGCGGCCGCAGCCACTGTCTTGTCGCACGATGCCAGCACCGTCGCCACAACCGGCAGCGACAGTGCCGCGGTAGTGCCCTGAAACAGAAACGCGCGGCGGGAAGGCGATTCAACTACCGGAACACGGTCCGACATGCATCACTCCCGGGTAAAGGATCCCGGGAGTGTACCCGCCGAACCGTGAAGAGTTGGTGAGGTGACGATGAAGGTTTGTTCAGGCGGGTCAGACCAGCGCCGGGTCACCGCCAAGCTGGTACCCCACGCCGCGGATGGTGTGGATCAGATCCATGTTCGCCGCGCGGCGCAGCTTGCGCCGCAGGTTCGCGACGTGCACGTCGACCACGTTCGTTTCCGGGTCGAACGACAGGTCCCACACCTTCTCCAGCAGTTCGGTGCGCCGGACCACTTCACCCCGGTGCAACAACAGGTGCTCCAGCAGCTGGAATTCCTTGGGCGTGAGGTCGAGCGCCTTGCCGGAGACCCGGGTCTTGTGCTTGAGGCGGTCGAGCTCGATCGGGCCGTGCGACAGCAGCTCGGTGCGCGCGGCACCACCGCGACGGACCAGCGCCCGCACCCGGGCCAGCAACTCGTCGAACTTGAACGGCTTGGCGAGATAGTCGTCCGCACCGGCGTTGAGCCCGCGCACCACATCTTCGGTGGCGTCACGAGCCGTCAGCATCAGGATTGGCGTCTGGCGGCCCTCGCGACGCAGCTCGGCGGCGATCTGCAGGCCGTTCTTCTTCGGCAGCATCAGGTCGAGCAGGATCACATCGTAATTATTGACGTGCGCCAGCATCGTCGCCTGCTCGCCGTCCGCCGCGTGATCCACGGCATATCCCTCCTCGCGCAGGCCCTGCGCGATGAAACCGGCGACCTTCCGGTCGTCCTCCACGACGAGAATTCTCATGGCAACATGCTACGCTCGGGTACCATAACGCTCCATGAATCGAGCATTAAGAAGTCTTCATCCACCCGCATCCACGGGTAATTCGAGCAGGAACGTCGATCCGGTGCCGTCGGCGCGCTCGACCCGAAGGCTACCGCCGAGAACTTCGGCCAGCCGACGCGAAACCGGCAGCCCAAGACCAGTGCCCAGGCCGGAGTGGGGGTCAAACCGCTCGAACGGCTCGAAGATCCGCTCCACCAGGTCGGCCGGCACTCCCGGGCCGCGGTCGATCACCCGGAATTGCACCCGTCGACCGGACAGCTCCACGTCGACGATGACCGGCACGGCAGGCACGCTGTGCCGCACCGCGTTGGAGAGCAGGTTGAGCAGGATCTGCTCGAGGTGCACCGGGTCGGTCCGAAGCACGACCGACGCGGCTTCGCCGCGATGCTCCAGCGTGATGTCCTTGGCGGCCGCCGCCGGGCTGACAGACGCGAAGGCTCGCTCGATTGAATGCAACACCTCAACCTCGCGAAACACCGGTCTCACCTTGCCCGCGTCCAGGCGCGTGAGGTCGAGGAAGTTGTTCAACAGCTCGATCGTACGCTCGGCCGCTTCGTACACTTCGCGCGCCGCCTGTGGGACGGTGTCTTTCGGCTTGCCACGGACCAGCATCTCGGCCCAGCCATACACGCCGGTGAGCGCGTTGCGCAGCTCGTGATTCATCATCGCAAAGAACAGGTCGCGCTGGCGCTGCATCGACTGGACCTGCGCGACGAGCCGTTGGCTCTCCTCGTAGAGGCGCGCATTTTCCACCGCGACCGCGGCGTGCGCCGCAAGCAGAACCGCGATCTGCTCGTCCTCGACGCCGAATTCCGGCTGGCCCAGCTTGTCGGTGAGGTAGAGGTTGCCGAACACCCGGTCCCGAGAGACGATCGGCACGCCGAGGAACGACTGCATCGGTGGGTGGTTGGCGGGAAAGCCAGAGCGAAGCGGATGGCTGTTGATGTCGGCGGTACGAAGCGGCCGGGCGTCACGAATCAGCGCGCCGAGCAGCCCGTGGCCACGCGGCAACTCACCGATCCGCCGTCGCATGCCATCACTCATCCCCGACGTCACAAACTCGACCAGCGATTCGCCGCGCTCATCCAACACGCCGAGTGCGGCGTACCGGGCACCCACCACTTCACGGGCCGAATCGACCACCCGCTGCAGAACGGCGGCCAGGGAATGCTCGCCGGAGATCGCGATCGCCGCAGCGAGAACACGCTCGAATCGGTCGCGGACACGCGCGGCCTCGGTCGCGGCATCGTCGGGTGTGCGGGGCTCGTTCATGGCATGAAAGGTAAGCCCGGGGCTGCGGTCATCCCGAGCGCCCTTACCTTTTCCCCATGCCGCAGACCTCCCTCGCCTATCGCATCCTCGCGAACGTCGCCGTCCCAGCCGTCCCCATGTTGCTGCGCGACCAGGGTCAGCACGACGCCCATCGCGCCCGGCTCCGGGCACCGGCGCTGCTGGAAGAGTGGGCACGAACGCACCGCGACCCGGCGCGGCGACTGGTCTGGTTCCACGCGCCGTCGGTGGGCGAAGGATTGCAGGCTCGCGCCGTGATGCGCGCGTTTCGCCTCGCACGGCCCGACGACCAAGTCATATACACCCATTACTCGCCGTCCGCCGGTGACTTTGCCGCCACGGTGGGGGCCGACTGGAGCGGCTATCTCGGCTACGACCGCCGCCGCGACGTGGACCGCATGCTGGCCGCTGCGACGCCCGACCTGCTGGTGTTCACCAAGCTCGATCTCTGGCCCGAGCTCGCCGTACGCGCATCGGCACGCGGCACCCGGGTCGCAATGGTGGCGGCGACCGTGAGCGCCCGCAGCGGACGTTTGGGCTGGCCGGCGCGACTGCTTGCGGCATCCGGGTATGCCGCGCTCGATCTTGCTGGCGCCATCTCCAACGAGGATGCCGAACGACTGGTGCGGCTTGGCTGCCACGCCGATCGCATCGTGGTCACCGGCGACCCGCGCGTCGATTCCGCGCTCCAGGTGGTTGACGCCGAAGCGCCCACGTCACAATCGGGGATCGCTGGGCCGATCATGACTGACACGGGGAGATCCACGAATACGCTGGTGGCGGGCAGCACCTGGCCCGAAGACGAAACGGTGGTGCTCGGCGCGTTCGAGCTCGTTCGCGACCGGCACGCCGAAGCCCGCCTGATCATCGCGCCGCACGACCCGAGCAGCGGACACCTGCGGCGCGTGGCAGCCGTCGCCCAGGAGCTCGGCCTGCCAGAACCGGCGCGAATCAGCCGGCTGAGTCCCGGCGATTCGCCAATGATCACGCTGGTGGATCGGGTCGGATTGCTGGCGCGACTGTACGGTCGTGGCGCGATGGCGTACGTCGGCGGTGGCTGGGGGAAGCACGGGATCCATTCCGTGCTCGAACCGGCGGCGTGGGCGTGCCCAGTGGTGATCGGACCCAATGACCGCGACAGCCGCGACGCGCGGCGGCTGGAGCAGGTTGGCGCCCTTCGACGATTGCACCAGCCGGCGACGGCGCGTGAGCTCGCGCAGATCTGGGGCGGCTGGCTCGACCGGCCCGAGGACGCCACGCGTGCCGGCCAAGCAGCGCGCGCCGCGCTCGCGGCGGAGCGCGGCGCGGCGGAACGGAGTGCGGCGTTGCTGAGCTCGTCACTAAAGAGCTCGTCACTAAAGTGACGGCTCGGCTGATGTCGCTAAAGCGACGCCTGCTCCGAACGCAGGAGCGATCTTCAGGTACCGTTCAGCTCGTGGCGCACCGAAACTCCGCACTTATCGCCGGATCGTCGCCCCGAGCGGAGCGAGCGTCGCTTTAGCGACATCAGCCGAGCCGCGGCTTTAGCCGCGAGCTCTCGTCAGCTCACAGCGCGAAACCCAAGCCCAGACTGAAGATGCTCGGATGGGCGCCATCGTTCGACGTGCGATCGTATGCCCCGCGGATCGAGAGACCGTTGAGCAGCGCCACGTCGATGCCGCCGCTGATCCCGAAGTGAACGTCGGACGTATTGAGGATGCTGGTCAGGCTCGAGTGCAGGTAGTCGATACGCGGCGCGATCCATGGCTTGATGGCGAACGCCGGATTGGGGATCGTCGCCGCCAGCCCGATTGAGAGCGGCACGTGCGTGAACTGCACGTCGCCAACCGTCCAGCGCGACGCACCGGCCTGCATCGTGATCCGGAACGGCACCAGCGGGCCGCCGAGCAGTCGCAGCGTGGCGGACGCACCAGGCGCCCACACGGGGTCGCCGGACTTGGGTGCATACCGCGAGATCGCAGCGGTGACACCAAAAAAGCCCAGCCCGACCGACGCGTGCGCACCGATCGCGTTGCCGCCACCGCCAAAGTACGCGTCGCTCGCAAACCCGACTTCAGCGCCGATGCTGATCCCGGTCGGCGCGCCGTTATTGATGACGGGAAGGCCGAGGACCTGTGCGGCGGCAGGGGCCGTAGCGCAGGCGAGCATTCCCAGCGTGAGCAAAGCGCGACGGATCATCGAGTTCTCCAATTGGTCAGTGGCGGGAGGAAGAGTATCCTCACGGCCTACTTCGCCGTACCCGGGTCCGCCTGGACGTGTTCGGCCAGGACGCGCACGCTGTTCTTGATGACCTGCAAGAAGCCGCCCCGGACCTGGAATTTACGGGTGACGCCGCCCGATTTGACTCGCAACATACCGGACCCGAGCACGGTCATCAGCGGCGCGTGGTTGGCGAGGATGCCGAGCTCGCCGTCGAACGCCGGCGCCACGACCGACTCGGCCTCGCCGTCGAACACCGCCGACTCGGGGGAAATAACCGTGACACGCATCAGCCCTGCAGCTCCGCAGCGCGCTTGATGACGTCTTCAATGCCGCCCTGCATGTAGAACGCCTGCTCGGGCAGCGCGTCGAACTCACCCGACAACACCCGCTCGAATGACGTGATGGTGTCCTCGAGCTTGACGTACTTGCCCGGGAACCCGGTGAACTGTTCTGCCACGTGGAACGGCTGCGACAGGAAGCGCTGCAGCCGGCGGGCGCGGCTGACGATCAGCTTGTCTTCTTCCGACAGCTCGTCCATGCCGAGAATCGCGATGATGTCCTGCAACGCCTTGTAGCGCTGCAACGTCCGCTGCAAGCCGATCGCGACGTTGTAGTGCCGCTCGCCGATGAACTGCGGTGCCAGGATCCGCGACGTCGAGTCGAGCGGATCGACAGCCGGATAGATACCGAGTTCGGAGATGGCGCGCGACAGCACGACCGTGGCATCCAGGTGCGCAAACGCCGTCGCCGGCGCCGGATCGGTCAGGTCGTCGGCGGGCACGTAGATCGCCTGCACCGACGTGATCGAACCGTTGCGGGTCGACGTGATCCGCTCCTGCAGGTCGCCCATCTCGGTCGCCAGCGTGGGCTGGTAGCCAACCGCGCTGGGCATCCGGCCGAGCAGCGCCGAGACTTCAGCGCCGGCCTGCGTGAAGCGGAAAATGTTGTCGATGAAGAGCAGCACGTCCTGGCCTTCGACGTCGCGGAAGTATTCCGCGACGGTGAGGCCGGAGAGACCGACGCGCAGGCGCGCACCCGGTGGCTCATTCATCTGGCCGTAGATGAGCGCGCAGGTCTTGAGGACGCCCGATTCCTTCATCTCGAGATAGAGATCGTTTCCTTCGCGCGTGCGCTCCCCCACGCCACAGAAGACCGACTTGCCGCCGTGGCCCTTCTGCACGTTGTTGATCAGCTCCATGATGACGACGGTCTTGCCCACGCCGGCGCCGCCGAAGAGGCCGATCTTGCCGCCCTTCACGAACGGCGCGATCAGGTCGACGACCTTGATGCCGGTCTCGAGGATCTCGGTCTTCGGCTCCAGCGCCGTGAAGGCCGGCGATGCCCGGTGAATTGGCCACCGCAGCGTATCGGCCGGAATGGGCGCCCCGCCGTCGATCGGCTCGCCGAGCACGTTGACGATGCGACCCAGCGCCGCGTCGCCGACCGGGACGGAGACCGCCGCACCGGTATCGACCGCCTGCATGCCACGGGTGACGCCATCGGTCGAGCTCATCGCTACCGCGCGAACCTGATTGCGGCCGATGTGCTGTTGCACTTCGGCGACCAGATGCACCTTCACCGGGCCGCTGTCGTCGAAGACGTTCAGCGCGTTATACAGCTCGGGCAGCCGGTCGGGCGGAAACTCGACGTCGAGCACCGGGCCGATGATCTGGATGATGGTTCCAACGGTTTTCTCGGTGGCGCTAACGGTTGCGGTCATGGCACCCATCTTTGCGTGTGAAAGCCCATTGTTCGGGAGAGAGGAGAGACGAGAGAGGAGAGACGTGGCTTTGCGCGACGATCGCTCCGCACCCTCGTTGTTCCTCGTCTCTCGTCTCTCGTCTCTCGTCTCTCGTTTTGCGTCTCTCGTCTCTCGTCTATCCCTGTAACGCCGCCGCTCCACCCACCAGTTCGGCGATTTCCTGCGTGATCTGGGCCTGGCGCTGGCGGTTATACCGCCGCTTCAAGGCTTCCAACAAGTCGCCGGCGTTATCCGTCGCGTTCTTCATCGCGGTGCGGCGTGCCGCCTGTTCTGCCGCCACGGTCTCGACCAGCGCGCGGTAGAGCATGTTGCGCACGTAGAGTGGCAGCAACGCCTCGAGCAGCGTTCCGGCGTCGGGTGCGAGGAGGTAATCCGGCCGCATGCCGCCCTTCGCCTTGGCGGGCATTGCGACCGGCAGCACTCGCACCGTGGTCGGCGGCGAGTTCAGCACCGAGATGAACTTCGATTGTACCACCTCGACCACGCCGATCTTTGCAGCGGCGAACTCGGTGATCAGTTCGTCCATCACCGACGCCGCATGTTCCGGCGTCGGCTTGTCGCCGATATCGGAACGCTCACTGCGGAACGTGCGGCCGATGTACTTGAAGAAGCCGACGCCCTTCTTGCCGATGCCGATCAGCTCGACCGTGTAGCCCTCGGCGCTGAGCGCATCAATCCGGCGCTTCGCTTCCTTGATCAGGTTGGCGTTGAAGCCACCGGCGAGACCGCGATTGGACGTGATCAGGACGACCACCGCACGCCCGGGTCCGCCGGCGGCGGGCTTGGGCCAAGTGCGCAGCAGTGGAAATTCCGCGGCGAGATCGGGGGTGACGAGGTCGGCGATCACTTCGCTCAGCGCCTGCGCAAACGGGCGCGCCGCGGTGACACGATCCTGGGCGCGCTTGAGCTTGGACGTGGCCACCAATTCCATCGTCCGGGTGATCTTGCGCGTGTTATTGACGGAGCGAATCCGTCCCTTGAGCGCGCGATTCGTTGCCATGTCAGGCCGGCTTGAACATCGGCTTGAACGCGGCGATCGCCCCGTCGAGCTCGCCCTTCGCCGCGTCGTCGAGCGTCTTCCTGGTCACGATCGCGGCCAGCACCTGTGGCCGCGATGCGCGAAGCCACGCGATGAAATCGTGTTCCCACTGGCGGATGTTGCGGACGTCGACATCGTCGACGTGACCGTTGGTGACGGCGTAGAGTGCGACGATCTGCTCGTCGACCGGCACCGGCTGATATTGCGGCTGCTTGAGGACTTCGACCATGCGGGCGCCGCGCGCCAGCTGCCGCTGCGTGGCGGCGTCGAGATCGGAGCCGAACTGCGCAAACGCTTCCAGCTCGCGGTATTGCGCCAGCGAGAGGCGCAGCGGACCGGCGACCTGCTTCATCGCCTTGATCTGCGCGTTACCGCCAACGCGACTGACCGAGATGCCGACGTCGACGGCCGGACGGACGTTGGCGTAGAAGAGGTCGGTCTGCAGGAAGATCTGCCCATCGGTGATCGAGATCACGTTGGTCGGGATGTACGCCGAGACGTCGCCGGCCTGGGTCTCGATGATCGGCAGTGCGGTGAGCGACCCGCCCGGTACCTTGATGCGGGGATCGAGTTCCTTGACCTTGGGATCGGTACTGATCTTGGCCGCGCGCTCAAGCAGGCGCGAATGGAGGTAGAACACGTCGCCCGGATACGCCTCGCGGCCTGGCGGACGGCGGAGAATCAGCGACATCTGGCGGTACGCGGCGGCCTGCTTGGAAAGGTCGTCGTAGACGCACAACGCCGCCTTGCCCTCTTCGTACATGAAGTACTCGGCGATGGCGCAACCAGTATAGGGCGCAATGAACTGCAGCGGCGCCGGATCGGAGGCCGAAGCCACCACCACAATGGTGTAATCCATCGCGCCAGCCGACTTGAGTTTCTCCACCACCGTGGCCACGGTCGAGCGCTTCTGCCCGATCGCGACGTAGACGCAGACCACGCCGGTGCCCTTCTGATTAATGATCGTGTCGATCGCGATCGCCGTCTTGCCGGTGCCGCGGTCGCCGATGATCAACTCGCGCTGCCCGCGACCGATCGGAATCATCGAGTCGATCGCCTTGATGCCGGTCTGCAGCGGCTCGGACACCGGCTGGCGGACGATGATGCCCGGTGCCATGAATTCGACCGGCCGCGACGACAGGCCCTCGATCGGGCCGAGACCATCGATCGGCTTGCCGAGGGCATCGACGACGCGGCCGAGGATCCTGGGACCCGACATCACCTCGAGCAGACGGCCGGTGCAACGCACCTCGTCGCCTTCCTTGAGCTTGAGGTAGTCGCCCATGATCGCGGCACCCACCGAGTCCTGCTCGAGGTTGAGCACCAGGCCGATGACCACGTCGCCGGTTTCCCGCGCCGTGAACTCGAGCATCTCGCCGGCGATGGCACTGCGCAGGCCATAGATGAGGGCGACACCATCCTTCACTTCGAGGACGGTGCCGACGTCGTTGATGTCCATCGAACCAAGGTCCGCGGCCTCGATTTCCTTGAGCAGGATCGCCTTCAATTCACCCGGGTGGAGCATCGAATCGGTGGCCATGGCGCTCAGTCGTGAAGGTCCGCAAGTCCGGTTCAGAAATAGTTTGTGAAAATAGTCACAAGGGGTCGGTCCGATCAAGCGGGAAGCCTAGCGCCAGACCCCGTCGTTTGCGAGCATCCGCCCGATCCGCTCCGCATCCAGCGTCGCCACCTCGCGCGCCGAAACGCCAAAGGTGCGCCGGGCGGTTTGCTGCAGCAGCGAGACGGAGGAGAAGCCGAGGAGGCGGGCGGCGTCGGCCACCAGGTAGCCGGGGTTGCCGAGGAGTTGGGCGGCGGCAACGAGGCGCACAGTATCGATGGCGCGTTTGAGCGACGGGGCGCCGCCGGCCGCGAATCGCCGCGACAGTGTTTCGCGGCGCACGCGGAGCTGCTTGGCAATCGTCCCGGTGTCGAGTCGCGACGCGGCGTGGGCAATGATCAGCGACCATACCCGGTACTGCAGCTCATCGGTCAGGTCGAGCCGTTCGGCGAGCGGCAGCAGATCCGCCAGCCGGCGCGCGGTCAGGCCATGCCGCGCGAGGATCCGCGGGAACAGTGGTTCATCCATTCCTTCGATGGCAACGGCGGCGATGCGTTCGCGATGCATCCGGCGCAACAGCTCGGCGTCGTCCGAGCGAACCGGCATGTAGAGCAGCAGCGGTATCACGGGAAAATCGCGGCGCAGGGCGTCGAGCACGGGACCGCGGGCGGCGTCCTGGCCAATGACGATCGCGTCGAAGCAGTGGTGATGCAGCAAGGTGGCGAGGTGGGACGGCGAACGGGCGGTGAACAGCGGCCACTCGCCGCGGGGAAGCGCACGGCGCAGTGCCAGGATCGCCGGGCGGCGTTCGAGGAGTGCCGCCACCGCGGCCATCTCAGGTCACGTGGCGGCGGCGGCTGGCGGAATCGGCTCGGGACGCGGCCGAACCCTGCCCTGACCGACCGCAAGCAGCGTGCGGGCCATCTCGGCGCCGCGCCGGAGCACGCCGCGCGCATTGTCGTAACTCAACACCTCGAGGGCGCGCTCCAGCGGTTCCCAGCGCACGGCGGTGATCCCTTCGTCAACTTGCGGGGTGCACTCGCCGTCGGGTGACTCGAACAGGAAGAAATGGCAGAACTTGTGGATGTAGCGGCCACGGAAGCGGAAATGCCAGTCGATGATGCGAATCGGCCCCTGCACGGCGAGCTGCTCGAGCCCGGTCTCCTCGCGCGTCTCCCGAAATGCCGCGCCGACCGGCGACTCGCCGTCTTCAAGATGTCCCTTGGGAAAGCCCCAGTGCTGGTAGCTGTCCTTGATCAGCAGAAAACGCGGCGTGCCGTCGGGATCGCGTCGGAACACGATCCCGCCGGCGGAGACTTCGCGTTCGGCCATTTTCTTGACCATATGAGATGAATCTAAGGGAGGGGTGTCATCCTGAGCGGAGCGCCCATAGGGCGCGCAGTCGACGGACCTCGGCTCCGAGCGCACGGACCATTCAAGTCGCTCCGAACCGAGGTCCTTCGACTTCGGTGGCTTCGCCACCTACGCCCAGGATGACCGGGGCTACGCCGCGAAACTGGCGAGCGCCCGGCCGACCTCCCCTTCGCGGAGCCGCTTGAGGGCGCGGTCGCGGAGTTGGCGCACCCGCTCGCGGGTGACTCCCAGCAGCGACCCGATCTCTTCGAGCGTGTGCTCGCGCCCGCCGTCGAGACCGAAGTAGAGCGAGAGCACTTTGGCGTCGCGGGCGGGCAGCGCCCGCAGGGCGCGAGCGACCTCTTCGGCGCGGAAGTGCGCCATCACCTGCTCTTCGGCGTCGGCGGGATCTTCGGCAGTGAACCGGTCGATCAGGGTCCGGTCGCCGTCGAAATCGAGCGGTGCATCGAGGCGGACTTCGGCGGTATTGAGCGCACAGAGCGACTGCACCACGTCGAGGGCAAGCCCGGTCGACCGGGCGAGTTCCTCGGGCGTCGGGTCGCGGCGCAATTCCTGGCGCAACGCCTCGGCGGCGCGAATGATGCGAGAGAGATCCGCGGTGCGGTTGAGTGGCACCCGCACGATGCGTCCCTGGCGCGCGAGGGAGGCGAGGATCGACTGGCGGATCCACCAGACGGCGTACGAAATGAACTTGACACCCTGCTCGGGATCGAACTTCCGCGCCGCCGTCATCAGGCCGAGGTTTCCTTCGCCGATGAGGTCGGTGAGTGGCACGCCGCGATTCTGGTACTTCTTGGCGACCGAGATGACGAAGCGGAGGTTGCGCTTCACGAGCTCGCGCATGGCATCCTCGTCGCCGTTGCGGACCCGCTTGGCAACGGCGATTTCCTGAGGAACGGTGAGGAGCGGCGTGCGCGACACCTCGAAGAGATACTGGTCGAGGATATCGCCGTCGGAGTCGTAGACGCCGAGGGCGCGCGACGATTCGAAGCGCCGGTTCTTGCGCGCCGGCGGCGCCTCTGCCGCGAGAATCTCGGCGAGCGAAAGATCGTCGGCGAGGACGCGCAACGTCACCGGTGCGATGGGCGTTGTCGGAAATTCAGATGGAGAAGCGGCGGAAGAGTTCATCGACGCGTGACCTACCATATACGGGCGACGGAGATCGCGAAAGATGCCCGGATTTGCTTGACACATACTGGCGCGGCGGATAGGTTGACGGCCCTTGGTACCGGTCGGCAGCGGCGCTGGGAAAAAGGTAATGGGGGCGTAGCTCAGTTGGGAGAGCGCGTGAATGGCATTCACGAGGTCAGGGGTTCGATCCCCCTCGCCTCCACTGCGAGACAGTGGAACGGTTGCGATGGAGCGCCCGGCCGGATAGGTTCGGCCCAGTGTAACATGCGGGAATAGCTCAGTTGGTAGAGCACAACCTTGCCAAGGTTGGGGTCGCGGGTTCGAGTCCCGTTTCCCGCTCTAGTACGGACCATGAATTTTCTGAGGGTTCCTTCGGGACCTGGAGTCCCTCAGGACAGGCGTCGCGGGGTGGAGCAGTCTGGTAGCTCGCCGGGCTCATAACCCGGAGGTCGTGGGTTCAAATCCCACCCCCGCCATGGTGGTACCGACGGGCAGCTGGCCCACTGGGTCGTCTGCCCGTTGGCCGTTACAGGGGCGGTTAGCTCAGTTGGTTAGAGCGCCACGTTGACATCGTGGAGGTCACAAGTTCGAGCCTTGTACCGCCCATAGCGTTGCCGTTGCAGCATCTGGGGTCCATAGCTCAACTGGATAGAGCATCTGACTACGGATCAGAAGGTTGGGGGTTCGAATCCCTTTGGGCCCATGCGGCACGCTATGTCCGTCGGTGATGGTGGAGAGTTGCGGGGCGTAGCGCAGCGAGGGTGCGAGAGGCCACGATGACTCTCGCACCTTTTGCCTTTGGCGCCGCGGCAGTCGTCGACCTGTAAAAAAGGAGAGTACCTGTGCGCCGAGCCTGTCTCGCAGCACTTCTGATCGCTTGCAGCGCCTGTCATCATGGCGCGCCACCGGGTGAGTATCTCTTCCTCTGGGCTGGTGACTCCGCCGGGAAGGCGAGTGACTTCCTCGCGGTGATCGATGCGAACCCTTCGTCGCCTCACTATGGCGGCATCATCCAGTCGCTTCCAACGGGGATGGTCGGCACGCATCCGCATCACACGGAAGCCGAGATGCCGGCCGACGACCATCTGCTGGCAAACGGCTTTCATGCTGGACGCACGTGGCTCTTCGATCTTTCCAAGCCCCGCGTGCCGAAGATCGTGACGTCGTTCGGAGACCTGGCCGGGTTCAGCCACCCGCATACCTACATACGGCTGGCCAATGGCGACGTCCTGGCAACCTTCCAGTACCAGGCGGACTCGATTCCCCCGGCGCCCGTCCAAGGGCACGACGGGATGTCGATGGGAGGAACGCATTCCACCGGCGGCCTGGTGGAAATGGACGAACGGGGCAACGTGATCCGCAGCGGCGGCGCGAGCGATGCGGCAATCGCGGACAGACGGGTCTACCCGTACAGCGTGCTGGCAATGGCTCCCATTGACCGCGCCGTATCGACGACGACCGACATGGATCAAGCCGACTCGGCGGCGACCGCGGAGTGGGTGCAGTTTTGGCGGCTGTCGGACCTCAAGATGCTGAAGAGCATTGCACTCAAGCCCGGCCCGCGCGGCGACGAACAGCGGTTCACCGGCGAGCCACGGTTGCTGCCGGACGGCAAGAGCGTCTACATCCATACCTTCAACTGCGGCCTGTACCTCGTGCGCGGCGTTGAAACCGCCGAGCCGACGTCAGCATTCGTGAAGGGATTCGACGGGAAGAACTGCGGCGTGCCGATCCTGACCGGCCACTACTGGCTGCAACCGGTGCCTGACAAGCATTCGCTCGTGGCACTCGACATCACCGACCCCGAGCACCCGCGCGAAGTTTCTTCGGTCGTCGTCGGCGACGCCGAGTCGCCCCACTGGATCGCGATCGACGCAACCGGCCGGCGTGTTGTCCTGAATTCGGCGGGGAGCAAGGGAAATCGGCTCTTCATTATCAATCTTGATCCCGCGACGGGAGCGCTATCGATGGACGATCGATTTCGCGATCCTGGCACCACGCACCCGGGCATCAGCCTGACCGGAAAAACGTGGCCACACGGATTCACCGGCACGGTGGAGCCTCACGGCACGGTGTTCTCGCGCTAGGCAATCGGATCGTGCGTGGCGGGGAACCTGGATTCGACAGCGCGGTGCTACCAACAGCCCGATGATCAGGCTATGTTGGCCGTCCTGCTGGGCGGCGTGGAATTGCGAGACCGGACAGCTCCATGAGCGACCGTTCTGGTACACGTCTTTGCACAGTGGCGAAATTCCCGAGTTGGACCGAACAGTGTAAGTTGAAGTGCTGTAACAGTTTCGGGGCGTAGCGCAGCCCGGTTAGCGCGCCTGCTTCGGGAGCGGTGCTGGCAGGGCCGGAAGTTCGCCGGAGTGGCGTGATTGCTGAGAAATGATCACCGAAGGTGCGAAGGTCGCCAACGACTTTCGCACCTTTTGCGCATCCAAGATTGCACACATCCTTGCACACCGAGTGGGCCGCACGATTCGCTTTTCGGACCTATACTTGGCTGAGGGGCCACGCCTTGCCGGACGGTACGAATCAGGTCGAACACGTGTTCGCTGGCACCAAGCAGGAAAACCGGATCCCCGCCTCCGCATCCGATCTCGTCGACCTCACCGGAGTAGATCAATGCCGCCTTTGAGCCGCCACAAGCGAGTGTGGTCCTGGGTTTGGATCCTTGCGGCGTGCGCGGCGGTAAGCGCGCGAGCACAAAGCGCTCAATCCACACCGACTGTGCGTTCCGACGCCGCCGCACTCGTGGCGGTTCAGGTAGGCGACACATCGTTGATTCGACGCAGTGTTGCGCTCGATCAGCTGCGTCATGCCTCGCGGTCTCTCCGCGAAGAGGCGGCGATGCACTTCGCGAGGACGCTCGCCGACACGTCGCCGGTCCGCCGCAATCGCGCGTTGGCAGGTCTGCGAGTACTTGGGGAGGATGGCTTCCCAGCCGTTGTCGCGCTGGACCGGATTGCGGGAAACCCCCGCGATGCGCTGCGCATACAGGCAATCGCTGCATTGGGCGCAATCGGACCCGCGGCGTCGAGCTCTCTTCCCACGATACGACGCGCTCTTACGGCGACTGGAGTCTTCGTGCGACTTCAAGCCGCCGCATCGCTATTGGCGTTCGGTGATACGTCAGCCGCGAAGGCGGTCTACCAAAATGCGCTTCAAACCGATGATGATAGAGACGCGCGGCTCATCGCTGCGCGGGCGCTGGCGGATCTTTCGGATACAGCAGCTGTTCCGGCTCTTCGAGGTATGCTTGCTGACACGACGTTCCGACGCCAGATCGGAGCGGCAACAGCCCTCGGGCTTCTAGGGCCTAAGGCTGTCAGCGCTGTGCCGCAATTGACCGCGATGCTGAGCGACACCGCACCGCGTCGCATCGCACAGGGACAAGCCTCCGAATTTGAATCACCCGCCGCATTCGCCGCCTGGGCGCTAGCACGAATCGTCCCGTTTCGTTCGGTCGCCGCGAACACCGTGCTAGAGCCGTTGTACGCGCGCGTTGCCGATTCCCTATTCTCCCTTCGTAGTGACGGCCTGGGTGTCTACGCGTGGGGCGTTGACTCGGTCGCGGTCTGGATGGGCTCGGGCTTCTTCTTGCACATGTCGCCTCTGACCGAAGGTCGAGGCCCGATTGGTCCTGTGCGCGAAGGGCCCCGTCGCGCGCTTGTGTTCGACCTATCGACTCCAATTGCCGGCACTGGTGCACAGCCCCTCGGTGTCATCCGTGACAACGAGGCATATATATGGGTGTGGTATCGTCGCGATTCGTCGACAGACCGCGTCACTACGGTGCGCGAAATCAGTGTCTCCGACGCGTGGCATAGCGTCGAGCGCATCGAGATGCACTTTCGAGTAGCGGGCGTGCTCCACGTGTTGCAGATGGGCCCATTCGTTGAGGGACAGGGGGGCGCGGGGCCATGGTACACGGGGATGAATGGGGTCGGCACCAGTCTTGGCCAACTGGCTCACCCGACGTCGGCGACGTGGATCGTGCAGGCACCGTCAGGAAGTATCGCACGACTCTGGAGCTTCGAAGATCGCACACGCCCGATCGATCGAGGGCTGTATCGATTTTCCCTATACATCCGGTTCGCGAGCATTCCAAGTGGGCCGATTGGTGGGTGTGTTCCGTCTCTCCGCTGCTGGTAAGTGCGTCCTTCGTTCCCCGGCATCGTCACGACGCCTTCGCGATCGCGTCGCTGCCAGCTAACTAGGGTTTGCTCTGTACCCCAATTCGACGAGGCACTTAGGGAAGCGTAGGTTTACTTCCCAATGGATGGTCGTCGGATGGAAACCCATCGCCGGAAGGCAGCCGGTCGTAGGCTTTCCACCCGGCAGTGAAGGAGAAGCAGGTCGCGCGGATTGCCCACGCCGCGAGGATCGCTTCGGCACGCATGCCGGCCCGACGGGCAACAGCGCGGAAGTAGCACTCGCTGACGACACTGCCGCAGCCGGCGGATGGGCCTTCACGGAAACGCTGTCGCGCTGCTACCAGCATCCGGACGATCAGGCTATGTTGGCGGTCATCTTGGGCGGGGTGGACCTGCGGGAACGGTCGGCGCGATGAGCCATCGTTCTTGCAGACATCTTTGCGCACCGGCGGGTTTGCGAAGGGTCGCAAAAGCGTGTAAGTTGAAGTGCTGTAAGAGTTTCGGGGCGTAGCGCAGCCCGGTTAGCGCGCCTGCTTCGGGAGCGGTGCTGGCAAGGCCGCAGAGTCGCCGGAGTGGCGTGTTTCCTGAGAATGGATCGCAGAAGGTGCGAAGGTCGCTAGCGACTTTCGCACCTTCTGCTCATCCAACATTGCACACATCTTTGCACACGTGCGACCTGGCCCTGCACTGCCGCCACCGGCAGCGGCGCGTGCCACACGGGTTGGATTTCAAGCGCACCCGGCGAATTGGGAGCATAACTACCAAGTATGCTCCCAATTCG
>JANYLJ010000032.1:2500-91775 GCA_025357945.1 Gemmatimonadota bacterium
GCGATGAATCACGACGTAGTCGCCGGAACGAAACGGCAGGTCGCCGAACACCGATTCGAGCACCCCTTCCCCCTCGGCCACGTACACCACTTCGTCGGCCTGCGAGTTGCGATAGGCGTGCGCGTCATTGGCGTCGGGCGCCACGTAGAGCATCGCGACATCGCTATTGAAGAGGATCGGCGTGCGATCCATCGTCGGGCTACCGCCGGGCGTGACCTGCGCGGTGCGGAAGTGCCGATGGCGGAGCGACGTGGTCTCGTCGGCCTGCCACGCAATCGACGTGATGCGGCGTGCCGATTTCACGGTCGTCGGCGGCTCGGTGTGATACAGGAGCGACGAGGTGCCGGTGAATCCTTCGTGCCCCATCAATTCTTCCGCGTACAGGCCGCCGTCAGGGCGGCGGAACACCGTGTGACGTTTCTTCGGGATGGAACCGAGCGTGTGGTAGATCGGCATCAGAGATTGCCCCGCAGCGCCTGCTCCCGCTCGATCGCCTCGAACAGCGCCTTGAAGTTGCCGGCGCCGAAGCTCTTGGCACCCTTGCGCTGGATGATTTCGTAAAACAATGTCGGTCGGTCCTGCACCGGCTTGGTGAAGATCTGCAACAGGTACCCTTCGTCGTCGCGGTCCACCAGGACGCCGAGCTCCGCCAGTGGGGCGACATCCTCGTCAATCGGTCCGACACGATCGAGCAACGTTTCGTAGTACGTGGTCGGCACCCGCAGGAATTCGACGCCACGGCTCTTCAGTTCGCGCACCGTCTTCACGATGTCGTCGGTGGCGATCGCGATGTGCTGCACACCCGGGCCACGATAGAACTCGAGGTACTCGTCGATCTGCGACTTCTTCTTGCCGGCCGCCGGTTCGTTGATCGGGAACTTGATGCGCCCGTTGCCGTTCGACATGACCTTCGACATCAGCGCCGAGTACTCGGTGGAGATGGTCTTGTCGTCGAAGGAGAGAATGTTGACGAAGCCGAGAACGTCCTCGTAGAACTTGACCCAGGTGTTCATCCGGCCAAGCTCGACATTGCCGACGCAGTGGTCGACGTACTTGAGGCCGGTACCGGCGGGCTGGTACGGCGAATCCACCGCGACAAACCCGGGGAGAAAGAGCCCGCGGTAGTTCTGTCGCTCGACGATCGAGTGGATCGTGTCGCCGTAGATCTTGATCGCCGCGATGATGACCTCACCGCTGTCATCGCGCAGGACCGTTGGCTCCTGATGGCTCACCGCACCGTGCGCCATCGCTGCGGCATGCGCGGCCCGCGCATCATCGACCCAGAACGCCATGTCGTGCACACCGTCGCCGTGGGCGCGCACATGCGCCGAGATGTCGCTTTCCGGACCAATCGGTGAGGTGAGCACCAGGCGCAGCTTGTCCTGCGCCAGCAGGTACGAGGCGCGGTCGCGAACGCCCGTCTCGGGCCCGCGATAGCCGACGAGCTGGTGGCCCCACGCCGAGCGATAGTAATGCGCCGACTGCTTGGCGTTGCCAACATAGAACTCGATATAGTCGGTCCCGTTGATCGGGAAGGTATCGTGCGCCGCGGTTGCCGACGGCGAAACAATCGTGGAAGTCATCTGATGGCTGCTCCGAGAAATGATGCCAGGTCGGCCTCGCTGATTGCGGGCTCACCCGGGGAGACGTTGTCGAGCGTGCCGGCTTTCACCCACTCGGCCAGCCGGCCGACCTCGCTGAACAGGTGATCGAACGAATCGACGACAAAGAGGAGGGGCTGGTACTTGTCGATCTCGAAGTACTGATTGACCACCCACTCGAGCTGGAACGGCCAGCGCTGCACGTCGGGCGACACGATGCAGTGCTCGAGTTCGCCGTACGATGACAGCAGCCCGCTGCCGTACGCCTTGATCTCCTTGCCGTCTTCGCTCTTCATCAACCCGAACTCGATGGTGAACCAGAAGAACCGGGCCATTGCCTTGATCACGCTCGTCACCCGCCGCACGCGCTCGTGCGGGTCGGTGATGTCCGCGGCCCGCTCGGCTGCCGCCCTGGCGCACTCGCCAAAGAGGACCAGCGTGTCCGCGAACGCCTCGTCCGTGTGCATCGGGACGTGGCCGGCAATGTCGTGAAAGATGTCGGGTTCGGGGAGGTAATCGAGCACCTGGCCGTCCCGAATCGTGACGGTGGTGGGAAACTCCCGTTGGCGCAGGCAATCGAAGAACATGTACGCCGGGACGTAGCCGCTGACCGCCTTGGCGCGAAAGCCGGTCCGCGGCGCCATGAACTTGTTCACGTCTTCGAGCCGGGGCACCCGGGTCGGATCGAGGCAGAGGTTGTCGATTCCCTGAAGGAAGCGATGGTTGGCGTACTTCTGCCAGCGATCATGCATGCGCGCGTATAGCGCACGCCACGCTTCGTGATTGGCGTCGGAATAGAGATCGTACGGCTGCTCGATGTAGAGGCGCCCCTCGGACTGCGCGCGCTCGATGAACGGCGACTTGGTGGTGGTGAGGCCGGGGGAAACCGTGGCACTCGGGGAGGCGGTCATGGCAGCAGAAAAGTAATACCTTGGGAGCGCCGGCCGCCGGGCAGTATGCCGCCAACCAGCCCGTTGCCCGCTACGCCAGCTCAGGTCGATGCTTGAATTGCTCGAGTGCTTCTGGATTTGCCAGCGCGCCGACGTTGTTCACTGCCCTGCCCTCGATCGCGCCTCGTACCGCCAGTTCACTCAGCTTGCCGTTCCGAGTGCGCGGAATGTCCGTCACCTGGAGAATCAGGCTGGGCACATGATGCGACGAAGTCCCCGCGCGGATGCGGCGCCGGATCACGTCGCGCAGCTCGTCGGTGAGGGTTCCGCCATCGCGGAGTCGGACGAACAGGACGACGCGTTCATCGCCGGCCGCTCCCCCCGGAACCCGCTGCCCGACGACGAGACTCTCGACCACTTCGGGAATCACCTCGACCTGCCGGTAGATCTCGGCCGTTCCGATCCGCACACCACCAGGATTGAGCGTCGTGTCGCTGCGACCGCCGATGACGAACCCCCCGCTTGGGGTGCGAGTGATCCAGTCGCCGTGGCGCCACACACCTGGCCATGTTTCGAAATACGCCGCGCGATACCGGCTGTGATCGGCATCGTGCCAGAAGTGGACCGGCATGGCGGGAAATGGTCGCGTGCACACCAGCTCGCCGGGCGCACCCGTCGCGCACGGTGTGCCCACGTCGTCGAACACGTCGACCGCGAGGCCGAGGCCGGGTCCCTGGATCTCGCCGCGTCGGACCGGCGACAGCGGGTTGCCGAGGACGAAGCAGGAGACGATATCGGTGCCGCCGGAGATGCTGCTCGTCTGCACCTGGGCGCCCACGGCGTGGTGCACCCAATCGAAACTCTCAGGCGCCAGCGGACTCCCGGTGGACAGCACCGTGCGAAGTTTGCCGAGCGCGTGGTCTCGAGCTGGCACGAGGCCGCTCTTCTCGGCGAGCGCGAGGTACTTGGCGCTGGTGCCGAAGACGTCGACCGCTTCGTCGGCGGCCATCCGCCAGAGCACGCCTTCGTCGCCGGCAGGGAGCGGCGCGCCGTCGTAGAGGACGAGTGTGGCTCCCGCCGCCAGAGCGCTCACCTGCCAGTTCCACATCATCCAGCCGCACGTCGTGAAGTAGAACAGGCGCTCGCCCACGCGCAGGTCGACGTGCAGCCGGTGCTCCTTGAGGTGCTGCAGCAGCGTTCCGCCGGCAGAATGCACGATGCACTTGGGCAGCCCGGTCGTTCCGGAGGAATAGAGGATGTACAGCGGATGATCGAACGGGAGGCGGAGGAAACTGAGCGACGCGGGCTCGGCCTGGGTGACCAGGTCGGTCCACCGCGCAGCGCGTCGATCGGCCGGAAGCGCGTCGTCGCCGAGGTAGTGGATCATGACCGCATGCTGCACCGAGGGGAGGCGCGGCAGTAGCGCTTCGGCGCGGGCGATGCAGTCGTGAACCTTGCCGGCGTAGCGATACCCGTCGCAGAAGAGCAGCACGACCGGTGCGGTCTGGCCGAACCGGTCGACAATACCATCGACACCGAAATCGGGTGAGCACGACGTCCACATGGCGCCGAGGGACGCCGTGGCGAGCATGGCGACGACCGCCTCGGGAATGTTCGGCAGCCAACCCGCCACGCGATCACCGGGCCCGACGCCCAGTGCCCGCAGCGCCGCCGCCGCGCGGGCGACCTCGCCGCGAAGCTCCGCCCAGCTGTACCGCGAGGCCGGGCCGCGCTCGTCCCAGGCGACGATCGCCAGCTGGTCGCCGTCGTACCGCAACAGGTTCTCGGCGAAGTTGAGCCTCGCGCCGGTAAACCACCTGGGCCCAAGCACCGGGTCTGGCGGTGCCATGTGATCGCCGCCCACGAGCACCTGTTGCCACGATGCACCATTGGGCAGCGTGTCGGCGATGACGCCGGCGTCGCGCCAGACAGCAGCCCAGAACTGTTCCGGGTGGGCGACCGACCAGGCATGAAGGGATTGAAATGCTGCCGCATCATTGTGTCCAACGAGCGTGACGCCCTCGTCGCGCAATCGCTGAATCAGTCGGGCGAGGTGCGATGTGTTCGCGCGGGCGGGGTCAGCACGCCACAGCACTGCGTCGGAGGTCATCGGGTTCGGCGGTCAGTGGTGGCGCAGGACCACGTCGTCGCTGCGCACGCGCGTTCCGATCATCAGCGTGAGCAACTCACCGCGGTACCCTGGTGCGACCACCTGGACATACTGCTTGCGGCACTTCGCGAGCATATGCGGATCGAAGGCGAGGCGGTACTCACCATTGTTGTCGCTGAACGTCCCGAACTGGGTGCCCATGATTTGCAGGTGTGCGCCGCTGAGCGGCGAGCGGCCGTCGGTATCGAGCACGCGCCCGATGACGGTCGCAAGCACCGACGAGCTGTCCGGATTCCGACCGAGATCCGGAATATCCACGCAGCGACCCGACGTCTCGTTGTCGAACGAATTCTCCCACTTCCTGGGGTCGTGATTAGACAGCCCGGAGCGGCCCATCGCGCCGGCGGACACGGTGGCGCTCGCGCTGGGCGGCGCCCCGAGGCCCGAATCGAGCTTGGGCGGACCCCATGGTGACGTCGTCGGCAGCGGAATTCGCCCGGCACCGGTGTAATCGCCGGGCCGGGGCACCTGCAGCCGCTGCGGCGCTGCCGGCTCGGGATCGGGCTTCGGCGGCTCGGGTGCGGGCGTAGGCGGCAGCTCAGCGGCTTTCGCGTTCGCTGCGGCCGCCGCATCGGCATCAGACTGCTTGGCGGCAGCCTCCTTGGCCGGTGCATCCGGTTGCTTCGAATCGGGGCCGAGCTCGACCGTCTTCATCGGTGGCGGCGGCGGTTGCGGTGCGGTCTGGCGGGGCTGGGGCGCCTGCTTCGGCAGCGGCATCGCCTTGGTGCTCGGCGGCCGAATCGCGATCGGCTGGGCCACCTCGGAGCCGGCTGCCTCGGTCCGTGAGGCCGCGCTTGAGACGGGGACCCCGAAGATGAAGAGCAGGATGACCGCCGCGTGCAGGAGTGCGCTCGCGCCGAGGGCGAGCAGGCCTCGAGTTTCCCGGGCCAGCGGCGGCGCAACCTCGAAGTCCACGATACGCTTCAACACGCTTACAGCTTAGCCGCGACGGGGGTCAATCGGGATGGTCTGGGAGGGGTCGGGTCGTTGTCACACACCCGATACGTCCGGTACGGGTACGAAGTTGCGGTCTGACCGGGCCATATTGCGGCATGTCCGATCCTTCGCACGTCAACGCACTCATCGCCGGGGCCGGGCCGATCGGCCTCGCGTGTGCCATCTCGGCCCGACGCCGGGGCATCGATCATCTCGTCGTGGACGCGGGAGCGATCGTCAATTCGATCGTCCGATATCCGGTCGGGATGACGTTTTTCACGACACCCGAACGTCTGGAGATCGGCGGCCATCCGTTCACTTGCGGGGGGGCGAAGGCCACCCGTGAAGAGGCGCTGAAGTACTACCGAGGCGTCGTGCGGGCGGAGCAACTCCGGGTCCGGACGTACACCCGGCTGGTCGGCGTGGAGCGGCAGGATGGTCGGGTCGCCTGCCGGCTCGCGACGGCGTTCGGCTCCGACACCGTCACCTGCGACCGCCTGATCATTGCGACGGGATACTTCGAGCACGCCAACCTGCTCGGGGTGCCCGGCGAAACGCTGCCACACGTCAGCCACTGGTTTGATGAAGCGCACCTCACGTCGGGCCGCGATGTGGTCATCGTCGGTGGCAAGAACTCCGCGGTGGAAGCGGCGCTGCAGTGCTATCGGGCGGGTGCCGGGGTGACGCTCGTCTACCGAGGCGAGGCGCTCAAACCAAGCGTCAAGTTCTGGTTGAAGCCCGACCTCGACAACCGGATCGCCGCCGGCGAAATCGCCGCGCGGTTCGGCTCTGAAGTGGTGGCGATCACCGAGCGCCACGTCACCATCAGGGATGGGCATGGCACGGTCGAACACGTGCCGGCGGCGCGCGTCTATGCCCTGACCGGATACCATCCGGATTTTGATCTCCTCGCTGCCGCGGGTGTCAGCTGCGACGCCCCAACCGGGCGTCCGGTGCTCGACCCGGCGACACTGCAGAGCAACGTGCCGGGCGTCTACCTCGCCGGAAGCGTCGGTGCCGGGCGAAATATTTCTGAGGTATTCATCGAGAACGGTCGGTTCGACGGGGAACGGATTTTTGGTGATGCGTCGAGCCGGGCGCAAGCGGAACGACGCTACGGCGAGTCGCCTCGCCCGGTTGGCGAGTAGGGCGTTCAGCCTGGGTTTACTGGGCGGCGCGTTGGATCCGCCAGCAACCGCTCGGTGAACTCGACGCGCTCGTGCAATTCGCCCACCTCGGCCCGCAACGCGTCGAGCTCGTCGAGAATCGCGGCGGCGGTGCCCGAGGTCACCAGGTGATCGCTTTCCGGTTCCCAGCTGCTGACCAGCCGGCCTTCGCTGTCCCGGAACGCGCCCGCGGCAACGATGATCAGGTCGGCCAACCACCACAGCCCGAGCCCGCCGAGCGTGATGAGCTGGAGTACCGCGGTGTTGGTCTTGCCAACATAGAACCGATGCGCGCCAAACACGCCGAGAAAGCCGGCGAGCAGCAAGGCGACGGTGCGTGATCGCGGCGACGCAATAAGTTCATCATCAGCCATGCGGCGATATACCTTTCCGTGTGACGTTTCAGTGCGCCCGGCAGGACTCGAACCTGCGACCTGCTGGTTAGAAGCCAGCCGCTCTATCCAGCTGAGCTACGGGCGCTCGAGACTGTCAAAGCTAGCGACTACCGGCCAGGCGCGTTGCGCGATCACCGATCGGCTCACCGATATCACGGGCGTCCACATGCTACCTGTTGTCCCGCTGTTCATCCTGCTCTCGGGCGCCCATGCCAGCGCGGTCGCGCCCACGCCGGGCGAGTTGGTGGTCCGCCGGGCGTACAAGATGTACGGCGGTCAGTGGTTCAAGAACGCGCAGTTCGTGCAGCGCAGGACGTTGCCGCTCGAACGTCGGGTGGAAACCTGGTACGTCTCACTCCAACCGCCGGGACTCGCCCGCGTCGATGTCGCACCGGGCGCGACGGGGCGAGCCGTGGTCTATCGCAACGATTCGAGCTACAGCTTCGGCAAGGGGCAACTGCGCGCTCGCGTAGTCGATGTGCAGCCGCTGGCGGTGCTGCTCCACGACCTGCATTCCAGCCCACCCGAATCCACCATCGCGATGCTGAAGAAGTTCAATTTCGACCTCACCAAAACGCACGAGCGCATGTGGCAGGGCCAACGGGTGATCGTCGTGGGTGCTCGCTACGACGAGGCCGGGCCGAACCAGTTCTGGCTGGAAAAAAAGCGGATGGTGCTGGTGCGATTGATCGAGCAGAACGGTGCCGATCCCGCCCGGCCGCTGGATGCACAAATCGGCGAGTACGAGAAAGCCGGCAAGGGCTGGCTGGAACACAGCGTCAGGATCTTCCTCGGCGGGCAGCTGACAACGATCGACGACTACAGCAGCGTAGCGGTGGACGGCACTCTCGAACCAGGCTTGTTCGAGCCGTTGCCGTACCACCTGCCGCGCTGGGTCCGGGGTGCCAACGACATCTTCGGCGGCGTGCCGAACATTGCGTTACCGGGCGGTCACTGAGCGCGGTCGCTCCGGAGAAGCCGGGGCGCTACAGCACGAAATACGTTCGGTTCCCGCGTTCATCCTGGCCGCTGGCGCATGAGATGGTCAAATCGTAAACGACCGAACCAGACGGCAGGCCGGTAAAGGTAAACTGGGTGGGTGCCGTGGCGGGCGTCCCGACGAGCGTTTTTGGCTCACCTCCGGCAGTGTCGGTCAGCAGGACAGATTCATCGGGAGAGAATGTTCCGGTCAGCGTAAGTACGCCGGGCGCTGGAGAGGCGGCCGAGGTGACGGTGGTGTTGCAGCTGCCCTTGCTCGGTGCGGGTCTATCGCCGCATGCGGCCACAGCCGCGGTGGTGATGGCGAACAAGAGTCCGGTCAGCAGGTACGTGGGGCGTTGGATGGTGTCCTCCGTGCATCGGGTGGCTCGATTTCGGGGACGCCGGCGTTCGGTCGCACGTGTGAGCTGCGGCTGGTACGCCGGCGGACTCCGCGAGTTGAGCGATCGGTGGTGCCGCTTTCGATTGTACCGCCCGTCCGCGTGGTGCGCCAGCCCCCGGACCTTCCGCTCCCAAGGCGCGCTCGTGAGTGCTGGTGAGCGCTCGCGTGGCCGTTCGTCCTGCGCCACGGTCCCGAATCGGGCCTGCGCCAGGAGGGCAGCGACCCGCGTCGGCGTGCGCCGAAGTATTGGCGCGCCGGAACATGACGGGTATTTACGGCACGTCGTGGAGTGCCATTCGGACTCTGCGCCGGTCTCGGAACGGGAGTTCCTCGACGAGCGCTTGAATGCGCTCTACTCGCGTGCGGGGAGCCGGTGCTGCTGAACTGAGTGGGTGCCCGCTGGTTAAGCGATCACCGGATTGTCGTGTCCGACGAGACGCCGCCAGTACGCGTTCGTCCAGATGATTCATCGCGACCGCGGCACAAGCCACACCAACCCGACGGCCGCCACACCAGCAAGCGCCGCTCCCATTTCAAACGCGGCCGCCGGACTCACCCGGTCCCAGACAAGTCCGAAGATCACCGATGCCGGCAACGCGCCCAGCCCAATAGTGAAGTTGTACCACCCGAACGCCGTACCGCGTTTTGACGCCGGCACGAGATCGGCGACCAGCGCTTTCTCCACGCCTTCTGTGAGCCCGAAGTACAGGCCGTACACCAGAAAGAGTGCCCACACCTGCCACTCAGTGGTCGCGCGCCCGAACAGCAAATACACGATCGCATAGACAATCCACCCGGCGACAATCAGCGGCTTTCTGCCGAGCTTGTCCGACAGCGCTCCTCCCGGAGTATTTGTCAGCGACTTCACCAAATTGTGCGCCGCCCACAACAGTGGAATCATCGCCGCGGCAACGCCGAGCTGGGACGCGCGTAGCAGGAGAAATGCGTCGGTCGAGCAACCAAGGGTGAAGACGAGCAACACCAACAGATATTTCCAAAACGGGCGGCCCAGCGCCTGATCATTTTTAGCCGAAGCGGCGGCAATCGGCAATGCGTCTGCATTAATCTGCGGCCCCACATTATGCTTCTCCTTCACAAACACCACCAACACCATGATTCCCAGCACACCCGGAATCGCCGACCACAAGAATACTGAGCGGATTGCCACGCCCGTGCGGTGCATCAACAGCCAGGCGAGCAGCGGCCCGAGCACGGCTCCGAGATTGTCCGCCGCCCGATGAAACCCGAATACCCGCCCACGGTCCGATGCAGCGGCTGCATCGGCCAACAGCGCGTCGCGCGGCGAAGTCCGAATCCCCTTCCCCACCCGGTCACTCACTCGGATTGCCAGCACTTGCGACGCGCTCGTCGCCAGCCCGACTAACGGCCGCATTGCCGCCGCGAGCCCGTAGCCGAACAGCACGAGTGGTTTCCGCCGTACGCGATCACTCCACCACCCGCTTGCCAGTTTCAACATCGCGGCCGTGGACTCGGCGAACCCCTCAATGGTCCCAATGGTCGCCGCGCTCGCGCCGAGCACCGTCATGAGAAAAATCGGCAGCAGCGGATAGATCATCTCGCTCGACACGTCGGACAGCAGACTGACGACGCCGAGCGCTTTGACGTTGCGTGGCAGAGGCCGCCGCACGTCGGTCACGGGCTGGTTAGCTCACGCCGTGAACTTCGGCGTCGTCGCCCACCGTCACCTCACGGCGCACCTGCTCAAGCGTCACGCGATCACCGATCATCGAATTGGAGAGCGTACAATTCACGAGACGGGCGTTGCCGCCGATGATCGAGTCGCGCACAACGGATGTCGTCACCGAAGGGCCGGCAGCGATCGACGCGTTGGGGCCGATGGTCAAACCGGTGAGTGTCACGCCGTGATCAATCACGTACTGAAACGCGTCAGTCAATTAGAACTCACCACTGTTTGCCGGCTGTTTGAGCGCGTTGACATTGGTCCCGTTTGGATACAGCCCATCGTTAGAGTAACCGGGAGGGGGGGGGACGTCACCGCTTGGCCATGGAACTGCTCCGGCTTGGACGCACAGGCAGCTAACGAGCGCGAGCACAAGGTGGGGGCGCGTAGTGCACTGTCATCGCTTCGTTCGATGGAGACGCGCGCGGCAGAATTGGTCGTCGGGTCGGGGACGTCGACGCCAATCTACACCGGGGGGGCGATCCCGTTACCTCGGGCTGAGATTGGTCACGGGCGGTCGATTCTGCACGATTCGGTTCGCACCATTCCCGAAACGAGAAGCCCCGCAACGCCGTTCGACGTTGCGGGGTTTCGAGTTAAATCATCGGGGCGCCGGGATTTGAACCCGGGACCTTCCGCTCCCAAAGCGGACGCGCTACCGGACTGCGCCACGCCCCGAACCGGCAAATCTACACGGGCCTGCCCTGAAGCACGGCGGCAAGCGCAGCCACGGCGCGCGCACGGTGCGAGATGGCGTGTTTTTCCGCTGGTTTCGCCTCCCCGAACGTGCGGCCCAGTTCGTCACTGAAAAAGATCGGGTCGTATCCAAACCCGTGACTGCCGCGTGGCGCGCGAAGAATCCGCCCCTCGGTGACACCGGCGACGGTGATCTCGGGCAACCCGTCACGTTCGCCGGGTGCGGACGCGATCACCAGCACGCAGCGATACCGCGCAGTTCGGAGCGCGTCAGGGACGTCGACGAGTCGCGTGAGCAACAGCGCGTTATTGGCCTCGGTCACCCGTTCGTCGGCGCCGTCAAGACCGGCGAATCGCCTTGACTGGACACCGGGCGCCCCGCGGAGCGCGTCCACCTCGAGTCCGGAATCGTCGGCGAGCGTCGCGAGGTGCGAGCGGGCCGCGAACCATCGCGCCTTGGACCGAGCGTTCGCTTCGAAGGAGTCAAACGGTTCGAGCTGCGCTTCCGCCGCTGACTCGGCGAGATCAATGTCCGCCGGGAACACGATGCCGAACGGGAGTGAGGCCAGGAGGGTGCGGAATTCGGCTTGCTTGCCGCGATTCCTGGTCGCGACGAGGAGTCGCGTCACACGCCGATGGCGGCCCGCTGTAATGCGAAGAGTTGATGGAGGCCGCCTTGCGCCAGGTCGAGCAGCGCAGTCAGTTCGGCCCGGTCGAAGGTGCCGTGCTCACCAGTACCCTGCACTTCGACGTACGCGTCCGGTTCGAGCATGACCACATTCGCGTCGACCTCGGCATCACGATCCTCGAGGTATGCCAGGTCGAGCCGGTGCTCGCCCGCCACCTTTCCCACCGACACCGCCGCAATAAAGCGCGCGAATGCCGATGGCTTACTGGTTTGCTCGGCGAGCCAGGCACAGGCATCGTGGAGTGCCACGCAGGCGCCGGTGATGCTGGCACAGCGGGTGCCACCATCGGCAACGAGCACGTCACAGTCGACCTTGATGGTGTATTCACCGAAGGCGAAATTTCGCATCGCGGCGCGCAGGGAGCGGCCGATCAGGCGCTGGATCTCGTAGGTGCGTCCACCGGGTCCGTGGCGCTCACGGTCGTTGCGTTCTGACGTGGCGCGCGGCAGCATGGCATACTCGGCCGTCACCCAGCCCTCGCCACTGCCCTTCTTGAAGCGCGGCACACCTTCCTCAACGCTCGCGGTGCAATGGACCAGGGTACCACCCATGCGCACCAGGCACGACCCTTCGGCGTAGGGATTGGTGCGGCGCTCGAGCACGGTGGCCCGAAGTTCGGTGTTGGTGCGGCCATCAGGACGAGGCACGGAGGCGCTCCAGGATACGTGTGGTGGAACGGTCCGGCAGCACGGGAATGATTTCGACGCGGCCGCCGTTCCGGCGGACGAGGTCGGCGCCGACGACGGTGTCGGGGGTGTAGTCACCACCCTTCACCAGCACGTCCGGTACCAGGGCTTCCAGCAGCGCCATCGGCGTGGGTTCATCAAAGAGCACGACGCAATCCACGCAGCCGAGTGCCGCGACAACCCGAGCGCGATCGTCTTCACATACGAGCGGTCGCTCACGGCCCTTGCCCAGGGTCCGGACTGATGCGTCGGTGTTGATGCCGACAACGAGAACGGTGCCCAATGCCGCGGCCTGTTCAAGCAGGGCGACATGACCGGCATGGAAGAGGTCGAACACGCCGTTGGTGAACACCACCGGACCGGGCGCCTGCGCACGCCACGCGGCGGCAGCGTCGCGCGACCTGATCTTCCCGGCGCTGGTGCCGGTTGGGGTCAGAGCGGTTCCTCGGCCTTCGGCTTGAAGTGCAGCAGCTTGATCCCGAAGATCGGCAAGTCGACCCGCTCGGTGTAGTCCGCGGAGATGGTGATCGTAGGCGGGCGACCGCCACGGCGGCGGATCACAATGCGCTTGGCCTCCGGCGGAAGGCCGAGGGTGTCGGCCTGCGCGACCAGCCGAATGCGAATGATCGAGTCGGTCAGCGTGGTGCCGAAGCGCGCGTCCGAACGCATCTCATCCTGAAATTGCTGATAGTGCATCCACGGCGGAATAAAGCGGGCACCAAAATAAATGACCAGCACGGTCATGACGATCGTGCCGAGACACCCGATGCCGCCCTTGCCCGCGCGGTCCCGCAGCCGGTTCACCAGTTGGAGTGCACTCCGTCGATGAGTCTCTTGACGAGGAGGTCGAGAGCTTTCTTCTTGCCGTCGGACTCGCGCCCTGGATCGTACTGTCCCGGCACCACCAGATTCTTGCCGTCCCACAACACGCGCCCGGTCTTCTGTTCGACGACCTCGATGTTAATGGTCATCTCGACCTGGCGCCTGGTCACGTTGACCTGAGCTGCGGTGCCGGCGGCAGCCGGGTTGCCCTGGAACGCCAGTGGTTGATCAGGATCGTAACGAAGGATCCGGCCGTGCACCACAGCGTCGGCCTGCTCTTCGGTGGCGGCACGCAATCCCAACCGTGACTCGACGGCCTGCTTGACCGCCTGGGTCACCAACAGCGTCAGCGTCGGATCCGCGGTGTCATTCAGGAACGACGGCACCGCCACGGTGCGGATCTCACGTGGCAGCCCACCGCCGGCGAAACCGAATGCGCAGCCGGCGACAACCAACGCGAACAGGCTACTGAGGGCGCGGCGCAAGCCACATCTCCCGGTCGAAGGTGAGCGGTTTCGGCAGCTTGTCGAACGTGATGTCGAGCCGGGCCGGACTGATCAGCACGTCGAGTCGCGACTTGACCGGATGGCGCGACGCGTCGAACACCGTCACCACCCGCCCGATCGGCTGACCGCCCTCGCTCACGTAGGTCTGCAGGTTGCCGATGCCGTCGCGCACCCACCAGACGTATGCCGTAGTATCGGCGCCCCGGGTGTAGCGCCAAGCCGTGCGGTTCGCGTCACGATGTCCCTCGACCGTCCAGCCAGCCCCTGGCGGACGCGCGACGCCAACCATGCCCCAGAGGAGCGGATAGCTCGGCACCAGCTTCTGGACATCTTCCTGAGGCTGCGCCCAGACGGCTGTGTCGCCCACCACGAACGCCGACCCGGGATGGGCGCCGAGGGGGGCGCGGTACGTGAGCAGGAGCGAGTCCGGCGGCGCGATCCCGACGCTGCCACGCCCGGTGCCCTCGTCTTGATTGGCGGTCCAGTAGAAGCGTCGGGTGGTGTGCATCGTGGGTCGGAGCGAAGCGACCCAGGCGTCGACGTCGGCCGCCGGTAGCGGGCGAAGGGTGCCTACCACCGGCGCCACCGGAAACGCCGCCGCGCAGGCGGTCGCGCTCAGCGTTACGAGCAGGGGTATCAGGCGTCGCATTGGCTGGAAAGTGGCCGGTAAGCAGGCTGGGCTCAACCCCGAGTCACCGGTGGATCGATCGGATGAGGTCGCCTTGCGCGATCCGGGCCAGGCCCGCGTAGCTGCCGGTGACCCTGCCGAAGACGGTGTAGTGGCCGTCGAGGTGCGGCTGGGCACTCAGGTTGATGAACCACTGGCTGCCGCCGGTGTCGGGGCCGGAAAGCGCCATGCCAAGCATCGGCAGCGAGTAACGCTCCCGGTTGATCTCGTCGCGAATCGACCATCCTGGGCCGCCGTTGCCGGTGCCCGCCCTGTCGCCATCCTGGACGACAAAATTGGGCACGACGCGGTGCCAGCGATTGCCGTCAAAGTAGTGGCGGTCAACCAGCCGCAGGAAATTGGCGACCGTGAGGGGTGCCTCGTGGCCGAGGAGTTGTACCTCGATGGTCCCCCGCCCTTCGACTTCGATGGTGACATGCGGATCGTCGGCGGCGAGCAGGTAGGTCCGAACCAGTGTCCGGTAGTCGTCCAGCGTGAGGTGCGTATCGATCGGCCACTTGTCGCCCCAGCGTTGCGCCAATTCGGGCCAGCTTCGGGTTGCCTCGGCGAGCAGGATCGGGTCGGCCGGCCGCTCGAGAAACGCCCGGTGGTTGGCGTCGTCCAGCGTGGCGACGATCTGCGGTTGCTGCCGGGAGAGCGCTCGCAGGGTGCCGAAGACCGCGAGTCGAGCGTCAGATTCCGGATCAGCCTGACTCTGGCGCCAAGCCGTGACCAGTGGGTCGAGGTCCTGGGCTGCCACCGCTGGGCGCAACGCGGTCGCTGCCGCGGCACGAACGCCGGCATCGGCCACGAGGAGGCGGGAGCGGGCGGCCGCCGTGAGCGCCGTGTCGGCCACGGCCGTTGCGGTGCTACCCCGAGCTCCCCGCCATGCGTCGAGGGCCGCCGCCTGAACACGGGGGTCCCGGTCGCCGAGCCCGGCGCGGAACACGGCCGGGTCGGCGGGGGCGAGCGAGCCCCATGCCTGCAGGGCGGCGATGCGCCCGCGGAAGTCGGCGCTATCGCGCCACGTGCGCGCACGCCGCGCGAACGCCGCGGTGTCGGCCCGGGCCAACGCGGCCAACCCCGCCCGCCGCATCGCCCAAGTTGCATCCTTCCGATCCATCATGGCGTTCAGCGCTCGCGTGGCGATGCTTCCCTTCAGTTCGCCGAGCGCAGTGACGGCCGCGACTCGCACGTTCGGATCGCCGTCGGCGAGCAGCGGCATCACCTTATTGGCCGAGCCAGAATCGGCGAATGTGGCGAGTGATGTCACCGCGTTGATGCGGACGCCGGGCTGGTCGTCGTCGAGCGCGCGTGCCAGCTCGGCCTTGACGGCGCTCGCCGCGAGGCCGCTGGTGTCGGCGAATTTCCTGGTGAGCCATTTTGCCGCGATCTCGCGAACGAATGGGGTTTGATCCCGGATCGCCGTTTGCAGCGCGCGGCCGGCCGCCGGTACCCGCAAACGGCCAAGCGCGTAGAGCGCACGCCAGCGCAAGTCGACGGAGGTGTCGTCTGCGAAATAAAGCATCGCTGGTGCTGGCATCAGGGGCCCAAGCTGCCACCCGTCGAGCAACGCGTTCGGAGCGAACGCGGCCCGTCGCGCGAACGGCATGTCGGTGGCTCCGGAGAGCACCACCCCGGTGAAGCGGGCGGCGGCCGACCCACCGATGCGCGCCAGCGCCGTCGCGGCCTCGCCAACCGCGTCGGCGCTGAGCGAGTCGGGTGCGCGGAGCCGGGCGATGATAGCGTCCACCGCTGACGAATCGCGCATCAGTCCCAACGCAAAGAACGTGGCGGTGACCACGTTCCGGTCTGGGTCTGCCAGCAGCGGGAGCAACATGGCGATGCCGCGACGATCGCCGAGGCGGCCCACGGTTGTCGCCGCCGTCTGACGCACGAGCGGATCGGGATCGTTCAGGCCACGAGCGAGCACCACCGGGTCGAAGGCGCGACGGTCCTCCGTCATCACCAGCGGCGCCAGCGCTTCCACCTGGGTGGGATCCTGGGCGGTGAGCGGAATCGCCCACGTCACCGCGGAAAGGAGCGTCAGGGCAAGGGCGCGAGGGAGCATCAAAGGCGTACCGGATCGGGAATGGGTATCAGGCGCGCGAATACGTCGTCGGGAAACCGGGTCAGCCGCTGCGCGGCGTCGACAATGAACAGGTCGGTCGTGGCCGTTGCAAGCAGCACGCCGGTGCCGTCGTGCTCTACCGCGTAGCCGAAGGTCACGCGCCGGGATGCCACGGCGCGCACCCAGGTGCGCACCCGAATCGGGTCATCGTATCGCGCGGGCCGCCGGAAGCGGACGCTGAGGTCAGAGACCATCAACTGGAAGCCTGCGGCTTCGATTTCACGGTACGAGATACCGGTCACGCGCAGGTGTTCGGTGCGCGCGACGTCGAGCCAGACTAGGTAGCGGGCGTGGTACACCACACTCTGCTGGTCCGTTTCGGAATAGTCAACCCGGCGGCGAATCGTGGTGATCGTGCCGGCATCGGTTGCCTGAGACTCCTCCATCATCCACCTTTCGCGCCGTGATCGGACATCGACTCGTGGTCGTCGCCGACGCCCACCTCGGCGCAGCAGACCCTTCCGGCGAGGACGCGTTCCTCGCGTTTCTGGATATCGTGCCGTCGCTCGGCGACTCGCTCCTGCTCGCCGGCGACATCTACGACTTCTGGTTCACGTACAAACGGTTGATTCCCCGCCACTGTATCCGTGTCACGTCACGGATCGTCGAACTGGCGCGTCGTCTGCCGGTGTTAATGATCGGCGGCAACCATGATCGCTGGGGCGAAGCGTTCTGGGGTGCGGAAACCGGCGTCACCTTTCATCCGCGCCAGCTGCGATTCGCGATCGGTGATCGCGCCGTGCTCGCGATGCATGGTGACGGCGTGCACACAGAACATCGTGTTGCCACTATCCTCAACCGCGTGCTCGACTCCCACGCAACCATGGCCGTGTTCGCGGCACTGCCGTCGGCAGTCGGCTTTCGTGTCGCGAAGAGTCTCGGCCACGATCCCGCCTTCGCGGCGGCCCACCCGGAACTCGTCGACCTCGCCGTGACTCGCCAGGCCGCGTGGGCGGAGCGCCTGCTCCAGGACGATCCGTCCATCGGCACACTGGTCATGGCCCATACCCATCGTGCGGCACTCCGTGAAGTCGCGCCGCAGCGCTGGTACGTCAATCCGGGCGCGTGGCTCCACGACCGCCGCTATGCCACGGTCGACGCTTCAGGGGTAGACCTCGCGACCTTCGCCTGAGCGCGCATCGCCGCCGAGGTCCACGACTTCCACCGGCGCGGGCGATCCATCCATGAAGACGGCACCGACGCGGGCGAAGCGCGCAGCGTCATCGGTGGCCACCCAACGCTCGGTCGCGTCGCTATTCACCCCGGCTGCCAAACCAAGTTCGACGAGCAGGTCGGCCAACTCCCGTGCCGTCTCCTCCGCGCTATCGATCAGCTGTACCTCGTCCCCCATGACGCGCCGGAGGAGCGGCTTGAGCATCGGATAGTGCGTGCAGCCGAGGACGAGCGCGTCGATCCCGGCCTGTCGCATTGGCGCAAGGTACTCCTCTGCCACGCGGCGTGTGGCTTCGTGATCGAACCAGCCCTCCTCCACCAGTGGCACGAAGAGCGGGCAGGCGCGATCGGTCACCTGGAGGTCCGGTCGGGCGTGCAGCAACGCCCGCGGATACGCGCCCGACGCAATGGTTCCCGCGGTGCCAATCACGCCGACCTTGCCGCGCGTCGTCGCCCTGGCGGCGGCGCGAGCGCCTGGCTCGATCACCCCAATCACCGGCACTGGCGAGCGCGACCGCAGATCGTCCAGGGCGTGCGCGGTAACGGTGTTGCAGGCGATGACTACCGCCTTGACCTGCTGGGCGAGCAACCAGTCGAGAATTTCGCGAGCGTACCGGCGGACGGTCTCCGGTGACTTGGGGCCATAGGGGACCCGGGCGGTATCACCGAAATAGATGGTCGATTCGTTGGGGAGCAGCTTGCGGATCGCGCTGGCGACGGTCAGCCCGCCGATGCCGGAATCGAAGATCCCGATCGGGGCGATCGACATCAGTGCGGGATGCTGATCGTGACGCCGAGGCCGGGTCGAGCGCCCGGGAGTGCCCGCAGATGGAGATCGCGCGGGAAGTCGATCAGGTGCGCCGACACGTACGCCTCGAGGGCCGAGAAGAGGTGATTGAACACGATGAGGACGATCCAGTCCTGTCGTTCCCCACGGCGAAACGCGGCGGTTGTCGTATCGGCGCGATCGAGATAGCGGAGTTCGGTGGCGGTCTTCATTGCCATGCTGATGGCGAGCCCTTCGAAGGCAACAAACAGCCCGCCGGTGAGCTTGCGGTCGAGCGCGGCCTGTCCCCAGCCGGGAACGACGAGCGATCGGAAGAAATAGCCGAGCGGCGCCGACCGATGCCGCAGTGTATCAGACGGCTGGCGGGTCGGCCGCGCCACGCCACCCTGGGCGGGGCCCGGGTCCGGTAGCGTTGCGGCAAGCAGCAGCGCCAGCAGGAGACATCGCATGGACGGAAGGTAGACCCATCGCCCCGGGAGCGCCCGCGGGGTGCACGGAACGCTAGCGCGCAGCAATCAATTCGATTTCCACGCGCACACCGCGCGGGAGTCCGCCGACGGCGACGGTAGACCGGGCTGGACGGTGGCTGCCGAAGTGACGGGCATACACCTCATTCATCGCCGCGAATTCGCCCATGTCCTGCAGGAACACCGTCGTCTTGACCACGTGCGCGAAGCTGAGACCGGCTGCCACGAGCACATTCTGGAGGTTTTGCATCACGCGCTCAGTCTGCTCGGTGATTCCGCCGGCGACGACCTCCATCGTCGCGGGGTCGAGCGCGATCTGGCCGGCGGTGAACAGGAAGCCGTTCGACACGATCCCTTGCGAGTATGGGCCGATGGCTTTGGGGGCGTCCGGCGTGGCGATGGTTTGCATTGAAGATCCTCGGGCGGTGAGGCGTGAGAGAGACGGGAGACGGGATTCATTCCCGCTCGTGCGGTCCCCAAAATAATCGTAGCGCGTTGGCCGTCGTGGCGTCGGCGATCTCGGCGAATGATATGCCTCGCAGGTCGGCAACCTTTCTTGCCACCGCCACCACGAAGGCCGGTTCGTTCCGCTTGCCACGCAGCGGGACCGGTGCGAGGTAGGGAGCGTCGGTTTCGATCAGGAGACGCTCCATTGGTACCGCCCGAACGGTGTCGTGCTGGGTCCATGACTTGAACGTGACCATGCCACTGAACGAAAAGAACCAGCCATCGGCGAGCCCGGCGTCCCGCAGTGCCGGGCCGCTCGAGAACGAGTGCAGTACCACCGTGGCGCGCGGCTGTTCGCGCAGGATCGCGACGACGTCGTCGTCGGCCTCGCGAGCGTGGATCACGACGGGAAGGCCAGCGCCGACCGCCATCGCGAGCTGCTCGCGGAAAACGTGTCGCTGGACGTACCGCGGCGCGTGGTCGTAGTGGTAGTCGAGGCCGATTTCGCCCGCCGCGAGGACGCTCGGGTGTTGCCAGGCGCGGGCGACCTGCTCGCGTATCGCATCTCCCCACATGGCAGCGTCGTGGGGGTGGCAGCCGGTGGCGACGCCGAACGTCGGATCCTCCGCTGCCCACCCGAGCGTCGTGTCGAGCTCGGCGAGGCGGCTTTCAACGACAAGTGCGCGGCCGACACCGGCCGCGCGCATCCGCGCCACCGTTTCGCGTCGGTCCGACGCGAAGGCCGGGTCGCCGAGATGGCAGTGCGTGTCGATCAACACCCGGCGACGCCGGTCAGGCCGGACGCGTCCGAACGGTGGCGCCCTTGGTGGCACCCACCTTGACGCCGCGGCCGTCCATTCCGGGCCACTTGGTTTCGATGATCAGTAGCACTGGTGCGGCGATGAACACCGATGAGAAGGTGCCGGTGAACACCCCGAAGAACATCACCAGCGCAAAGGGCCGGATCACCGGTCCACCGAAGATTGCCAGCGCCGTGAGGGTCGCCAGCGCGGTGGCGTGCGTGAGCACCGAGCGTGGCAGCGTTTCGTTGATCGACTGGTTCAACACGGACACCAGTTGGTCACGTCGGTTCTTGCGCATGTTTTCGCGGACGCGATCGAAGATGACAATGGTGTCGTTGAGCGAATAGCCGACCATCGACAGCACGGCGGCCACCACGACGAGGCTCACTTCCAGCTTGATCACCGCGATAAAGCAGATCGTCAGGACGATATCGTGGAACGTGGCGACGACGGCGGCGAGCCCGAACCGCCACTCGAAGCGGATGGCGAGGTAGGCTAGCACGGCGAAGAAGGAGAGAAAGATGGCCAGGAACGCTTTTATCCGGAGGTCGCCGCCGACCTTCGGACCGACGGAATGGGTGCCATCGAGCCGCCACTTCCCGGCGCCGATCACCTGATCGAGCGCCTTCCCGATCGCGGCGCCCGTCACGCTCGTGTTATCCGGATCCTTGCCGATGGAATTGGGGGCGCGGATCAGGTACTGGTTCTGGCCGAAGGGGGTGATTTCCGCGTCACCGAGTCCGACCTGCTTCAGGCCGGCGCGGAGCGCCTCTGGGGCGACGGCGGGCCCGGTCACCGCGATTCTCATCAGCGTGCCGCCGGTGAACTCGACGGAATAGTTCACGCCGCGAACGATCAGGGCGACCATGCCGACGAGGAAGAGGGCGATGGTCGCGCGGATCGCCTTGCCGCGGAATCCGATGAAGTCGTACTTGGCGTGTGCGAAGATGCGAACCATGGGATCAGATACTCAGCGTTGTTGCGGTGGGCCGACGCTCGAGCCACAGCAGGAATAAAGTCTTGGTCACGAACACGGCCGTCACCATCGATGCGGCGATACCCATGATGAGGGTCACCGCGAAGCCCTTGACCGGGCCGGTGCCGAACTGGAACAGGAACAAGGCGGTCAGGACGGTGGAGACGTTCGAGTCGATGATCGCGTTCATCGCGTGCTTGAATCCCTCTTCGACCGCGAGACGCACCGACCGACCTGCGATCAGTTCTTCGCGAATGCGCTCGAAGATCAGCACGTTGGCGTCGACCGCAATGCCGACGGAGAGCACCAGACCGGCGAGACCTGGCAACGTGAGCGTCGCCTTGAGTGCGGCGAGCCCGGCCAGGGTGAACAGGACATACAAGCCAAGCGCGACCACCGCAAGGACGCCGGCCCCGCGGTAGTATCCGATCATGATCAGCACGACGAGGATAGCGCCCACGACGCCAGCCGTGATGCCGCCGCGAATCGAGTCCTGACCGAGTGAGGCGCCCACCTGGAAGTCTTCGATGATTTTCAATGGCACCGGCAGCGCACCGGCCTTGAGGGTCAGCGCCAGGTCGTTCGCCTCGGCGAGCGAACGGTTGCCGAGCTCGATCTGGCCGTGCTGATCGATGCGACTCTGGATGACGGGTGGCCGGCCTTCGACCTTGCCACTGAGCATGATCGCCATGTAGTCGCCGACGTGACGGCCCGTTTCGGCACCGAACACGCGGCCACCCGCGCGATCGAGCGTGAAGTTTACCGTGCGCGCCTGGGTGACGGGGTCGATCTGCGCGGTGGCATCGGTGAGATGGGTACCGTCCACGATCGACTTGTCGGCGAGGGCGTAGAGGAGGCGCCACTGCTGGGTGCCCACGGACTGCGGTTGACCATTCGCCCAGAACAACTCCACGCCGCGCGGCCAGAGACGGCGAACCGCGGGCACATGCAGCAGCGAGTCGGTGCGCAGGTACGCGGTCTCCAGCACGGCATACTCACCCGGCATCGGGGTGAAGCCGACTTCGCTGGCGGGGTGAATCAGGTCGCCGAGGATCCTGGTTCCGGCGGAGTCGCCCCCGGACTTGGCTGAATCGGCAGCGCCCTTCCTGGTCGTGTCGCCGGTCAGCAACGCGGCGACGCCCTTGGCTGAGGGCGCCGCACCGTTGCTCTTGACGCCAAGGCGGCGCAGCTCGTTATCCATCAGCGGCAGCGAGGCTTCCAGTCCGGCGGTCTTGTCGGCGATCCGGAACTCGAGCTTGGCGTTGCTCTCGACGACGGCGCGGGCGCGGGCCGGATCACTCAGGCCCGGCAGCTCGACCACGATCTGGTCGCTGCCGACCTTCTGGATCAGCGGCTCGCTGACACCGAACTCGTCGATGCGCTTGCGCAGCACTGTGAGCGCCTTGTCGATGTCGCCCTTGAAGTCGGTAGACTTCACGCTGCTCGTGTCGAGCGTGAGTGCGAGGTGCATCCCACCTTGCAAGTCGAGCCCGTATTTGATCGGGACGCGCCGCTCGGTCGTGTCATGCATCACGCCCTGGGCGTTCCGTTCCCGCACGGTCTGGTTGCTCGGAAACAGGTAGATGATCGATCCGGCGATCATCAGACCAATCAGGATCATGCGGTTGCGAATCGTGGAAAGCATTGTCACTCAGGCGCCGCAATGGGCGCATCAAGGTCCACGCGTGCAGCGGCCAGTGTGGCCATCGCGCGCAGGCGATCATTCTCCAGCTGTTGCCGGAGCGCCGCCACGCCATCGAAGCGGCGACTTTCACGCAGGTGCGCCAGCCATTCGATCCGCACCCAGCGGTCGTACAAGTCGCCTGTGAAGCCGAACAGGTGGACTTCAATCAGGCGCCGCCCGTCGTCGAACGTCGGTCGGTGTCCCTGGTTCATCATGCCGCCGAAGCGCCCACTCGGCGTTTCCACGATCGCCGCGTACACGCCGTCGGGCGGTAGCAGCTTCCGCGACGGAACATCGAGGTTCGCCGTCGGAAACCCGACGGTTCGACCGCGCCCTTCGCCCCGCCGTACCGGCCCGCTCACCGAGTACCGCCGACCCAGTTGCCGTGCCGCGGCCGCGAGATCGCCGCCTGCCACTGCGCGGCGGATCGCCGTGCTCGATACCGGGTTACCGTCGATCGTGACCGGTGGCACCACGTCGACCGGGAACCCGCGCGCCCGACCGAGGTCCCGCAACGTCTGGACATCGCCGGCGCGACCGCGACCGAATCCGTGATCGTGTCCGATCACCAGCTCGCGCATGTCGCATCGCTGGAGCAGGACCTGGTCGACAAACTCCGCCGGCGACTTTGTCGCCATCGCCCGGTCAAAGCGGAGCACCAGCATTCGCTCGATCGCGCTTGTCGCCACCACCTCCAGGCGTTCCACCGCGGTCGTGAGCCTCGGTGGCGCTGCCGCCGGGTTCACCACGTCGAGCGGGTGCGGCTCGAAGGTAACCAGCATGCTCTGGCGCCCCGAGGCGGCGGCGCGCCGGGCAATCTCTTCGAGCACGGTATGATGCCCGCGATGGACACCGTCGAAGGTGCCGACGGTCACCACGCTCCCGGCCGACCCGTTCATGGCGACGGCTCGAGGACGACCAGCGGATACCACCACCCGTTGCGTCCCTCGGCCACGGCGAGCAACCTGCCATCCGCCGCCAACAACGCGCCGGTCACGTCGCGCGGAGTGTGCTGTGCCACGCGCCGGCCGAAACTGATCTCTCGGGCGCCGACGTCAGCCACCGCTTCCGCCGTGAGCTGCGACAACAGGGCGGCCGGCGCGATCAAGCGGTCTGGCGCGGCAGCATCGGGCGCGATGGCGTCGGTCACGGCGAACGGACCGATCGACGTCCGCCGCAACTCGGCGCAGTGCGCCGGAATGCCCGCCCGTAACCCAAGATCACGCGCCAGCGCCCGCACATAGGTGCCCCGTCCCACGCTCGCCTCAAGCACCAGGTCCGGTGGCGACCAGTCGATCACGTCGATGCGGTCCACCAGTACCGTCACCTCCGGCAGTTCGGGCGCGTTGCCTCGTCGCGCGAGGACATAGCTGCGAGTGCCCGCCACGTGCTTGGCGGAGAACGCCGGTGGTCGCTGACGCTGCGGTCCGACGAAGCCCGCCGTCAGGGCGGCGATCGCCAGGCGGTCCGGCCACACGGCCGGGCGGAACTCGCGGATCAGCGCACCAGTGGCATCGTCCGTATCCGTGGCCGAGCCAAAGCGCACCACCGCGTGGTACCGCTTGCCCATCGCCTCGACGAAGCGCGCCAATCGGGTCGCCTTGCCGACCAGCACGACCAGCAGGCCCGTCGCGAACGGATCGAGCGTCCCGGCATGCCCGACCGCGCGGGTGCCGAGCTGGCGTCGCACCATGGCCACGACATCATGCGACGTCCATCCCGCGGGCTTGTCAATGAGCAGGCCACCGGCCCCGTTCAGGCTGCCCCGTCCTCACGCTTGATCTCGTTGAGCAGCGTGTTGATCTGCTGGGCGTACTCGAACCCGCGGTCGAGTTCGAAATGGAGCTCGGGCACGATCCGTGTTGTCAACGTTTGCGCCACCATGCGACGGAGATAGCCGGCGGCGCTCTGCAACCCGACCACCGCGGCTTCCTTCTCTGCCATCGTTCCGTGCGGCACCACGTGGATCGTGGCGTGAGCGAGATCCCGGGTCACCGCCACCATGCTCAGCGTGACCAAGCCGACCCGCGGGTCGCGCACGTCACCCCGCAACAACGCCTCGGCCACCGTTGCGCGGATGCTTTCGGCGACCTGTTCAGGCCGGCGCGATGAACCCTTGCCGGCCATCCGGCGTCAACCCTGTGCCGCCGAAGCGGCCAGCGTACGCTTGACCTCTTCCAGCCGGAACGCCTCGATCGTATCGCCCACCTTCACGTCATTGAAGTTCTCGACGCCGATACCGCACTCCTGGCCCGCCACCACTTCCTTGGCGTCGTCCTTGAAGCGCTTGAGCGACGACAGGTTGCCGGTGTACACCGCGACGCCGTCGCGCAGCACGCGCACCCGGGCGGTCCGCGCGATCACGCCGCTCTTGACCATCGATCCCGCGATGGTGCCGACGCGGCTCACCTTGAAGAGCTCGATGACCTCCGCCTCACCCAGAATCGTTTCCTTCTCCTCGGGCTTGAGCAGGCCTTCGAGCGCGTTTTTCACATCCTCCACCGCTTCGTAGATGATGCGATAGGTCCGGATATCGACGCCCTCGCGCTCCGCCGCCGCGCGTGCGTTCGCATCCGGTCGCACATGGAAGCCGAGGATGATCGCGCTCGAGGCCTTGGCGAGCAGCACGTCGCTCTCGCTGATCTGGCCAACACCGCGAAGGACGATGTCGACGCGCACTTCGCTGGTGCCGAGCTGGGCCAGTGCGTCGGCCAGTGCTTCCGCCGGGCCGCCCTGATCCGCCTTGATGATGATCCGCAGCTGGGTGACGGCACCTTCCTTGAGCGCGCGCGAGATGTCCTCGAGCGTGCCGCCGCGGGCCGAGCGCCGATTCTGCGCTTCGCGCTCGAGGCGCTGGCGCTTCTGCGCGATCTCGCGCGCTTCGTTGGCGTCGGCGACCACGAGGAACGTGTCACCGGCGGACGGCACACCGTCGAAGCCAAGCACCTGGATCGGCATCGATGGACCGACGGACTTCACCTGCTTACCGCGTTCGTCGAACAACGCCCGCACCCGTCCCGAGAACTTGCCGCAGATGAAGTTCTCACCGACCGTGAGCGTCCCCTTCTGCATCAGCACCGTTGCCAGCGGGCCCTTGCCGGCGTCGAGCGTCGCTTCGATCACCGAGCCCTGCGGCTTGGCCTCGGGATTCGCCTTGAGTTCGAGGATTTCGGCCTGCAACAGGATCTGGTCCAGCAGCTCGGAAACGCCCTTGCCGGTTTTTGCGGAAATCTCCGCGCTGAGCACGTTGCCGCCGAACTCCTCGAGCACGACGTTCTGTTGCAGCAGGTCCTGCTTGACCTTCATCACGTTCGCCGACGGCAGGTCGATCTTGTTGATCGCCACGATCAACGGCACGCCAGCGTTGCGCGCGTGCGAGATCGCCTCGATCGTCTGCGGCATCACCTGGTCATCGGCCGCGATGACCAGCACGACGATGTCGGTGACCTGCGCGCCGCGGGCGCGCATCGCCGTGAACGCCTGGTGGCCTGGCGTATCGAGGAAGGTGATCGCCTTGCGTCCGGGCAACTCGATATGGTACGCGCCGATGTGCTGGGTGATCCCGCCGGCTTCGCCCGCCACGACGTTGGCCTTGCGGACATAGTCGAGCAGCGAGGTCTTGCCGTGATCGACGTGTCCCATGATGGTGACGACGGGCGGCCGCGGCTTGAGTTCACCCGGTTCTTCAACCACTTCCTCTTCGACGTCGGCGTGGTACTCCTCTTCCTTCACCGCCTGGAAGCCGAACTCGGACGCGATCAATTCGATCTGGTCGAAGTCGAGGCGCTGGTTCACCGTGACCATCAGGCCGAGTTCCTTGAAGGCGAACGCGACAATCTGGTTGGCCGGGATCTTCATCGCGTCGGCGAGTTCGCTCACCGAAATGAACTCGTTGACACGGATGCGCGTCTTCTCGATCGCCTTCTCTTCGGCGGCGCGCGACGCGATGATCTCGCGATACGTTGGTTCATCCGAACGACTCTTCCGGCGTTGCGGGCCGCCCTTCATCCCGTGCAGCGTCTTGAGAATGTTCGCCTGCACCTGGTCCTGATCCACGAAGCTCTTCTTCCCCTTCTTCCCCTTCTTGCGACCGCCACCCGGCTGCGCATCGGGGCCGAACTGGCGCACGGTCGGGCCACTGCTCGGAGCCGGTGCGCCGGAGCGCTGCGGCGGCGGTGAGCTCGAGGAGAAGACCGGCCGCGGGCGGCCGCCGGGGCCACCCTGGCCGCCGCGCTGGGGTCCGCTCGACGGCGCCGGACGCTGTACCCGCGGCGGAATGAACGGCCGCGGCGGGGCCCCGGGCGAGACCGTCGCCGGATGCACCGTGGGCCGTGACGGTGCCAGCGTGGGCCGCGGCGGGAGGGACGGCCGGGCGATCGCCGCGTGATCGATTTCAGGCGGTGGCGGGGTTGCTTCCAGAACCGTTTCCGGCGAACCATCGGCCGGCATCGCCGGCAGGTCCCTGAACAGCAGGCGGGCGCGCTCATCGATCGAGAGACCCGGCTTGACCGGGTCCAGCGCTGGCGCGTCAAGCGCCAGCGGTTCGATGTCGAACGCGGTCTTCGCCGCCTCCTCGGCGGCCTCCGCTGCAGCCTTGGCGTCGTGTTCGGCGACTTCGGCGGCGGTGCGGCGACGGCGGACCGGCTTGGCATCGGCGATCGGTGGCGGTGCCACGGGCTCGACCGCCTTGCGGCGCCCCCTCTTGGGCGCGGGGGCCTCAGCGGCCTTGCGCTTGTCGCGCTCCCAACGGACACGTACGGCAGACACCTGGTCGGGTTCGAGCGCCGACATGTGGCTACGCACGAAAACGTTCATCTCGCGCAGCGTGCCCATGAGTTGTTCCACGGGAACGCCAAATTCTGCAGCGAGGTCGTGCACTCTACTCTTGACCACTCACTCCTCCGTCAATCCGTCGCCCGCACCGCTGCAGCGATGATCCCCGCCGCCAACGACCGGTCCCGCACGCCGACCACCATGACCGGGGGGCGGCCGAGCCGCGCTCCCAGCGTTTCCGCATCCGGGCCCATGACCACGGGCACGCCAGCACGCCGCGCCGGGACCACCACCTTGTTCGTCGCGCGCCGGGAGGCGTCCGCTGCCACGATCACCGCGGTACACTTTCCCTGGCGCAGCCATGCGCACGTCACATCAACTCCGGGAAGCGCGAGACCGCCGCGGACTCCCAGCCCGATCAGGCCGAGCATCGCCTCAAACTGCGGCTGCGGCGTCGCCACCTTCGGGCTCTTCCTCGGTCAATTCACCGAGGAACTTCACGAGCTCCTCCGTGGTGGCCGGCGTCATCCCCGGAATCCGGGCAATCTCGTCCACCTCAAGGTCGATCACGTCGGTCAGCGTCGTGTAACGTGCCTGATCGAGGACCGCCACCAGTTCCGGTGACAATCCCTCAAGCTGCGACAGCGGCACCTTCGTCGCGTTCTCGTCCTCGGCTGCCGGTAGCGCGAACAGGGGACCTTCGCCGCCACGCTCGAGCCACTCGCGACTGGAATAGAGATCGATCTTCCAACCGGTCAGTTCCGAGGCGAGCCGAACGTTCTGGCCGTTTCGCCCGATCGCCAGCGACAACTGGTCCTCGTCGACCACGGCCTGAATCGTTTTGCTCGCCGGATCGGAGAAGACCTTGGCCACCCGCGCCGGCGCCAGCGCCAGTCGGGCGAAGCGCTCCGGATCGGGCGACCACGGCACGATGTCGATCCGCTCGCCGCCGAGTTCGTTCACGACCGCCTGAACGCGCGATCCCTTGAGCCCGACACAGGCGCCCACCGGGTCGATCGCGTCATCACGCGAGATGACCGCCACCTTGGTGCGGCTGCCAACCTCGCGAGCGATACCACGCACCTCGACGATCCCCTGCTGGATTTCCGGCACCTCGAGCTTGAACAAGGCGATGACGAACAACGGGTCGCCGCGCGAGAGGATCAGTCGCGGTCCCTTCGGCGTCTCCTCGAGTCGCTTGAGCACGGCCCGAATGGTGTCGCCCTGGTGGAAGTGCTCGCGGTGATTCTGCTCGCGGTAGGGGACGATCGCCTCGGCCTCACGGAACTTGTTGAGCATGATCACGAACTTGCCACGCTCGACCTGCTGGATTTCGCCGGACAGCAGCTCGCCGACCTTGTTCGCGAATTCGTCGCGAATCCGGCTGCGCTCTCCCTCGCGGACACGCTGAATGATCCGCTGCTTCGCGGCCTGAACCGCCAGCCGCCCGAGGGCCTCGAAGGGGACCTCTTCTTCGAGCATGTCGCCGATCTGGAAGTCGGGGTCCTCGAAGCGCGCTTCTTCGGTGCTGATCTGCGCACTCGCGTCCTCGACGGTTTCCACCACCTGCCGGAGCCGCGTCACCGTCAACGAGCCTTGCAACTCGTCGACGGCGAGCTCGAACCGGACGTTGGGGCCGAACTTCTTCATCAAGGCAGCGTGGATTCCGTCCCGGAGCAGGTCCAGCAGCTCGGAACGATCCAGTTGCTTGGCATTCGACAGCTCTCGAAACGCTGTGACCAAGTCGGCGGATGTCGCCATCAGACTTCTCCTGCTTCCCAGTTACCGGAACCGGATCACGTGGCCACGGACGTGGACCGACTGATCATGGGACGGGGCGAGCCTGTAGGGGGAGAAACAAAAAATGCCGGGAAAACCCGACACCTCGCAGACCCACGCAAGTTGCCCCAACATTCCAAGATAGCGCCGGTGCGCCGGGGGCGTCAACTACGCCGGGCAGGCTCGGTAGTGGGGGGGCCCGTACCGGCAGTCGTGCCGGTGCTCTTCACGCGGCGCGCCCGAGCCGAACCGGCTACACCAGCGGGATCTCGTGCTTGTGCGCCGCCAGCCATTGGTCGAACGTCTGCAATTCGGGATTGAGCCCGCGGCTGACGGCCAGGCTGCGCGCGCCGCAGCACACGTCTTCAAAATCCCGATAGAACTGGAACATGTTGCCGAGATCGTCGGCGCCCGGGAAACCGAAGCCGCGGAAGGTCTCCGGGGACACCTCGTTGTAGCGCACTTCGCGGCCCAACGCCCCGGTGAGGCTCGCCGCCATCTGCGCACCGGTGAGGTGCCCGCCGGCAATGCCGACGTTCCGGCCGATGTACTTTCGCCCCTGCTTGAAAATGCCGTAGGCGCACTTGCCAATGTCGTCCGCGGCAATGCCGGCCAGCATCTTGTCGCCCATGGGGAGCGTGATCGCCAGCGTTCCGTCCGGCCCCGGCTTGGGCCCGGATCCGAAATAGATGAAGTTATCCCAGTAGAATGACGCGGTCAGGAACGTGGTGGGCACCCCCGCGTCGGTGAAGAAGTGATTCGCTTCTCCCTTCGCGTCGAAGTGGGGCACCTTGTACTTGCCGCTCAGTGTCGGCATGCGATTGTCGCTGAGCGGCACCCATTTGCGGGTGTCCTCGAGGGTCGACCAGATGGCATGTTGCACGCCGGCCTTCCGGGCGGCCTGGGCCATGGCGTGCGCCTCGGCGAGTTCCCGCTCCGGCGACAGATGGCCCCAGAAAAATGTGACACAGTACGCACCATACGCGCCGGCAAACGCCCGCTCCAGGCTGGCGGGGTCGTCGACATCAGCCGTCACGAGTTCGGCACCCAGTTCAGCGAGCGCTTTCGCCTTGTCGGACTTGACGTCGCGCGTGAGTGCCCGGGCGGTGAACCCGCCCGCCCTGTCGTTCAGGATGGCGCGTACCAGCCCGCCGCCCTGCGCCCCCGTCGCGCCCACCACGGCAATGATCTTCTTGTCCGCCACGGCGCACCTCTCGAGAGATGAGGGACGATCCGCCGAGGAAGTTAGCACATTATCGGCCGCAACCTTCGTGTCTTACGGACGAATCGAGAACCGTACCGTCACATCCAAGGCGCCCGGGCTCGAGATCGTGAGTTGATACATGCCCGGTATCAGATCCTGACCGGCGTTGAACTGACTGAGCTTGGTGGACAGGTTGAAGATGTATTGTCCGTCACCCGCGGAACGCATCGTGGTGCCGACGTCAGCAGCGCTGGACGACTCGATTGCATTGACTGGCGCGTCGCCCGGACCCACGAGCGCGAGCGCGATCACGGGTGTCAGGGTGTTCACCCCTGCGCCGGTCGCACAGTCCGTGAAGCGAATCTTTACCGGGAGCGTGCGGCCGAGCTGGAAGCTGCTCGAGCCGTCGGCATTGATCGGCGGCAGGATACCGGTCGTCACGAACTGGGGTAAGCAGCCTCCGCCAATCACTGTGAAGGCCGGCGTGTCATGAGTCCCGGGAAAAACCGGGGAATCCGCCGCGCAACCGGCCACCACGGCAGCCAGGCACAGCGGGAACGCAGAGAATCGCAAGTTGGCGCGCATCGAAGCCAGTCCCTTTCGGAGGAGTAGATAATGAGGTATCGGCGCTAGACGCCCAGCACTGTAGCTCAGCCAGGTGCACAGGATCACCGGTTTCCAGACGAACGGGAACACCAATGCGGCGACCGCCAAGGCCTGGCCGAGCCAGAAAGTGTCAGGATGATGCTGGCAACCCGAGGTACGCCACCATCCGTCCATCGGCCCCGCCGGACCCCCGATGGGAGAAGAAGAGATCCCGGCGCGACGCGGTACAGTGGGAGCTGGCGGTCGCCTCGCCAATGCCCATCCGCTTCGCCTGCGCCAGCAGTGCCTGGCGTAAATCCAGATGCGAGCATCCGCTCGGCAAGAGCGACTTATCCACAGCGGCGATCACCTCAGGTCCCACTTCATATCGAGCGCCGGAAATCGCTACGCCAGCATGCATTACGATGTCACTAGAGTGAACACTCGCATGGTTCTTCAGGAGCTCAACACCGCGAGCGAGTATGCCACATCCGGTGCCGCGCCAGCCGGCGTGGAGCAACGCAATCGCGCGCTGTTTGGGGGCAACCAGGTAAATCGGGACGCAGTCGGCCACGGTGACGAGGAGGAGCGCACCGGAAGTGGTGGTAGCGTGGCCATCAGCCCCGTCGACGATGGTCCACCCTTCGGCCAGCGCGGTGTGCCAGAGCACGCGATCGCCGTGAACCTGATGGGCGATGACCGTCCGCGGGCACTCCGGCAGCGCCGAGCGGAACCGGCGCCAGCGTTCCAGCACCGCCCCGACCGGCTGCGCGGTCCGGAGGCCGAGGTCGAAGGGTTGGTCGGGGTCGCTTCCTCGTCCGGTGACCCCCGCGACGACGCCGAAGCGTTCCCGCCACCCCGGAACCTGCCACAGCGGCACGGCGCCCGGTACCGGGACCTCGTCAGCCGTCGACACGCTCGATCTGTGCGCCGAGCGCGCGCAGGCGGGTGTCGATCTGCTCGTAGCCGCGCTCGATCTGGCCGATGTTGTTGATCTCGCTCTCCCCGTCAGCGGCGAGGGCGGCCAGCACCATTGCCATACCCGCCCGGATGTCGGGCGACTCCACCCGCCCGGCGTGCAGCTTCGAGACGCCGCTGATCACCGCGCGATGCGGATCGCAAAGGACGATGTGGGCGCCCATACTGATCAACTTGTCCACGAAGAAGAGCCGCGACTCGAACATCTTCTCGTGGATCAGGATCAGCCCGTCGCACTGGGTCGCCGCCACCACGGCGATCGACATCACGTCCGCCGGAAAGGCCGGCCAGGGGCCGTCTTCCAGCTTGGGGACGTGGCCACCAAGATCCGGCCTGATTCGGCGTTCCTGCCCGGGATCGATGATCAGGCGGTCCCCCTCAAAGCGGCCGCGGATACCGAGTCGTTCGAAGCCAAGCATGGTGCTGCGGAGGTCGTCGGGGCGTACCCCTTCGATCGTGACATGCCCGTTGGTCACGGCCGCGAGGCCAACGAACGACCCGATCTCGATGTGATCGGGCCCGATGGCGTAGGTCGCGGCGTGCAGTGGCTTGCCGCCGGTCACCGTGTAGGTGTTGCTGCCGATCCCCTCGATCTCGGCCCCGGCTGCAACAAGGAATCGCGCGGTGTCCTGCACGTGCGGCTCGGAGGCGGCGTTGCGAAGGATGGTGCGCCCGGGCGCCATGACAGCAACCATCAGGGCGTTTTCGGTACCGGTGACGCTCGGTTCATCGAGGAAAACGTCGGCGGCGACAAGCCGTGCTGCCTCGATCGTGTAGCTCTCGCCCACAGTCACCGACGCGCCCAGCCGTTCCAGTGCCAGGAAGTGGGTGTCCACCCGACGGCGGCCGATGACGTCTCCCCCAGGTGGCGGCATGACCACCTTGCCGAACCGGGCCAGCAGTGGGCCCGCGAGAAGAATCGACGCGCGGATCCGGGTACACAGGGCGGGATTCAGCGGCTTGGGCTTCACGCTGCGGGTGTCGATGGCGACGGTGTTCGCGGCGGTCCATTCCACCGCGGCGCCAAGGTCGACGATGATCTCGATCAAGGTCTCGACGTCGCGGATGCGGGGAATATTTTCGAGGATGACCGGGCCGTCTGCCAGCAGTGTTGCGGCAATAACCGGGAGCGCGGCGTTCTTGTTGCCCGCGGGACGGATTGTGCCGGCAAGCGGATGGCCGCCGGTCACCACAAAACGGGGAGGCATTGGGCAAACCTCGTTGCAGCGACGAACTGCCGCAAGCGGCTCGCAGCCGGGACGTTACTTTTCCTGGAAACCTCAACAGCGGAAGCGGGGCCAGATGCCAGGTTGGATTGCACCTACCGTCGCGTTGTCCTTGGTGGTCGTGGCCCTCGCGGTGGCGATGCTGACCGCGATGGCGTTGATCGCCGTCAAGGAAGCGAAGGAGCACGGCGAGTCGCTCGCCCGGGAGATCGCCACGCTGCGGGCCGACCTGGCGCCGACGTTGGCCGCGGTGAAGCGTCTCGGCGAAAAGGGATTCGACGTCGCCGAGATGGCGCAGGCGGAAGCCAAGGAGATCATCGACACCACGCGGCGGATTCGCTACGACGTCGAACGTGGCGTGCAGCGCGCGAAGGGACGCCTGGCGGATTTTGAGGCCACCATCGCGGTGGTGCAGGAAGAGATCGACGCGACGGTTGTTGAGGTGGCTGGTGCACTGGAGACCGCCCGGAGCGGCGTCGGGATGATCGGCCAGCTTCGCCGGCTGGTCCGGCCGCGGAGGCGGGGCGCCGCGTGAAATTGCTGGCGGCGTTCGGCATCGTCGCCGTCCTGATGGTGTGCTTCCCGCACCCGCTCCACGCCTGGACTCCCGGCACGCACGTGGTCCTGGGCGAGCGCATCCTCGGCTCGCTCGAGCTGCTGCCGCAGGCCGTCGCCGACCTGCTCCGCGCCTTTCCCTACGATTTCCTCTATGGCAGCATCGCCGCTGACACCACGATGGCCAAGAAGTTTGCGCCGGCGGACCGTCACTGCCACGCCTGGCACGTCGGCCGCGAGGTGTACGATCTTGCGCCGAGTGACGGATTGCGCGCGTTCGGCCTGGGTTACCTGTCGCACCTGGCTGCGGACGCCGTGGCCCACAACTACTTTGTGCCGCGGCAACTGGTGGTTACCAGCAGCACGCGAGCGATGGGGCACACCTGGTGGGAGGCGCGGGTCGAGCTACTGCTCGGCGAAGCGATTCCCGCCGCTGCCCGCCACCTGATCCAGCTCGATAACCGGCCCGCGGACGCGCATCTCGAACGGATTCTCTCGCCCACAATTTTCTCGGTGCGTACCAACCGCCGGCTGTTCCGTGGGATGGTGCATCTCACCGATTCACGCGCCTGGCAGATCGGGTTGCAAGTGGCGCAGGACCAGAGCCGGTGGGAGCTGCCCGGTGACCTGATCAATACGCATCTGGACCGGGCGACCCACTACATCCGATCGGTGATCAGCGACGAGCAGTCGTTGGTACTCGCACTCGACCCGAACGGCGAGGCTTCGATCATGCGGAGCAAGTCAGTGCGTCGCGATGCAATTCGTGGTCACCGGAATGTGGAGCGGGAGTGGATCGCGTCGGTGGCGGATGCGCACTTCGGGCTGCCGCCGGTGGAGATCGATGCGGCGGTCGAACAACACGCGCAGACCCTGGCGCCCCGCGCCCCGACCTGAGCGGATTACCCGCTACTGCGCCAACCGTGCCACCCCCGCCACGACACGCTCGACCTCGGCCGCCGTGGTGTACGGCGCCGCACCGATCCGAACCACGCCGTCGACCTCGTGCCCGAGCAGGCGCGCAACGGTGGTGGCGTAGAAGTCCCCGTTGGAGACGAAACACGCATCGTCCACCAGCTTTCGAGCGACATGCTCCGAATCGACGCCGCGCACGGTGAACGACACCGTGGCGGTTCGCTTGACGGTGGGCGGCGGGCCGTAGCGGGTGACCCCGGGGATCGCACCAAGCCCGTCCCACAGCTGCGTGAAGAGCGCCGCTTCGCGTCGGTGGAGCTCGGTGTAGCTCCTCACAAGGCGGGTCCGGATGTCGCCGTCCGCGGCGCTCAGCGAAGCGAGCCACCGCACGGCGGCGGCGGCCCCGACGATCCCTTCGTGATTTTGGGTGCCGGTTTCGAGTCGCTCGGGCGCGGTCGACGGCGCCGGCTCGAGCCGCGGCACATCGAGCCGTTCCAACAGGTCCTGCCGTCCCCAGAGCACACCCACGTGCGGGCCGTGGAACTTGTAGGCCGAACACGCGAAGAGATCGCAGCCCAGCGCCGCGACATCGGGGAGGAAATGCGGGGCGTAGTGCACGCCATCCACGAACACCAAGGCGCCCGCGTCGCGCGCCATGCGCCCAGCCGCAGCCACGTCGCTGACGGTGCCAACGATGTTCGACGCCGCTCCGATCGCGAGCAGACGAGTGCGGGGCCCAAGCAACTGCGGCAACTTGTCGAGACGGAGTTGGTACGTCTCGAGATCGAGTGGCAGCCACTTCAGCACAATGCCGCGTTCGCGAGCCAACGCTTGCCACGGTGCGATGTTCCCGTGATGATCGAGCTCGGTGACGATCACCTCGTCGCCCGCGGACCATTCGCGACCGAGGGCTCGCGCAACGTGGAACGTGATCGTGGTCATGTTGTTGCCGAATGCGACCTCGTCCGGTGCGCCGCCAACGAACTGGGCAAAGACGCTGCGGGCGTCCGTCAGCCGGGCATCGGACTCCTGGCTGGTGGGATAGACCCAGTGGGTGTTCGCGTTGTGATGGAGCAGGTAGTCAGCCATCGCATCGACGACTGCTTGCGGTACCTGGGTGCCCCCGGGGCCGTCGAAGTACGCGACCGCTTTGCCCGCGTGCATGCGGCGCAGCGCCGGAAACGCCGCGCGAATCTGTTCGACCGATGCGACCGTGCTCACGACGTGAGCCGTTCGAGCAGGATCGGTTGGATCCCCTTGGGGTCCGCCTTGCCGCCGCTCTTTTTCATCACCTGCCCCATGAAGAAACCGAGCAGCTTCGCTTCGCCGCCGCGGAAACGCGCTACTTCGGCCGGATGGGCGGCCACGACGTCGTCGACCCACCGGGCCAGCGCGCCGGCATCGCGGACCTGAATCAGGCCGAGGCGAACCGCCACGTCCGAGGGTGTGTCGTCGGATGCAGCCAACTCGCTGTAGATCTGTTTCGCCGCCTGCAAGGACACGGTACCGTTGGCGACCAGCGCGATCAGCGCCGCGAGTCGCCCTGGCTCGACGCCGAATTGCCCAGTCTCGTTCCACTGCGAGAGGACCTCACCCAAGACCCAGTTGGCCGATGCCTTCGCGTCGGCTCCTGCCGCAACGACCGCCTCGAAGAAACTCGCGATCGCCGGTTCCTGCATCAGCACCCGCGCGTCGTACGCCGACAAGCCGAACGCCGCCTCGTAGCGCGTCCGGCGGGCGCTCGGCAGCTCGGGGAGTGCCGCTCGCTGCGCGTCGATCCACGCCGGTTCAAGGATCAGGGGCGGCAGGTCGGGATCGGGAAAATACCGGTAGTCGTGCGAATCCTCCTTGGTCCGCAACGGCTTGACGGTACCGGTGGCGGCGTTGAACGTCAGCGTCACCTGCGTGACCCGGTCGCCCGACTCGAGCAACGCGATCTGGCGCACCCGCTCTGCCTCGAGTGCGCGTTCGACATTGGCGAACGAGTTCATGTTCTTTACTTCGGTCTTGGTACCGAGCGGAGCACCTGGGCGGCGGACCGACAGGTTCGCGTCGACGCGCAACGAACCTTTCTCCATCGAGCATTCGCTCACTCCGGCGTACACCAGCAGCTGCCGCAGCGTCACCAGGTACGCCCGGGCCTCGGCCGGCGAGCGCAGGTCGTGGCCGCTGACGATTTCGGCGAGCGGCGTGCCGGCGCGGTTCAGGTCGACGGCGGTGAAGCCGGGAATGCGGTCGTGAAGCGACTTGCCGGCGTCCTCTTCGAGATGCAGCCGCGTGATGCCTACGGCGATCTGGCCGCGGTCGGGCGATTCCACCACGACCACACCACCGGTCGCGAGCGGCTTGTCGAACTGCGAGATCTGATATCCCTTTGGCAAGTCCGGGTAGAAGTAATTCTTGCGGGCGAACACGCTCGTTGGATGGATCTCGCAGCCGAGCGCCAGCGCCCCGATGACTCCCAGGCGCACCGCTTCGGCGTTCAGCGTGGGGAGGCTGCCAGGGAGTCCGAGACACACCGGGCACACGTTGGTATTTGGCGCCCCGCCGTATCCGGTAGCGCAACCGCAGAACATCTTGCTCCGGGTCGCGGGTTGGACGTGCACTTCGAGGCCGATGACGGTTTCCCAGTCCATCAGCGCACCGCCGCCGTCGCATCGAGCCCTGCTTCCAGCGCCATCGCGGCCGAGAGCATGGTGGCCTCATCGAAGTCTCCCGCCATCAGCTGTCCACCGATCGGCAGCCCTTCGTCCCGCCCCACCGGCAACGACAGCGCAGGGAGTCCCGCGAGCGACGCCGGACAGACGAAGATGTCGGCGAGGTACATCTGCACGGGATCGGCGGTTTTCTCGCCCGCCTTGAAGGCGGGCGTCGGTGTCGTCGGTGTAAAGAGGACGTGCACGCCGCTGGCGAAGACCTTCCTGAAGTCGTCGATGATCAGTCGCCGGGCCGCCTGTGCCCGGTGATAGTACCGGCCACTATAACCAGCGCTGAGCACGAAGGTACCAACGAGGATGCGACGCCGCACCTCGGCCCCGAAGCCGGCGCCGCGGGTGGCACGATAGAGGGCGCGCACGTCGCCCTCGGGCCCGATGTGGCGCGGGCCAAAGCGCACGCCGTCGAAACGCGCGAGGTTGGCGGCGGCTTCGGCCGGATTCACGATATAGTACGTCGGGACGGCGTACTTGGTGTGCGGCAGCGACACCTCGCGCACGTCGGCACCGAGTTCCTTCAGTACGGCGATCGCCCGATCGCATCCGGCGCGCACACCGGGGTGGAGATCGGCCGGGAAGTATTCGCGCGGCAGCCCGACCACCAGCCCGCGGAGATCCTTTCGCGCCGCCGGCATCGCGAGCGGGGGTTCAGCGCGCGTGGTGGCATCGAGTGGGTCGTGTCCGGAAATCGCACAGAGTAGCTGCGCTGCATCGCGCGTGTTCCCGCCGAAGGTCGAGATACAGTCGAGTGACGAGCCGAACGCGACCAATCCGGAGCGGGAGACGCGACCATAACTCGGCTTGACGCCGACCACACCGCAGAACGATGCCGGCTGGCGCACCGAGCCACCGGTTTCGGAGCCGAGAGCCGTCGTGGTCACGCCGGCGGCGACGAGTGCGGCGGAGCCGCCGCTGGACCCGCCGGGGACCCGGGACGGGTCGAGCGGGTGAAGCACGCGGCCGAATGCAGAGTGTTCGGTCGACGAGCCCATCGCGAACTCGTCGAGGTTCGCCTTGGCCGCGACGAGGCCGCCGGCGGCGCGCAGGCGTCGGACAGCGGTCGCCTCGAACGGCGAGACATAGCCGTCAAGAATACGTGACGCGCAGGTAGTCGGCTGATCGGTCGTGACCAGGTTGTCCTTGAGCGCCACCGACGTTCCCGAGAGCGAACCGGCGGCCAAGGCGTCAAGTCGCTTCGCCTCGACGTCGAGAAGCGTCTGGGACCAGTGCAGCACGGCGTTGAGCCCAGCGGCCTGGGTGAGCTTGCGGCCGGTCTCTTCGGCGAGGGTCGTGGCGGTCATGGCTCGGCCATCCCGCCCAATTTCGGCACCACGAAAAATCCCTGTTGAAACGCCGGCGCCATCTCGGCCGGCGTTCGGGTCAGGGGTATCGGATCGACGACATCCTCGCGCAACAGCGTGCGCGCAGGTCCGACGACAACACCAGACGCTGTTCCGTCGGTCGCCACCCCGTCGAGTTGGGCGACAAAGTTGACGATCCCTTCCAGTTGCCGCGCGAGCAGCGCCACATCCGCGTCGCTCACGGCCAACTCGGCCAGACCCGCGACGTGGCGGACTTCAGCTTCTCCGATCTTCATGCACTCTCCCACTCGCGCTCGAGGCCGGCGAAGGCGACGAGCAGTTGCTTGGTTCCGACCTCGGGGTCGTCGAACGCCACCGAGACCTTGAGGTCCTTGCCGACACCGGACAGACCGAGGATTGCACCGGAGCCGAAGCGGCGGTGGCGCACCCGTTCACCCTTGACGAAGCGGGGCAGGTCCTGACTCTCGACCGCCGCATCGATCGATGGTTGTGCCGCAAAGACACCATCGCGGTCGCGCGGTGGCGGCATGCTGCGATACGCTGGCGTCGTGCGAGTCCGGCCTGGTCCACTGGTGTCACGACCGCCTGCCCAACTGCGCTGAGCGTTCCATCCCCCGGCGTTGCCGACGGCGAACGAGGTCCGCCGTTCGTCGACGAGTTCCGGCGGCAGTTCGCGGAGAAATCGTGACGGCATGCCCGGCAACAACTGTCCGCCGCGCCGGCGCGCGCGCGCCCAGGTAAGAATCAGCGTGTCCTTCGCGCGGGTGATGCCGACGTAGCACAGGCGCCGTTCCTCCTCAAGTCCGTCGGGCGCCTCCAGCGCGCGCGACGACGGGAAGAGTCCCTCCTCCATTCCACCGATGACCACGACCGGCCACTCGAGCCCCTTGGCCGTATGCAGTGTCATCAGCGTCACCCCGTCGGGTTTCCCGGCGCTGGTGTCAATGGCTGACAGCAGCGCCGCCTCGTTGAGGAACCGTTGCAGCGGCGTCCCCGGCTCGTCCTCGTCGACGACCTCGGACCACTCAGCCGCCGCTGCCATCAACTCGCGCACGTTTTCCCAGCGTTCGATCCCTTCGACCCCCTCCGTGGCGAGGACTGCTTCGTACTGGATCGCCTGGACGACTTCGTCCATCACCGTTACCGGGGCGGCTTCGCCAATGCGGCGTCGCAACCCGTTGATAAGATCCGCAAATTCCTTGAAGGCCGTCCTGAGATTGGGCCGGAGCAACGCCACGCTTTCCGCGCGTTCCGCCGCCGCCAGCAGCGACAGGTTCCAGACGCGCGCCTGATCCGCGAGACTCGCGAGCGCCACGTCACCCACGCCGCGCCGCGGGACCGCGATCGCGCGCAGGAACGCCTCGTCATCGCTCGGGTTCGCGATCAGTCGCAGGTACGCCAGGATGTCCTTCACTTCGCGTCGATCATAGAACGAGATCGCGCCGATAATCTGGTACGGGATCCCGGCGCGCCGCATCGCCTCCTCGAGTGCCCGCGACTGGGCGTTGGTGCGGTACAGGATCGCACATTCGGCGTGCGTGGCCCCGTCGGCGCATCGGCGCGCGAGCTCGCGAGCGATCCATTCCGCTTCGTCCCGTTCATCGGCGGCGGCCAGCACGACGATCGATTCGCCACCCGGCCGGCGGGTGCGCAAGGTCTTGCTGATGCGCCCCGCGTTGTTCGTGATCACCGCGTTGGCCGCGTCGAGGATCGGTCGAGTCGAGCGGTAGTTCTCCTCGAGCTTGACCACCCGCGCCTCGCCGAAGTCCTGCTGCAGGTCCCTGAGGTTGCGGAGGTCAGCGCCCCGCCACCCGTAAATACTCTGATCTTCGTCGCCCACGCCGAAGACATTGTTGTGGCCGAGCCCGAGGAACTTGACCAGTTCGTACTGGGCACGATTGGTGTCCTGGAACTCATCCACGAGCAGGAAGTCGAAGCGGCGGCGCCACCGCTCGAGGACGTCGGGGTGCTGGCGGAAGAGTGCCAACGGATGGAGCATCAGGTCGTCAAAGTCCATCGCGTTGGCCGACAGCAGGGCGCGCTGCATGGCGGTGAACACGTCGGCCGCGATGCGCGCCGCCGGATCGTGCGGGGCACTGGCCTCGAGCGCCGCGGCGGTCTGCATCCGGTTCTTCGCAGAGGAGATCATGTTCTGGATCAGTTTCGGCGGGAACAACTTCACGGGATGATCCCGCTCCGCCATGATCCGCCGGATGAGCGAGAGCCGGTCATCCTCGTCGTAGATGGTGAACTGTCGCGAGAAGCCGAGGCGCTCCGCCTCACGCCGCAACAGTCGCGCCGATAATGAATGAAAGGTGCCGATCCACAGCCCACCCGGATCACGGGCGAGCAGCTGACCGATCCGATGCTTCATTTCACCGGCGGCCTTGTTGGTAAATGTCACCGCGAAAATACGTTCCGGCGGCACGCCGTGCGCATCGATCAGGTGGGCGATGCGCGCCGTGAGCACCCGGGTCTTGCCGGACCCCGCCCCGGCGATCACCAGGATCGGACCGTGCACGTGCTCCGCCGCGTCGCGCTGGGCCGGGTTGAGCCCGCGCAGCAGGTCGAGGTCTGGACTCATGCCGTCGGTGTCGCCAAGGGGAAGCGCATCAACAAGGAGGTCCCGAGTGTGGTTGGCTCGAGTGACAGTGTCCCCCGGTGACCATCCACCACCACCCGGCGCGCGAGGGCGAGGCCGATACCCCAGCCGCCGCGCTTGGTGGTGATGCCGGGCTGGAAGAGCGTGCGACGAATATCTCGCGGTACCCCGGGTCCGTCGTCGACCACCCGCAGCGTCGCGGTGTCGCCCGCCACTTCAGCGGCCAGTGTGATGTTGCCGTCGCGACCCTGGAGCGCGTCGATCGCGTTCTTGACCATCGCTTCCAGTGCCCACTCCAGTAGCACGGGATCGCCGAGAATCACGGGGCCCGCGCTCGGCGCTCGCACGGTGAGCTGGATGGCGTTGGCGTGCTTCGGGAGGCGTGGTCGAAAGTAACCGGCGACGCGCTCGGCGAGCGCACCGAGGGCGATCGGATCGCGCCGTGCCGGATTGCCGATGCGTTCGAAGCGCTGCGCCACCCGCTGCAGTCGTTCGGCATCGGCATCGAGAAATTCGGCGATCTTCTTCGGCGGCAGGCCTTCCTCACGCAACTGTTCGATCCATCCTTGCAGGGAGGTGAGCGGCGTGCCCATCTGGTGCGCCGCTTCGCGCGCCATGGCGACCCACATGCGATCGCGTTGGGCGTTCGTCGCACTGCGATAGGCCACGATGGCCACCGTCACCATGACGACCATGGTGAGTGCCTGCAGGACGCCGAGCCGGAGCAGGATCTGCGTCTGGGGGATGCCGCCATAGTGCACCGCCCCCACGCCCGGGGTGACGAATGGCGCGTTCCGCGCGTCGAGCTCGGCGATGTAGGGCGGCATGCGACGGGTGGTGTCGGTGAACGGAAGATTGGCGAAGGCGGTCACGTTACCGGAGGCGTCGGTGAGGACGAGCGGAAGCCCCAGCGTTCGCACGCGTGCGCCGACTTCGAGCAACGCCGCGATGGCCGCGTCGGGATCGGTACCGATCAGCCCGCGGTAGGCGATGGAATAGAGTTGTGATGCGGCGAGTGCCTGTGCCCGCAGGCGACGTGCGACGATCCAGCTCGAGCCTACGCTGAGGCCGGCGAGCAGTGCCACGAGCAGCAGCGCCACCGCCGGAGCGAGGCGGCGCAGCCGCTCGCTACGACCGCGGGAGGAGGCGATCGGTCCCGACATAGGGGACCAGCGCTTCGGGCAGGACAACGGAGCCGTCGGCTTGCTGCCCATTCTCGAGCAAGGCGACGATGGTTCTCGGGAAGGCGACACCGGATGCGTTCAGGGTGTGCACGAATTCCGGCTTGGCATTGGGCGCCGGACGGAAGCGTATGTTGGCGCGCCGAGCCTGGAAGTCCGTGAAGGTGCTGGCGCTCGATACTTCAAGCCAACCGCCCACTCCGGGCGCCCACGCTTCGAGATCGAAAGTGCACGCGCTCGCGAAGCCGGTATCGCCGGCGGCGAGTTCGAGCACGCGGTACGGCAGGTTGAGCAACTGGAGAGCCTTTTCCGCGTGCGCCGTGATCAGCCGGTGTTCCTGCTCGCTCGTGTCTGGTCGGACCAACCGCACCAGCTCGACCTTGTCGAACTGATGGACCCGGATCAGGCCGCGGGTGTCCTTGCCGTGCGCCCCGGCTTCGCGCCGAAAGCACGGTGTGTATGCCGCCATCGCGATCGGCAGATCCGCCCCATCGAGGATCTCGTCGCGGTGGATGTTCGTCAGCGGGACTTCAGCGGTCGGAATGAGGAAGAGGTCGTCGCTGGCCATGCGATAGAGGTCGTCTTCGAACTTCGGCAATTGGCCGGTGCCCGTCAGGCTGGCACGATTCACGAGGAAGGGCGGCTGCACCTCGAGGTAGCCGTGCTCCCGGGTGTGGAGATCGAGCAGGAAGTTGGCGAGGGCGCGCACCAGGCGCGCCCCGGCGCCCGTGAACAACGGGAAGCCGGACCCGGTGATCTTGGCCCCGCGCGGCAGGTCGAACAGCCCGAGCGTCTGGCCCAGCTCCCAATGCGGCCGCGGCCTGAAATCGAATTCTCGCACCACGCCCCACGTGCGCACGACCCGATTTGCCGCCGCCTCACCATCGGGAATGTGGTCGAGCAGGAAGTTCGGTACGTTGAGAAGGTGCTCATTGAGCAGCGTCTCGAGGTCCTTGAGATCCGCCTCGAGTTGGTGGACCTGTTCGCCGGACGCCTTGAGTGTGGCGAGCAGGTCGACGGCTGGTTCCCTGGCCTTCTTGCGCCGCGCGACCTCAGCCGACTGCGCGTTACGGGCGGCCTGCAGCTGCTCGACCTGCACGAGCGTCGCGCGACGGCGACGCTCCAGTTCGATGACGTGTCCGAGCTGGTCGAGCGCAGTGCGATCGAGGCGGCGCGCCAGCGCGGCCCGTGCGGCGTCGGGATCCTGGCGAACGCGCCGAACGTCGATCATCGCGTCAGTTGGTTGGAACGCCGGGCTGCAGACTCTTGTATCCGCAGTTGGTATTGGAGAGCGCCGCGAAGCGCACCGTCTTGTTGACATCGTCGAAGTCGATGACTTGCAGCTTGGCGTACTGCGGCACACCGAGGAAACAGGCGATGCGCGACCGTGCCGCAAAGACATCGCCCGCCGCGATCACCAGCGTATCGGTAGTCAGGTAGTTGTCGGTGGGTGCCACCGCCAACTGGGCGAACGTCTGCGTCATCCGAATGAACCCCGGGTTGCTGCCGGTCTTGTTTCCCAGGCCGGCGAGCGCGTGCAAGGGGAGAAAGAGGTGGCGGCCGAGCGAATCGCGATTATAGACGAAGTCGAATGACGAGGTCTGGTCCGTCCGCACCGGCCGGCCGGTGGTAATGTCGAACGCCGACGGAAACTTCAAGGCGGCACCCGCGAGGGCACCCATGGTGACCGTGTCGACGACGTTTGCCTGCTGCGCCGGCGCCAGTTGGTTGACGCTGCAGGCCGCAGTCGCGGAGACTCCCAGAACGAGCGCCAGTCGACGGATCATGTCCAGAAGGTTAGACCGCTCGTCCGGACGCGGCAACCCGCCGTGGTTCCTTGACTTCGCTCACGTCGGCGCTCTAGCTTCGCGCGTCCCTTACGCCATCGCGGAGCCGATCCGATGCAACCCCTGAGATCCGTCCTGATGGCCCTCGTCGACCGCCCCGATGTGGCCGCCGTCGTCGTGGTCAGCGACGACGGCTTGGTCGTCGAATCGCACCTCCCCACCGACCTCGATGCGGAGGAGCTCGCCGCGCTCGCCACCAGCGCCGGCCGCGCCATCACCGCGCTCGGCGAGGCGGCCCGGTGCGGCGAGCTCGCCCAGGCCGCGATTGAGTGCAGCCGGGGCACGCTGGTGCTGCAGCGACTCCCCTCGGGTGCGACCCTCCTCGTGCTCGCCGCCGAGGCGGGCGACCTGGGCGCCCTGTTGTACGACCTGCGCCGTCACGCCCCCGCGCTGGTGTCGCTGCTGTGAGGGGGTCCTGACCAATGCAATGGGCGATCCTGCTTGCCGGTGGGTCGGGGACGCGATTCTGGCCACTGTCATCGCCGTCGCGGCCGAAGCAACTGCTGCCCCTGGCGGGGCCGCGCTCCAGTGCGGAGGACGCGGTGGACCGGCTCGCCGGGTTCATTCCCGCTGAGCGCATCCTGGTCGTTTCGGGTGGGTCGCTCGCCGACCGGCTTCGCGATCGACTGGCGCTGCCCAGGGAAAGCTTCCTGATCGAACCGCGCGCGGCATCCACGGGCCCGGCGCTGGTGTGGGCGACGCTGGAGGCGGCGCGGCGTGACCCGCATGCCACCGTCGTATCGATGCATGCGGACTGGATCGTGCGTGATCCGGCCGCCTTCGTGGCGAGCGCGGCCACCGCATTGGAGACGGCGATCCGGCACCGTCGACTGGTCACGGTCGGCATCGTACCGTCACGGCCCGAGACCGGTTTCGGGTACATCGTACCCGGTGAACGGCTCGATTCGGCGGCGCGCGCCGTCGGGCGCTTCGTGGAGAAACCTGATGGCGCTCGTGCCCTGGACCTGATGGCTGAAGGCGCCCTGTGGAACAGTGGCCTCTTCGCGTGGCGCGCCGAAGATCTGCGGCGGGAAGTCATGGCGCACACGCCGGAAATCGCTCCCTACCTGCCGCTGCTCGATGCCGAGGACGTGGCCGGCTTCTTTCGCGGCGTGCGGGACGTGTCAATCGACGTCGGGGTGTTCGAACGCAGCGACTCAGTCGCAGTCGTGGCCGGCGACTTCGCGTGGGACGACATCGGCACGTGGGAGGCGCTGGCGCGAGTACGGACGCGTGACCGCCGCGGCAACGTCACGCACGGTGCCGTGACGCTGGTGGACTGCAGCGATTGCATCGTCTGGAACGACGGACCGCCGATGGTCCTGAGCGGCGTCCACGATCTGGTGGTCGTGCACGCCAACGAGCGAACGCTGGTGCTCGACCGCGCGCGCGCGCCGGACCTGAAGCGCACCCTGGACGCGTTGCCGGCCGACGTGCGGGAACTCGGCTGACATGAGCTCCCTCTACCTGCTCGAACCGGCGGAGCCCGGCGCCGCGTGGGCGCCCTTCGCCGGTGCCGCCCCGCTCTCGGAGTTGCGCGCCGGCATGTGGCGGCTGCGCGAACGGTGGGAGCGCGGCCTCGGTGCCCGGGCTGCCGGCGTGATCGCGCCGCACGCCACTGGGCATCGTCTCGTCAACGGACCGGCGCTCATTGGCACCGAGCGCATCGCCGGGCCGGCCTGGGTCGTTGACGCCACGTTTGCAGCCAAGCTCCCGATGCGCGCGGTCGGTAGTGCCAAGCGCCTGGTGCACGGCGGCAAGACGGTGGCGTGGCGGCTGGACGCGGGCCAGCGCTGGGAAGGTCCGTTCAGCCACGGCGATGGCGTGGTGATCGAGGGGCGCCCGCTTGTCGGTGCGTTCGACCTGATCACCGCACTGGAACAGTTGCTGTTTACCGACACGCTTGCGGCCCTGGACGGCAAGACGGATCCGCTCCCGGCCGGGACAACCGTGTTGGGAAACGGCGAAGCGATCGCCTTGCGTGGCGCGGCGGTGGAACCGGGTGTTGTGTTCGACGCCCGCAAGGGCGCCATCGTGCTTGAGCGCGGCGTGCAGGTGCGCAGCGGCACCCGTCTCGAAGGCCCGTTCTGGGCCGGCGAGGGCACGTTCCTTGTCGGGGGCCAGTTCCGGCACGCAAGTGTGGGCCCCCATTGTCGCGTGCATGGTGAAGTCAGTACGTCGGTGTTCAACGGTTACGCCAACAAGAGTCACGACGGGTTCGTCGGCCATTCCGTGATCGGCGAATGGGTCAACCTTGGCGCCGGAACGATTACGTCGAATCTCAAGAACACATATGGTCCGATCCGGCTCGATCTGGCCGAACATCGCATCGAGACCCAACGCAGCAATCTCGGCTCCCTGATCGGCGACCACGTCAAGACGGCGATCGGGACCCTGCTACCCACCGGCGCGGTGCTTGGGGCCGGCGCGAACCTGTTCGGCGCTCCGCGCGCGCCAAAGTACGTGGCGCCGTTCGCCTGGGGCGGCGACAGCACCGAGCGGATACGGGTGGACCAGTTTATCGCGATGGCCAAGCGGATCATGCCGCGGCGCGATGTCGCCGTCGATGCGAACGGGGAGGCATCGTTGCGTGCGATGCATGCCCGATTGACCGGCGAGTAGCGCACAGCATGCCGCGGCTGCGCCCGGCAGCTGGTGATCAGCCATGCAACTGATCGTATTGGGGTCCGGCTCCAAGGGCAATTGTTTCGCGCTGGTGTGCGATGGCGCCGTCCTGCTGATCGACGCCGGTTTTTCCGCCAAGGAGATCGAACGGCGATTAGAGCTCGCGGGGGTCGATCCGCGCGCGGTGGTCGGCATCGCGCTGACCCACGAACACGGCGATCATGCGTCGGGTGCGACCCGGCTTGCGGCGCGCCACGACGCGCCGGTGGTCACGTCGCTCGGCACCTGGCAAGCGCTGGTCGCGCGCGGTGAGGCGTGCGACTTCCTCCCGGTCGGAACCGGCAGCACCGCGATGGCCGGACCGTTCGCGATATCTGCCTGCCCCACGTCGCACGACGCGGCGGAACCGATCGCCTTGGCCGTGACGACGCCCAGCGGAATCTCGCTTGGTGCGGCGTACGACCTCGGTCGACCGACCCAAGCGGTGCGGTGGTTCCTGCGGGATCGCCATTGCCTGATCCTGGAGGCGAATCACGACGAGTCGCTGTTGCGCACGAGCGGCTACCCGGCCGGGGTGCAACAGCGCATCGCGGGACCGGGCGGGCACCTGTCAAACTTCGACGCGGCCCGACTGCTGGGGGAGCTGTACCACGACGCGCTACAGACCGTCGTGCTCGCGCACCTGAGCCAGCGGTGCAACACGCACGACGCGGCCCGGACAACCGTCGGTGAGTTACTGGCGACCTGTGGATTTGTCGGTGACCTGGTGCTCGCGGCGCAGGACGGGCCGATGTTGCCGATCGAGATCACGGGACCGCTGCAGCAGTCGCTCTTCGCCTGACCGGCGTCCGTCAGTGGTCCGGGTCATCCGGAATCTTCACGTTCGCAGGGCGCGGCGTCGCTGGCCCGACCTTCCGGAGGGTCACCGGCTTGTCGAGGCCGCCGCCGGAAAGCGTGATCGTGTTGTCCTTCAACCGGATCTTGTGGGTTTCCCATTCGCCACCGAGCACGATCGAAATCTTGTCCTCCTTGAGTCGCCAACGCACGACCTCCTTGCCCCACGACGCCGACGAGTCGGCGCGGATGATCACCTCGCGCGGCCCGTTCTTTGTGTCGGCGCCGGCGTCCACACGCCAGGTGCCGGTGATATCCACGGTTTTCTGGGCCTGAACGGGCGGCACCGCCGCGACGAGCAGGAGGAGTACCAGCCGATAGCTCACGGGAGAACTCTGTAAAGGACACGCTTCATGACGTGAAAAGATAGCGATGCGACACAGTTACACGCGCTGCACCTGCCATCGTCCGCGCCGGAAAAGCACGGCGCCCACCACCGCCATGGTGGAGAACGCGATGGGAATGGCCACGAACCCGCCAGTCGCGCCCCAGCCAAGCGGCTTGGCGAGCAGCCAGGCCAGAGGAATTTCCCAACACCAGAAAATCAGGAAGTTGAGCCAGGTGGGCGTCCAGGTGTCCCCCGCTCCGTTGAACGCCTGCATCACCACCATGCCGTAGGCGTAGCACGGGAAACCGATCGACATGATCCGGAGTGCGCGCGCTGCGACCCGGGACACCTCGGCGTCGTGGCCGAAGAACCCGGTGAGTGTTGGCGCCAAGGCGACGAAGATCACGCCAAGGGCGGTGAGGAATGCCAGGTTGTACTTGCACGCAGTCCACACCGATTGTTCGGCGCGCTCGGGCTTGCCGGCGCCGAGATTCTGCCCGACCAGCGTTGCGGCAGCGTTCGCCAGGCCCCACGCGGGCAAGAGCGCAAAGATCAGGAGCCGGATCGCCACCGTGTAGCCGGCGAGTTCCACGCTGCCAAAGAGCGAGATGATCCGGACCAGTCCGATCCAGCTCGCGGTCCCGATGATGAACTGAAACGTCGCGGCGCCGGCCAGGCGTACGAGCGCACGCATTTGCGACACATCCGGCCTGAAGTGCCGCACGCCGACGGCGAGACGATGGTTGCCGCGCACCAGTGTCAGGAACGCGATCAGTGCGCCGGTGCCGCGGCCGATCGTCGTCGCAATTGCAGCCCCGGTCACGCCCAACGCCGGGAACGGACCGACGCCGAAGATCAGGCACGGCCCGAGCACGATGTTGATGGCGTTCGAGATCAGCAGTACCCGCATCGCGATCGCGGCGTCGCCCGCACCGCGGAACGCCGCGTTGAGGAGAAAGAGCAGGATGACCGAGGCTTCGCCGCCGAGCATCACCCGGGCAAAACCGGTTCCCTGGGTGAGGACTGCCGGTGTCGCACCCAACAGCGCGAGCAGCTGGGGTGCGAAAATGCTCCCGAGCGATCCCAGCACGATCGCGACGATGACGCCAAGGAGCACGCCTTGCGCGGCCGCATGGGCAGCGCCGTCCGGGTCCTTTTCGCCAATCCGTCGTGCCACGATGGCAGTGACGGCGGTTCCCAGACCCAGCGCGAGTGCATAGACGATGGCGAGCAGCGACTCCGTGAGGCCCACGGAGGCGACCGCAGCAGCCCCGAGCTTCGACACGAAGAAGATGTCGGTGACGGCGAAGATGCTTTCCATCGCCATCTCGACGACCATTGGAATGGCGAGGAGGACGACCGCCCGTCCGAGCGGGCCCTGGGTAAAATCCTGATGCGATCCGCGAATCGCTTCGCGGATGGTTGACCAGGTGGTTTGCGGTGCTGCGGTGAGTGCGTCGTGATCCGGCACTAGCGGTCAGTGCCCGGCAAGCATCGTCTCGCGAATCGCCTTGAACTCCGTGCCGGTCTTCCAGGTCGGCCAGGTGGCGTCGTTTGCAACGCGGTTTCCCACGACAAAGAGCAATCCAAGATCTTCGGCCGCGCCGCCGGCGGGGTTGTCCATCGCGTTGCCCTTGACGTCAACGCCCTTGTAGTCGTCCCAGTTGTACTCGGGTGCAACCACACCGTAGCCGACGAACACGATGCCCGAGTTGTCGACGTCGATCTCGGCGGCCTCGCGGCGAGACGCCGCGACATAGTCCTTTGGGAAGTCGAGCCTGATCGTCTTGCCACCAACGTGGAATTCGGCCATGGGCTGCGACGTGAAGCCGAGAAGTTCGACGTTCTGAAACCAGGTGCCGTCGGGATTGTCCGGGGCGAGGCCGATCGCCTTGAACTCGCCGCTGATGTACTTGATTGCCCGGGCTTCGCCCACGCCACCCGGGGCGCGGCCGAGCATCGAGTCATCGGCGAGCGCCTCGATATGGCCGAGGATGCGGGGAGCGGTGATGGCCGCCTGGGCGGCGGTCACCTGCGTTGGTGACGGCCCGGCACCCCTGCCGCCACAGGCTGCGAGGGTGAAGAGGGTGCAGGACAGAATTGAACGACAGCGCGGTGGCATGCCAAGCTCCCGAAGACGGATGAGCCGAGCGGGAAAGAAAACACCGCCAGGGCGAACACGACACGGGCGCCCCGTGGAGGGCGCCCGGAAGTGATTTGGCTTTCGGTTTGAAATCAGTTGCGCTTACGTCGCCGCATCGCGCCGAGCGAGACCAGGCCCGTAGCCAGGAGCGCCACGGTGGCTGGTTCCGGCACGGTCGAAGGTTGTGAGGCCCGGGCCCGGACCGCATCGACGCTCATCAGGAAGCCGTCGGTGGTGCCGTCGCCGTTGACGAAGAAGTCGAGCGTGTTGTTCCCGCCGAGGTAACCGCTGTTGAGTGTCTGCGTGGCGCCGAACGTGTGGGTGCCTTCGGAGCCGCATCCACCGGTGACGGCCGCGCCACCGTTGAGGGAATAGCTCCCAAGAAAATTGTCGTACGCGCACCGGAAGTCGATGCCGAATGTCGTCGGGTCATAGCCGCTGAGATTGAACGCGTCCCGGAAGATGTAGGACGTGCTCGAGCCATTCGAGGCGGCCGCGTTGAATGAGATCCACTTGTAGTTGGCCGTGTTCGGCTGCCAGGCGCCAGGCGGGCTCGCGACCACGAAGGCGTTGAAAAACGTGCTGCCGCCGTCGAGCGACACGGTCCACGTCTGATCAACGCCAAGCAGGACGTTGAACCCGGTCGAGGCGGGGAACTGCGCGGAGAGCGCTCGAGGGTTGCTCGCGGCGGCGATCACGAAGAGCGCAGCGGCAACGCGGACGGAACGCGTGGCAAGCCGCATTCAGGCTGGCGTTTCCCGGTTCTGGCCGCCGCCACGCCGTCGCGAGCGGGCCGCAATTGTGTGGCACCGCTGCGACGACGTGGATGAGGGCACAAAGTCGAAAGACCTCGGCTCCAGTCGCAATGGCGGGCCATTGCTGCGTGGAACTGAGGTCCTTCGACTTCGCGACGACGCTTTGCCGCTGGGAGAGCCATGAGGGATCCTTCGCGCCGCTGCGTACAGCGGCGGCGCTCAGGATACTGATCGGCAGTGGCCGATCAGTACATCCCGCCCATGCCACCACCACCGCCGCCACCCATCGGAGCGCCCGACTTCTCTTCCTTCCGCTCCACCACGACACATTCGGTCGTCAGGAGGAGCGAGGCAATCGACGCGGCGTTCTGCAGCGCCGTGCGCGTCACCTTGGTCGGGTCGATGACGCCCGCCTTCACCATGTCTTCGTACACGTCGGTCGCGGCGTTGTACCCGAACGCCTTGTCCTTCGATTCCTTGACACGAGCCAGGACGATCGAGCCTTCCACGCCCGCGTTGATCGCGATGACGCGAATCGGCTCTTCGATCGCGCGACGAATGATGTCGACGCCGATCTTCTCGTCACCCGTTGCCTTGACCCGGTCGAGCGCCGACTGGCAGCGAATCAGTGCCACGCCGCCGCCGGGAACGATCCCCTCTTCCACGGCCGCGCGGGTCGCATGCAAGGCATCCTCAACGCGAGCTTTCTTCTCCTTCATCTCGGTCTCGGTTGGCGCGCCAACATGGATGACCGCCACGCCGCCGGCAAGTTTCGCCAACCGCTCCTGCAGCTTCTCCTTGTCGTAATCCGACGTGCTCTTGTCGATCGCCGCACGGATCTCGCTGATGCGGCCCTGGATGGAATCCTTTTTCCCCTTGCCGTCGACGATCGTGGTGTTGTCCTTGTCGATCACGATCCGCTTGGCCTGGCCGAGCTCGTTGAACGTGGCGTTCTCGAGCTTGAAGCCGACTTCTTCCGAGATCGTCTGACCTTCGGTCAGGATCGCGATGTCGCGCAGCATTTCCTTGCGACGAACGCCGAAGCCCGGCGCCTTGACGGCCGCGACCTTGAGCGTGCCACGCAGCTTGTTGACGACCAGCGTCGCGAGCGCCTCACCCTCGACATCCTCGGCGATGATCAGCAACGGCTTGCCGGACTGGGCGACCTTCTCCAATACCGGAAGCAATTCCTTCATCGACGAGATCTTCTTGTCGTGAATCAGGATGTACGGCGACTCGAGCACCACTTCCATCGACTCCGGATCGGTCACGAAGTACGGCGAGAGGTAACCGCGGTCGAACTGCATGCCTTCGACGGTTTCGAGCGTCGTCTCAAGGCCCTTGGCCTCTTCGACGGTGATGACGCCTTCCTTGCCGACCTTCTCCATCGCCTCGGCGATCAGCTTGCCGATCTCCGGGTCGTTATTGGCCGAGATGGTGCCGACCTGCGCGATGTCCTTCTTGCCGCTGGTCGGAACCGAGAGCGCCTTCAGCTCGGCGACGAGCGCCTCGACGGCCTTGTCGATGCCGCGCTTGAGTTCCATCGGGTTGGACCCGGCGGTGACGTTCTTGAGGCCTTCGCGGAAAATGGCCTGCGCCAGCACGGTGGCGGTGGTGGTGCCGTCGCCAGCGAGGTCGGAGGTCTTGGTCGCGACTTCCTTCACCATCTGCGCGCCCATGTTCTCGATCGCATCGGCCAGCTCGATTTCCTTGGCAACCGTTACGCCGTCCTTGGTCACCGTCGGCGAGCCGAACTTCTTGTCGATGACGACATTGCGACCCTTCGGGCCCAGCGTCACCTTCACCGCTTCGGCAAGCGCGTCAACGCCCTTCTTGAGCTTCGCCCGCGCATCCACGTTGAACATCAGTTCCTTTGCAGCCATTGCTTCTATCTCCGAATCAGTAGGTGTGGATCAGCTGAGCTTGGCGAGAACGTCCGACGCCTTGATGATCATGACTTCCTTGCCATTGATCGTGAACGGCGTGCCGCTGTACTTGCCGTAGATCACCGTGTCGCCGACCTTGAATTCGATCGGGATGTGCTTGCCCTCGTCGTTCACCCGGCCTGGGCCCACGGCGATGATCTCACCCTGGGTCGGCTTTTCCTTGGCGGTGTCGGGGATGTAGAGCCCGCCACGCATCGTCTCGGCATCTTCCGTCGGCCGAATGACAACGCGATCCTCGCTTGGTACGATCGTCGACTTGCTCTTGGTGGCGCCAGCCATTTTCCAACCTCCAACTTGAACGGTGTGCGGTAAGTGACCATCTGACATTGACTTGGCAGTCGAGCCTTCGGACTGCCACCGGGGTAAAAGGTAGTCGACCGCTCGGGCCTGTCAAGTCGCTAGCGAGGTTGGCAATCGGCGTGCCCTGGCCCCACGCCGAAATGGCAGCCGCCCTCACAGCGTCGGTATATTGCCCGCGATTCAGGTTGGCCTGTCTCCACTCGCTGAGGTCTCGATGACGCTGCTTGCCCTGCTTCTCGCCGTTGCCGTCGCCGGCCCGGTGCGCCCACTGCGCGCCACGGAACACGGCCTCCAGGTCAAGGTGGACTCGTCGCAACACACCGTGGTCCTCACCGGTGGCCAGTACGACATCGAGCCAGCGATGGACGAGATGCCGGGGATGCCGATGGGCATGATGATGATGCAGTCCTCTGCCCTGCTCCGCTTCACGTGGCCGGTCACTGGGTGGGTGCGTGGCGTGCGCCTGCGGATCTTCGACGCCGACGGCAAGCCGCTGTCGCGCAAGCTGGTGCATCACATCAACGTCGTGAACTTCGGTCGGCGCCAGCTGTTCTATGCGATCCCGGAACGGATGATCGCGATGGGCGAGGAAACCGAGGATATCCGGGTGCCCGCAACGGTCGGGATTCCCGTGTCGGCGAATATGCCGATGGCCGCATTGGTGATGTGGCACAACCACTCCCCCAACATGATCAAGGGCGTGTCGTTCGAGATGACGGTGGAATACTCACCGACGAACCTGGTACCCAAGCCAGTCAGTGTGCTGCCAGTGTACCTGGACGTGATGAACCCGGTCGGCCGCGACGTCGACTTCGATCTGCCGGCTGGACCGGCCACCTTCAAGAAGGATTTCCAGCTGCCGCTGAGCGGCCGCATCATCGGCGCCGGTGGTCACGCGCACGACTTCGCCACCGGACTCGCGTTGCAGGACGTCACCGACTCGACCAAGCCGCGGCAGGTGGTCAATCTGGCGATCAAGCTGGCGCCGAAGGGCTATATCCAGTCGGTGGAACGCCAGCTGCCCGGGATTACCGGCGACGGGATCAAGCTGCAGGACAGCCACACCTACCGGCTCGTTGGCCGGTACAACAATCCCACCGGCAAGGGAATCGAAAAGGGCGCGATGCTGCATATGGCGCTCCTCTACGTACCCGATCACCCCGACCAGTGGCCGAAGTTCGATCCGGCGGATGCTGACTGGAAGAAGGATGTCGCGCGCTTGGTGGCGATGGGAGAGGTGCAGCAGGAGAGGAAGCAGTAGGCGGCGCTACTCCACAATCCGCCGCACGCCGATCCATCGCCGCAGCCAGAGCCGCCCTTCGGTATCGTCGTCCGCGAGGCGGCTCAGCCGCACGCCTTTGGACGCGCTGTGGATGAACTTTCCTTCGCCGATATACAAGCCCACATGGGTCGGTTCGTCGCCGTGTTCTGAGAAGACGAGAATGTCACCCGGGAGCAGGGCTTCCAGGTCACGACGAAACGCGACGCCCGCGATGGCCTGACCGGCCGATGTGCGCGGGATCGCAAAGCCGTATTGGCTGTAGGCAAATTGAATCAGTCCCGAACAATCGAACCCGCCGTTGCCGTCCCCGGTGCCGCCCCACACGTACGGTTGCCCCATCTCTTCAAGCGCCGTCCGCACGACATTTCCCAGCAGCTGCGCTTTCGCCTCCGGAATGCCGCGGGCCCGCAGGATCTCCGCGATCGGCGGCAGGACGTACAGCCCAGCGCCTTCCGGTTGCAGGGTCAGGTCGTGGTGGCGGGCGCGATATCCGAGCGCCAAGCCGACCTCAATGCCCGTTCGTCCGTCGAACGTAAAGCTCCGGTACCGAGCCTCGGCCATGAGGCGCGCCGAACCGAGTATGACGATCGGCATCCGGATGCCGAACGAGGCCGCCCCCCAAAGCCGCTGCTGGCCACCAAATCCAATGCCACCCGCCAGCCCGGCGAAGAGTGTCGGCACCCCTCGGGCAGCGCTGAGAAGCGTGAAATCGCCGCCGAAACCATACAGCTCGCCCTCGGCCGGCCGCGCACCGGGGAGAATGAGGAACGAGCCGTCCACGCCGAGCGGACCAGTCAGGTCCTGCTGCAGCGCGATGCGCCAGCTCGTTTCGGTCGAGTTGCCGGCGAGAACCTTGCCCACGTAGAGAAAGCCGCCGTCTTGTGCCGCCAGTGGCGCGACAACTGCCGCGGCCGAGAGGACGGCGATCAGCACTGGCCTCACGGCGGGCTGTCCTGCTCGGCATCGTCGGGATGAATCAACCGCTGGACCAACGCAGACTCGGGCACCCCTTGCGCGGTCATCTCCAGGGTGTGGCGGAGGCCGGGGTGCTCGCGAAGCAGCCGCATCCAGAGCACCAGCCCGGCGATGGCAGCGAGCAGCGACAGGCCGATGGTGAGCCCGAGTGCCGCGTCCGGGGCAAGCGTCGGGGCGACCACCAAGCCGATGGTCGCCCCGATTCCCGCCGCCAAGATGAGCACAAGAGGTGTCAGCAGCCAACCGGCGGCACGAAACAACAGCCGCGCGAGGCGGCGAGGCATCGTGATGCCTTCAGCCGCGCCGGCTACCGCGCGCGCTGACGACGTTCGCCAGGGCGAGGCCAGGCAGTACCGCCACGGCGAACGTCGGAACGTTCCAGCTGGCACCCGGGAAATGGGTGAACGCTGCGATGGCGCCGCAAGTCGCTGAGGCAATCGTTACCAGGGCGATCGCCGACGGCACCGACGCCTCGCCCGACTTGTTGGCCTGGTTGGCAAGAATCCAGCCGCCCATCCAGGACAGATATGTGCCGACCATCCACCACACCGGAAGGTACCACCAGATCGAGCCGCCACCGATCTCACGCCAGCGATTGGTGTACACGTGCAACGTCTGCAGGATGAAGGCGTCGAGCAGGAGGAACACCCACGTCGCCCCGAGGCCGATGCCGGCAGCGCCGGCGATCCCCTCGATCGTGCGCGGACGCGTCAGCGTGCCGGGGTAGAAGATCGTGATCATGGTACCGATAAAAACGAAGATCCCGGTCAGCACATGGTCCACGGTGCCGTCGAGGCTCTTGTTGACGACGGAAACCACGACCACGAATACGGCCTGAATCAGTGCCAGCGTGATTGAGCCGCGGACGACGCGACGGAGTTCAGTGTTGTCGTATTCGCCTTCAAGCTGGACCGCGGTGGCCATGCGGGTCTCCGGGGGTGGCTGGGTACGGCGAAAAAATAGCCGGTCTACGCGGCCCACGCCAAGAGCACGGCCACGTCCGTCAGCGCCCACGCAGCGAGCGCGTGGTACATGGCGCGTTGATGCTCCACTGTTGACCACACCCGGGCGTTGCGCAACCACGGGGCGAGCACCGCCGCCCAGGCGGTAGCGGCGATCACCAGGGCGCCCCACCGCTTGAGGTCGCCGCCGTACCAGCCGCTCCGCCAGCCGGCCATTGCGAGCATGCCGAAGGCAACGGTGGCGCAGAAGACGGCGACGGTGAGACTCCCGCGCACACCGAGACGAAGGGCGAGCGTGCGATCACCGCGAGCGCGGTCCTCGTCCATCTGATACAGCTGGGTGAGCGGATAGAGTGCGGCAAAGAGCGGCGTGAACGACCAGAGCACTGGCGCCAGGGCACCCTCGAGCGGGCGGCCGGTGATTGCCCACGCGGCGTAGGGCGTCAGCGTCCCGAAGCCGAGCATGTTGATGACCCAATCCATCCCCGCGACGGACTTCAGTCGGAATGGCGGTACCGAATACCCGATCGACATCAGCCCGCAGATGATGTACAGGGTGCGGTACGTTGCCGGTAGCTGCCATGTGAGCGCGAGCCCGGCGGCCATCAACATCGCCCCGACGAGCGCGAGGTGGCGCGGTGGTCGCGGCGGATGGCGCAGGAAGGCGATGTCGCCCTCGTCGCGGTCGAAGGCGGAGTTGAGCGCCAGCGTCCCGCCGTTGAGCAACACGACCCACGAAGCGATACCGAGCCAGGCGCGCCCGCTGGGGGCATGGAGGCCGGCGGCGAGGAACCAGCCGAGGGCGGTGTGCGCCGCCATCACGGGCCACTCGGCCGGACGAAGGTGCTGCAGGTACGGGGCGATCCCGCCGGTACGGCTGCGCGGTGCGACGGTGCTCATCCGAGCAGGTGCAGCGATTCAGCCGCGATGCGAAGCCCATGCAACGTGAGGTCGGCATTCACGACGTCGATCGTCGTCATCAGCGGTACCACGAGGGCCGCGAGCCCGCCGGTCGCGATGATCTGGGGTCGTTGTCCGCCCGGCCATTCGGCCAGGATCCGGCGGACCATGCCATCCGCTGCGTCTGCCGCACCAAAGAGCACGCCAGCGCGAATGTTGTCCTCGGTGCTTCGACCGATGGCGCGCGTTGGGGGGAGCAGGTCTGTCGCAGTGAGCTTCGCAGCCCGGCGAATCAGCTGGTCCGCCGACGTGCGCAGGCCGGGCATGATCGATCCACCGATGAAGCGACGATCCGCGGTGATGCAGTTGAATGTTGTTGCCGTGCCAAAGCCGACGACGACGCTATCGCCGGGGTACAAGGCGAGGGCGCCGAGGGCGTTGGCGATCCGGTCGGCGCCCACGGCGAACGGTTCGTCGACATCGAGCTCGAGCGGGAGGACAGTGCGCGGATCGACCACCCCGACTCGTCCGTCGATCGACAGATGCACGGCCGGAATGAGCGCCTGAGTCACGCCGGGAACGACCGAGCCGACACAGCAGGCGCGAATTTCCGCTGGCGAATGGCCGGCGCGGATCGCGAACGACTCCAGGGCGAGCGCCCATTCATCCGGCGTGCGTTCGACATTCGTGGTGAGGCGCCAGCGACCGACCAGTTCCGCCCCGCGGAACAGGCCGGTCGTGACTTCGCTGTTACCGACGTCGATGACGAGGAGCATCAGCAGGAATCTCGCGTCACGACCGCACCGCCACCACCCCGGCCAGCACTTCGCGCACCGGTCCGGCATCGGTACGCACCCGGAGCGCCCCGGCGTCGGTAATCCCCTCGGCCGTTCCCGCCACCGGTTCGGTGACCCGGGCGCCGGCCAGCGCATCGCGCAGGGCATAGGCCTGCAGTTCAGCGGGCGTGAGCGGACCGGCGCCCCTCGCGGCGAGCGCGACCGCTGCCGCGACGGGCTCGGCCAGCGCCGTGGGGTCCGCCGCCGGATCCCAGGACTGGATCGCTGCAGCGACACCGTCGAGTTCTGCGGGCACCTGATTGCGGACGTTGATGCCGAGCCCGACCACGATCCACTGACAGTGCCCGTTCCCCCACCGTGCCTCGCAGAGGATGCCGGCGAGTTTGCGCCCGCCGATGACGATATCGTTGGGCCACTTGAGGCCGAGGCGCGGCAGCGCCGGGCAGAGCAGCTCGAGCACGGCGGCAGTCGCCAACCCGACCCGGAGCGACAGCGCTTCGAGCGCATCGGTACGGGACGGTCGCGCGATGACCGACAGCCACAGCCCGCCGGTTTCGGACGACCAGGCGCGACCGCGAGTGCCGCGCCCCAGCGTCTGGCGCGCCGCGACGACGGCAGTGCCGTGCATCGCCCCGTCCTGGGCGCGCCCATGCGCAGTCTCCATCGTGCTCGCGAGTTCAGTGAAACGGATCAGATCAGGCGGCATTCATGCGCAGCAGGTGCAGGGCGGCCAACACCAGAATGACCGCACCGAACGCGATGCGATACCAGGCGAAGACGCGGAACGAGTGCGACTGGATGAAGCGCAGGAAACCACGGATGACGATCAATGCGGAGACGAATGAAACGGCGGTGCCCACGGCGAAGAGTGGAATGTCCGCGTGGGTGAACAGGTGGCGGCTCTTGAAGGCATCGTATCCCGCCGCCGCAATCAGCGTCGGGATCGCGAGCAGGAACGAGAATTCAGTCGCGGCGGGACGCGACAACCCGAGCGCGTATCCGCCGAGGATGGTCGCCGCGGAACGGGACGTGCCGGGAATCAAGGCGAGGACCTGGGCGCAGCCGACGCCGACTGCCTGACGGATCGACATGGCGTGGACGTCGCCGGTCGTCACGGTCGGGCGGCGCCACTCCATCACGAGGATCACGATGCCGCCAACGATGAACGCCGCGGCCACGGTGACCGGCGTGAAGAGATGCGCCTTGATCCAATGGTGGAGCCCCAGCCCGACCAGTGCCGCGGGGAGAAACGCGAACCCGAGATTGAGCGCGAGGCGTTGCTCCGTGGGTGCGCTGAAGATGCGGCCAACCAGGGTAGCGAGCACCGTGCGATAGTGCCACACTACCGCGAGGATCGCACCGACCTGGATCACGATCTCGAAGGTCGCCGCGCGTTCGCCGACGTACCCGAGCAGCGACCCCGCGACGATCAGGTGTCCGGTGGACGAGACCGGGAGGAATTCGGTGATCCCCTCGACCAACCCGAGAATCACGGCGATCAGCATCAGCGGCACCGGCATCAGCTGGCCAGCACCTTTTGATAGAACGCTTCGTACTGCGGCACGACGACGTCGGTCGAGAAGTCGCCTGCGCGCGCGAGCGCCGCCTCGCGCATGCGCGCGTGCCGGGGAGGGTCTCTGAGCAGATCGATCGCCCGCCGGGCCATCGCTTCGACCGACCCCACCGGCTCGAGCAGGCCTTCCACCCCGTCGGTGACGACTTCGGGGATACCGCCGACCCGGGCCGCGAGCACCGGCGTGCCGCACGCCATCGCTTCCAGTGCCGCGAGGCCGAACGACTCCGTTTGCGACGGGAGGACGAAGAGATCCGCGGCGGCAAGCAACGGCGCGACGCTGTCGATGCGACCAAGAAAATGGACGTGTTCGCTGATGCCCAGGTCGCGCGCCTCCTGCTCGCCGTCATTCCGGTCGGGCCCATCACCAACCATCATCAGCGTGGCCGGCATCGCCTTGCGCAGCCGTGCAAAGATGCGAATCACGTCCTTCACCCGTTTCACTTCGCGGAAGTTTGACACGTGGACGAGCAGCTTGTGCCCGGACGGAACCAGGGATTCGCGAGGTGCCGCAACGGCGGGGCTGTATTCCGCCAAGTTCACGAAGTTCGGAATCACCGCGAGTTCGCACTGGATGCAGCCAAACGCACGGTACGTTTCGTCACGCAGGAAGTTGGACACCGCCGTGACGCCGTTGGACTGCTCGATTGAGAACTTCGAGATGGCGTAGAACGACGCTTCCTGCCCCACGAGCGTGATGTCGGTACCGTGCAGCGTGGTGATCACCTTGATCGGGTGGGTTTCGCGCAACATCTCGCGCGCCAGAAACGCCGTGGTCGCATGGGGAATCGCGTAATGCACATGCAGCAGGTCAAGCTTCTCCTGCATGGCGATCTCATACTGTCGAGACGCCAGCGCCAATTCGTACGGATAGTGGTCGAAGAGCGGGTAGCGACTCATCTCGGTGTCGACTTCGTGAAAGAGGACGCCCTTGGTGTACCCACGAAGCCGGAAGGGCGACTGATACGTGATGAAGTGGACCTCGTGGCCTCGCCTGGCCAGGTCGAGGCCGAGCTCGGTGGCGACGGCACCGGAGCCGCCATACGTCGGGTAACAGGTTATGCCGATCTTCATGCAGCGATTCGCTCCCATGCCGCGGCGAGCGCGGCGGCGATCTGATCGGGGGGACGTGTCGCGTCGAGCGTGAGCACGTCGTCTCCCAGTTGATGACGAAACCAGGTTTCCTGTCGCTTGGCGTACTGGCGCGTGCTCGTGGCAATCGCGTCCACCAGCGCTTCTCGCGCCAGCTGACCGTGCAGCACCGCCACCGCTTCACGAACGCCCACACCATCCATACCCGGCCCGGCAGTCGGCGCGCCCTCCGCTAACGCCGTTGCGACCTCTTCCAGGAGGCCGCGGCGCACCATCTCCTCGGCGCGGGCCAGAATCCGCTGGTGGAGCACCGGACGCGGTACGGTGAGCCGGACGATCCATGGATCGACGCTCCCCTGCACCGCCGCCGTACGCTGCCACCAGGACAACGGTCGCCCGGTCAGCAGGGCGATCTCGATTGCCCGCGCCGCGCGCTGCCGGCCACCGCCACCCGCGAAGCCGGGATCGAGCCGCGTGGCCCAGCGCACCAGCGTCGGGTGGTCCATTCCGTCGGTTACCGTCGTCGTCTGGTCCCGCCGCGGGCGATCCAGCGGCGGTTCCGCGAACAGTCCGTGTGCCAGTGCCTTGACGTAGAGCCCAGTGCCGCCGACGACGACTGGAAGATTGCCTCGTTGGCGGATCGAGGAAATGACCTGGGCCGCTTCGAGGGCGAATCGTCCCGCGCTGTAACGCTCGCCGGGGCGTACCAGGTCGATCAGGTGATGCACAACGCGCTGTCGCTCCCGCGGCGTCGGCTTGGCAGTGGCGATGTCGAGGCCGCGGTACACCTGGCGCGAATCGGCGGACACGATCTCGATCGGCCAGATGGCAGCGAGCGCGAGGGCCACAGCGGTCTTGCCGATCCCGGTCGGGCCGACGAGGATCGGCGTCCTAGCGCCTCCCAAAACGGTGCTCCAGTTCCGTTGTCGGCAGCTGCACGATCGTCGACCGACCGTGCACGTCATGCGGTGGCAGTTCGCAGGCGAACAGGCGGCCAAGTAACTCACGCATGCTGCGCTCGTCGAGCGTCTGGCCCGCCTTCACTGCGGCGCGGCAGGCGTACGTCGCGGCGAAGCGCTCCAACCGATTGGCCCAACCGCCGAACCTCCCGCGGGCAAGATCGGCCACCATCTCGCGGAAGCAAGCCGCGGCGGCGAAGCGCGGATGGGGATTCGGAACACCGTGAATCGCCACCGTCCGTCCGCCGAAGGGTTCCACCTCGTAGCCGATCTGGCGGAGCTCCTCGCCGTGGGAAGCCACAACGTCGAGCTCCTCATCGGTGAGTTCGATCGTGATCGGCAATAACAGTCGTTGCGCCGGCAGCCCCTCGCTCCGCAGGTGGCGCATCACCTCTTCATAGATGACCCGTTCGTGCGCCGAGTGCTGATCGACGATGACGAGCCCGTCGGGCGACTCGTAGCAGAGGTAGGTGTCGGCGAGCTGCAGCAGCGCTGGCCCGACGAATTGGCCGGGGTCGGCGGACGGATTGGTCAGCAGGCCTGGCGTGCCAACGTTGTCGGTGAGCGGCGCGAAGAGGTCTGTCGGCATCTCGGGTGGTGCTGCGCGCCACACCGGCCGCGGCGCCATCAGCGGTGCGTCGCCGACGGTTGCGGCGGCGTCGAGGCGGCCGAGCGCGTTGCGGACCGCCTCTTCAACGGCGCGTTCGACGGCAAACCGATCGCGGAAGCGCACCTCGAGCTTGGCCGGGTGCACGTTCACGTCGACTTCGCCCGGATCGACCTGGACGTGGAGGAAGAGCGACGGCCGATCGCCGGGGTGGATGGCTGAACGGTACCCGGCTTCGGCGGCACGGACGAGGAACGAGTCGCGAAAGGGGCGGCCGTTGACGAGCAACTGTGCCCGGCGACCCGTCGGCTGGGCATCGGCTGGCCGCTGCGCGAACCCGGTGATGTGAACACCACCGACAGCGAACTCCACCGGGATCAGCGTGCGCACCACATCCGCGCCCCAGACCGCTGCGAGCCGTTCGTCCAGCGACTGGCCGTCGGGAACGATCAGGCGATGACGACCATCGAGGAGCAATTCGAAGCTGATGTCCGGGTGTGAGAGTGCCAGCGTCGACGTGGCATCCCAGATGGCGCGCGACTCGCTTGCTGCGGACCGCAGAAATTTGCGACGGGCCGGCGTGTTGTAAAAGAGTGCCCGGGCGGTGACCGTGGTGCCGCGCTGCCGCGGCATCTCGCGGACCTGATCGAGCCGACCGCCAGTCACGCTGACTTCCGCGCCATCACCGTCGTGGATGGCGGAGCACACGGTGAATCGCGACACCGAGGCGATGGCCGGAAGCGCCTCGCCGCGGAAGCCGAACGTGGCGATACCGACGAGATCGCTGACCGCGTGGATCTTGCTGGTCGCGTGACGATCGAGGGAGAGGATTGCCTCGTCACGCGTCATGCCACCACCGTTATCGGCCACTTCGATCAGCGTCTTGCCACCATTCTCGACCGCCACCCGCACGTGCCGCGCACCGGCATCGAGCGCGTTTTCGATCAGTTCCTTGACCACCGACGCCGGTCGCTCGACCACTTCGCCTGCCGCGATCTGGTTGGCGACGGCGTCGGGAAGAATCGCGATTCGGCGAATGATTCCGGCTGGCATAGGCTCAATCTAGCGGGCCGATCGGTACCATCGACGCCGCCGGGATCCAGCCCTGGACCGCTACCGAGCCGACCGAACCCGAGACCGCGACCTGGCCCCCGACGAGGACCCAATTCTGGTACCGCCGATCGATGCGGACTCGCGACCAGGCGGGGAGTTCGCCGACCGCTGTCGTTGCCGGGTGCGGTGAAATGCGCAGCGTCGTGGCGGCGGTGATGAGCACCTGGCCCGGACGCTCGGCCTGCCACCGCACGCCAGCCAACGCCAGTGCGCCGGCGCAGAGGCAGCCGGTGGCCCAGGCGGTGCGGCGCCATTGCCTCGCCACCACGATCCACGCGAACAACCAGAAAACCAGCGCCACGAGGAGCAACTCGTCGCGACTGAGTGGCACGCTCGGGGCCAGCGCGCGCAGATCCGCTGGAATCCCGTTGGCACCCTGCCACGCGTCGCGGAGCAACCTGTCTCGCGGGGCCAACGCAAGCGCCCGGAGCCACGCCGCCGTGGCGCCGACATCGTCGTTCTGCATCCATCGTGCGCTGCCGAGATCTCGCCACGCACCGGCGGCAAGGGGATCGGTCGCCACGTTCGCCGCGAACGCCCGGGCCGCACCGGCGTAGTCACGCCCGACGAAGCGCGCCACGCCATCTTCGCGCTGCGCGCCCAGCGGGAACACGGCAAGGAGGATGATCGCGAGTGGGGCGCCACGGCGGAGCCGCGCGATCACGTGCGATACCGCCGGCGGCGGATCCGGAATCCCGGCCCGCTTCTGGGGTCCGTACCGCCACCTCGCCACTGCACTCAGCCAGCGACGGACGTGTTCGGCCTCCTCCCGCGGGACGCCGCGCCCTCGTAACACCGCGACCACGTGGTCTTCTCCGGCCGCCGCTGGGGTCCCCAGCGCCGCGCGCAACGCTGCCTCGGGATCGCGGTCCGTCGGCGTGGTGGCAACGCGGCGCCGCCGGCGATGGCGCCAGCCGACCAACACGACCGGCAGCAGCACGAGTGCCACGAATACCGGGCGCCACCCGCGTACCAGCGCCGTCGCCAGCGGAACATCTGCACTGCCGGTCACCGTGAGGGCACGGCGCGCCGCGATGGTCACGGCTCGTGGCAGGATCGCCAGGGAGAGGGCGCTCGCTGTCGCCGGTTGCACCTGCGCCACCGCCGGGTCGAAGTACGGGTACCTCACCGCCGGAAGGGTGAGCACACCCACGCTGTCCGTCACGACGGTGAATCGGAACCGCTTCTCGCCAGTGATGAGTCCCTGGGCTGCGACCGGATGCTCCTCGGTCGGTTCCGGATACACGTGGACGCCGGGTGGCCAGCTGATTTGCGGTGCGGGCCACAGCGTGAGGTTGCCTGCCCCGGCAATCGCCAGTTCCACGATTGCCGGCGATCCGGCGTGGAGCGTGGCGACGGGGCTGCGCCACGTGAGCCGCAGGCCGCTTGCCGTGGGACCGGTTCCGAGCGTGCCGGTGAGCGCCGAGGGCACCGAGCGCACCACGAGCACCGCCGGCGCAGATCGAACCAGCTTCCGTTCTTCTGGTGCGAAGTACGATGTCGAGGTCGGCAGGTTGTAGGTGAGCACTGCCGGCGGTGCCTCAATCCGGCCGCCACCGAGCGGGAAAATTGTCTGCCAAGACACGTACATATCGTAAAGCTGGCGGCCGACGACCCGCGTTCCGACCGGAATCGGGAGTTGCTGGTTGCGGGCGCTCCACAATCCCGTGAGGGAGGGCGACGTGATCCCAGGCAGCCGGCGCAGGCGGTCGCGAAGCGAGCGCGGGAACCAGGTGACAGTGACGAGTTCGACCTGTTCGCCCACCCAGACCGTATCGCGGGAGAAACGGATCGCAATCGACGGCGCGCCAGCGGGCGGTACCGGGAAACGGTCGAGCATCGCCCGCACCCGCGGGGACACGGCGGTATTGGTGTCCTGACTGAGGACGGCTGCCAGCAGCGCGAGCGCGATCACCAGTCGGGCCCCAACGGTGGTTCCCCCTTCCGGGTACGCGCGTATTGATGGCGGCGCGTGTCGCGTTCGGCTCGCTCCATTGCAGTGAGCACCTGTTCTGCAGCGGCTGGCGTCATGCCACCACGCCCGCCGCCCGGCGGTGGTGATGCCGGCCGCTGATTCGGGCTGCCCTTTCCTTTCCCGCCCGGGCCCGACGGCGGCGTGGGTGGCGGGCGCAGCCGGCGCGTCAACTCATAGTTGAACTTGGCGTTGCGATCGCGAGGCGCGAGCAACAGTGCTTCACGGAGCTGGCGTGCCGCGTCGGCGAGCAGCGTGTCGCGCTGCGCCAATACGCGGCGAGACTGGATCAGGTTCGCGGTGCCGAGGTTGTAGAGCGCCCGTTGCCGCAAGCCGGGGTCGAGGCTCAGCGTCGCCGCCTGTAACTGCACAACCGCCGCCGCCCAGTCGCCGGCGATCAACGACGAGGTACCGGCATTGAACCAGGCGGTATCGCTGTGTTGCATCCGGGCGTCGGCAGCAAACGCCTGACGGGCCCGCACGGTGTCGCCGTGCCCCAGGAGCCGGTTACCGGCAGACGGCCGTTGCGCGGTTGCGGCGGTAACGCCCACCAGCAATAGCAGCCCGGCCAGCGCGGCGGTGCGGCGCGTCAGCGTATGTGCCAGGAGCAACAGGACTGCGACGAGCGCGAAGATCCAGGCGCGCGGAATCAGGTCCGCCGCCACGCGATCGGCGGCTGGCGCGCGGTTGAGGCGTGCCAGCACACGTCTGGCATCGCCGACCGCATCGGGGGCGTTCGCCGGGATGAAGATCCCGTTCGCGGCGGTCGTCACCAGCTGCAGCAGGTCGTCGCGGCGGGTCGTGAGCACTTCCTTGCCGGTGTTGTCCCGATGCCAGCCGCCGTCGGGGTCGGGGATTCTGGCGCCCTCGATGCTACCCACGGGAATGGCGATCAGCGTGATGCCCGCGCGTCGCAGCGCATTGCCAGACGACTCGAGCGCGGCGTTCCCTTCAAAGCTCTCGCCGTCGGTAAAGACGACGATAGCGCGGTCGCCCCCCTGGGGCGATGAAACGAGGGTGTGTTGCGCGAGCTCCAGCGCGCGAGCCAGTCCCGATCCACCGGCGCTGGCCATGTCCGGATCGAGCGCGTCGAGTTGCAGCGCGATGGCGCTCTCGTCCAGCGTGAGCGGGGAGAGCAGGTAGGCGTGACCGGCGAAACCGACGAGGGCGAACCGGTCGCCGTCGAGATCGAGCACCAACCTTCGCGCCGCCGACACCGACCGTCCCAGGCGATTCGGCGCGACATCCTGCGCCAGCATCGAGCGCGAAACATCCATCACGACCACGATGTTAAGCGCCCGCGACTCGGCCGTGCGTGCAGCGACACCCCATCGCGGGCCGGCCACGGCGACTGCGGCCGCCAGCGCCACCAGCGTCAGCAGCCACGGCGAATAGCGGCCGGCGATTACCGCCTCCTCACCCAGGGAGCGAGACCATGCCGTCGCCGCGCGCACCCGCCGCCGACGGGCCAGCACCGCGAGCAGGCCGATCCCGGTCGCGATCATCGGCGCGGCGACAACCAAGGGTATCCGCTCGAAGATCATGGCACCCGCACGACGATCGTGGCGCTGACAACCAGTTCCGCGATGAGCAGCGCCAAGCCCGCGACGAGGAACGGCAGCGTCCGTTCCTGCTGGCGGGTGTACCGCACTGTGTTGACCGGCTCGCGCGCGAGCTTGTCGACCTGCTCGAAGATCTTGCTGAGCGACTCGGTGTCCTTGGCGCGGAAATACTGGCCGCCAGTCCGCTGCGCGATGTCCTGCAGCAATACTTCGTCAATCTCGACCGGCATGTTCTCGTAGCGATAGCCGCCATTGGCGTCGCGGCGGGTGGGCGTCCGCGCTTCACCCTGACTGCCGATGCCGACGGTATACACCTTGATCCCGAACGCGGCGGCCGTTTCCGCTGCAGTACGCGGGTCGATGAGGCCGTGATTGTTCACGCCGTCCGTCAGCAGGAGAATCACCTTGCTCGCACCGGGCACCTTGCGGAGTCGCGCCACGGCGATTGCCAGCCCGGACCCGATGGCGGTACCGTCTTCGAGATTGCCGATCTCCACGGCGCGTATGGCATTAATGAGGGCCGGGTAGTCGAGCGTCACGGGCACCTGCGTCAAGGCCTCGGCGGCGAAGGTGACCAGCCCGATGCGGTCGGCTTCGCGTCCGCGCACGAATGCGACCGCCTCCCGTTTCGCCAACTCGATCCGGCTCGGCGACAGGTCTTCGGCAAGCATGGAGGTCGACACGTCAATGGCAATCACGATCGCGACGCCATTCGCCGACACGACCAACCGGTCGCCCGGGCGAAACGGACCCGCTGCCGCCGCAACGAACGCGATGATGGTAAGTGAGCGCAGTACCGGCGGAATGAGGAGGCGCCAGCGGCCCCGGGTTGCCGCGGCGAACGGTGATGTGTCACTCACAAACGCCGCCACCGGATCCTGGCGCCGCCGGCGCAGCCACAACCAGGGCACGGCGAGTAGCAGGAGCAGCAGCCACGGGCGGGCGAACCCAATCACGCTTCGCCTCTCGACTCGCCACGGCGCGGCTCGCTCGACGTGACGTCAGGTCGCGCGAGCTGTGCCGCAGCAAGTCGAGACCCTTCTCGCACCAGTTCGTTGATCGCCGCCTCGTTCCCGTCGGCAAAACGCGCATCGGCCACGCGCGCACGCCAATCGGCGACCTCCGGCCGGTCACGCAGCGACGCAGCGAGATGTTCCAGCGCCAAGCGCGATTCGCCGGCGGCCACCCAGGCGGCGATCCGGGCATCGGTCAGCGTTGCGTTCGCCGCCGCGCTGGGCGTCTCAACCGGCGCCGGTCCCCGGCGGCGCCACCGCCATTGCAGCCCGCCCACCAGAGCCAACGTCAACGGCAGCAGCACCACGAACGGGAGCGCCGAGAGGTCGGCGCGCACGAGCCACGGTCTCGCCGCATGCGGAGTGATCGTGCTGGCCGACTTGGCGGGGAGGACCGACGCGACGTCGAGCGACACATGCGCGTCGGCAAGCGTGTCGACCCGCCCGCGCTGATCAACGATGATGACGCCCGGAAACACCAGATCGGTATGACCGGCGCTCCATACCGCAACGGTGTAGGCAATTCGCACCGAATCGCCTTCCCGTGTCAGCACCGGCGGCGCGATCAGGGTGGCGATGGCCGAGTCGGCCGGAGCCCGGGCTTCGATCACTGCGCCGAGGGGCGCAACGATCCAACGCACGATGGTGACCGTGTCGCCGACGGTGGCTGGTCCCTGCGGCATCAGCGGTGTCCGCCGTGGCGCCCAAAGGCGGCTCGCAGCGCCGTCATGTATTCGCCGTCGGTCCGCACCACCACTTCGCGAACACCCGCTGCGGCGAGCGCCGCAGCACGCCGAAACCGGACCCGCTTGACGGCCGCCTCCGCCCGACGCCGGGCCAGCACATCGCCGCTGTCGAACAGCATCGTGGTCCCCGTCTCGGCTCCGGCGAGCGTGACCCAGCCACCGTCCGGCAGCGCCGTATCGCGTCGATCATCGAGGGCGATGGCGGTGACTTCGTGGGTTGCGGCGAGACCCTTGAGGGGCACCTCCCACCCGGTGGCGAGGAAGTCGGACAATATCACCACCACCGCCCGCCGCTTGAGCAGGGCCCCGGCCGCGCGGAGCGCACCGGCGAGGTCGGTCGTCGTGCCCCCCGGCGTGAGCGTGAAGAGCGCCTGCACGACGCCGAACACGTGACGGTGGCCGCGGCCGGGCGGGATCACCGGACCGACCTTGTCGGCGAAGCCGAGGAGGCCGACGCGATCCTGTTGTTGGGCAGCGACCATTGCCAGGAGTGCGGCGATCTCGACGGCGCGCGCCGCCTTGGGTTCCGGATCACCGATCGCCGTCGAGCGCGAGTGATCGACGACCAGCAGCAACGTGAGCTCGCGAGTCTCGGTGTACAGCTTGATGTACGGTTGGCCAGTGCGGGCGAGCAGGTTCCAATCGAGATGGCGAAGGTCATCACCCTCGGTGTACGGCCGCACATCGGTGAATTCCATTCCGGTGCCACGAAACACCGAGCGGATCTCGCCACCGAGGAGCGTGTCGGTCGCCCGCCGCCCGCGGAGGGCGAGCGTGCGAACCTGTTTCAGCAGCGCGGGCGGGAGGCGGACGGGCACGTCACGGCACCGGGACCGCGCCGAGGATCTGCTGGATCACGCCGTCGGTATCCAGTCCCTCAGCCTCGGCGTCGAACGTGAGAACGATGCGATGGCGCATCACATCGGGGGCGAGGTCCTGAATGTCCTGGGGCGTGACGTAGTCGCGCTGCGCAAGGAACGCCCGGGCGCGCGACGTCTGGGCCAGGGCGATCGAGGCCCGTGGTGATGCACCGTAGGCGATCATCGCACCGAGGGCACCGAGCCCGACCGGCGCCGGTTCGCGCGTCGCGCGCACGATGTCGACGATGTAGTCGGCCAGGCGCGGGTCGAGATGAATCGCGGCGATTTGCGACCGCGCGGCAAGCACCTGGCCCGGTTCGGCCAATCGCCGCACGGGAATCGCCGCGTCACTGCTGCTCATCATCAGCAGCACCTCGCGCTCTTCGGCGCGGGCGGGATAGTCCACCTTGACCTTCAACATGAAGCGGTCGAGCTGCGCTTCCGGCAACGGATAGGTCCCTTCGCTCTCGATCGGGTTCTGCGTGGCGAGCACCAGAAACGGCTCGGGCAACTTGTGCGTCGTGCCACCGATGGTGACCTGGCGCTCCTGCATCGCTTCGAGCAAGGCCGACTGGACCTTGGCCGGTGCCCGATTCACCTCGTCGGCGAGCACGATCTGGGCGAAGATGGGGCCGTGTCGGACGGTGAACTGCTGCCGCTGCGACTCGAAGATCATCGTGCCGACCACGTCGGCCGGCAACAGGTCGGGAGTGAACTGGATCCGCGAGAACGACGCGTGCAGGACGTCGGCAAGGGTGCGCACGGTCAGCGTCTTGGCCAGGCCCGGGACACCTTCGAGCAGGACGTGACCTCCCGTCAGCAGTCCGATGAGCAGCCGCTCGACCATGCGATCCTGTCCGATGACGCGCTTGCGGATCTCCGCCACCACGTCCTGCACCGGAAACGTCACTCGGCCTCCCCGATCTTCATGCCAATGGCGCGGTAGATCGCGCGCTCTTCTGTCGGCGTCAACGGACGCCACTGTCCGGCGGCGAGGTCGTCGAGCCGCACCGGTCCATACGATACGCGCGCCAGCCGCTCGACTTTGGCCCCCATCGCCTCGACCCAGCGGCGCACGATCCGGTTGCGGCCTTCGACCAGGGTGACTTCCAGAATGCTGCGTCCGTCGCGCCCCGGCTTGACCTGCACCCGAGAGGGGACGACCGGACGTTCGTCGACTTTCACCACGCCGGCCGCCCGGGTCGCGAGGTCGGCGGTGGACACGCCGTGCACCAGCGCGATGTACCGGCGCGGGATCCGGTATTTCGGGTGGGTGAGGCGGTGGACGGCCTCGCCGTCGGTGGTCAGCAGCAGCAAGCCGGTGGTCGCGACATCGAGGCGGCCGACGTAGGTGAGCCCCAGCGTGTCCGGGATCAGGTCGAACACCGTACGCCGACCCTGCTCATCGTCGGCGGTGGTCACCACGCCAAGCGGCTTGTGGAACGCGAGCCACCGTCGCTCAGCGAGATGAATCACCTTGCGGCCCACGGTAACGCGGGACGTTTCGGGATCGACGGACATGCCGAGCTCGGCCGGCTTGCCATCGACCTTGACCTTGCCGGACGTGATCAACTCTTCGGCCTGGCGGCGGGACGCGACACCCGCCCGAGCCAGGAAGCGCTGCAGCCGCATCACTGCCATCAGGCCTCTTCCACCGATGCGAGCGCGGTGTCGTCGCCGGAATCCGGTTCAGCGCGATGCGGCTGGAGGGCGATGGTCAATTCGTCCGAGCGCGGCAGGTCGGCGAGATCGTTGAGGCCGAGCGTCTCGAGAAAGAGCGGCGTGGTACCGTAGAGCAATGGACGACCGAGACTCTCACTCCGGCCGACGACCTCGATGAGTCCGCGTTCCTGCAGCGTGCGCAACACGCCACCCGAATTGACGCCGCGGATCTCCTCGATTTCGGCGCGGCCGACCGGTTGACGGTAGGCGATCGTGGCCAGGGTTTCGAGCGTTGCGGCCGAGAGCTTCGGCTGGCGGCGCATGGCCTGGGCGCGCTCGACGGCTGCGGCAAACGCGGGCCGGCTGAGGATCTGATACCCGCCGGCGAGTTCGACAACCTCGACGGCGTGGCCGCCAAAATCGTAGTGCTCGCGCAATTCATCGAGCGCGGTCCGGACATCGGCCGCACCGGCATCGGGGTCGAGCCCCGCCAGCTCGTCGAGCGTGAGGGGACGATCGGCGGCGAACAGCGCGGCTTCAAGAAGTTGCGAAAGCGGGTTCAGCGAGCTCACGGGCGACCACCAACGAGGCGAAGGGAGTGTCCTGGCGCACGCGGCAGACACCGCGTCGCGCCAATTCGAGCAAGGCCAACAGCGCAGACAGGACGTCGACCAGGGACGGCTTGTTTCCAAAAATCGTCCGCCAATCAAACTCGCTATGCTCGGCGAGCAACGCTTCGATGCGCCGCGCAGCGCCCTCGACGTCGAGCGGGCGGGTGATCACGCGGTGGAGGACGGGCGAGGGGATCGCGCCGACGACGCGCTCGACCGCCAGCAAGAGTTCCAGCAGGTCGAACACGATCGGCATCGGCGGCAGGTCCGGCGGCGGCGGGAGGTACCCGCGTGCGTGGCGGAGAGCGCGGCGCCCGGCCAGGCGCGCAAGCTCGCGCGCGATTTCCTTGATCTGCTGATACTCCAGCAGACGCCGGACCAGTTCGGCACGCGGGTCAACCCAGTCCTCATCGTCGCCATGACGGGGCAGCAGCAGCTGCACCTTGAGGCGGATCAGCCGACCGGCCATCTCGAGATAGTCGGCCGCCTGGTTCAGCCCGAAGGCGTGGATCGCGGCAAGAAACTGCGCGGCGATCCGGGCAACCGGAATGTCGGCGATGTCGATCTGCTCCTCGCGCACCAAATGCAGGAGCAGGTCGAGCGGTCCGGTGAAGCCATCGAGGGCAACGACGAACTCGCCTCCTTCGGCGAGATCTCCAGCGGGTCGCTCGAGCGCGGCGGTCATTGCTGAAAGATGTTCCAGCCGTTGCCTGCCGCGAAGGGCAGGACCAGCTCGACCAGGTGGGCCAGCCCCCAGGACGCCGGGGAAAGGAGGACCCCGACGGTGCCCCGGAAGAAGTAGATCAACACCATCACCAGGATGAAACCGAAGCGATCGAGCGAACGGTAGCGGGCTCCCAGCCCCGGCGGCAGGAAATGGTAGAGCAGGCGCGACCCATCGAGCGGCGGGATCGGGATCAGGTTGAAGAACGCCAGGATCAGGTTGATCTGGATGCCCCAGACGAGCATCCGCTGCAGGGTATCGACGGCTGACCGGCCAACCCCGGTGAGGATGTGGATCTCGCCGGCGATCGCGAAGACCGCCGTGCACGCCAGCGCCAGGAAAAGATTCGTGACAATGCCCGCGCTCGAGACGATCAGGTCGCCCCGCTTGAAGTTGCGGAAGTTGCGGGTGACCACCGGCACCGGTCGGGCACCGCCGAACGTGAACGTTCCGTGGCTCACAAACCAGAGAAACACCGGCATCGCGATGGTGAGGATCGGATCGATATGCGGAATCGGATTGAGGGTCAGCCGACCGAGCTTGTAGGCGGTGTCGTCCCCTTGTCGGTACGCCGCCCACCCGTGGGCGAACTCATGCGCCACGAGCGCGAAGAGCAGCATGGGGAGGGCGAGGAGGAAATCTTCGAGCAGGACGGGCTCCGGAGGGTAGAACGGACGGCAAATTAGCCCGCCGAGCCATAAAGGCCAAAAGCGCCACAACGGAGCGCCGGGTCGCAGGCCCGTTCCGCAGGTCGATGCGCTGGCGGCTCGTCGAGGTCAGACCGCAGGAAATCCGCATCGAATCCTGCGGAACGAACCTGCCACCCGGCGATCCATCGGCAGCCATTCCTGGTTTGCATCGGCTTCCAAAGCGGCCCCATCCCACCTAGTATTAAGGGTTGTACCCACGACCCGACTCCTGAGGATTGCCCGTGCCCCGTATCAAGTCCGCCAAGAAGCGCATGCGCCAGACCAAGACCCGCACTGCCCGCAACAAGGCGACGCGGAGCGAGTTGCGAACCGCGATCAAGAAGGCGCGGAGCGCAGCGTCGCCGGCCGAAGCGGCGAAGGCGATGAAGGAGGCCGAGCAGATGATCGATCGGGCCGGCCGGAAGAACATCGTCCATCGGAACACGGCAGCGCGGACGAAGAGCCGGCTCGCCAAGAGCCTCGCCGCGAAGAAATAGCCCGACACCGACGCGTTAGTTCATCGGGTGGTGCCGCGCGGCGCGATCACAATCGTGTCGCGTCCCGAGTAGACCCGCGTCACCCAGCCGTGTTTCTCCAGCAGCCCGGCGACGCGCAACCGCCACCGCCCCGGCCCCGGCGCGATGCCCGCGCGCGGCGCCCAGATCGACCAGCTCCTCGTCACCCAGAGACCCGAGTCGAGGCGGGAGAATTCCATGTCGCCACCGGCGGCCGCATCGGGCATCCAGGTCGGCAGGTTGGTGAGCGTGAACGAGAACCGCAACAGCGCCAGGTTGTGCGCGTCGAGCACCAGTTCCCCGCCGACGTCGACCATCCTGCTCTTTCGGCCCGGTGCGAAACGCAGGACGAGCGAGTCGGTCGGCCCCTTCCGCTTCGGCTTGTCGACCGTGAAGCAGTGGCTGTCGAGAAACCAATCGGAAAAGAGTACTCGCGCATCCGGACCGTAGTATTCCCGCGTCGCTTCGTCGCCCGGATCCAGCAGGCGGCCGAAGCCGACCAGGCGGAGTGTGTCGGGCTCGATGCTCTCGATCGGCCAGCGCCTGAGCGGCTGGACGACGGTGTCGGCGAATGCCGTGTTGGTGAGGGCGCCGTAGACGGTGCTGGTGGTGATGACGGCGACCTGGAATGCAACCTGGCGTGTCTGGACCATCGTTTCCATGATCTGCAAGGCGGAACGCGCACTCTCCAGCAGCCGGGCGAAGGTGTCGTCGCTCAGGCCGGCCTTGCCACAAAAACGACCGCGACCGACCGCGACCAGGTCCGGGAGCCGCATCGTCATCGGCGCGAGCACGACGTCCGGGATGATCACTCCGGCCGGGGGCACATCCACCGGCGTAGGCTGGCGCGGCTGGAATCCGATGGCCGCGACGCGGTAGCGATAGCGCCCAGCGGCCGGCGCGGCGAGCTGAAATGCGCCGGATGGCGCCGTGAGCACGATTTGAAGGGATTTGCCAGCGAGATCGCTCAGTTCGACCAACGCCCCGACAATCGGTCGCCGGCCCGGATCGAGCACCCGACCGCGAACCGACTGACTGGCGAGCGCGCCTGGGAGGACCACCAGCGTGAAGAGAACCGGCCAAACGCGGCGCACTGCTACACGGCCGTCAATTCCGCTCCGCACTTTTCACAATACCACTCAAGCGGACGGTTCATCGCGCCGCATTCGCCGCACCGAAGGGTGCGTCCTACGGACATTGCGTTCGCTTCCGGCGCCGGGCCCGCCGCTACCCTTTCCGCGCCGAAGATCGGCGTCGCCTCCGGCACCGGCGTCGGGGTCGTTGGCACTGTGACGGGCGGTGCCGGACGCCCGCCGAGGAGGTCGCCGGGGCGAACAAACCGTGGTGGCATGTCGGCGCCCGGGATGCCGAGCGGTGGCGCACTTTCGAACGGGCGCGCACGCGTTGGCGGCGCGGCCGCGGAACGATGCGCATCGACACCGCTCCCGCTGGGCCGGAACGAGAGCGGTCCGGTTTCCGGGAGCTGCGGTTCGGCGGCAACCGACGTGTTCGGAGGATTCGTCGCCCACTGTTCCGACGCCGGTTCGTCGAAGATGGCGAGGCCGTCGTCGGAATCCGGCGCGAGATCACCGATCGCCATCAGTTCGGACTGGGAGGCCGTGAGCGTATGCACCTCGGGGACAACGATCGCCGCAGTTGGCGCGGGCTCGATGTCGATCATGAACGGCCGGGGGGCGCGTTGCACCAGGGCCTGGATCTCCTCGAGCCGGGCGATCCGCTCGGCGACGGCGCCGAGTGAGAGTTGATACGTCTCGATATCGCTGCTCTGCCGGCGGCGCTCGTTTTCAAACCGTTCGTCGTCGTATTCGCCCACGGCGTGCCGCAACTCCGCTTCGGCGAGCGCCTCGCCGGCGCCGGTGGCGCGGGCCTGCAGATCGGCATGCTCGGCGCGATCGGCGCCCAGCTTGGCAGCGATCACATCCGCGTGTGCGCCGAGGCCGGCGGTGAGCTGATCCAGCCGTTGCTGATAGTCATGATGGACACGCTGACGCACCGAGTCAGGCGCCGCACCCGGCGCCTGGTCGAGGCGTGCCAGCCAGCCGCGAAGCGCATCGCTCTCGGCGAGCAGCTGTTCGACGGCGGCAAGTTCCTCTGGCGATTCGGTCATCGAGAAGGCTCGGGCGACAAAGTGAGGCTCGAAAGGTACGGCCGATAGCGGCGCAATTTAGCCTAGGCCCCGGTGGGGTGGCGGCGTGGCCCGAGGTCAGCCGCCGAGAACACCCGCCGCCCGGCCACGAACGTCGCGTGCACTACACCGGGCAGTGTCTCGCCGGCCCACGGCGTATTGCGCGACTTGGAACGGAAACGGGCCGGGTCGACCGTCCACGAAGCCGCGGGGTCGAACAGCGCCAGATCGGCCACCGACCCGGGCCGCAGCGTCCCGCCCGGCAGGTGCCAGAGCCGGGCCGGGGCGCAGCTCATTCTCTCAATGAGTTTCGGCAGCGTCATCAGGCCGCTCAAGACGAGCTCGCGCAGGGCGAGCGACAAGGCAGTTTCCAGCCCGACAATCCCGTTGGGCGCGTCGTCGAACTCGCGCTCCTTGGCATCGTAGTGGTGCGGTGCGTGATCGGTCGCGACGCAGTCGAGGGTTCCGTCTGCCAGCGCCATCCGGATGGCATCGCGGTCTTCGGCCTCCCGGAGCGGCGGGTTCATCTTCGCGTTGGTGTCGTAGCCGTCGCACCGCTCGTGGGTGAGGGAGAAATGATGGGGAGCCGCTTCAGCGGTGACGTTGAGGCCCTTCTCCTTGGCGCGGCGGATCAACTCGACCGATCCCCGAGTGCTCATGTGACAGAGGTGGACATGCCCACCGGTCAACTCGGCGAGGATGATGTCGCGGGCAACGTGGATCTCTTCGGCGGCAGCTGGTATCCCCTTGAGCCCAAGTCGCGTCGACACAATCCCTTCGTGCATCGCCCCGCCGGCCGCCAGTGGCATATCCTCGCAGTGGTCGGCGACCGGGATGCCAAAGGTCCGGGCGTACTCGAGCGCGGTGCGCATCAGGTGGCTCGACATGATCGGCTGGCCGTCGTCACTCACCGCGACCGCACCCGCGGCAGCCATTTCGCCAAACTCCGCGAGCTGCTCGCCCCGCTGGCCCACCGAGACGCACCCGATCGGATAGACCCGCGCCAGCCGGGCGGCTTCGCCTTTTGCCTTGACGAATCCCACGGCGCCCTGGTTGTCGATCACCGGATCGGTATTCGGCATGGCGCAGATCCCGGTGAAGCCGCCCGCTGCCGCGGACATGGCACCCGTCGCGATGGTTTCACGGTCTTCCTGCCCCGGCTCGCGCAGGTGGACGTGCACATCAATCAGGCCGGGAGCAATCACCCATCCAGTCGCGTCGATGACATCGGCACCATCCGGGTTGCCGAGATCACGTCCGATACCCGCGATGCGACCATCCTGAACCAGGACCGACGTGACCTCGTCGAGTTGTTGTGACGGATCGACCACCCGTCCATTGGCAAAGAGCAGTGGCTTCATGCGTCGCCTCCCGCGGTGGCCCAGTCGGGCGCGCCACCGGCAAGCAGGTACAACACGGCCATCCGCACCGCGACGCCATTGGTGACTTGCGGCAGGATGACCGAGTGCGGGCCGTCGGCCACGTCGGAATCGATCTCGACGCCGCGATTCATCGGGCCGGGGTGGAGGATCACGATGTCCTTGGGTGCCTTCGACAAACGCTCGTTGGTGACACCGAATACACGATTGTATTCGCGCAGCGATGGAATGAAGCCGGCGGTCATCCGTTCCAGCTGGAGCCGCAGCACGTTGAACGCATCGGCCCACTGGATCGCGTCCTCGATTCGACGGAACACGGTCACACCGAGGTCAGCCACATGGCTCGGCAGCAGCGTCGGCGGGCCGCATACTGCGACCTGCGCCCCGAGCTTGGTGAGCCCCCAGATGTTGCTGCGAGCCACGCGTGAGTGGAGCACGTCACCCATGATGCACACCTTGAGGCCAGCGATCCTGCCGAACCTGTCCCTGAGGGTAAGCAGGTCGAGTAGCGCCTGGGTGGGATGCTCGTGCTTGCCGTCACCGGCGTTGATCACATTGGAACGAATGCGCTGGCCCAGGAACTGTGCCGCGCCGGACGAGCCGTGCCGGATGACCACCATGTCGATTCGCATCGCTTCGAGATTGCGAGCGGTGTCGACCAGCGTCTCCCCCTTGGACACCGATGAGCCGGCGGCCTGCACATTCACCGTGTCGGCTGACAAGCGCTTTTCGGCGAACTCGAACGAGATACGGGTCCGCGTGGATGCTTCGAAGAAGAGGTTGACGATCGTCTTGCCGCGAAGCGCCGGCACCTTCTTGATCGGCCGTTCCGACACTTCCTTGAATGGTTCGGCGGTATCGAGTATTGCGGTGATCTGCTCGGCCGACATGTGTTCGAGTCCGACGAGGTCCTTGCCGAGCGTTGCGGGACTCATGGTGTTGCTCCGCGAACCAGGTCGACCGCGTCCAGACCATCCAGCTCCTGGACTGATACGGTGACATGATCACCCGCCACCGTGGCGACGACCAAGCCGGTGACGTCGGCGGCGATCGGCAGCTCCCGGCCACCGCGATCGACCAGCACGGCAAGGAGGATGCGCCGCGGCCGCCCGAAATCGGCGATCTCGTCGAGCGCCGCGCGGACGGTTCGCCCGGTAAAGAGCACATCGTCGACGATCACGACGGTGGTGCCCTGCAGGTCCGGCGGGAGGCGCGTCTCGCGCACCTCCGGTCGTGGCCCGATGGCCTGGAGGTCATCGCGATAGAGGGTGATGTCGAGGGTACCGCGCCGGAGCGGGCGACCGAGCTGCGGCTCGATCAGTCGGGCGAGGCGGTCGGCCAGCTGAACGCCTCGGCGCTGGATGCCAACCAGTACCACGGTGCCGCCGGCGGGGGCCTGTTCAATGAGTTCGGCGGCCATGCGCGCAAGGACGCGCCCCATGGCTGGGGCGTCGAGGAGGCGCGTAGATGGTGGCATCAAGGCTGGAAGCTATTACGGCGACTCCAGCTTCGCCAAGTCCGGCTGCCGCGCCCGCTGCGTCCAGGCGTACATGCCGAGCGGCATCAGGCCCGCCTTCGCGAAGATACCGCGGTATGTCGCCCCGCGCCGGCGCTGGAAATGGGCGCGATCGCCTTCGATGTCGTCGTGCGCCGTGAAGGTGGGCATGAACGCCACACCACCGAGGAGTGCCACGAGCTGCTGGACTCCCCGCCTGAGAATCGGTGTGGGCAAGTAATGAAGCACGTCGGACACGACGACGAGGTCGAACGGCCCGTCAAGACCCAACTGGTCAAGCGTGTCGATGGAGCCGAGGCGGAGGTTGCGCCGCCTGGCCCAGCGGCCGACCGCCCACTCGCTGGAATCCACGCCGGCGTACCGTGCCCGCGGCCGGAGGCGATGCAGCAGTGGTTGCCAGCGCCCCTCGCCCGCCCCGACGTCGAGGACTGAACGCAGTGGGCGAGCGAGGAGCTGTTCGGTCATCGCGACCGCCAGGGCTACCGTTCGCGCCAGGTCGCTGGCGGAACCGATCTGGCGATCGCGATACCAGCGATCAAAATAGGCGCGGTCGTAGCGCTTGGCGCGCGGCATGCCAATCCTGGTCGGGGTTGGGGTGGCGCTCTTGCTGGCTCTGGCGTCCGGCGTCGTTTCCGTCGCTGCCGCTGCGCTCGACGCGAATCACCGTCTTGCCGACCTGGTCACCGACGCGAACGGTGACCAGGTAGTCTCCCGGCGAAACGGTTGGCGCGCTTCCCCCGCCGCCGCCACCCCCTCCCCGACCACCGCGACCGCCAGCGGGCTGCGTAAGCTGGGTGATGCTCTGCACGAGGAGCGAATCGGCGCCGGTGACCCCGCCGGCTCCACCACGCCCCGCACCGCCACCGCCAGCATCACGGCCAAACGTCTCGCCCGGCCGTTCGACCCACACCTCAGGAGCACCGCGCCCGCGACCACCGCCGCCCAAGTTCCCGCCGCGCCCGCCGGCCGAACTCTGCTGTTCTGCCATGAGTCGACGCACCCGTTCAAGTGCGGCGGTGTCGGTTCCGGCTTGCTTCAACGAATCGAAGACGAAGTCGCGCCGCCGAACAGCGACGATGCTGTCCCGGCGCAATGCCGGCGAGAGCGGGGCCGGCGTGCGACGGAAATCCCAGCTCACTCGCTGTAACCCGTTGGCCGCAGGCCCGGTGAGGGTACGCACCGTGTCTCCCGCGGCGTCCTGGATCAGGAGGTAGGCGCTGGTGCCGACGTTCGATCCGGTCACCCGGTACTCGATATCGGCACCGTAGGCTGGGCTGGTGCCGCGGAACGCCACGCCCTGGCCGGTGGATTGGCCGTCGAAGAGCGGCTGACCGTACTGGAATGCCACTCTGGGCTTGAACACGGCCAGCTGCCGCGTCGCGTTCGCGTCGGTGATCTGCGACAGCGCGTTGATGTCGACGATCCAGATGCCGCGGCCGTGGGTTGCCATGATCAGCTCATGGTCGCGCGGATGGATCTTGAGGTCGTACACCGGAACCGACGGCAGTCCGGCCATGAACCGTTGCCAGGTGGTACCGCGATCGAGCGAGAGGTAGACACCGATATCGGTTCCGACGAAGAGCACGTTGGCGTTTGCCGGATCTTCGCGCACGACGTGGACGTAGTCCGGACCACCCTTGGGCAGGTTGTTCGTGATCGAGCGGAAGGTCCGGCCCAGGTCAGTGGTGACATAGACGTACGGCGTGAAATCACCGTTGCGATGCCCATCAAAGCTGACGTAGAACGTGCTGGTGTCGCTGTGCGATGGCTCGATGCGCGAGACATAGGTGTTGGCGGGTACGCCGGCGAAGCGACTGGTCAGCTCTTCCCAGTTGCCGCCGTCGTTGCGCGTCAGCCAGGTGCGCCCGTCGTCCGTGCCGGCGAAGAGCAGGCCGGGACGAATGTAGGATTCTGCCAGCGACACCACGGTGCCATAGGTCTCGGCGCCGGTCGCGTCGACCGTGATACCGCCAGTCGTGCGGGTGCTGACGCGGACCTTCATGGTGTCGCCGTACGAGAGGTCGGGCGAGATCAGAAACATCTTGTCGCCGCGCTCGACCGACTTCACCACGCGGTTACCGGCGGCATAGAACACCCGCGGATTGTGCGGCGAGAGGAAGAACGGTGTCTCCCAGTTCCAGCGTAGCGCGAAGGCGACCGAGTCGACCGCGATGATCGCGCGGATATCGGCGATTCGCTTCTTGCCCGCTGGCGTGGCCGCCGTGACCGAGTCCTCTCCCAGCACCGCGATGGTATCCTCCCAGGCCGCCATACGGGCACGGGCGTTGGGCTTCGCCAGGCTCACACTTTCACCGGTGGCGACGTTCACCCGCGACATGCCGCCACCCTGCGACTCGCCGTAGACGATGTCCGGGTTGGTCGGGTCCTGCGCGGTGTAGAAGCCGTCGCCACCGGTGATCGTGTACCACATCGAATTGGTGATCGGGCCCGACTTGCGCCGGCTCGGCCCGCACCAGGAGCCGTTGTCCTGGAGCCCGCCGCAGACGTTGTACGGCATCGCAAAGTCGTACGACACATCGTACAACTGGCTGATGGCGACCGAGTTGAGCACCAGCCAGTTGCCACCCTTGTCGAACGATTCGCTCACGCCGCCGTCGTCACCGACGATGATGCGATTCGGGTCGTTCGGGTCGATCCACATCGCGTGATGATCGACGTGCACGCCGACGGTGGTCTGCCCGACGGTCTTGCCGCCGTCGGTCGACACGTTGATCGGCGTGGACGACCAGTACACACGATCAGAATTCCTGGGATCGACGCGTACCTGCGAGTAGTAGAACGGCCGGACGTCGGTGGTGGCGGTGCGGGTCCAGGTGGCGCCAGCGTCACCCGAGCGGAAGAGCCCGGTATTCAGCGTCTGCGCCTTGCCGATGCCCGGCTTCCCCTTCGGATTCGCGTTGGAGTCCGCTTCGACCAGTGCGTAGATCACCTTGCCGTCGCTCGGCGCAATCGCGAGACCGATGCGGCCTTTCATTGTTTCTGGCAAACCGCCGCCCTTGACCTCGGCCCACGTTTCGCCGCCATCGGTGCTCTTCCACAGCCCGCTCCCCGGTCCGCCGCTCTTGAGGAAATAGGGGCCGCGCGCGCGCTCCCAACTTGCCGCGAAGAGAACGTTCGGGTTGCCCGGATCGATCGCCACATCGATGAAGCCGGCCTTGTTACTGATGAACTTGACCAGGCGCCAGTTCTGGCCACCGTCGGTGGTCTTGTAGAGTCCGCGTTCCGGATTGTCATTCCACGGCGCACCAGACGCAGCGACCCAGACGATGTTCGGGTCGGTCGGATGCACGACGATGCGACCAATGGTCTGGGTCTTTTCCAGCCCCATGAGTTTCCAGGTAATCCCGCCGTCCACCGACTTGTAGATGCCGCCACCGGGCGAAATCGAATTGCGCACGTTCGGCTCGCCGGTACCGGCCCAGACCTGCATGGTGTCACTCGGTGCGATGGCAAGCATCCCCATCGCAATGACGCGCTCGTGGTCGAACACAGGGCGGAAACTTACGCCACCGTTGGTGGTCTTCCAGATGCCGCCGCCGGCCGCCGCGACGAAGAAGGTGCGCGAGGGTGATGGGATGCCGGCGACATCGCTGACGCGCCCCATCGTGTTCGCCGGTCCGATATTGCGCCAGCGGAACGCGGACATCGTCGCCGAATCGAGCGGGGTGCGCAACTGGGCGGCAAGCGGCACGACCGCAAGGATCAGCAGCAGCGGCGCGATCGCACGGGTAGCCGGGCGGAGCATTGGCGTCTCTCGATGTTGGGACAAGGTGACGCGGGAAGAATGGGCACACTTGCCGCGGCGCGATAGAGGTGTGGCCAAACCGGGTAGCGGAGGCGGCGTGGTCCGGGCGGGAACCTCCCGGGCCGCGCCGCGGTTAAAATCATGGCATCCGTTTCGTCGTTCGGAGCGTACGAACAGCACCGGAGCCGAATGGGTATTTTCCCGGACGGACCGCGGTACCACTCGATTCACCCGACGGAAGGAACAACAGATGCAATGGTCTTCACCGCTGGCTGGCCGTGCTGCCGCGCTGGTGCTCGCAATGGCTTTCGGCGCGGCGTCGTGGGCGAACGCCCAAGCCGGCCGGGCCCCCGGCGCGGTGGCGCCGGCCTATGCCAAGCCAACCGACGCCGAGCTGCGGCAGCGGCTGACGGCCGAGCAATACGCCGTGACCCAGCATGATGCCACCGAGACGCCGTATCACAACCAGTACTGGGACAACCACGGCCCGGGGATCTACGTCGATATCGTGTCCGGAGAGGCGTTGTTCAGCTCGTTGGACAAGTACGAGTCGCACACCGGCTGGCCGTCGTTCACGCGGCCACTCGCGCCGCAGAATATCAAGAGCGCCGACGATCGCAGCCTCGGCATGGACCGGACCGAGGTGCGGTCTGTTCACGCCAACTCGCATCTGGGGCACGTCTTTGACGACGGCCCCAAACCGACCGGCCTGCGGTACTGCATGAACTCGGCGGCGATGCGGTTCATCCCCGCCGACAAGCTCGAGACGGAAGGGTACGGGAAGTACACGTCGCTATTCAAGCGAGGGCTGCCGAACAAGTAACGGGGCACCACGGACGCGGAACGGACAGGGAGGGATTCGAACCCTCGAGACGGCTTACACCGCCTACACGCTTTCCAGGCGAGCCTCTTAAACCACTCGAGCACCTGTCCCAGTGGGGCGGGAAGATAATCGCGGGATCGCCGCTAGCTTGAAGGGGTGACCGCCCCCGCCCCACTCGACGAACACTCCCGCCGGATCGCGCTCGCGCGGATGAAGGTGGTGGCGACCGGCCTGCTGGTCGTCGCGCTCGCCGTGTTCGTTGTGGCCAGACTGCTCGAGCCGGCGCACCCCTGGCTCGGGTACGTGCGGGCAACCGCCGAGGCCTCGCTCGTTGGCGGACTGGCCGACTGGTTTGCCGTGACCGCACTGTTCCGGCGCCCGCTCGGCCTGCCGATTCCCCACACCGCCATCATGCAGACACAGAAGGATCGCGTCGGGCGCATCCTCGGCAACTTCGTCCAGAATCACTTCCTCTCCCGCAGCGTCCTCGATGCGCGGCTTGCCGGCGTCCGGCCGGCATCGCGAGCGGCCGAGTGGCTCCAGGATGCCGAACACCGCCGGCGGCTCGCCCGGCAACTCGCCGGCGGTTTCGCCCGCGCGGTCGCCGCGGTGCCGGGCGACCAGGTCAAGAACTTCGTGCAACGGAGCGCGGTGTCGCGATTGGAAGCGATGCAACTCGCACCATTGATGGGCGACGTCCTGATGATCGCGACGGCCGACGGACGTCCGCAGGAACTGCTCGATGAAGCAACCAAGCTGATCGGCAGCGCCATCACCGACGGGCGAGAGATGATCCAGGCGAAGGTCCGCGAAGGGAGCCCACGCTGGCTCCCGCTCGGCGTGCGCGACGCCATTGCCGACCGGATCATCGCCGGGGTCCAGCGCGTACTCGCCGAGGTCACGGCCGACCCGAACCATCCGTTGCGGGGCCGCTTCGAAACGGCCGTGCAGGACTTCATTCAGCGGCTGAAGACCTCGCCGGAACTGCACGCGCGCGCGGAGCGGCTCAAACATGAGTTGCTCGGTCATCCCGTCGTGGAGGATCTCGTGTCGTCGGTGTGGGATCGCGTGCGCAACGCTGCCGAGACGTATCGCGCCGACCCGGAACATGCGTCGCACGAGCCGCTCGAAGCAGCGCTGGCGGCACTCGCGGATTCGCTGAGCACCAACGCGGAGCTACGCGCCGAGGTCGATCGCTTCGTGACGGACGTCGTGGCGTCGCTGCTGGAGCAGCATCGGCACGAGGTGGCCGACCTGATCGCGATCACGGTACGCGACTGGGACCCACAGGTTGCCGCGAGCCGGATCGAGCTCGCCGTGGGCCGGGACCTGCAATTTATCCGCCTGAACGGCACGCTGGTCGGTGGGGCGGCCGGGTTGGTGATCTATATCGTGTCGAAGTTGCTGTAGCGCTCAGTACGCGTCAGGCGTCGCGTCTATGCTGGTCCTTCGCTTCGCTCAGAACGACGGAGAAAGTCCATGCGCCTGCTTCATCGAATCATGTCACTCGCGCTACTCGCCACGCCGTTGCTGCTCCGCGCCCAGTCGCCGCCGGCGTGTCCGGTGATCGCGATCGACTCGGCCGGGATGATGCGGGACGTGTTCCGGCTGGCGGACGACTCCATGCGGGGTCGCCGCGTCGGCACACCCGAGGGCACCCAGGCGCGCGACTTCATCGCGACGCGGTTTGATGCCTTGGGGCTCGATCGCGTGCCGCCGGGACGCGTGCAACCTTTTACCACCACCCGACGCGGCGGGGCTGCCATTACTGGCTTCAACGTGGTCGGCACCGTGACCGGAACCCGGTTTCCCGATCAGTACATGGTGATTTCAGCACACTTCGATCACATCGGTGCCGTGGGTCCGGGCGCACAGTGCCGCGCGTCGGGGGCGGACTCGATCTGCAATGGCGCCGACGACAATGCCTCGGGGACGGCCGGGTTGCTGGCGATGGCGGCGCTGTTCATCCGCGCGAAACCGCAGCACACGCTGGTATTCGTGGCGTTCGACGCGGAGGAATCCGGCGACGTGGGGAGCAGCGCGTGGGTCGCGTCGGCACCGATCCCGCTCCATCAGGTGCTCATCGACGTGAACATGGACATGGTCGGGCGGAATGTGAAGAACCAGCTCTTCGCGGCGGGCCCCACGAAGTATCCCCAGCTCCGTCCGCTGGCCGAAGCGACGATCGGCTGCGCAAAGATCACGGTGACGATCGGTCACGACGGTCCCGGTGCGCCGGGCGGGAATGACGACTGGACCAATCAATCAGACCAGGCCGCCTTTCATGCCGCCGGCATTCCGTTCGTGTATTTCGGGGAGGAAGATCATCCCGACTATCACCGTGCCACCGATCATGCCGACCGGTTGATGCCGGCGTTCTATGCGGCGGCGGTACGGGCGGTCGGTGACTTCATCCGGCGCTTCGACCAGGCGCCGGTCCCGCGACGCTGACGCCGACTACTTCTTCGTCGCTGCCTTCGCAGCCTTGGCGTTTTTTGCCTTCGCGGCCTTGGCTTTCCCGGTCTTGGTCATCAATCGCGACCTTTCATAGAGCGCGATCCACCGCTCCGGCGTGAACGCGGCGATCAGCTTCCCGATCGCCGCAAGCGGCATGTCATCGGCCTTCTGGAAATGCACGCACGACTTCCCCATGTCGAGCGCTTTCCCCGCATCCGCAAAGGCCTGCTTGAGCGCGCCAAGCTGGCCGGTGTCACCGTAGCATCCCATGAGATACAACGACGAATAGTGCTTCTGCGCCGCCAGGGCGACGTAGCAGAGGGGCTGCTTGTTGTACGTGTCCGGGTAGCGCGAGAGGGGGATGCCCCATCCGATCACTCCCCAGAGATACATCTCCTCGTAGCCCTTGGGGATATTTTGCTTGACCATCTGGCGCACGATCGTAATTTCCGCGCGGCGATCGGCGGGGAGGCTCGCCATGTATCCGGCGGGCGTGGTGACTGCGATCGGTCCCTTCATCATTCCGTCTCCATCAGCGCGGTACGACCTGGATCGTGCTGCTGGTCCGCCCCGACCGCACCCAGATCTTGGCGTAGAATCGTTGGGCGGCCGCGTCCCAGAAATATCGATCGCCCTGCGACGCGTCCAGATCCGCCAGGGTCGCGGCGCCGGGCAACGCCGTGGCCGAGAAGTCGCGTAGCACATTGAACGCACTCGTCCCGAAGGCAAACGAAATCCGGATCCAGTCGCCAACATTGGCTCGCTGCAAGGTGATGCGCGGCCGGGTCGGCGTGGCCGTGCCCCAGGAGATGTCGTACATCCGGCCGCTCAAGATCGAGATCTGCGCCGCGAGCGGATTACTCGGCACCCCGGCGAGAGCGACCGATACCGCGTCGTCCCGGACGAGCGAGAGTGGGGCGACGGGGTCGGTGTTGTCACTCTGGATGGTGAGCGCGTCATACCGATTCGGACAGATCCAGGTGTTCCAATCGGAACGATACGTGCAGCTCGGCGTCACGAGAAACGGATTGTTGGCCACAACGCTGGTGCGGCTGGTGCCGGTGACGGTGCCGTCACTGTCGACGAACAGTGACGACTTGTCGCCATCGCGAGTGGCCCCGGGGTTGTCGAAATACACGGCGTTCGCATTTACGAGCTGCACCGCCGCGGCGAAGTTCTGCTGCGAAATGGGGAATCCGTCGCTCCGATTGTACCCCAGCGCACTCGCGAGGCGTCCCGGACGGGAGACAAAATTTGCGAAGACCACATTGCTCGCCCCGTTGGTACCGTCGTAGAATTCGAAGCCACGAATCGGGAAGGACGGGTTGGGAGCCGGCGTCAGGTTCTCGCTCTCGCCCACGACGACCGAGTTCTGCAGCATGATCGAGCCGTTGGCGAAGGTGGCGCCCTGCTGGTTATCCGCCAGCACGGCGCCGTCGAGGAACAGTCCGGAACCCCGGATCCAGACGGCGCGGCCCGAATGTTTCCACCCGGTAAAATTCTGGAAGTACCCCGGGGCAGAAGCGCCGCCGGCGACCGCACCGACGCGCGGCGTGTAGCTCGTCACTTCGGTCGTGAGGTCAGGCTTGGGGCCTTGATCGACCTGCAGTCCAGGCTGGCGATTGGAATGGGCGACGTTGTCGATAAACAATCGCAGCGGCGTCACGCGCGGCAGGTCCGGTTGTCCGGTGGACAAGCCGGTCGGTGACGCGGGGAGGGCGAACCAGAACCCGAATGCGACGGATCCCGCGGCGGCGTTGCCACGGAACGTGTTGTCCGGGTTCGTGATCCAGAACGTGGCCGGTGTGGCGTCAGACGGGAGGATCCGGACGGCGAGCGACGGCACCCGTGAGGAGAGTCCAAGATTCCGCTCGAGGGTATTGCCGCTTTCTGAACCGTCCTCGAGGAAATAGCCATGGCCGAGGTGGTCGTAGCAGACGTTGCGCTGAGCGGTCGCGTTGTCGGTGCCGTGAATGGTGAGGCAGCGGTTGTTCGTCTTCCAGATGGACGCGTCGCGGACGTACTGCCCCGAGACATCACCCGCCACGTGCCAGTGCATCGGGTAGCGTGCGACGTGCCCGGCCTGCCCCATGCGCAGGAACGTCACGCCTTCGATGTGCGCGACGCCCCCTTGCAGGACGATGGTGTGCCCGCCGAAGCCGCCCGTTGATTGTGAATCGCCCTGGATCGCGATATTGCGGGTGAGCAACCCCACCTCGGCGCGTTCGTCGATGGTGCGACCAGCGACCGATTGGGTGCGGCCCCAGTGGGAAAAACGGAGCGGTGCCTGGATCGTCACGGACGTGGGCGAGGCGGTTGTGATCACCGCCTCTTCGGCCTGACCCGGATCGTAGTCCGTCGACGCCACGACGATGCGATCACCGGTGCGCCAGCTCATCGCGTCGGAAAGCAAGAGCGTGGTACTGCCGGCGGGTGCACCCGCCGCGAGCCGAGTCCAGCCGAGGCGCGTGTCACCATGCAGCTCGAGCGCGCCACCGGGGAACACCGCCAACACCTTCGCACCCACGGATCCGTTCCCGGCGCCGGAGTCAGCGCCAGTCAGCGTGATGGTGAACAGGTGCAACTCATGACTGGCTTCGGTCCCGGCGCGCAGCATCCCGTTGACGTAGATGTCCCGCGCAGTGATCGCGACGTCGCGATCGGTGGCCGCCGTGAGGGTACCGTCGATGGTGAGGCGATTGAGCGCCGGCGTGACCACATCGAGTTGCACCGTCTTGCCGACAGGTATCGACACGTTGGCGCCGGCGGTGGGAACCGGGCCGGGCGCCCAAGTCGCCGGTGCCGACCAGAGGGCGGCACCGGGTGGCGGGGGCGGCGGCGGCGGCACCGGGTCCGGCACCTGATCGGGTGCACAGGCGACGAGAGCGACGAGAGCGACGAGAGCGGTATACGACAATAGCCGGCGCACGGAACCTCCCGGAGACCGCCTCAAGTATCGGGCGGGCGAAGCGACGAACGAAGACAGCTAGGTGTTGTTGATGAAGACGTTGTTCACTGATGCCCCAGCAGGCGTTGCATGGGAGTGAGCCCGTTGATGCCCATGTGAAAGCGATCCTGATTGTAGTATCGCAGGAAATCCGGCAGCGCGCTCGCCCGCGCCACCGAG
>JANYLJ010000044.1 GCA_025357945.1 Gemmatimonadota bacterium
TCTTGCGGAAGTCGGTCGAGACCGCGCTCCTTCGCCACACTGGCGATCAGCGCGATCAGGTCGTGTTTGGATGGAGGTGGAGGTTGCTTGTGCATCTGCGAGGCTCGCATGCAAGGAGGTTGCTTGCCAAGTGTCATTGCGCGCAGGGTTCTGCACCCTAACTCTCAATTATACCGCTTGGTGCGCCCCCCGATGGCCTCCTCTCGCAGCCGAATCCGGAAATGATGCCGTCGACGGAGCTAAATCGTCCACCATTTTGCACCAAGCCGCAAGCGTAACCACCTCGACCGGGGAGGGGGGGGGAGGACACGGAGCGATTCCTGTCTACTAACCCCCGATGTATCCGGGCGAGCGCACCCGACAGGGAGCGTTCTTCACGCTGCAAGCTAGCTGGCGCCGCTACCCGGTCCGCCGCCAGCATCCGCCGTACTCCGCTCCTAGCGCTTCGCCCTTTTCGCCATGATCGCCTCGATCTCCGCAATCTCTCTCGGCGCGGTGCTGATGCGCTCCAGCCCCGTTGCCGTGATGACGTAGTCGTCCTCAATCCGCACACCAGTCATGTCGTACTTGGCCACGACCGCACGTACCTTCGCGATGAAGGCCCGGTTCCGCGGCGTGTCGGGGAGCACATCGAACATCTTCGAGGAGATGTAGATCCCGGGCTCGATCGTGAAGGCATCACCCACCTGGTAGGCCGCTCCCGATTGGACATAATCATGGACCGCGACGCCAAGTCCGTGGCTGATGCCGTGTATCATCCAGAAATTGGCCTGGTCGCAAGCGTGGCGCTGGGCGCAGGCGACCGGCGGCGGCGGATCGTAGCTGGCATCGACACTTTCGGTAAGACCAAGTTGCGCCAACCCACGGGCGCGAACATCGTACGCAGAATCGACGCTCGCCGCGCGCGGCATGCCGGGCTTGGCGTTGCGTTCGGTGGCCGCCTGCGCGTCGCGCACGAGCTGGTAGAGTTGCTTCTGCGCCACGGTGTACCGCCCGCTGATCGGGATCACTCGCGTCACATCCGCCGCGTAGCCCTCGTACTGGGTTGCCGCATCGATCACGACGAGATCGCCCGGCCGCGCCGGCCCGCGATCGAGCATGTAGTGCAGCAGCGTTCCGTTGGACCCCGAACCGACAATGGATCCATAGGCCGGGCGTTCACCGCCGAGTCGCAGAAACGTGGCCTCGAGTACCGCCTGCATTTCATACTCGTGCGCCGGTTGCGGCATCATCAGCACGGCGCGATGCCCGGCGGAGCTGATCTCCGCGGCCTTCCGCAGTAGCGCGATCTCGACGTCGCTCTTGCGGGCACGGAGCTGATTCACCAGCTGATGCGCATTGCGAACGACCAACCCGGCATGCCGGGCGCTCAACGCCTTCACGAACTGCTGTCCGCGGGTCAGCGAATCGGCGCCGGCAAAATCGGCGTCCTCAAAATCGGTCAGCGCGTAGAAAGGCAGCTGGCTACCCGCGAGTGAATCCGCCATCGCAGTCAGCGCGCTCGACGAACGGGCCTGCACCGCCATGGTTCGCGCCAGCGTGGCCGTGTCGGCGCGCTGGCCGTAATAGAACGCCGTCCGCGCCGCGAGTCTGGTGACGAAGAGGGTGGTCGTCTGGTGGCCACCGCGCACGACCATCACAAACGCCGCGTCGGGTTCGTCGTATCCCGTGAGGTAGTGAAACGCGCCGAGCTGGAAGAACCGGCTGAAGTCCGTCACCAGGGTTCGCCCGCCGAAAGCGATCACCACGCCGCTGTCGATCCGGGCGGCGAGGGCATCCCGGCGCGCGGCATACTCGGCGGTCGGGATCTGGGCACCGAGTGGTGCCGTCAATCCCGCGAGCGCGATGCACCAGAGCAACGATTTGCTAGCCATAGGTCAGTTCCTTCTCTGCTGGTGGATGGATAAACGCATTCTCACTCCTGGCGATCACGACTGTCGCGACCGCATTGCCAATCACGTTGGTGATCGCCCGCGCCTCGCTCATGAATCGGTCGACGCCCAGCACAAGGGCGACACCTTCGATCGGCACCACCCGGAGTGCTGACAGCGTGCTCGCCAGGACGATGAATCCCGAACCGGTTACGCCAGCAGCGCCCTTCGAGGTGATCATCAGGATGGCGAGGACGCTCAGTTGTTGCGCGAGCGAAAGGTGAACGCCGTACGCCTGGGCAATGAAGAGCGTCGCCATCGAAAGGTAAATCGAGGTGCCGTCGAGGTTGAACGAGTATCCGGCGGGAACCACCAGACCCACCACCGCACGCCCGCACCCGTATCGCTCCAGCTTGTCGATGAGCCGGGGGAGCACGGCTTCGCTCGAGGCGGTCCCGAGGACGACCATGATTTCATCGCGGATGTACACCAGCAGCTTCCACAGCGAGAAGCCGAACGCGCGCGCGACAAGATTGAGCACCACGAAGATGAACACGGCCATCGTGAGGTACACGCAGAGCATCAGGCGACCGAGCGTGAGCAGCGAACCGAGGCCGAAGTTCCCCACCGTGAACGCCATCGCGCCGAATGCACCGATCGGAGCAACCCGCATCACGATCGCGACAATCTTGAAGAAGATGACTTCCAGGTACTCCAGCCCGCGCACGACGGGCTGTCCAACGTCGCCGAGCGAGGCGACCGCGACACCGAAGAGCACCGAAAAGAACACCACCTGGAGGATCTCGCCCTGGGCGAAGGCCCCGATCACGCTCGACGGGACGATGTGCGCCAGGAAGTCTACCAGCGAAAGCTTCGCGGCCGACGTGGTGTACTGCGTCACGTCCGCCAGCGGAATCCGCGTGGCGTCGATGCCTGCCCCCGGACGTACGACGTTCATGACGATCAAGCCGATCGCCAGCGCGAACGTGGTCACGATTTCGAAGTAGATCAGCGCCTTGAGGCCCACCCGGCCGACGCGCTTGAGGTCGCCGGTTCTGGCGATGCCGAGCACGACGGTGAGAAAGATCACCGGCGTGATGACCATCTTGACGAGGTTGATGAACGTGTCGCCCAACGGCCGCATCCTGGCGGCGGTCGCGGGTGCGAGCGCGCCGAGCAGCGCGCCGCACCCGATGGCGACGAGGACCTGGACGGTGAGGTTACGGCTGAGTCGGCGGATCCGGGCCTCGAACAGGGGGACCCGGAAGACTAGGCGACCAACTCACCCCCGACAACCTTCACCCGGCCGCTATCGCGCGCCGAACATCGTGATCAGCTGCAGCTCGCCGGGCTGTCTGAAGTCCGGCCCCAGCGAAATGTCCAGCAGGTAATCCTTGCTCGTCTTGTCGACCTTCGGCCACTCGCGGATGTCGTCGGGCGCGAACAAGCCGCCGAGCACACCCATCACGCCGTGGATCGGCTCGTTCGTCTTGTTCTCGTAGACCGAGACCATGCGGTACGGATGACCGGCGCGCAGGTGCGGTCCGCGTCCCTTGATTGCCAGCAACTGGCGCGACACGCCAATCACGTCGCCCGCGGCGTTGTGCAGCGTGTGCACCCGCGCGAGCACCTTGCCGGACTGCACGTCTTCCAGACGCATTTCCACACCGTTGTCGTGCATGTGACCGCCGGCGCCGAGCAGACGGCCGCTCACCGGCACGGTGAATTCGTATGACTTCGAACTGCCGCCGGGCGGCACATCGTACGAGTCCGGCAGGCCCGGGTGATTGTTGGCGTCCACCTTGAACGGGAGCACGGCCACTGGCCGCGGTGTCAGGTTGCGGGGTGCCGTGATCAGTTCGAAACGGAGGTTGATCCCATCAAGCTCGTGACCGGTGTCGTTGTTCCACATCAGGAAAACACCGACTTCCTGGCCGGCATCCATCGGGACGCCGATCGTTCTCGGCATCTTGATGCCGGCGGTTTCTTCGCCAATGCCGAGGACGCGTTCGGCCAACGGGTACACCAGCTGGCGCCGGTCGAAGTTGACGAACTCCATGTGATGCATGGTGCGCTGCGGCATCACCTGACCGTTCCTGTCGGTGATCGTGAGCTTGAAGCCGCGCAACCACATATCCTGCGGCCACGGGAACCGCACCAGGGTCTGCTCCTGGTGTGCTTCGTGGCTGCCACCCATGTTGCCGCCCATCATCATCATCGGCATGTCGCCGTCCATCAGCATCGGCGGCAGTGTCCACGGTCCCGTCGTGATGACCACGTGGTGTGTGGCCGAATCAACGTTCACGTGTACCGGCGCGTGCGGTGTCGGCGGTATGGCCATCTTGACGTCGGTCACCGCCTGTGCCTTGGCGCGCGTCGCGGCAAGAGACAGGACGATGGCAAGCAGTTTCCACGGACGGGAGTGACCCATTCGATCTCCGACAGCTCGTGTTGCGAGGGGAGCTCGGTCCGGCGGGGGATCCGAGGCTGCCGCAATGTCGGGCACGGCACAACGCAGGTCAAGAGCGTCACGCTTCATGACGCCTGGATGACAACTGGTATGACGAAAATTGTCGGTGTTGCGTTCGCCTATCGCGGTCGACCTTGCTTCAGGAAACGCTCGGCGACCTGCTCCAGCCGCTCATCGCCGTCGCCAATCGCTCGTTGCAGTATCCGTTCGACGTGCGGGCGCAATCGTGGTTCGCCCCAGCCATAGCCGGTGGCTTCTTCTGCCGTGGCAGTGTCGCCAACGCGGGCGCCGTGCAGCAGCGCGGCGGCCGCGGCCGCATCGTAGCCCGCGTCATCGCGAGGAGGCAGCGCGTACGTTGCGCGAGGCGGATCGGGTGGGTCGTCCTTTGGAGCGAACGCGCGCGACATGGTCACCCGGCCTGGGCAAACCCGACGGTGTGGCCGCCGGGCTCGCGCACGTAGATCTCGGTGCTGCCATAAAACGTCTGATGGCGTGGCTTCACGACTGGCGCACCGGCGAGAGCCTGCTCAGTCGCATCAAAATCATCGACCGTGACAAAAAGCACGATCGAGCGTCCGTTGAGCTCGGCCGCACGCTCCGGTGCGTCGGCGATCATGCTGGCGCGCGTCTGGTACATCACCTCGATTCCGTCCTTGTCGACGCTGGCAAAAACCAGCGACCCATCCGGGCCAGGGACCTGGTTGGTTGCGGTGAAGCCGAAGCGATCCACCCAGAACTGAAGGCACGGTTCGACCTGGTCGACGATGAGCACGGGAGTCAGCTGTTTGAGCGCCATGGGAGCCTGAATCGGACAGGGTTGAACTCAAAACGGTCGGTGTAGTTTACCGAATAGATGCCGAAATCAAACGATCGCCCGCCGACCTCAGGCCCGCTTGATCAACCGGATCAGGAACAGCAGGAGCATGGCGCCGATGGTGGCGACGATGATCGAGCCGATGATCCCGCCGCCGATGCCGACGCCGAGCGTGGCAAAGAGCCAGCCGCCCAGGAAGGCGCCGATGATGCCGACCACCAGATCACCGAGCAGGCCGAAGCCGCTCCCCTTCATGATCTTGCCGGCCAGGAAACCTGAGATGATGCCGATCAACAGGAAGACGAGCAGATTTTCACCGGTCATGGCGCACTCTCTCTGAAGGCGTGAAGCTGCGAAGGTCGGACCATGCCTCTATGGCGCTTCTATGACGATTGTCGTGCCTTTTCTGTCACAACTTGCGTCGCAGTTGCTGGCTGCGGGGCTTCTCGTCGAGCCATGTCACCGTGCAGGTGATCCGACCCACCTTGTGCGCGGCGAGCGCCGCCTCGGCTTCCTGCGTGGTCTGTGTGGGGTCGAGCGGGACGTACGTGAACAGCGACTCCTTGGTGCGCACGAGGTACTCGACTTCGGTCAGTGTGCGGCCGTCCGGTCCCGGGAACTTCACCTCGAACTCGCCAGACGGCGTATCGCCCTGGGCGCGCGCATCGGGCCGCAGCTTGCCGAACTCGAACCAGGCGTTCGAGATGACTGCTGTTCGCCCGGTGAGATTGCGAATCTCGAGATCGAGACGGAGCGGGAACTCGGCATCACCCTGTCGGATCCGGGTGGCGAAATTCAGGTGCCGCACGCGGGTTCGCGGGAAGAACAAGAGCTTGACGCCGACCAGCACCGAGCCGATCAGCACCACGGTCTGCGTCATTTCCCACAGGCCATGTTCGTTGATCCACTTCAGCGAATCGACGAGGTTGGTACGAATTGGAATCTCCCGGGAAAGGTTTATCCGTCGTCGCGTGGCACCGGCGGACGTCCCTTGCCGGCATACTGTGCTTCGATACGCGAATACAGGTCGTCGGCGCCGATGATACCTTTCACCGATGCGATGACACCGGCGACCACATCGTCCGCCCAGTATTCGTCGGGACGATCCGCGACCGGAACGTCGAGCGATTTCTTCTGGAGGAAATCGATCGCGGTCTGCACCCACTCCGATTGCGCAGCTGCCACGAGCGACCACGATCCCGTCGCACGCAACTCCATTTCGGCGAGGGCATCGAGGTGTTCCTTCAGTTCGCGTGCGATCGGGCCGCTGCGGAGGCGATCGGCGACCTCGGTCAGCATCGCCTTGCGTTCCGATTCCTGCGGCTCGGGCAGGGGCGCGAGATAGTGTCGCTGGTCGGCGACCATCTCGGCCAGGCGAACGCACACCGCGCGGATCGGTGGTGTCAGCTGCGGCGGTGCCTCTGACGCCCATGACCCGGCCGCCCGCAATATGGCGGCGATCTTCTCGTCTGCGGTTGCAGCGATACGGGCGAGGTCCAGCGGTTCGGCCATGGCCCTAAGGATTTCCGGTCGGGCGAGCGATAGCAAGTGTGGCGAACGCGCCGCGCTCGTCGTGGTGCGGGCCTTGCGCGGCGAACGCTGCCATCGTAGCGGGCAATGCCCCGAGGTGAGGTTCCAATCCGAACGCTCGGCCGAACGACGCGACCACCGCTTCCCGGGTTCGGTGCTCCAGCACAACGTCCGATTCTCCGGCATCAAGTTCGCGCCGGACGGAGGTCATGCCGACGCCGTGGATTCCGCACGGCACGATCGAGTCGAACCAGCTGAGGTCGGCAACGACGTTGAGGGCAAAGCCGTGCAGCGTGACCCATTGCTTCACGTGGATGCCGATGCTGGCGATCTTGCGGCCGCGCGTCCACACACCCGTCTTGCCCGGATTGCGTTCGGCCGGGATGCCGAGCTCGGCGAGTGCGTCGATCAGCGCCTGCTCGAGCCTGCGCAAGTACCAGTGCAGGTCTTCGCGGTGCTCCGACAGGTGGATGATCGGGTAGCCGACCAACTGGCCCGGACCGTGCCACGTGACATCACCGCCGCGCTCGATCTCGACCACGTCGGCGCCGAGCGCGCGAAGCGTCTCGGCGGGGAAGGGCAGCGACGCCTCGTGCGTGCCGCGACCGAGGGTGTACACCGGGTCGTGCTCGACCAGTAGCAGGACGTCGCGCGGGACTGAGCCGTCGATCCGGCCGAGTCGCAGCGCGCGCTGCAGCTCAAGCACGTCGTGATACCGACGGCGGCCGAGGTCGACCACGTCGAGCGGGCGCACTATTGGCCGCTCACAACGGCACGCCGGCCGAGCCAGAAGGCGATGGCAAGGGAAAAGACGGCGAGCCCGATCAGGGCCATCCGGCCGATCAGTTGATCGACCATGTACGTCGCGACCATGGCGAGCGACGTGCCGCCGAGTGCGGCCACCATGGCGAGGGCGCCGCGACGGTAGGTCGACGGAATTGGTGCGAGCAACAACCATGCGCTCACACCCGTTAGCCCGAGCCCGAGCACGGCGCCGTACACCAGGAAGTTGACGTAGCCCGCGTTGGGATTGATCTGCGCGACGGATTGTGCGGTGGAGCCGGCCGCGAGTCGCGCGCCGATGAACGTGAGGATCGCGAACCACGTGACGGACGCCGCCGCCGCCGACCCCATCGACAGCATCGCCGTGCCGATGCGGTCTTCGGTCGGCGCGTCGGATGGGACCGGCGAGAACTCGGGTTCGTCGGACGGCATCACATGTCGATCGCGCGTCCCATCGAATCCAGCGCGGCCTGGCCGATCGCCTCCGACAGCGTCGGATGCGCATGGATGGCGAGGTCGATCTCTTCGACGGTGTACTCGTTCGTCCGCGCCATGACCAGCTCGCCGATCAGCTCCGATGCATGGCCGCTGACGATATGCGCACCGAGGATCTCGCCGTACTGCTTCCCCCGGATGATCTTGACGAATCCTTCCGTCTCATCGGTCGCCCTGGCACGGCCGTTGGCGGAGAACGGGAATCGGCCGACCTGGAAGTCGATCCCCTTCGCCGTCGCCTGTTCTTCGGTGAGGCCGACGCTGGCTACTTCGGGATGGCAGTACGTCACGCTCGGCACGTTGGTGTAGTCGATCGCCTTGACCGTGTGTCCGGCGATCACCTCGGCGACGTGCTCGCCTTCGCGGGTGCCCTTGTGGGCAAGCATCGGCGGTCCGGCCACGTCGCCGACGGCGTAGACGCCCTTCACGGTCGTCTGCAGTGTCGTCGGATCCACCTGGATGAAGCCGCGATCGGTCAGCTTGACACCCACCTTCTCGAGGCCGATGTTCTCGGTGTTCACCGCGCGTCCGGCGGCCATCAGCACTTTGTCGGCCGTCACCGATTGCGCCTTGCCGGCCACCTCGAGCTGCAACGTGACGCTGTTGTCCGTGACCTCGGCCTTCACGACCTTGACGCCCGCCAGCACGTTGATACCGCGCTTCTTGAAGCTCTTGGCGATCACGTCCGACGAATCGGCGTCTTCCACCGGCAGGATGCGCGGCAGTGCCTCGATCAATGTGACCTGTGAACCGAAGGCGTGGAAGATGTCGGCAAACTCGGACCCGACCGCACCGGCGCCGACGATCGCGAGTGTCTTCGGCACCTGTTCCAGGAAGAGTGCCTCGTCGGAACTGATCACGGACGTCTTGTTGATCTCGAGTCCGACCTGCGGAATCCCCTTGGTGCGCGATCCGGTGGCGAGCACCACACCCTTCGTGGCCGTCAGCGTGTCGCTGCCAACCTGCACCGTCGTCGCCGACGTGAGCACGCCGGTGCCCTTGATGACGGTGACCTTGTTCTTCTTCATCAGGAAATCGGCGCCCTTGGAATTCTGGTCGGCCACCTTCCGCGAACGGCGCATGGCGACCCCGTAGTCGACCTTGACTTCGCCGACCTCGATACCGAGATCCTTGGCCTGTTTGCGGATCATGTTGGCGGTGAACGCGCTATAGAGCAGCGCCTTGGTCGGGATGCAGCCGATATTGACGCAGACGCCGCCCATCTTGTCGCGTTCCACCAGGCCCACCGTCAGGCCGAGTTGCGAGGCGCGAATGGCGCACGGATACCCGGCGGGGCCACCGCCGATGATGATGACGTCGAACGAACTATTTGCCACGCGATGATCTCCAGCGAGAAGTCATTTGTACCATCGTCGCCTCCGGCGACCGTGTTGTCACCACACCAACGCGAGCGGATTCTCGAGCATCCCCACCAGCGTCTTGAGGAACGCGGCTCCGGTGGCACCATCGATCACGCGATGATCGCAGCTCATCGTAATCCGCATCCGGCGCCGGACCGCGACCGTACCATCCACCACCACGGCCTTCTGTCCGATGCGGCCCACGGCGAGAATCGCCGCCTCAGGCGGGTTGATGATCGCCGTGAACTCCTCGATGCCGAACATGCCGAGGTTGGAGATCGAGAAGGTCGCACCAGTGTATTCCTCCGGCTTGAGCTTCTTCTCCCGCGCTCGACCGGCGAGTTCGCGGACCTCGGCGGCGATTTCGCGGAGCGTCTTCTGGTCCGCATGACGCACGATCGGCGTGATCAGTCCCTCATCGATTGCGACCGCTACGCCAATGTGCACGTCATGCCACTGGCGCACTCGGTCGTCCAGCCACCACGCGTTGACCCACGGATGGAGCCGGAGTGCGGCGGCGGCGGCGCGGATCACGAAATCGTTGAACGAGAACTTGCTCGTTTCGTCCCGGGCCAGCAGCGCCTCGCGCGCCTCGTGGGCCCGTTCCATATCGGCTTCGGCGGTCAGGTAGTAGGTCGGTATCGGCCCGATCGACTGAACCAGGCGCTTGGCGATGGTCTTCCGCATCTGGGAGACCGGCACGTCCGAGAACGCCTCGCCGCTCGGCGCGATGGTACGAGGCGCCAACGCGACGCTCATCTGTTCGACGTCACGCTTGATGATCCGGCCTTCGGGGCCGGAGCCGGCCACGCCGGCAAGGTCAAGGCCCTTGTCAGCGGCGATACGCCGGGCAAGCGGCGATGCCTTCATGCGGCCATCAGGACTGACCGCGCCGACAGCAGGGTCGCCACGCGGCGCATCGGTCGCCGCAGGTCCGACCGGTGCCGCGGGCGACCCTGCTGTCGGCGCGATGCGGGCAGTCGCTCCCGGTGACGCCACGCCCGGTACGCCCAGGGTGGCCTCGGTCACAACGGGTGGACGGTCCGCTCGTCGTTCCGGCGCTGGCGCTGCGGCCGGGGCGCCAGCGCCCGGAATCGCTTCGCCTGCCGCGCCGATCCACGCCACCACCGCAGCCACCGGCACCGTCGCACCCGCCGGGACCGCCTGGTTGATCAGTGTCCCCGCAGCGCGCGCCACCAGTTCCATGACGGCTTTGTCTGTTTCGACATCGGCCAGCACGTCGCCCACGGCGATGGCGTCGCCGGTGTTCTTCTTCCACTCCACGAGGCGGCCTTCTTCCATCGTGGGCGACAGCGCTTCCATTACGACTTTGGTCGCCATGTTGTCAGTTCCGGTAGCAGACCTGGTGGACGGCCGCGACGATCTTCGTCGCATCCGCTTTGGCGGCCTTCTCGAGGTGTTTGTTGTACGGCATCGGCACGTCGGCCTGGTGCACCCGGATGATCGGCGCGTCCAACGCGTCGAATGCCTCACGCTGGATCACGTCGACCACTTCGGCGCCCACGCCGGCGAAGCCCCAGCCCTCTTCGGCGACCACGACGCGATTCGTCCTGGCGATCGACGCGAGGATCGTCTCGTGATCGAGCGGGCGAATCGTGCGCAGGTCGATCACTTCCGCATCGATCCCTTCCTCCGACAGCGTCTTCGCCGCGTTCAGGGCGGGCGCGACCGTCTTGGAATGACAGATGATGGTGACGTCGTTGCCGGCCCGCTTGATGTCCGCCCGGCCGAGCGGGATCACGTACTCGCCGTCGGGCACCTCGCCCTTCATGTTGTACAGCATCTCGCCTTCGATGAACACGACCGGGTTGTCGTCGCGAATCGCCGCCTTGAGCAGGCCCTTGGCGTCGGCCGGCGTGGCCGGCATCACGACCTTCAAGCCGGGGATGTGCGCGTACCAGCTCTCGAACGCCTGGCTGTGCTGTGCCCCGAGTTGCAGTGCCGCGCCGCCCGGGCCGCGCATCACGAGCGGGCAGCCGATCTGGCCGCCGCTCATGTAGCGGATCTTTGCCGCGGCGTTCACGATCTGGTCGATCGCGAGCAGCGCGAAGTTCATCGACATCATTTCGATCACCGGCCGCAGCCCGACCATCGCGGCACCGACCCCGATGCCGGCGAATCCCAGCTCCGCGATCGGGGTGTCGACCACGCGGCGCGGGCCGAATTCCTCGAGCAGGCCGCGCGACACCTTGTAGGCGCCGTTGTATTCCGCGACCTCCTCGCCCATGAGAAAGACGTTCTCGTCGCGATGCATTTCCTCGCGGAGGGCCGCGTTGAGGGCGTCCCTGTAGGTGAGGACCGCCATCAGGTCGTCGCCGGCGCGTACACGTCGGTCCAGAGCGCGCCGGGTTCCGGTTCGGGCGACTCTTCGGCGAACTTGACGGCGTCGGCGATTTCTTCAATGACTTCCGCCTCGAGCTTCTTGACGCTGTCGTCGTCGAGCATGCCGAGTTCGCGCATCCGCATCTCGAGCAGCACGATCGGGTCGCGCTGGCGCGAGGAGTCGAGTTCTTCCTTGCTGCGATAGGTGCCGCTCGCCGCATCCGACATCGAATGGCCGACGTAGCGAAACGTCTTGATCTCCAGCAAGGTCGGACCCGCGCCGGCGCGGGCATGGGCCACCGCGTCGTCGGTCGCCTGCTTCACGGCGACGACGTCCTGGCCGTCCACCTCCACACCGGGCATGCCGTAGCTGGCGGCGCGCCGGTACAACTCGGTGATCGCGGATGCGCGCTTGAGCGCGGTCCCCATGCCGTAGCCGTTGTTCTCGATGACGAAGATCGCCGGCAGCTTCCACAGCCCCGCCATGTTCAGCGCCTCATGGAACGAGCCGATGTTCACGGCCGCCTCGCCAAAGTACGTCAGCGAAACCTGGTCGGTGCCACGGTACTTCGCCGCAAAGGCGAACCCCGCACCGAGCGGAATCTGGCCGCCCACGATGCCGTGACCACCCATGAAGTTGATCGACGCATCGAACAGGTGCATCGACCCGCCCTTGCCCTTGGAGCAGCCGGTCGCCTTGCCGAAGAGTTCCGCCATGACGGAGCGCGGCGTCATGCCGCGGGCCAGCGCCTGGCCATGTTCGCGGTACGCACTGATGACGTAGTCGTCCGGTCGGAGCGCGGCGAGGGTTCCCACGGCGACCGCTTCCTGGCCGATATACAGGTGGCAGAACCCGCCGATCTGTCCCAGGGCATACGCCTCACCGGCCTTCTCCTCGAAGTGCCGGATCAACACCATCGTTCGCAGCCACGCGTGGTACTGGTTCGCGAACGGTGCGTCTGGGCCGCGCCGCTTTGCGCGCGCGGGGGCCTGCGTTACTTCCATAAGTGCGTCCTCATTGAGCGCTCGCGGCCATCTTCTGTTCCCACGCATGGTACGACGATCTCGTCAGCGGTGATGATTGCACGTGGGTGAACCCCATCCGCCTGCCGATCTCGGCGAGTTCGTTGAACTCCTCGGGCGTGTAATAGCGCACCACCGGCAGGTGCCCGTCCGACGGTCGCAGGTACTGCCCGATCGTCACGATGTTCACGTCGCTTCGGCGCAGGTCGCGCAGGCAGGTGACAATCTCGTCCCACTCCTCACCCATGCCGAGAATGATGCCGGACTTGGTGAGCGCGGCGGCGTTCATCGCGCGCGCTTGGGCAAGCAGTGCGAGCGCCCTGTCATACCGGCCACCTGGGCGCGCCAGGCGATAGAGTCGTTCCGCGGTCTCGAGATTGTGGTTCAGGATGTCCGGCCGGGCGTCCATCACGATCCGGAGTGCGCGCTCCGATCCCTTGAAGTCAGGGATCAGCACCTCCACCGACGTGTCGGGCATCCGTCGCTTGATCTCGGTGATGCATCCGGCAAACGCCTCGGCGCCGCCATTCTCCAGGTCGTCGCGATCGACTGACGTGATCACCACGTGCTCGAGCCCCATCTGCGCCACCGCGTCGGCCAGTCGCACCGGCTCGGCCGGGTCGAACGCCTTCGGTGTGCCATGGGACACGGCACAGTAGGCGCAGTTCCGGGTGCACACGTCACCCAGGATCATGAAGGTGGCGGCTTTGTGCTCCCAGCACTCGCCGATGTTGGGGCAGCGCGCCTCTTCACAGACGGTATGCAGGCCGAGCTCCCGCATCATCGTCTTGATATGGAGGTAGCTCGGTCCACCCGGGGCTTTGACCTTGAGCCAGGACGGCTTGCGTACCGGCGTGAACAACAGCGCCGGGGTGGCCGGCGGCGAGGGCGGGGATCCGGGCGTTGCGCGGGTCAGCTGGACAAGCGGTGCGGCCACCCGAACTCCATATCCTGCAAAGGGTTGACATGCCGAGTCGTTCCGGCGCCAGCCCATAAAGATAGCGCGCCCGGTGAGGGACGCGCCACGCACTGCTGATTTCGGCCGGAGGGTCGGCGGCCGCGGACCTACGGCGTCGCTGAAGCGCTCACTTCGGTGGTCACCTTCATCGGGATCGAGTTGCCGCCCATGTTCATGTTGGCCTGCCCGTTTCCGGTCGACCGGCCGGTCTCGCTCAATGCACCTGGCATACCGGTGACGTGGACCACGCCGGTCATCTGCATTTCAAGCTTCATCGGACCCGCGCCGACGGTCGTCGTTCCCGCCCAGGTCCCATCGGTCTGCATCCGACCGTCGTTGCCAGCCGTTGCCGTCCAGGTCGTAATTCGGGTCGACGCCGCGCTGCCCTCGGCCAAGGCAGTGTCGCTCTTCGTCGTATCCACCCAGCTCTCGGCCAGCCTGGTTGGCCGCATGCCGGCCAGCATCAGTTCAATCCCTGGTACGAGCTGCGCCGACTGGACGCTCACCGGCGTCGCACTGATCGGGGCGTTCGCCTTGCCGTTCACGAGGTAGACGTGAAACACTGTGCCCTGGGAGCTCGCGGTCATCGCCGGCGGCATTTGGGTGGTAAACATTCCCGCATCGAACCGGCTCGAGTCAACGACAATGCTGGCCAGCTTGCCGCCGACCGTATCGGTGATCATCACCGACACAAACCCGGAAACGGTCATCACGATGTCCTGCGCCGGCGCACCCATCGCCGAGAGATCGAGTTGTGTGCTCGTCTTTGCCACGATCGTGAAGTGCATCGGGGCGCGCACCGGCACCGGGGTCGGTCCGGCGATCAGGTGCAGCGACAGCAGCGTCAGCATCAGCGTTACTCCGTTGCGAGTTTGCCGACGAACAGCACCGGCGTTGTCGGGGCGGCCGAGCCGGCCTCAGGTTCCTGCGTGATCGCGGTGGCGGCCACCGCGCCTGCCGGCATCGGCAGCTCGCGGAGGAGCGCCAGACCCGCCGCATCCGGACGGAACGTAACCGACGGAACCGGCTTGCCGTCCACGATGAACCACACCTGGTACGCCCGCCCAACCGGCAGGGTGTCAAGCAACCCTGCCGACAGCATCATCGTCCGGCGCGCCCGGTTGACGTAGACCCGGATCACCGGCTTGGCGGCACCGGTTGCGGCCAGCGTGACCGTCTCCGTGGCCGGATCGGTCAGCTGCGCGATCAGCGAGTCGCGCTGGGCCAGCGATCGGTGACCGTCGTTCACGGCGAGTTGCGCAGCCGCGGCGTCGTGGCGTGCATCCCGAAGGTCGACGGAGAGCTTGGCCACCAAGGCGAGCGAGGCGGCGAGTGCCGCGCCAAACCAGAGCGGCGCTCGCGACCGGCTGGCCGAGGCGGGGAACGGGAGTTCCTTGGCGCCGCTCGGCGCCGCCTCGGCGATCCGCGTCATCACGCGACGCTTCAGCTCCGGCGTTGGCGCCGCCGGTGTGCTCAAGGCAAGCGCGCCGAGTGTGTCGAGTGTTGCCGCCAGTTCCTTGCGCAGGTCGGCGTCGGCGTCCAAGCGGGCCTCGAACGCGGCGCGCTGTCCGTCGTCGAGTACCCCGAGGGCGTAGTCCTCGACCAGGTCGCGCAGCGGTTCGATCGGTGTGTCGCTCATGCCGTCCCTCCCGGTCCCAGCGGCGCGAGCAATTCCCGCAAGCGGCGCAAGCCCAGGCGCATCCGGGTTTTCACCGTTCCCAACGGCTCATCGAGGCGTTCGGCGATTTCGCTCTGCGACAGACCCTCGAAATAGGCGAGTTCAAGCGCCGAACGCTGCGGCGCGGGCAGCGTCGCGAGCGCGGCCTGCACCCGGCGGGAGCGTTCGTCGGCGAGGAGCGCCGACATTGGCGACGGCGTGGCGGTCCCCATCGCCGGTGGTGACGCGCTGACTTCGGCCTCGGCGGCGTCGTCGAGCCGGTTCCGTCGCCCGCGCGAACGCAGCAGGTCGAGCGCGCGGCTGCGCGCAATGGTGGCGAGCCACGATGCCACCGATCCGCGCTGGGCCTGGAACCGGGATGCGTCGCGCCAGACCTGCGCGAAGGTGTCGACCACGACGTCCTCCGCGTCGGCACGCTCGCGCGTAATGCGCAGGGCGAGGCCGAGGACACCCGCCGCGTATCGATCATACAACGTCGACATGGCCGCCTGGTCTCCGCGCATCATTGCCTCGATGAGCGGAGCATCGTCGGGTTGCGTCGGGGCGGCGGCGGTCGGTGCCATCTCGGGAACGGGGCCACTCCTGTGGTGATGAACGGCCTGACACGGTCCGCAATATTACCGGGCCGGGAGGCACCCTCACAAGCGCGTTGTATCACGGCAGCGCCTGCGGACCATCGCCACGGAGGAAGACGAGTTGCGCCCGGCGGCCCTGCACCCGGGCGTCGACCACGTTGACCTGGTCGGAAAAGCGTTCCTGCAGCAGGGTGAGCGCGATATGGCCCCGGCTCAGGCCGCCCACGGCCTTGCCCACCAGCGAAATCCTCAGGCGATCCCCCTCGGGTATCATGTCGGTGGGGTGAAGCGGCACCCGGACCGCTCGCGCATCGGTCAGGACCAGGACCCGGTCGAGGTAACTGGCGATGTCGGGCAGTTTCGCCGTGGGCGGAAAGTCGTCGCGGTAAACGTGTATGACGGCATGCACAGCGCCGTCCGGCGCGGCATCAAGTTCGACGCGCGCGGCGTGGATCGGATGAAACCGTGATGCGGTGAGCATCAACGCGAGCACGACGAGCCACCCGGCGCGGCGCGTGTTCACCACGGGGCTCGCTCTGCCGCCATCACGAGCGCGACGCTGGCGGCGGCGAGTGAGGTCATCCGGATGCGCCACACGAGGGCGTGGTTCGCGTCACCAGCCGGCGCGCGCAGCAGCCGATCGGCGATGGTCAGCATCGAGATCATCACCGTCAACACGAGCGCCTGTCCCAACTCGATCCCGATGTTGAAGCTCAGCAACGGCAACACGACGCTGCCGTCGAACAGGTCGCGGAGCGTGGTGGCGAAGCCGGCACCGTGGACGAGGCCGAAGAGTCCCGCGAGCGCCGGGCGGAGCCAGCCCGCGGGCCGGCTGCGGCGGTCGAACAGGTTCTCCGCACCCGCGAGTATGATGGTGCACGGGATCAGGAACTCGACGAGGCGGGTGGGAAACCGGATCACATTAAGCGTCGCGAGCGCGAGCGTCAGGCTGTGACCGACCGTGAAGGCACTGACCACGGTCAACCCGTGGCGCCAATCGCGCGGGCGGTAGCACGCGGCGAGTGCGAGCAGGAAGAGCAGGTGATCGAGCGCGTCGAGTGCGACGATGTGGTGGAACCCCACCCCGATGAATCGCCCGATCATCGTGACACGCTGAGTGCCCTGGCGTGGTCCGCGAGCATCACGTCCTCGGTGCCCCACTTGAGCGCCTCGCGCATCGCCCTGCGGGCTTCCGGGTCGCGGCCTGCCCGGTGCAGCGCCCACGCGTACTGGTCCCAGCCGTAGACGTCCGGGCGAGTCGCAAGTTCGTCCGTGGCCTGCGCGAGCACGGCGTCAACCTGTCGGCCGCGGTCGAGTAGTTCCAACCGCCACTGCCGATGCCAGGCACTCGGCGGCGCGGCGGTGATCGCCGTCTCGAAGGCGCGGAACATCCGTTCGGCGTCCGTCGCGTCGCCGAGGAGCAGGTGCGCGTCACTCGCCAGCGCGAAGGCAAGCGGGTCTTCGCCGGCGTTCATCGCATCGGTGGCGAAACGGAGTGCCTTCGTGCCGTCGCGCCTTGCCAGCGCGAGCCGTGACAGCGCGAGCAGCACGCGCGGATCGTCGGGTGCAACGTCACGCGCCATCGCGAGGCGGCTCGACGCATCGGCAAGCTGGCCCGTGGCCAGCGCCATTTCACCGAGCCGCAGGTCGTACCATGCGATCTGCTCGGCGGGGGTCCCGGCACGGCGATGCGCCTTCTCACGGGCGCTGATCAGCAGGTTGCGCGCGTGCTCCGAATTGCCCCGCAACGAGGCCCAGCGCGCGACGCGGGCCAGCACCGGCGGCTCGGCCGCATTGCGATCGAGGGCAGTGAAGATGGTGTCGGCCTCGAGGTACCGACCCAGTTCAAGGTCGATTTCGCCGAGGAGAGATCGCGGACCGGCGGCGCTCGCGTCGCCCGCGAGCAGCGACTCGGCTGATGCGCGTGCCTCGAGGAATTTGTGCTGGCCGACCTGTGCCAGGGCGAGTTCGTGCCACGCCTCACCGTTGTGCGCACGGCGGTTCGCGAGCGAGATGCGCGCTTCCGCCTCCGCGCGGCCGATATCGGCCGGAGTGGCCCGCTCGCGGGCGCGCTGCAGGTACAACGCTGCCAGGTGGAGATGGTCGAGGGCGCCCGTGGGGTCGCGGAGCGCGCGTTGCTGGTAGAAGGCAATGTCCGCATCGCGCATGGCGCGCTCGGCGACGATGTCGTAGCGCGGCGTCGCGGGCTTCGCCGCGACCGACCGCGCCGTGGCGGCGGCGCCCGCAACCAGCGCGAGCGCCGCAACCACGAAGCCGATGGTAGGATACCGGCTCAACGGTTTGCCGGGGCCACGTACGGGAACGTGGTCAGGAAGGGTGAATCGCTGGCGACGTTATCGGTCGCCAATCCCGGCGAGGTGTTGCTTGGGTCGAGCAGCGATCCGAAGATCGCCGACAGCCCGGCATCCACCACGTCATCGGACAGCTTGCGGCCGCCCCAGCCGTTCGCCAGCGCCCAGCTCAGCCAGCCGGCCGTGGACTGCGCCTTGTCGGTCTGCACGATCAGCATGTCGGGCAACAGGACCGCGGCCAGCGTGTTCTGCACCGTGGCGTTGCGACCGGCGACGGTCGCCACGAACGAGATCATTTCAGACTTGATCAGGCTCACGTCCTGCGACGGTCCGGTGCTGCCGTGCGTGGCATGACTGCGCTTGGCCAGGAAGACCTCGCTCACCAGTGGATTGCCGAGGCGCTGCACCTGGTTGTACATCCGGGTCGGCGTGGTGGTCGTCATCGAATTGTCACTGTTGCACGCCGTAGTGCCGAGCAAGGCGACGGCGGCGAAGGCGAGGCGGTACCGGCTCATCGAAGCGGTCCTCACGAGTTGATTGGTTGTCATCATCGGGAAATGGTCCCCCAGAGACCGATCTTGGTGTTGCCGCCGGTCGTGAGCATTGCCGTTGGCAGCTCGATCACGATCGACAGGACGTTGAAGCCGGCGAGGAAGTCGACGGCCTGACCCGGAGCGCGGAACGCGCTGGCAGTCGGCGTGGACGGCAATGCCGCAAGCGAGCCCGTGACGGGCTTGCGATCCGGCAGGATGCGGAAGAACTGCTCGAGATCGATGAAGAACGGATCGTCACGCACGCCGGCGTACACCTGGATGCCGCTCGCTGTGCCAAGCACGGTGTTGATCGCGCCCATGACCACGGGGGCATCACTGGCGATCTCGTTCTGCATTGCGCCCTTGACCGATGGCACCAACGGGCCGCGCACCTGCACCTGCTGGTTCGCGCCGGTGCCGGTAAACGTGATCTGCAGCACCTTGTCTTCCACCGCGTCACCGGTGTTGTCGACCTTGATCTGGTAGAGCAGGTTCGGATCGAACGTGACCGTGTTCGCCTGGGCAGGCGTAATCACCGGCCATGAGTTGAGCACCAGCGTGATCCGATCGTTGGTGGCGCCTGGGAAGGCGTAGAAGTCCGTCATGTCCTGCGACGGATTGAGCTCGACATCGGCAGTGTCCTGATGGTCGGAAGCGTGCGCCAAGTGGCGGGCTCCGATGACACCGGCGATGCCGATCGCCACGGCAAGGCCGAGGCGCGCGGTACGGGGAAAGCGGTTCATCCTGCGTTGACTCCTGGAAAGAGGTGACGGTTGTCCGGCAAGCACGGGGAGTACGCCGCGGATTGGTGGGTGGATTTCGGGGCCGCCCGATACATCCGATTCGGGGAGACGCGACGTACCAGTTCCGAATCCCTCCTTGGAGCCACGGCGTGCGCGTCCGGTCCGGTTTGCTCTTCAGCTGTCTGGTCGCCGGTGGCGCCATGCCTGCTCGGGGGCAAGGCGGCGTCCCCGATACCGCCACCGCCCGCAAGCCGTTGCCCCGGCTCGACACCCTGGTGGCCACGGGGCGGGTGAGCGATCTCGTCGGCGTGGCGGCCTCGCCCAATCAGGGAACCGTCGGCGCCGCCGATCTCGCGCTCCGCCCGCTGCTTCGCCCAGGCGAGGTGGTCGAGAACATCCCCGGCGTGATCGTCACGCAACACAGCGGCAGCGGGAAGGCCAACCAGTACTTCCTGCGCGGCTTCAACCTGGACCACGGTACCGATCTGGCGATCAGCGTCGACGGGGTGCCAGTGAACATGACCAGCCATGCCCATGGTCAAGGGTATGCCGACCTGAACTTCCTGATTCCGGAGCTGGTCCAGCGAGTCGATTTCAAGAAGGGGCCTTACTACGCCGACGTTGGCGATTTCGGATCAGCCGGTGCGTTCAACGTCCGCTACTTCGACCGGCTTCCCGCCGGGATCCTGCGCGTCGATGGTGGCCAACTCGGCTATGGCCGCGCCCTCGTCGCCAACAACATCGGCTCCGGCAACCTGTTGTATGCCGGCGAGTTCGAACACAACGACGGCCCGTGGACTCAGGGCGACAACGAACGCAAGTACGGTGGGCTCCTTCGGTACGCGCGGGGGACCGAACATGCTGGGTTTACCCTCACGGTTCTCGGCTACCACAACGATTGGCGTTCGACCGATCAGATCCCGGATCGCGCCGTCGCCGCGGGACTCATCGGTCGTTTCGGTAGCATCGATCCGACCGACGCCGGCCGGAGCGGTCGGTATTCGCTGACGGCCGATTGGCGCACGCAGGGCGCCAACTCGACCTCCCATGTCCTGGCCTACGGTCTGCACTACGACCTGCACCTGTTCTCGGACTTCACCTACTTTCTCAACGATCCCGTGCACGGCGATCAGATCGAGCAGCAGGACCGCCGCTACGTCGTCGGTGCCGCGGCGAGCCACACGCGGCTCGGGACGCTCTTCGGCGCGCCGACGCAGACCACCGTGGGGGTCGACGTCCGCCACGACAACATCGACAACGGACTGTACCATTCCGAGGCCCAAACCCGCCTGAGCACAACGACCGTCAATCGCATCATCGAAACGAATGCGGCGCCATACGTCGAAAACCGGACCTACTGGAACGGGTGGTTTCGCAGCATCGTCGGCCTGCGTGGCGACGCCTTCTGGTTCGACGTTCGCAACGTGTCGGGCGGCAACTCGGGCAACGTGCAGGCCTCCCTGCTCAGCCCGAAGGTCACCGTCATTTTCGGCCCGTGGGCCAGGACGGAGTTATACCTCAACGGCGGCTTCGGCTTTCACAGCAACGACGCCCGCGGGGTGACGGCGGCGGTCAATCCGGCGACCGCCCTCGCCCGGAGCAAGGGCGGCGAGTTGGGCGCGCGCACCAGCCTGATTCCAGGATTGCAGAGTTCCATCTCGTTCTGGCTGCTCGACCTGAATTCCGAACTGGTCTGGTCCGGGGACGATGGCACCAACACACCGAGTGGACCGACGCGGCGCTATGGCATCGAGTTCGCCAATTTCTACACGCCGGTCAGGTGGCTCACCGTCGACGCCGATTACGCCTGGTCGCACACGCGCTACACTGATAACGAGCCTGACGGTCGGTACGTTCCGGAAGCGCTGGTCTCGACGTTCGACGGCGGCCTCGCCGTGCATGACCTGGCGGGACCGCTGCGCCGACTGCGCGGCAGCGTGCGGCTGCGGTATTTCGGGCCGCGGCCGTTGACGCAGGACGGCAGCGTCACTTCGCCGGCGACGTCCCTGGTCTACACCGACGTGGGATACAACCTGAGCGACACGTGGAATATCGGGGTGTCGGTGTTCAACGTGTTCAACTCCCGCGTCAGTGAAATCGACTACTTCTACACCTCCCGCTTGCCCGGCGAGCCACTGTCCGGCGTGGACGACGTGCACACCCACGCAGCGGATCCACGCTCCGTGCGGGTGTCGATCACGGCGCGACTCGGCTCCGCCGGCATGAAGCAGCATTAGCGTCGGCGGAGTCCTGTCCTGTCATCCCTCGCTGCGTTCGGGACGACGGGGCGCTGCTAGCTTTCGGTTCATGGACTCCGCTCTGCCGATCCTCGCCGTCAACAACCTGGTCGTTCAGTACCCATCCTTCACGCTCGGTCCGCTGTCGTGCGCCGTGCATGGTGGCGAGACGGTGGCCCTCCTCGGCGCCAACGCGGCTGGCAAGACCACCTTTCTTCGCGCGATCACCGGCCGCCTCCGCGAACGCCAGGGCGAAATCCTCATTTCCGGGCGTGAGCCGCGTGACGCGCCGCCGTCATGGCGCGCAAAAATCGGCTTTGCGGCCGAAAAGCCGCAGGCCGACGGCGCGCTCCGGGTCCGCGAGTGGTTCGCGTTCCTCGCCGACTGCTATCCCACCTGGGATGCCGCTTACCAGCAGGACCTCACCAGCCGACTCGGCCTCGATGCTGGTGAGCGTATCGCGGCGCTGTCGCGTGGGACGGCGGTCAAGGCGGCGTACGTCGCGGCCGAGTCGTATCGTCCCGACCTGCTGGTGCTCGACGAACCGACCAACGGCCTCGATCCGGTCGTCCGCCTCGACTTTCTCGGGTTGCTCGGTGAATGCTTCGCCAACGCGCCCAACCGCGCGCTGATCTTCTCGTCCCACTTGCTCGAGGACGTCGAAGCGCTCTGCGATCGCGCGCTGCTGCTGCGCGCGGGACAACTGGTCGACGAGATTCCGGGCGAACGGCTCACCGAGGCTCGCGCGTCGGGGCGACTCACCGAACTGGTCGCCCACGTGTTGCGGGCGACGCCGTGAACTGGCGCGCGTTCCGGGCGCTCTTCCACCGCGAGGTGGCGCGCGGGCGACGGAGCATGCTGGGGTTTGCGGTCATGGCACTGGCCGCGATCGTGCTGGCGTTCGTGCTCTCGGACGCGGCATCGGTCGGGCCCGCTATCGTGAGTGTGCTCGCCGGGATGATTCTTGTTTTCACGCCCCTTGGCGACCTCCGCTCGGACAAGACCCTCGGTCACCTCGAATTCGACCGGGTGCTGCCGATCGACCACCGGGCGATTGCGACCGCTCGCCTCTTCGGCGCTGCGGTGCGCACCTCGCCGCTCCTGCTATTGTCGCTTCCGATCATCATCACGGTGGACCGGGGCCACGCGTTCAGTGCCGTGCGGCTGGTGGGCGCTGTCGCCATCCCGTTGGTCGTCTGGATGCTGTTCACCGCGGTCATGTGGGTGATGATGGCGGTGAACATCCGGTGGAATCTCCGCCGTCTCTGGTGGCTGCCGATGACCATCGTCATCGGCCCGCAGCTCGTCCTCTCGATGCTGCCGCCCGCCGTGAAGGAAGCCATCAAGACCACGTTCACGCGCGTCGGCGAACCGATCGCCGGGTTCTTGTCCGCACCGATCGGGGTCGCGCTCATGATCGTGATCGTGCTCGCAATTCCGCTGGTGCTTTTCTGGCTTGCGGTGTCGGTGTTCGCCGCCGGGCTGGAACGCTACACCTATGACGCGTCCGCGGCGGTGCCGATGAGCGCCGCACCGCCGAAGCGTGAACTTGCGTCGATCGGACGCGGGCCGATGCTCGCCGTGGCGCGCTACTGCATTCGACTCGCCACGGAGCAGTCGCGTCGCCGTCTCATCCTCCTCGCCGTGTTCGTTGCCGCGCTCCTGTTTGGCACTCACGAGATGAAGGAATACGCGCGGTTGTACGTGCGCATCCTCGCCGCGATGATCCCGGGCGGCATCGCGCTGCAGCTGAGCGTCGCGCGCACGCGGGGCCACCTCGAAGGGATCCAGCAACTACCTCATCCGGCGATTACCATCGGCGCGGGTTACCTCCTGGGTATCGCCGTGCTTGCCACGCCGGGAGCTGCCGTGTGGGTGCTGGCGCGCGCCGTGACCGGTACGCCAGCGACGTCGAGCTATGCCCTGTCGCTCTGGGCATGGATGGTCGGGTGGTCTTGGCTCGCGAGCGTGAGCGTGGTGTGGCTGACGTCGCGGCGGACGCTGATGATCGCCACGATTCCCGTGCTCGCGGTCGTGACGTGGGCGGGGTATGCCGGCCTGCCGCAATTTCTCGACGGCGTCCAGGCCCTGGCGACCGCCTTCGCCGAATTTCGGGCGAACGCCGGCGTCGCAGTCCCGCTGGTATTGGCCGGCGCGATGATGAGTGGCGGTTTGCCGCTCTTCGCCCGGGGATTGAACGAATTCGAATTTGCGGGGGCGAAGAAGCTGAACTGGTTCAGCCGTTGGCAGGAGCGGGCACGGGGCAGGCGGGTGCCTGGAGTCGGCTAGGATCCATCGCTTCGCTCCGGATGACAGCCCGCGTGGTGTCGCAGTCACCAATCCCAGAAGCGCGTCGGTCGGAACGGGTCCAGTTCCTCGGTCACCGACGCACCGCACACGCCGCGCGCAATCAGCTCCCCGGTAATTCCCGAGAGGAGAATCCCGTTTCGTCCGTGTCCGGTGGCATACCAGAGCCCCGGCAGGCGCGGTTCGGCGCCGACGATCGGCAGTCCGTCGGGCGTCACCGGACGCAGTCCCGCCCACGCGCGCAGCGGTTGCATCGCTGCAAGCGCTGGGTAGACGACGCTGGCGCGATCGTGCAGGTCGGCGAGACCGGTGGCGGTGACGCTCGCGTCGAACCCGGCGTGCTCGACCGTCGCCCCAACCAGCATCTCGGCGCCGCGTTGGAGTAAATAGCACCCCTCGCCGTACACGATCGCCGGGCGCGCCCCTGCCGGCCAGGGAAACGCCATCATCTGGCCGCGCACCGGTTCTACCGAGAGCGGACGCGGCAATGATTGCAGCCTCCCCGACCACGCTCCCGCCGCGATCACGACGGTTCCGGCGGTGTAACGCTGCCGCTCGCCGATGACGCCGCGCAGTTGCTTGCCGTCATGATCGAGGCCCACGATCGTATCCGCGACGACCCGGGCACCCAATCGGGTGGCGTCGCTCAGGAAGGCAGCCACCAGATTTTCCGGATCGACCGCGCCGTCTTCCGGCGACCAGAAGGCGCCCAGGCAGGGGCCGAGCCACGGCCAGCCGTCGAATACGTCATCGCCGTCGAGCCAATTGGCGCGGAGTGCTTGCTGGCGCTGCCAGGCGACGCGCTCCTTGATCGCTGCGACGTCGGCCTCGCGCCGCACCACCTGCAGGATGCCGCTGGGCATGAAGCCGATGTCGATCCCGGTCGTCCGGCCAAGCTCACTGGCATGCCCAGCGAAAAACTCCCGCCCGGCCAGGGCGAGCTCCAACACGGGATCGTCGGGGCCGGCGTCGATCTGCGCGGCGAGCATCCCGGCGGAGGCGCGCCATGCCTCACCGGCCGCCCCCGGGCGATCGATCAGGGTCACCGCTGCCCCCGCGACCGCAAGCGCCCGGGCACAGGAGGCCCCAACCGCACCGCCGCCGATTACGAGAACGTCAGGAATGGGTGGCATGACGGTGCGAGTTGAAACCTCAGGCCGGGGGTCGACGTATGCTGTGGTCAGGGGAACCGCAGAGTCGTTCCCAGTTTCCAGGAGTCTAACATGGTTCGGACCGTAGGTGGATTTGCCGTACTCGCCTTCGTCGCGATGATCGGCTTCAAGCTGCTGGTGGGTGTGTTCGGCACCCTCGTGGGGCTCGCCGTGACGTTGCTCTGGTGGGGCTTCCTGGGCTTCGTGGTGTACACCCTGCTCAAGATCTTCGCGCCTGGCCTCGCGGCGCGGATTCGCGACATGATCCGCGGGACGTCGACCAGCGCGTCGTAAGGAACGAGAGCGACGAGAGACGAGAGACGAGGCGGCGGTCTTGACAACGGTGCGGGCAAGCCATTTTCCGTTCTCTCGTCTCTCGTCTCTCGTCTCTCGTCTCTCGTCTCTCGTCAGTTCCCGTCCGTCGCGGCAGTCGACGAATGCACGTGCAAAATCCTCCATTCGCCGCCTTTCAGTCGTGCGATCACCAGCGTCGCCCAGCCGTCGACCATGCGCTTGTCGGCCGACGGCGGCACCCAGCGATACTGGATCGTGCCCCAGACATAGTTCCCGGTGACGGCGAAGCGACTCGACCCGAGTTGCACGCTTCCGTCGGCACCAATGCCGGCGAAGCGCGGCGCGTCGGCCCGCGGCGCGCCATTGGCGATCACTTCGGCGTCGGCGAAGTAGAGCGAGTCGGGATTCCTGAACCGGGCGTCGGCGTCGAACGCCTGCTGCACCATGAGGTGGGCGATGGAGTCGGCGCGGAGTGCGTCGACCGTGATCGGGATCCTCGGCATCGCGTTCGGCGACGGCGAGGGCCGGCCACACCCGGCGATGAGGAGGAGAATCGCTGCGCGTTTCACTGCGCGCGTGAAATCTTCCTCAGCTTGAGGGTGACACTGCCGACGCCGACCTCCGAGCGGATCTGCACCGGGATGCGGACGCCGTCGTCACTCAGCCACAGTTTCGCGTTGGCCTTTTTCGAGAACATGCCGTTCGGCTCATCCACGAGAAGATGCAGTAGCCAGCATCGCCGCCGGCTTCCGTCCGGCATGCCCAGCGTATCGTGACCCAGTACGGTCACTTCCACCGGATTGTGATCCTGCCGGAAATACCGTTGGAAGTGATAGGTCTTTCCGTCCTGTAACTCCATCGTACGGATGTAGTAGATAAAGGAGAGGTCGTCCAGCGCGTCGCGCGGCGTCGGCTTCGACACGGTGTCGGCGTGATTTCGGAAGTAGCCCGAATCGGCGTGGATCTGAAAGTCATCGTCGGCGTACTGCTTGCCGTTCTCGTTGACCACGTGAATGAATCGCCGGGACACGAAGTCCTTGACGCTGGTCCACGATTCGAGGCGGGATTGATTCTTGTAGAACGGCGCACTGACCGTGGTCATCAGCGTGAAGTGCCAGCTTGGCACACCGCGCACGGTGTCGATGCCCACGACCGTCATCGTGGTGCTGCCGAGCGACCCAAACAAATTCACGCTGTAGTGTGGGCTGTACTCGTACGTCTCGCCCACCGCGAACGGCACTGGTGGCGCCGACACCGCTTGCAACAACACCGCAGCTACGACGAACGGAATCACGCGGCTTCCTTTTCCTTGGGGGCGGGTTTCGATGCCCGGTCCACGCGCACGTCCTGCGGCGGCGGCGTGATCTGTCGGCGCGCGGCCCACAGCCCGCGCGCCCGTTCCCACGGCGCGTGACGGCGTTCCCGCACGTGCCGTGCCGCCAGTTCGATCACCGGAACGGTTTCCACTCGCCGCGCTCCCGCGGCGGCCCAGGCAAGCAACTGCGCGTTGGCCGCCCAGCCGTCGGCCGTGAGCCACGGTCCGGGGCGGTCGCGGAAGGCGTTGCGCAGCGCCACCAGCCGGAACGCTGCATACCCGGAGACGACATCGCGCACCCCATCAACACGGGCGTGCCGGCCGAGCAACCGCGGCGCCCACTTGCGTACCCGGCGTTGCCACTTGTCCGGCTCCCCGTCGAGCGTCGATTCGCCAACGATGACGTCGGCGCCGCTGTCGATCCGCTTGAGGAACTCGGGCAGCGTGGCGGGATCAGCGGCAAAATCGGCCGGGAGCAGGATTGCCACGTCGCGCTTGTGCCGGTCCGACCGCGACAGCGCTTCCTTGAGCAACGCCTCGACCGTCGCGGCATACCCCTGGCGGGTTGCCGACCGGAGCACCGTCAGCGGCAGCACCGTCGCGTACGGTTCCAGCACCGCCGCCGTCGCGTCGGTCGACGCGTCGTCACCGACCAGCAGGTGGTACTCCCGCGGCGAATCCTCCAGCACCCGACGAATCTTCCACAGGACGAGGCCGATCGTTGCCGCTTCGTCATGCGCCGGAATGCAAAAATAGATCATCGGGTCCCCTGGGTCTGAGCGACGGAACGATACACATCGAGCGTCCGCTGCACCAATCGCTCGACGCTGAAATGCCCGGCTGCAATGCGTCCCGCCGCGCCGAGGCGCTGGCGCTCCACGGCGTCATCTAACAGACGTCCGACAGCCGCCGCGAGTTCCACCGGCGACCCCGGCGGCACCAGCACGCCGCCGCCGTGGGCCAGTGCCTCGGGGAGCCCACCTGCCGTCGTGGCAACGATCGGCACGCCAAGAGCCAGCGCGTCGAGGACCGACGAACCAAGGCCTTCGCTGAGCGACGGCTGGACGGCGACGGTGGCTTCGCGGAGGATCGCTTCGGGTGCGGCAACGAAGCCGGCCAGGTTGACGACGAATTCGGCGTCGAGCGCCAAGCGCCGGGCCTCGAGGGCGGCGCGCTCCGGCCCTTCGCCGAGCACGATCCAGCGCGCGCTCGGATGCGTGGTGCGGAGGTGCGCCGCCGCCTCCAGCAGCACGTCAACACCCTTCTCGCGCGTCAGCGCGGCGACGGCGACAATCAGCGGCACGTCGGCGGCAACGCGCGGAACCTCCGCTGGCCAGTCGCGCGGCGCGGTGACATGGGCGAGGTCGACCGCATCGGGTACGACGTGGATGCGCTCCGCCGGAATCCCGGCTCGGAGCAACAGCGAGCGGACCGCCTCCGAGATGGCAATGACCGCCTCGGCGCGTCGGTACCGCTGCGGATTCTTGATCGGGATCGTCACGCGTCGCGTCACGACGATCGGTGTCCGGCGCATGCGCGAGAGGGCGTCGGCGAGCGCATGCGCGTGACTGTCGTGGGCGTGGAGAATGGCACCCGGACGGAGGGCACCCATGGCGTACATCGCGACGCGCGGGTCGAGGCCCGGGCCCCACGGGGTGACATAGGTCGGCACAGCGGCAGCGGCGAGCCGGGCGGCAAGTACGGTTCCCTGGCCGGTCACGACGACGGAATCGACATGGGCGCTGCCATGCAGGCCGCCGGCAAGAATCAAGACCTGTCGCTGGCCGCCGCGCCACTCGCGCCCGCTCGCCAGGTGCACGATGCGGGGCACGGCGTCGCCTGCGGGCGTGGCCGGTGGAAAGGGATCGATCAGCTGCGACGTGCCGCCGCGATCAACGCCGCGAACAACTTGAGATCGGCGGCGTCCGGTTCGTGGGCGAGTTCCTCGGGGTGCCATTGCACCGCGACGACCCACTCGTGCGCGTCGGCGCTTTCCAGCCCTTCGATCACCCCATCGGGCGCGACCGCCGTTACGACCAAGCCCTGGCCGAGGCGATCGACCGCTTGATGGTGGAACGAGTTGGCGGCGAATTCGGTGGTGCCGAGAATGTCGGCGAGCCGGCTCGATTCGGTTACTGCGATGTGGTGACTGCGCCCGTCGCGCTTGGTGGGCGGATCATGATCGATGGCGCCGGGGCGCTGCGATGGGAGGTCCTGGAAGAGTGTTCCGCCGAACGCCACGTTGCACAACTGAATCCCGCGGCAGATCCCCAGGATCGGGAGGTCGCGTGCCCGCGCTTCGGCGACCAGCGCCAACTCGTTGGCATCGCGTCGCGGATCGACGGTGCCGAGTTTCGGATGCGGTATCGCGCCGTACTGGCACGGGTCCACGTCCTCGCCTCCGGTGAGCAGCAGCCCATCGCATTCACCAAACAATTCGACGGTCTCGTCGGTCGACAGGTCCGGGACGAAAATGATCGGGAGGCCACCAGCGGCCAGGACCGCCCGGATATAGTTCGCGTTGACTCCGGAACGGGGCTGGCCATCCCAGGTCCGGGTGACTCCGGTGACAGCGATGCGAGGGCGGCTCATCGTAGCGAGTCCGGGAAGATGGGGCACCGGGCGTTCTGGATGGCGGCGGGATCGAGGCGCACGCCGAGGAGCGGCACGACGGTGTCACCGATGGCGAGCCGGCCCAAGGCGGCCGCGCCACGAATGGTCTGGCCGTCGAACGCCAGGACACCCAGCGCGGTATTGTGGTAGTCGACAACCAGCACGCCATATCCCACCCGCGCCTGTTTCGACACCGCGCCCTGCACCGTGACCAGCCAACCGCCAGTGCTGTCGCCCGCCACCGTCCCGCGCCAGGCCGGACCCGCGACCAAGCGAATCGGCAGCCTGGTCGGCATTCCCTCGGGCACCGTCCGGAGCGCCGCCCCCTTGCCAAACGACTCCTTCACGACGAGCGGACCGGTGAACGCGTCGATGCCGCAACTGACCGAGCCGGCGTTCTTGTCGCAGGCGGCGAGGCCGGCAACCAGCAGCGCACCGAGTGCTGAAACGGACGGGCGGACCATGGCCGCAATCTAGCAGCCTGCTTGACCATCGTGCCGCCCGGCTGGTAGCATTCCGCATTCCCCTTCAGCAGCTTGCATGGATCTCGACGACATCAAGGCACAGTTCGACCGCATCTTTGCGGCCGGGACCAGGACATCCTCGCGAACGCAGGCGGCCGGGCTTCGCGAAGCACTGCTTGAGTTCAAGGTTGGCATTGGCCAGTTGCACGAGACGCTCGCTCGCTCAGAGCGCGAGCTGGACGTCGCGCGCCGGGAGGCGACCGACTACAGCCGACGCGGCCAACTCGCCGGCGCGATCGATGACAAGGAAACCGTGCGCATCGCCGAGGAGTTCACCGCCAAGGCTCGCGAACGGGTCGACCTGCTCGAGCGCAAGGTGATCGTGCAGCGCGACGAACTGACGATGGCGGAACGGGACTATGAGTCTACCAAGCAGCGATTTCAGTTGGCGTCGCGCGGCACACCGTTGGTTGCCCCGTTGTCGCGTGATCCGATGGCTGACCCGGAGCGGATGTCGCCGGTCGAACAGATGATGATCGATCAACGCGCCAGGGAAGCGGCCGTTGAAGCACAGCTCGAACGCCTGAAAAAGAAGCTCGGCGAACGCAAGTAGGCCCACATCAACCGGCCACCTCATGCAACCGAACTCCACGCCGCAGGCTCCCATGACGCTGCCACCGCAGACTGGATTTTTCGGCCAGCCCGCTGGTTTGCGGACGCTCTTCTTCACCGAGGTCTGGGAGCGCTTTTCGTTCTACGGCTTGCGGGCAATCCTCGTCCTCTTCATGACCACGCCGCTCGCCCTCGGCGGGCTCGGCTGGAGCGTCGAGAAGGCCGGGCCGATCTACGGCATGTACGCGGCACTTGTCTACCTCGCCGCCCTTCCTGGTGGGTGGATGGCCGATCGCCTGCTCGGCCAGCGGAGGGCGGTCTTTATTGGCGGTGCGGTGATCATGACCGGACACATCTGTCTCGCCATCCCCGCGCAATCGACCTTCTTCCTCGGCTTGCTGTTCATTATCGTCGGCACCGGCCTCCTCAAGCCGAACATCTCGACCATGGTGGGGCAGCTGTACTCCACGGACGACGTGCGACGCGACGGTGGCTTCTCGATCTTCTACATGGGGATCAACATCGGGGCGATGGTCGCACCGCTGGTGACGTCGGGACTGGCGCAGAGCGCTTCGTTCAAGGCCCGGCTGGTGGGCTGGGGCATTTCGCCGGAGAACTCGTGGCACTGGGGCTTCGGCGCTGCCGCGGTCGGGATGTTCTTCGGGCTGGTATGGTACCTGGTGGACGCCAAGGCGCTCGGTGAGGCTGGCCGGGCTCCCGCGGTGACGGGGGCCGACGACGTCCGCCGCGCCAAGGCCACCTTCGGCAAGGGCGTGCTGCTTACGCTGGCGATCGTGGCGATCATGTTCGCGCTCAACGCCAGTGGTCTGGTCGTGATCACTCCCGACAGGATCGCGGGATCGTTCAAATACATCCTGCCGCTGACGGTCGTGGCTTTTTTCGTCTGGTTGTTTACCAACGGCAGCTGGACGCGCGACGAACGGAATCGCCTCATCGTGATCACGGTGCTCTTCGTTGCGGCCGCGGTATTCTGGTCGGTCTTCGAACAGGCGGCATCGACGCTGACACTCTTTGCCGATCGCAGCACGCGCAACGAAATCCTCGGGGCGCACTTCACCTCGGGTTCATGGCAGTCGGTGAATTCCGGGTTCATCGTGCTCCTGTCGCCCGTGTTCGCCTGGATCTGGGTGAAGCTCGGATCGCGCAATCCCTCCAGCCCCGCCAAGTTCTCCGTCGGCCTTTTCTTCGCGTCACTTTCGTTCGTCATCATGGTACCGGCCGCCGCCATGGCGGTGGGTGGCAACAAGGTCGGCTGGATCTGGCTCACGCTTTCGTACCTTTTCGCGACGATCGGCGAACTCTGCCTCAGTCCGGTCGGTCTCTCGGCGATGACACGGCTGGCACCGGCGCGCGTGGCGTCGCTGATGATGGGTGTGTGGTTCCTCGCGACGTCGGTGGGCAACTTTATTGCCGGCAACATGGCGGGTCTCTACGAGTCGCTCTCGCCGCCGAAGGTGTTCGCCCTCGGTGCGGCGTTCGCAATGGTATTCGCCATCGTGCTCGCGATTCTGGTGAAGCCGATCAAGCGGATGCTGGAGCGCCCATCGTGATTGGCCAGATTCCCCTATTGGGGTGAGCGCCTCCCCCCGAGCGTGGTGTACGGCGCGTCCGGCGGCGCATCGCCCCGGGGCCAGTCGCGTTCCTTCCCGGCAAAATCCGGTCGCGGACGCGACGTGACATAGGCCGCGACGTTGAGCGCGTCGAGATCGGTCAGGCTACCAGCACGGTCCAGCGGCATGTTGTGGCGGATGAATGCGGCAGCGGTCCGGACGCGCGCCATCCCGGCGCCAATGTTGAAGCTCCGGCTCCCCCAGAGCGGCGGAACTGGAGCGATTCCTGCTCCCTCGGCGCCGTGGCAGCGCGCGCAGTGGCTCCGGAACACCTGCGCACCGGCCACCGCGTCGCCGGCCGCCGGCCCGCCGGGCACCCCACGTCCCGTGTCGCCCACCGGAACCCCCCGCGAGATGAACGCGAGGTAGACGACGATGTCGCGCATCGCGGGATCGTCGAACGCCAGTGCGCTGCCGTTCAGCGAACGGAGCAAGCAATCGTTAATGCGATCCTCGATTCGCTGAATCGCCGCGGCGCGGGCCCCGTACCGCGGATACCGCGCGTACGCGCCGGTCAGCGGGATGGCATCCTTCTGGCGGCCGTCGCCGAGATGGCACGACGTGCAGCGGAGCGTGCTGCCAACGTGGCTGGGCAACGAATCGCGCGTGGCGGCGAGGATGGCATGGCCGCGCCGGATACTACGGCCGAGTTCGCCGCCCGGCACCGCAGAACCGTCGGGGGCACGGAACGAAGTGTCCGCCGTCACCGCGGCAGACGCCGACCCATGCGGCGCGCGATCGCACGCGGCCACCGCCACCGTCAACACGAGGAGGTATCGCACGGCGCGTTACGCCGCCTTGACCCACATTCGGATGGCCATCACTACCAGGAGAATTGCGAAACCGCGCTGCAGCATGGCGGGCGCCAGGCCCTGGGCGTAGCGTGCACTCACCCAGGCACCGCCCGTGATGCCGAGGGCGACCAGCCAGGCGGCGCGCACATCGATATTGCCCGATTTCCAGTACTCCAACGCGGCGAGGATGCCGACCGGCAAGAGCAATGCGCCGATCGACGTGCCCACGGCGCGCTTGTATTCCATACCCATACCCAGTGCGAGGGCCGGCACAATGACGATTCCGCCGCCAATGCCGAAGAGTCCCGCAAGGAGACCGGCGGCGATTCCGATGATGACGTAGAGCAGGGCCATGTGAACTCCTAGAAGCGCAATTCCATGCCGAACCGGATCAGGCGCGGCGGGCCAAACACGAAGAGCGGCCAGGTGAAGTCGCGTGCGGCGGCAAGGTACAGCGGCATCAGTTCCGTCGTGCCAGAGATGATACCGTCACCGTTCAGGTCGGCGGCTCGTCGGTACCGCGGTGACTCATAAGGTATCGGGTTGGGATTGGTGTTGTACGCGGTCTGCGCCAGGCGGAGCACCGTGGCGCTGTCGGCGTTCGCCGTGCCGGTGTCACGGCGGACGCTGGTCTGGTTCGCCGTGTTCAGGATGTTCCGCGCGTCGATGTAGATCCCGCCGTTCAGCTTGCCGAAACGCACCGGCCGCCGCAGCAGGGCATCGAACGTGTGTTGGCTGGGAAGGCGGCTGCCGTTGATCTCGCCAATGAGCGTATCGCCCACGGCACTGGTGCGGGTGTACGGCAGCCCGCTCCAGTAGTGCCCCACGGCAGAGATTTCCAGCCCGGCGAATGGCCGGACGCCGAAGAGCTTGATGCCGCCCGTGGGATCGATCTGGCCAGTCATCACCGCGGTGACCGCGATGCGACGGTCGTAGTCCAACGGGAACTGGAAGCGCGACGCGGCGATGGTGTCGTGCGTGTTCGGGTCGATGTGGGTCTGGTTGTAGATATTGAACGCGTTGCTGACCGTCGCCGTCGCTTGTTGCACCACCCCCGACACCTTGATGCCCCAGTTCTTCGTCAGTTCCTGCTCGAAGATCAACTCGGCTCCGGTGACGGTACCGATGTCGGCGTTGATGAACTTCGACGAATCCGGGTTGACGTTCAGTGGTACCGATGCGACCAGACCATCGAGGTGCTTCTCGTAGATGTTGACCTTGACCGTGTTGCCGGTGGCGAGCCGCACCCGCACGCTCAGCTCGTACTGCATCGCCGATTCGAACCCGAGGTTGGGATTGCCCCGCCGGAACCGCCCGGTGCGCGTGGTGTCATCGAACGCTGCGTCCACCAGGTATTGCAGGTCGGGCGGCTGGGAGAACTTGCCCATGCTGGCTACGAACGTGGCACCCGCAACCATCGTCGAGACCGCCACCCGAGGATTGAAAGACCTGTGCGACTTGAGCGTGGTGTTGGTCGCGTCCGCCCCACCGGGAGAGAACCCGTCGAGCCGCATCCCGGCGGTGAAGCCGAGATCCTTCACGCGCGCCTGCGCCTCCACATAGGCACCAGAAAGCGACGGTGAGAAGTGTGACGCGGTCGGCGGCGGCACGGTGCCCGCGACGGGCTGGTACGCCAGCACCCGCTGGAACGTCTTCACCGTCTGTGCTGCGTATACCCCGCCGAAATGCACGTCGAGATAGCGGCCGAGTCCCAGGGTGGCATCCAGCTGGGTCCGCAACTCCGAGAACTCGTTCCACGCGAGTTCGCCGGAGCCCGCGCCGGCCTTGAAGAACGCCGGAACGCCCCACGGCGTGTTGCTGGCCAGCTGCGGTGTGCCGAAATCCGGCAATGCTGCCCGCGTGGCGAGGGTGTCCTGCGCCTGAGCGATGGTCTCGTCGAGGATGTGCAGCCGCTTGGCCGTGAACGCACCGAACTTGTAATCCGGCGCAGCCACCGTGCCGCGCACAAACTGCTTGTCGAAATAGCCAACGCGCAGGTCGCCGAACAGTGGCAGCTCGCTCTCAGCCGGCGGTAGCAACTGCAGATGTCCGGTCAGCAGCTTGCCATCGGTGCGGCTTCCTGGCGCGGAATTCTGGTCGTACTTGTAGACCGGATCGTACAGGTAGGCCTGCTGCGTCGTGGCGAGTCCGAAGAACCGGCCGACGGCGCGCGCTGTGAATGGCACCGTCAACTTGGCGCCCACGGTCCACGTTTCAGCACTGCTGTGGGGCAGCGGATACGGCGTGGTGTAGCGCGGATCGAGCGGGTTGGTCGGCGCCGGTGCGGTCGAAGGATCCGCGTCCAGCTGTCCATTCAGGTCGAGAATGGCGACGGCCTTCACTTTTTTGCCGATCGGCCCGTCCGCCTGCAGGACGAGGCGATCGATGCCGTGGTCTGCGGCACCCGTGAGCGGGCGATCATTTTCGTACGCGACGCGACCGCGCCACGCGTCGCCGCCATCGCGAGTCGTTACATCGACCACGCCCGAGATGGCCTGGCCGTAGCGGGCCGAAAAACCGTTGGTGACCAGCGATGCCGACGTGATCAGGTCGGGCGGAATCTGGAGCGACGACCTGCCGTTGGTGGATGCGTCTAGCTGATTCTTGATCCCGAAGCCGTCCAGCACGAACGCCTGCTGTCCCGGCCGTCCACCACGATAACTCTCGCCGACCACGCCGGCCTGCAGCGCGATTGCCTCCTGTAGACTCGTCACCGGCAGGCGTCGCAGCTGGTCGGCAGTGATCCGCTGTTCAGTAGCGGTGGCGAGCGGATCGAGTACCGGGTCCTGGACGCCCACCGCACGGAGTTCGGCCAGCTGTACGGCGAACGGGGCCAGTCGGACGTCGGCGCGAGTGATCTCGCCGCCGCGGATCTCGACCCCGGCACGCCGCTCCGGGCGATATCCCGGCCGGGTCACCGCCAGTTGATGCAGCCCCGCCGGAATGCCGCGAATCCGATACTCACCGAGGGTGTCGGTCGTGGTGAAGTAGCGGCCGCCGTCGACGCGTACTTCCACGCCGCGCACCGGCCCGTCGTTCGTGGCGTCGATCACCCGACCGGTGAGCCCGCCGACTCCCTGGGCCGCAAGCGGAACGAACGCCACAACGCTGGTGACCAGCGCGAGTCGAAGGCTGCCTGTCAGGGCACGAGCCCTTGGTAGAGGTGCAAATCGGACCCCGAGCTGGTGAACGTCTGCAGGTGACCAAATCCACCGCCCACTTGCGCGACCAGATCACCGGTCACCGGTGACATCTGTGGCGTGGCGACGACGCCTGCGGTAGTGCGAATTACCTGCCCGACGCCCGTCGTCAACGAGATCGCGCGCAATTCGAAAGTGCCCGGATTGAGCTGCCCGAAGACCACGCCGTTTGGAGTTGCGGTCGAGAGGGTCACCGGATCGACGGCGACCACGCAGATCGATCCCCGGCACGAAACACCGAGAAGCTGCGCGCCGCCGTTGGGGCTGACGATGCCGACGGATGTTACCGTGCCCCCAGCCGCGGGCACCCTGAAGAGCCGGCGGTCATCACGGCGCGTGAACACCATCGACGCGCCGTTCTCCGCCAGCGAGTAGGAGGTGGCGCCGGTGGTGCCCGACACGACCTGGAGCGTCGCGCCCGTCTCGGTAATGGCGCCCCGCACCACCGCCTGGCCGTAGAAGATCGTATCGATCGGTGCACAGTTGAAGCAGTGCCCGAGCGCCGAAAAGTCCTGGGCGAGCGCGATGAACGTCGTTGACCCGGTCCAGCTGATGTCAGCCAGCCACGACACCGGCGTTGTTCCGGCAAACGTTGGCAGCGTCAACAGCGCACGGCGCCGAAACGGCGCCGCCGAGTCCGCCAACCAGACTGTGGTCTCGGACGGCGCCGTCGACCCGGCGCCACTGCCGGAGACGGCCTCCGCGTAGAGCAGTCGTCCGTCGGCACCGAGCGCGTACGCCAGGAAGCTGTTCACGCTGTCGGTCTGGGTGGCGCGTTCGTCGCAGAGCTGCCAGATGCGCGTGCCACCTGCCGCGGGGAGGAGTCCGAGGCAACGATGTTGCGACCCGGGCACCACGTCGACGTACGAGTAGAGAATCCCCCGGCCGTCCTCCGTCCAGGTCGGCCAGTAATCCTGATTGCTGTTCAACGTGAGCCGGATGTCGGCGCCGGTGTTGAACGGCCCGATCGGTGTGGCCGGGTTGGCGAAGCCATCACTGTGGCCGCAGCCCAGCAACACGATCACTGACCACACGACGTGCTTGCGACCCGGCATGGTACCGGAAAGCTACCCGAACATGCCCACCTTCGCCGGGTGATCGAATCCGGGGAAGACCTGCGAAATGTTCGCCGGTCCGAGATGCCCTTGCAGCACCTCGCTGAACACGGAGCGGAAATCCGTCGTGACGGCGAGGTCGCGTCCTTCGTAGCGCTGTTCCGGCGAAAGACCGGGCCAGCGACCGTACACCTTCCCGCCTTGGACGTTGCCGCCCATGATCATCATCGCGGTGCCGTGACCGTGATCGGTGCCGCTGGTGCCGTTCTCCTTCACGGTGCGGCCGAATTCGCTCATGGTGATCACGACGACATCCCGCATCTGTTCGCCAAGATCGGTGGTGAACGCGGCGAGCGCGCCGGCGAGTTCGTCGAGACGCCCGGCGAGCTGTCCCTGATCGGCGCCCTGGTTGACGTGCGTGTCCCAGCCGCCCACGTCGACGAAGGCGATCTCGACGCCGAGGTCGGCCTTGATCAGTTGGGCGATCTGCTGGAGCGAATTCGCCAGCTTGCTCTTGCCGTAGACGGCGCCGTTTGCCGGCGGCATCGCCGTGGGGTTCGCGGTCTTGAGCATCTTGATCGCCTCGAAGCTTTCCGCCGACGACGACGCCACCAGTCCGGTGGCCGCGCCCTGGTAGAGTTCCTCGAACGCGCGCGTCAGCTTGACCTCGCCGCTTGCCTGGGCGGCGCGCATACCGAAAGTGCGGAGGTCGTCGATCGCCAGCGACGGTGCGCTGCCGGCCATGGTGCGGGGGAGTTGTGGCCCGAACGCGACGGCGCGAAATGGCGTGCTGGCGTGTTCCTCCGGATGGTTGCAGTAACGATTGGCCCAGCCGTCTGGTGTGCTCTTGACGTCCGGTGTGCCCGACTCCATGTAGTCCTGCGCATCGAAGTGAGAGCGCGTGGTCGAGGGTGAGCCAACCGCGTGGACAATCGCCAGGGAGTGCTGGTCCCAGAGTGGCTTGAGTGGTGCCAGCCGCGGATGCAGCGCGAACATGCCGTCGAGCGACACGAGCTGTTCCTTCGGCAAGGCGATCCGGGAGCGTTCCTGCCAGTACCACGGGTCGCCGGCTGGCACGATCATCGACAGGCCGTCCACCGCGCCGCGCTGGAACAGGCAGACGAGCGTCTTCCTGGCCGAACCCGTGCCGCCAGCGGTCTTGAGTGCATAGGCAGCGCGGTCGAGGAAGATCGGATCAGCACCGAGGGAGACGAGCGCGAGCCCGCCTGCCTTCATGAATGCGCGGCGTGAGATTGCCATGGTGTTACTCCTGGGTCGCCGTCATTGCCGTTGAAATTCCGGGCCGCCGATCGCGAGCCCCACTGCCAGTGCCCGCGCCATGCGAGGATCGGGCACGTCCGCCAGTTCCTTCAGGATCGTTTCGCGCGTCCGCTGCGTCATCGCGCCACCAAGCACCGCCTTGTCCACGGCGGCGATCAGCGCGGCGTGGTCATCGGTGACGGCAACAACGCGGTCGAGGTCGACCACGGCGCCCGGCATCTTTCCACCGGCGAGTTGCACCGCGAAGTTCATCCGCGCCAGCAGCGCGCCGCTGTTGACCCAGTCCTGCTGCCGTTCGCCGTATCCGTCGGGAGTCGCGTGCTGGAAGAGCGGTTCGCCGAGTTGCCCGACGCGCTGGGCGAGGCGCGGCGTCGAGTCCGGCGTACCGTTCACGGCCCGCAGCGCACTGACGACGAACTCGAGCGGCGTCTTGACCTTGCTCTGCACGTTGACGGACGCCCAGAAGTCTGGCGAATGGAGGATCGCCCGCACGACCTCACGGATATCGCCACCGCTCTTCTGCCAGGCATGCACCGCGTCGTCGATGCAGCCATCGGGCGGCACGTCGTTGACGAATCGCGCGCAGAGCTGCGCGCTCACGTGATGCATCGTCGCCGGCTCGTTCGCCAGCATTTTCAACAGGCGCATCCCTTCATCCTCGCCATGCCCGCCACTGAACTGCTGGCCGAGCACCATCTTGGACTGGTTGTCGTGCACTGCGTCGCGGAACGTGTACGCTGCGTCTTTACGGTCGATGCCCCAGCCGGTGAGGATCCGCGCGACAGCAATGACGTCCTGCTGGCTGTACCCGCCGTCGACGCCGAGGGTGTGCAGTTCCATCAGTTCGCGGGCGTAATTCTCGTTCAAGCCGCGGGGGGCGCGTTGCTTCGCCGCCAGTTGGGTTGGCGTCATCGGGTCGGCGCCGTTCTGCGGGAAGACACCGGGCCGGGGATTGGGGAAGATGCCGCGGCCCCGGCCGATCGCCGGGAACGGGCGCACGCCGCCGTGGCCGCGTTGCATCGCGGCGAGCCGCTGGTCCGAACCGTCGGCGACGCTCTCGGCGTTGTCGAGGTAGAAGAGCATCGCCGGGCTCTTGGCCGTCGCCACTAACAGGTCCTCGAACCGGCCGAGGCTGTGGCCGCGGATGGTCCGGTCGAGATAGTCGGCGAAGTAGGGGCGGTCCTGGCCCTTGTTGATGAATACGTTGAAGTGATTCGTCCAGAAATCGACCAGGATCTCATCCAACTGGCGGTCAGATTGGACGGCCCGCACCAGCGTGACCGTTTGCAGCTGCGCGATCAGGGCCTGGAGTGAGCGGCGGCCACCCTGCTGCTCGGTGCGGATTTCGTCGAGCAGGCGCTGGCGGGCGGCCGAGTCGCCGATCGCCTGTGCCTGCTGCACCTTGGCCTGATTCTTCTGCTGGAGATCCTGCATTTCCAACCGCGACACGTGGAGCACGTCGAAGCCGCGCTCCAGGTCGGCAAGTGCCGGGTCGTGGACGTCGCTGAACCCCAGCTGTCGATCCACCCATTTCATGACCCCGTCGTGGGCGATTGCTTCGATTTCCCCCGGGGTGGCGCCGTAGGCCAACCGGCTGAGCACGTGACGGGCAGAGTCGATGGCAGTCATCGGGGCTTGTGCCGGTAGTGGAGCAGCCAGCCGGAGTCCAAGGCCGAGGACCGGAATGATGCATTTCATGGTCATGTCCCTTAGACGCTGGGTTGGCGCAGGGGTTAAGGCCGCGAGTACGCAAACGGCGACCCCGGCAGTATTCTTGTCCCGTATCCGTAAACCGTTATTGGACGGCCAGATCGGCCGTTTTCGGGTTCCCACCGTCGGGAGACCGCAGCTTTGATCGTACCACGCCGCCGCGATACCCGTGCGCTCTGGCCGACGGCCTGCCTGGTGGCTGGCCTGATCGGCTGCGTACCGCTCGGCCTGAACCTCCCCTCCGACGACGGCCCGCCCGCACCCGACGGGGGCCGGATCAAGTCCGCCGTTGGCTGGCTGACGACGCGCCCGGGAGAAACGACCAGTCGTGGCCCCGACGGTCAGATCGCGATCCAGGTCGTTCACTTCGCCGGTCGGACGTTCCTGCAACAGGTGCGGCACTACAAGGTGGGCGACGCGGCATACGGCGATTCGGTGCTGCTCGACCGGACGTCACTCCGACCGTTCGAAACCTGGCGGTGGACACCCCGGGGCACCTACATCGCTCGCTACAACCACCGGGTGGTGGAGCGAGCGTTCCATCCCGTCCGAGGCGCGGCGATACGGTCGAGCGAAACGATGGACGTCGAGCCGTACTCGGCCCTTGGCGTGGAGCTGCTCGTCGCGTCGTTGCCGCTCGGGCAGGGGTATCACGGCGTGCTGCCGGTGGCGGTCGACACCGCGCTGCGTGGCTGGAGTTGGCTGCGGTTCGAGGTCCAGGCCGAGATGACGATGCAGGAGCGCCCGGACCAGAAGGCGATCGAGACGTGGATCGTCGATTACGACAACGGCGTCAAGTCCACCGGGCTCGAACGGACCCGACTCTATATCGCCATCGATGGTCGATCGGTTCGCAAGATGCAGCACCTGGGACCGGACAACGAGGTCCTGGGCACGCTGCGGCGCCTGCTCCTGGCGGTGCCGGCAGCGCGCACGAGAGTCGGTGCGTAGGCGTCCGGCCGCAGGTTCAACTCCGCTCTCGGCGCAGGGGGTTGTTTCGTGACGTCCCGCAACGCATTACATGCCGTGCGGGGCTTTTTTTTCGCCGATTGTGGGTTGTGGTGTTGAATTATGGTGTCGATTAATTGCTAGAGCGAGCTTGCCGCTCATCGCCGTCGGCAGCGCAACGCCCTTCCCGATCGACTTCGGCTCGGTGAGTTCAACATGGTCTTCAACTTGATTCTGAATGGGAAGGACGTGGCGAAACCAGCGAAAAAATAAAACTTCCGCAGCAGCGACCGTCATGGCCGATGAGGCGAACATGGCTTCGAGCGAGACCGCCTGTCGACCCAGGAACGTGGCGATGCTCCGATGTGGATCCGTCGCGGATTTCTTCAGGTGCGCATTGCCGTGAACCGCGTCGTGGTCGCTACCCGCTGGTGCAGCCAGCGCGGCGCTGACGGCACCACCGGGTTTCGCGTCAACCACTGGCGCAGCGTTCCCGTGGCGGCGTTGACCGTGGCCAAGGGCCAATAGATCTTGCAGGACGGGGCAGCGAGGCGCTTCCCCCGACGCATTCCACGCCCACCATTCAGCCGGACCGGCGCACATGGATCACGGCTTCGCCGCGACGGGCCCGCACCGCTCGCCGGACATGATCAAGGGCGCGGAACGGTTCTCGGCGAACGTGCCGATGCGTCAGTTGCCGGAGGAAGCACAACCGATCATTGGGCGGGCAACCGACGTCGGCGCGAGCAGGTGACGGTGCGGCTACGGATTCCCAAGCTTCCGCGCATTCCGCTGATCCCGCTGCGCGCATCGGTGCACGACCCGATTGAGCCACCGATCCGGGCGGAGCTGTTCGGGATCGAGCGGCTGGAGCAGCACGCTGAGAGCCTGGCGGCGGCACAACAGGTCACCGAGGGGTCCGCGGTCGGTCGGGCGCTGCTGGCGCGGGTGGAAGAGAACGGTCGCGCGCTACGTGACGCGCACCGTGCCATCGCGGACGCGATGCAGGAGGATCACTGGATCACCCCCGCCGCGGAATGGCTGCTCGACAACTTCTTTGTGGTCGACGAGCAGCTGCGCGAGATCCGCGACGACCTGCCGGCGCAGTATTACCGCGAGCTGCCGAAGCTGGCCGACGGCGCGCTTGCCGGATACCCGCGCGTGTACGGCATCGCGTGGGCCTTCGTCGCGCACACGGACAGCCGGTTCGACCCCGACACCCTGCGCCGATTCGTGCAGGCCTACCAGCGCGTGCAGCCACTCACGATCGGCGAACTCTGGGCCGTCACGATCACGTTGCGCGTGGTACTGGTGGAGAACCTGCGCCGCATTGCCGCGGCGCTGGTGCGCGGGCGTGCGGCGCGCGAGGAGGCGGATGCCTTCGCCGACGAACTCCTGGGTCAGGACGACCGCGGCGTCCGGTCGATCACCAGCGCGCTACGTCGCGCCGAAGGCGCACCACTGGCAACGGCGTTCGCGGTGGAGCTGGTCCAGCGGCTGCGTGACCAGGATCCCGCGGTTACGCCCGGACTCGCCTGGCTGCACCGCCGGCTCGCGGCACAGGGCACCACGCCGGACGAGATCGCGATGGTGGAGCACCAGCGGCAGGCCGCCATGACGGTCACGGTGCGCAACATCATCACCAGCATGCGGCTGATGTCGGCACTCGACTGGACGGTGTTCTTCGAGAGCGTGAGCCTGGTGGATGCCGTGCTGCGCGGCGACGACAACTTCGCGGCGATGGATTTCCACAGCCGCGACAGCTACCGGCATGCGGTCGAGGACCTCTCGCGCGGCGCGCGGCGCACGGAACTGGACGTCGCAGGCGCGGCGCTGGCCGAAGCGGCGCGCGCGCGCGCCGAGGCGGCGGACCCGGATCGGCGACACGCGGATTCCGGCTTCTACCTCGTGGGGGGCGGGCGCCGTGACTTCGAGCGCACCATCGGATTCCGGCCGCCATGGCAGCTGCGCCTTGAACGCGCCTTCATCGACGCGGCGACGCCAGGGTACCTGGGCACGCTGGTGCTGCTCACGTTGCTGATCCTCGCCTGGCCCCTCAGCCGTAGTGCGGCGGGTGGGGTGAGCCCGTTGGGCCTGGTGATCCTCGGGCTACTGGCAGCCGTTCCCGCGTCCGACCTGGCGGTCGCGCTGTTGAATCGCGCGGTCACCGCGCTGGTGTCGCCGCGGCTGCCACCCCGGCTGGAATTCCGCAGCGGCATACCGCCGGAATTCCGGACGATGGTGGCGGTGCCGACGCTGCTGACGAGTCGCGACGACGTCGAGGAAGAGATCGAGCGACTCGAGGTACACTACCTGGCCAATGCGGATGGCGACGTGCGATTCGCGTTGCTCTCCGACTGGATCGATGCCCCGCAGGAGTCGGTGCCCGGCGACCAGGAGATCCTGGCGGCTGCGCGCGACGGGATCGCCCGGCTCAACGCGCGCCACGAACCGCTGCCCGATGGCAGCCCGCGTTTCCTGCTCTATCATCGGCAGCGCCGCTGGAACGCGGGTGAAGGGACGTGGATGGGATGGGAGCGCAAGCGCGGCAAGCTTCACGAACTGAACCGCCTCCTGCGCGGCGCCACCGACACCACGTTTCTCGCTAACGCCGACGGCACGCTGACCGTCCCTGCCGACGTGCGTTACGTCGTCACGCTCGACACTGACACGCGCCTGCCGATCGGTGTGGTCCGGCGACTCGCCGGTACCATGGCGCATCCACTCAACCGGCCACGGCTGGATGCCGCCACGCGGCATGTGGTGGACGGGTACGCCGTGCTGCAGCCGCGCGTGACCCCGCCGCTGCCGGGCCGCACCGGCTCCCGCTTTCAACAACTCTCCTCGGGCTCTGCCGGAGTCGACCCCTACGCGGCGGCCGTGTCCGACGTCTACCAGGACCTGTTCGACGAAGGATCCTACGCGGGCAAGGGCATCTACGACGTCGACGCGTTCGAGGCGTCACTCGCGGGTCGGGTACCCGAGAATGCCCTGCTGAGCCACGACCTGTTCGAGTCGGTGTTCGCGCGCGCCTGCCTGGTGACCGACGCCGAGTTCTTCGAGGCGGCGCCGCTACGCTACATCGCCGCAGCGGCACGCCAGCATCGCTGGGCCCGCGGCGACTGGCAGCTGCTGCCGTGGATCCTGCGCGAGCGCATGACGGTGATCGAGCGGTGGAAAATGATCGACAACCTCCGCCGTACGGTATCGATGCCGACGGCCCTGGTGACGCTGGTGGTCGGCTGGACATGGCCGCGGTCGTCGCCGCTCCTGTGGCTGGCGTTCATCCTCGCCGTGATCGCCATCCCCGGCCTGTTACCGGTGCTGGCGGGGGTCGTCCCGCGGGCGTCGGGGATCTCGAAGCGCAGTCATGTCCGGGCGGTGGCGCGCGATTTGTCGCTGGCGGTGCGACAGTCGCTGTTCACGCTCACGATGATGGCACATCAGGCGTGGCTGATGACCGACGCGATCGTGCGCACGCTCTGGCGGCTGTGTCTGTCGCGCCGGCGGATGCTGGAGTGGGTTCCCGCCGCCGATGCCGCGTCGCAAGTGCCGGTCAACGTGGCGGGTTTGTACCGGCGTATGGCAGGTGCCGTCGTGCTCGCCGCCGCCGCCGCCGCGGTCGTGACCTCGCAGCACCCCGGGGCGTGGCCCGTCGCGCTTCCCTTCGTCGCGCTGTGGGCATTGTCGCCGGCTATCGCCGACTGGCTGAGCCGGCCAGGCGCCATCGCCGCGGCGGCGCCATTGTCGCCGGAGGACGCCCGCGTCCTCCGGCTGATCGCGCGGCGCACGTGGCGCTACTTCACGACATTCGTGACGCCGGAGAGCGGCGCACTGCCCCCCGACAACTTCCAGGAAATCCCCCAGGCGATCGTCGCGAACCGTACCTCACCGACCAATATCGGGATGTACCTGCTCGCAGCCGTCTCGGCCCATGACTTCGGATGGATCGGCACCCTCGACCTCGTCGAACGGCTCGACGCGACGCTGCAACGTATCGCGGCACTCGAGCACCATCGCGGTCACCTCTACAACTGGTATGACACCCGGGATGGCACGCCGCTCGAGCCGCGGTATGTGTCTTCGGTCGACAGCGGCAACCTCGCTGGCGCGCTGATCGCGCTTGGCAACTCCTGCCTGGAAATCATCGACGAGCCGATCGCGCGCCTCGCCGCGCTCACGGGAATCGAGGATGCGGCCCTCCTGCTCCAGCGTGCCGCACACCGGGCGGACGCCGATCGACCCGTGAGCGCCCCCGAGGTGCACCGCCTCGACGAGGCGCTCGATGTGGTGATGGCAGTACTGCGGCAGCCGACCCGTACGCCGGCGGAGTGGGCGGCGCGCCTGGCAGAACTCGAATCGGCGGCGCACACCGCGGCCAGTCGCGCCCGTGCCATCGGCGCAGAACTGGACGACAGCGGCGAATCCGAGATCGTGGCGTGGGCGGCGGCGTTGCGCGACGCGGTGGACACCCACGCCCGCGTCTTCGATGCGTTGATACCGTGGGCGCGCCTGCGGCCAAGCAACGACCCGGCCACGGTGCAGGCGATGGCCTCGCTGATGTCGGTGCCGTCGCTGGCAGAGTTGCCGCACCGCTGTCAGGTGGCGCTGATTCAATTGGCCGGCGTGCGCGAGGCGATGGCGGGCCGGGCCGACTCGGGCCAGGATGACGAGCGCGCCGTCGACAGCCTCACCGCCGCGCTGGAAAACGCTGCCGCGGCGGCCGCGGCGCTCGAGCAACAACTCAGGCAGCTGGCCGCGACCGCCCGCGCCATGGTCAGAGCGATGGAGTTCCGTTTCCTGTTCGATCCGACGCGCATGCTTTTTTCGATCGGATACCGGATGACCGACGGAAGCCTCGACGCGGGGCGCTACGATCTGCTCGCCTCCGAGGCACGCCTGATGAGTTTCATCGCCATCGCCAAGGGCGATGTGCCAGTGGCGCACTGGTTCCGGCTCGGCCGGGCCCTGACCCCGGTCGGCCGGGACTCGGTGCTGCTCTCGTGGTCAGGGTCGATGTTCGAGTACCTGATGCCGGACCTGATCATGCGATCACCCCTGGGCGGCCTGCTGGAGCAGACCCGCCGCTTGGTGGTGCGGCGGCAGATCGAGTACGGCAACGCACGCGGCATCCCGTGGGGCATCTCCGAATCCGGCTACAACGTCCGCAACCTCGAGATGACCTACCAGTATTCGAATTTCGGAGTGCCGGGCCTCGGTTTGCGTCGCGGGCTGGCGGACGACGTGGTCATCGCGCCGTACGCGGCCGGCCTGGCCGCGATGATCGAGCCCGCTGCCGCCGTGACGAACTTCCAGGCGCTGGCGGTTGCCGGAGCCGATGGCCCCTACGGACTCTATGAATCGCTCGACTACACCGCGTCGCGACTGCCCACGGGCGCGACGCATGCCGTGGTGCGCATGTACATGGCGCATCACCAGGGAATGCTGATCGTCGCGATCGCGAACGCGCTCCACCGCGGCGCGATGCGCCGCCGGTTTCACGCGGAACCGATGGTGTGCGCCAGCGAGCTCTTGTTGCAGGAGCGCACGCCGCGCGACGTGGCCGTCGCCCGCCCGCGAGTGGATTCTGTTGCCAGCATGAGCGAGGTTCGCGAACTGGTGCCGCCGCATTCGCGCCGCTTCTCGTCCCCGCACGGCGCGACGCCGCGCACCCACTTGCTGTCGAACGGTCGATACGCGGTGATGATCACCGCCGCAGGCTCGGGGTACAGCCGCTGGCGTGACCTTGCGGTCACCCGGTGGCGCGGCGACGTGACCCGCGACGACACCGGTTCGTTCATCTTTCTTCGCGATGTCGCGACCGGCGATTACTGGTCAGCCGGCTTCCAGCCGAGCGGCGCGCTACCAACGAGCTACGAGGCCGCGTTCTCCGAGGATCGCGCCGAGTTCGTTCGGCGTGATGGCGCCATCACCACGCGACTCGAGGTGATCGTGTCGTCGGAAGACGACGCGGAGGTGCGCCGGATCTCGCTCACCAACGTCGGCGCGCGGACGCGCGAGATCGAGGTGACGTCCTACGCCGAGCTCGTCCTCGCACCACCCGCGGCCGACGCGGCGCACCCGGCCTTCTCCAATCTCTTCGTCCAGACCGAGAGCGTCGCCGAGCGCGACACGTTGCTCGCCACGCGCCGCCCGCGATCGCCCGAGGAAGCCGAAGTGTGGCTGGCCCACGTGCTGGCCGTGGAAGGTGAAACCATCGGTGACCTCGAGTGGGAAACTGATCGGGCGCAGTTCCTCGGCCGTGGCCACGGGGTGCGAACGCCCCACGCGATCACCTCCGGGCGGCCGCTCAGCAACACGGTCGGCTCGGTGCTCGATCCGGTCGTCAGCCTGCGTCGCCGGGTCAGGATCCGCCCCGGGAAGACGGTGCGCGTGGCGTTCTCTACCGTGATGGCGTCGTCGCGCGGCGCGGTGCTCGACCTGGCCGACAAGTATCACGACGTGACGACGTTTGAACGCGCCGCCACGCTGGCGTGGACCCAGGCGCAGGTGCAATTGCACCACCTCGGCATCGGGCCGGACGAGGCCGACCTGTTCCAGGCCATCGCCGCGTCGATCCTCTATGCCGATCGCGCCCCACGCGCGTCGGCCGACGTGCTGATGCGGCAGACGGAGGGCGCTCAGGCGCTGTGGGCCCACGGCATCTCGGGTGATCTCCCCATCGTGCTGGTGCAGATCGACGACGCTGACGACATCGGCATCGTCCGGCAGTTGCTGCGGGCTCACGAATACTGGCGGATGAAGCGCCTCGCCGTCGATCTCGTGATCCTCAACGACCGGGCACCGTCATATGTGCAGGACCTGCAGTTCCTGCTGGAAACACTGGTGCGTACCAACCAGGCGATGCCGCGCCACGAGGGTCATGAATCGCGCGGCCGCGTGTTCGTGCTGCGGACCGACCGGGTGACGGCCGCGCAGTGCGACGTGCTGCTCGCGGCGGCCCGTGTGGCGCTCTCGAACCGGCGCGGTACCCTGGCCGCCCAGGTCGCGCGCGCCAATCGGTTCGAGCCGGTCGCGGTCGCCGCACCGCCGCAGATGCCGCGCGCCGAGGCGCGGACGCCGGACCGTCGACGGCCGCACCCCGACCTCGAATACTTCAATGGCGTGGGCGGATTTGCGGACAACGGGCGGGAGTACGTGATCCGCCTCAACGGTGCGGCGTCCACGCCGGCGCCGTGGGTCAACGTGCTGGCCAACGCAAACTTCGGGTCGCTGGTGTCGGAATCGGGCACCGGATGCAGCTGGTCGATCAACAGCCAGGAAAACCAGCTGACGCCGTGGTCGAACGATCCCGTCAGCGACCCGCCCAGCGAGATGTTCTATGTTCGCGATGACGACTCCGGCGAGCTGTGGAGTCCGACGCCGCTGCCGATCCGTGAGGAGGCCGGCGAGTACGTCGTGCGGCACGGGCAGGGCTACACGCGCTTCCACTACAGCAGCCACGGGATCGAGCACGAATTGCTGCAGTTCGTGCCCACCGACGATCCGGTGAAGATCTCGCGGCTGACGCTCACCAATCGCTCGCTGCGCCCGCGGCGCCTGACGGTGACGGCGTACCTGGAATGGGTTCTCGGGGCGTCCCGCGGCGGATCGGCGCCCTTCGTGATCACCGAAATGGACACGCCCACGGGCGCCATGTTCGCCCGCAATTCGTGGAGCCGCGACTTCAGTACGCGCGTCGCGTTCGCCGACCTCGGCGGCGCGCAGTCGGCGTGGACCGCGGACCGGACCGAGTTCCTCGGCCGCAACGGCAGCACCGATCGGCCCGCCGCGCTGGTCCGGCGCGCCCGATTGTCAGGCCGCAATGGTGCCGCGCTTGATCCGTGCTGTGCCATGCAGACCGCCGTGGAACTGCCAGCGGGCGGACGAGCGACGGTGGTCTTCGTCCTGGGCCAGGCGGCCACGCGCGACGAGGCACGGGCACTGGTGCAGCAGTATCGCTCCGAAGATCTCGACGCCCGGCTACAGGCCGTGATCGACCGCTGGGACGAGGTCCTCGGCACGGTGCAGGTGAAGACACCCGATCGGGCGATGGACCTGCTGCTCAACCGGTGGCTCCTCTATCAGACGCTCGCGTGCCGGCTTTGGGCACGGACCGCGTTCTATCAGGCGAGCGGCGGGTACGGCTTCCGCGACCAGTTGCAGGACGTGATGGCGCTGATGGTGGCGTGGCCTGAACTGGCGCGCAACCACCTGCTGAAGGCCGCGTCGCGGCAATTCGTCGAGGGTGACGTGCAGCACTGGTGGCATGAGCCGGTGGGCCGGGGCGTGCGCAGCCGGATTTCCGACGACCTGCTCTGGCTTCCGTTCGTGGCGAGTCACTATCTCGGCGTGACCGGTGACCACGCGATCCTCGACGCCAATGTCACCTTTCTCGACGGGCCGCTACTCGCGGCGGGACAAACGGAATCGTACTTTGAGCCACGGATCGCGTCCGGCCCAGCGACCCTGTTCGAGCATTGCGCGCGGACGCTCGACCGGAGCCTCTCCGTGGGCGCCCATGGACTGCCGCTCATCGGCACGGGAGACTGGAACGATGGCATGAACCGCGTCGGTGCCGGCGGCACGGGAGAAAGCGTGTGGCTTGCCTGGTTCCTGCACTCGGTGCTCTCGGCCTGGGCGCCGATCGCCGATGCGCGAGGTGAGCCGGCGCGCGCCGAAGCGTGGCGCACGCATGCGGCGACGCTCAGCGCGGCGTGCTCGCAGGCCGGATGGGACGGCAACTGGTATCGCCGCGCGTACTTCGACGACGGCACGCCGCTGGGCTCGGCCGCCAACGAAGAATGCATGATCGATTCGATCGCCCAGTCATGGAGCGTGCTGTCGGGCGGCGCCGATCACGACCATGCCCGGCAGGCAATGGCGTCGCTCGACCAGCACCTGGTGCGACGCGACGATCGACTCATCCTGTTGCTGACGCCCCCGTTCGATCACACGACGCTCGAGCCTGGTTACATCAAGGGCTATGTTCCGGGCGTGCGCGAGAACGGCGGGGAATACACGCACGCGGCGGCCTGGGTGGTGCTGGCCTTTGCCGCGCTGGGTGACGGCGACAAGGCGGGCGAACTGTTCTCGATGCTCAATCCGATCACCCACGCTGCCACACCAGCGGCCGTACGTCTCTACAAGGTCGAACCGTATGTGATCGCGGGTGATGTGTACGGCGCGCCGCCGCATGTCGGCCGCGGCGGCTGGACCTGGTACACCGGTGCGGCCGGCTGGGTGTACCGGGCCGGGCTTGAAGGACTGCTGGGCTTCCGGGTGCGCGGAACGCAGCTCATGCTCGATCCGTGCATCCCGTCGCCATGGCCCGGGTTCAGCATCACCTACCGGTATCGCGCCACCCACTACGAGATCACGATCGAAAACCCGAGCCACCGGTGCGGCGGTGTCTCGCTGCTCGAACTCGACGGTGCGGTGCGCGACGACCGCAGCGGCATTCCGCTGGTCGACGATCACGGCGTGCACCGCGTGCGGGTGGTACTGGGATGAACCTCACGTCGTGTCAGGACCGGTGCGTGATGGGCGAGTCAGCGTCAGACCCGCAGGACACCGATCAGCGTCGTGACGGCGCGCCCGGTGAGCTCGACCCGATCGCCGACGACGGCGCACCGCACGGTGCCGCCGCGCGCCGAGGCTTGTAACCCCACCATCTCGGCGCGTCCCAGCACCTCGCGCCAATGCATCGCGAGCGCGCAGTGCGCCGATCCCGTCACGGCATCTTCCGGTACTCCCAATGCCGGAAAGAAACAGCGCGACACAAAATCGATCCCGCTCACATCACCCGGCGCGGTGACCAGCACGCCACGGGCGTCCCAGCGGGCCATCGCGCCAAGGTCAGGTCGCAGGTGTCGCACCGTGGCGGCGTCCTGCATTACGCAGAGGACGTCGAAGTCGCCGCGCAGCACCTCGCATGGTTCGGCGCCGAGCACCGCCGCGAGATCGGGCGGCGCCTGCGTCGGGTGTGACGCGATCGCCGGAAGGTCGATCGTAATCCAACCGTGGTCGTCGCGCCGCGCCGTGAGCCACCCGCTTCTGGTATGGAAGCGAGCGACGGCGCTGGTATCGAGGTGATCTGCTTCCCAGAGATAGTGCGCGCTCGCCAGCGTCGCGTGCCCGCACAGGTCGACTTCCTTGTTCGGCGTGAACCACCGCAACGAAAAGCCGCTCTCCTGGCCGAGCAGAAAGGCGGTTTCGGCCTGGTTCATCTCCATCGCGACTCGCTGCATCCAGTCGTCCGGGCGAGCGGCGGGGAGGAGCACGACCGCGGCGGGGTTCCCCGTGAACGGCCCGTCGGCGAAGGCGTCGATCAGGTGCAGCGGAAGCGTCATACCGTGCTCACTTCGCCTTCGGCGCCAGCCACTTCGCCCGGAACGCCAGCTGTTCAGCCGATGGCGTGCGGCCCGCGTCCTCGACAAGTACCGCTTGCAACTGCGGATTTTCAGCAATCGTGATCGTGCTGGTACGCTGGCCGGCCAGGTTCGTGTACGCAACCGACATCTTGTCGCCCGGCTTGTGCCCGGCGACTGCGGTAGCGAACTCCGCGGCAGTGCGGATCAACTTGCCATCGACGGACGTGATCACGTCGCCGGCGTCGAGCCCTGCCTGATAGAGCGGACTGCCCGCCGGCGCGCTCGCCACCCGCGCAGGAGGATCGTTCGGGGCAGCGGCGGGTGGCGCGCCGCCGCGTCCGACGCGCCCGCCACCGCCGATGAATCCACCGATCCAGGGCTGGCCGGGCGACGACTTCTGCACCAGGATGCCGGCGGGTTCGAGTAGCGGCGCATAGTTCGGCAACTCATGGCCCTCGACGTAGCGAGTCCAGAAATCCACGGCCCACGCCGAATCGCCCGACGTCGTGATCAGCGCGTGCCGCGCGTCGTGCATCGAGTAGGGAATCTCGGGCTTGCCATGGTTGAGCCACATGGTGCGCATGAAATCGTCGAGCGACCAGCCGCGGGCGCGCAGCGAAAAGTCGAGCGCAATGGCGATCCCGGCGCCGTAGGTGTAATACGAAATGAACGTATTGGGGGCGGTCGGATCGGCAGCCGCTGCCCCGTCATGAAACGGTGCCTGCTGGCTCATGCCGATCGGTCCGAAGTAGAGGCGCCCGGGCGAATTCGCAACGGCATTGATCGTCCCACTCAGGCCCTGGATCACCTGTTCGACATCGAGCACGCCGGCCCGCTCCTCGAGCAGCGGTCCGTAGTACTGGGTGAACCCTTCGGCGATCCAGAGACCATCGGTCATGTTGGCGCGATCGTAGTCGAACGGCTCCAGTCCCACGGGGCGGATGCGCTTGACGTTCCACGAATGGAAGTACTCGTGCGACAGCGTGCCAAGGCCCGCGGCACCGTTGCCATTCATGCTGCCGCCGGTGACACTGGTCGAGTTGCGGTGTTCCATCCCGTCGCCCTGGCAATCGGAGCGGTAACACGCAACGAAAGTGTAGCTGCCGTAATCAAATCTGGGGAACTCGCCGTACACGGCCCCGGCTTCGTGCACGATCTTCCTGGCGCCCTCGGCGTAGGCGGCGATCGCCTGCGGCCCGGTCGGATCGTCGAGGGCCACGCGCCACGTCTGCGTCACGCCGTCGTGCGTCTCGGTCCACTCACGCCACTCGATGTTGCCAATGTGCGTGGGCGAGTCGAACAGGTATTGCATCCCGGGTGCCGTGAACGTTTCCGGATCCGTGGTCGGCACCAGCTGCGTCGCGATGGTCCAGCTCGGGTCGAGGCGATGAAACGTGACCCTGATCGGACGGGCCTCGAGTCCCTTCACGTACACCAAGGAACCCTGCGGCTGGATGTGTTGCTGGTCGACGTTGTATCCCGAAAACGTGCCGCTGCCGACGTTGGCGTAGTTGGTGTAGCTGAGTGTCACCGTGCCGTCGTGCCCGCCCACGGTCCAACTATAGGGGTCGGGATGCGTGACCACGAGCGACTTTCCGTTGCCGTCCACTGCCTTCACCGAATAGACATTCTTGGCATACTCGGTAAGGGCGTAGCGGCCGGTCGACGAGCGCGCCATCCGGAAGTTGACCGGACCGACGGGGAGTGCGGTGAACGTTGCCGCCACCTCCGCTTCGTGATGCGCGGCGTTGGGAAAGGAGAGGTCATAGACGATCTGGGGACCCTTGTCGCAGCAGGTGACGGGGCGAAGCTGGGCCGAGAGTGGTGCCGCGGCGAACAGCAACGTGGCTGGCAGGACGAGTGCGCGCATGGGCATCGCTGGTTGGGGGACGGAAGGGAAACTAAGAGTTGAGCGGTGAGAGGTAAGCGGCGACACCGATCAACCCGTCGCCCTGAGCGGAGCGAAGGACCGACGTGGGCCCGAACGACTGACGCCTGCCGTTCCCGTCAACAGTGCCGACTACGTTGGTCCTTCGCTGCGCTCAGGACGACAAGGAGCAGGGTCCAGCGGACCACCGACCGCAACGGGACGTACCTGACGGCGGTACGGCGGGCGTTCGACATTGGCGAAGCGGATAGCGCGCAGCTGGTGAAGTCCTACGGGCAGGGTCCGGAGCAGGGGCCGAGTCGCCGGTATGGTCCGACAATCTGCACCGGGGCGAGCAAGGTCCGGATGATTGGCCGCCCGAACATGGAAAAAATCTCCATGTCATTCGTGGAGCGGGCCAATCGGTCGATGCGGATGAGAATGCGCCGGATTGCCCGGTTGACGGATGGCTTCTCGAAAAAGGCCGAAAACCACGCTCACTCGGCCGGTCTTTACTTCATGCACTACAACTTCTGCCGCCCGCATATGACGCTGACCAAGGCCGCTGGCGGCATCCACACCACCCCGGCGATGGCCGCGGGCGCAGCCAATCATATTTGGACAGCGGAAACGATTCTCGGCCTGATGAGCGACGAAGCCGTGATCGGATGATAGAATAGGGGTAACGGCGTGAGTTCGGTGTCGGGATGGAGAACCGTATTGGACCTCAAAAGCTACCGGATTCTTGACGGCCCTCGACTCGGTAGACGCGGGAAGCTTCAACGACTACTTATTGGTAGCGCAGGAGGCGGACTGCGGGCACTGCAAGCACGCTCACCGGCGCCTGGTCAACTTGGCCTACGCCCACCATCACGTCGACCTGGCGGCCAAACTCCTTGCCGAACGCCACGGCTCAAAGTGACCCAGTACCGATCCGATCGGGTCGGCTTACCGCTTGGACCCCCGAGTGTTACCCTAAGGAAGCTCTGCACAGGTGACTCGCACGCTCTCCGGCGTGGAAAAGCCGGGTGCAGGACGGAGATTTCCCGTTCGGGATCGTCGCGTGGTGGCGTGATGCACCGCCACCTGACGTCGATTCGGTGCGGTGGACCC
>JANYLJ010000007.1 GCA_025357945.1 Gemmatimonadota bacterium
CCGATGTCTCGATTCCACACCCTCGTCGCCGTCGCTCTGGCACCCTTCCTGGTTCTGGGCTGCGCCGATGCACCCACCACCCCGCTGTCCTCACCGCTCTCGACCGGAGCGCCTGCCGCCGTGTCCAGCGGGTCGACGATCGCCGGCGACGGGAATGAGACGATCGTCATCACGCAAGCTGCCGTGAGAGGACCAGGCGATGTTTGGTCTGCTTCAGGCTTGTTCACCGACAGCGGCCGTTGGCGTCGTGCGGTGTCCTACCAGGGCACTGGCCCATACACCTTCGAGGCCGAACGTTTTACAACCGAGTACGGAGCACTCGGCTCATTTCGGATCGACCTTCAAATCCATCGCAACCTTGTCACGGACACCGGTCTTTACGGGACGTGGGTGATCGACGCCGGAACGGACCCAGATGCACCGTCCGGAGCGTATGTCGGACTGCGCGGCCAAGGCACCTTTACATCGACACGGGACCCCTTGACAGGTGCAAGGACTTACACGCTGGTCGGTGACGTCCACTTCCAGTGACGGCCGATGGGGGTGGGGTAGAGGGGCGGGGCGTCTGGGTGCCTCGCCCCCGATTACTCACTTCGCATGCTCGAAATCTAATCCTCGTGTTACCGCCCTGGCGGGACGGCTCTTCGTCTCAAAGTGAGCTTCGAAGTCTAAAGCCGACGAGATAGCAGCCGAACGCGAACCGCAACGGTGGGGAGTTCCCTCGGGTACACAAGTCCGAGGGCCCGACTGCCGGCACCGAGACGGCCGACCCGCTGGAGTTTCTCGCGCGGGTGCTGGTCCACATTCCGGACAAGGGCCACGTGACCACGCGCTACTACGGCTGGTATGCCAATCGCCCGCGCGGCATGCGCCGCTCGACCCGGTAGACGCGGGAAGCTTCAACGACTCCTTATTGGTAGCGCAGGAGGCGGACTGCGGGCACTGCAAGCACGTTCACCGGCGCCTAGTCAACTTGGCCCACGCCCACCATCACGTCGACCTGGCGGCCAAACTCCTTGCCGAACGTCACGGCTCAAAGTGACCCAGTACCGATCCGATCGGGTAGGCTTACCGCCTGGACCCGCGAGTGTTACCCTGATGGGACCGTCTGGTCGTCAGCAACCGGTTCTCGCCTGCATCCGTCGAGGCTGTGACGGTCGATGGGAAGGCTGCCTGCCCGTAACGATCGGAGCAGTTCGGCCGAGGCCGCCCCCGTGTCCACGAAACCGGGGGCGGTACGTCCCCTCAAACCGGGAAACGCCGGTTTGGCATTCCGTCTGCTGGCAACTTCTTTCACGGAGGTTCCGATGGCTCGATTCCACACCCTCGTCGCCGTCGCTCTGGCACCCTTCCTGGTTCTGGGCTGCGCCGATGCACCCACCACCCCGCTGTCCCCACCGCTCTCGGCCAGAGCGCCTGCCGCCGCGTCCAGCCGGTCGACGATCGCCGTCCAGATTCACGATGCCTGCGATCCCGCCTCGTTCGACGCCGCGGTCGGCCCGGGTACCTGCGTCAGAAGCGGTGGCATGAAGTTCGATCGGTTCGTCGCCGAGCTCACCAAGCATCAGGAAGTGGGCGCCTGGCACTTCGCTCCGCCAACCTTCAACGCGAGCGTCGGTCAGACGATCGTCGCGCGCAATAACGGCGGTGAAGTGCACACCTTTACCGAAGTCAAGGAATTTGGTGGCGGGTTCGTCCCGTTCCTCAACGATCTTTCCGGAAACCCGGATGAGGTGGCCGAGTGCAAAGCTCTCGAGCCCGATGATTTCGTGACCCCCGGCACAACCTACCAAGCGTCAATCTCGCTGCCGGGAACCCACAAGTTTCAGTGTTGCATCCACCCCTGGATGCGCTCCGTCGTCAGTGTGAACTAGAGCGGCATGAGAGGCGGTCGGGGTCGTGCCTGCTACCGCGGGCACGACCCCGACCGCCGCCGCTGGCGTTCCGCGCCGCGCCATCGCTCAAGGACGACAGGATACTATGCACTTTCTGCGTAGTGACACGCCACCTCCCGCGCCTCCACCAGCCGCAAGCGCGGCCGCTCGGCGGTGCACCGGGCGTCCTTCATGGGATGGAAGCAGCGGGTCACGAAGGGACATCCGGGGGGTGGATTGGCCGGCGACGGCGGGTCGCCCGCGAGAATGATTCGCGACGTCGACTTCGTCGGGTCAGGTTCCGGCACCGCCGACACGAGCGCCTGGGTGTACGGATGTTTCGGCGCGTCGATCACGGTGCGGGCCGGTCCGATCTCGACGATCGTGCCGAGATACATGACGGCGATGCGGTGGGCAATCTGGCGGACGAGCGCCACGTCATGCGCGATGAACAGATACGAGAGTTCTCGCGCATCGCGGAGGTCGAGTAACAGGTTCAGCACCTGCGCCTGTACCGAAACGTCGAGCGCCGATACCGGTTCATCACACACGATAAAGCTTGGCTCGACGGCGAGCGCCCGCGCGATGCCGATGCGCTGACGCTGGCCGCCGGAGAACTCGTGCGGATACTTGCGCGCGTACGATGCGTCGAGGCCGACTTCCTCGAGAAGTTCACCGACCAGGCGTGGGATGTCGCGCTTCGGCGCCAGTCGATGAATCTCGATCCCCTCCGCGACCGACGCGCCCACCGTGCGGCGCGGGTTCAACGACGCGAACGGGTCCTGAAAAACGATCTGCATCCGGCGCCGGAGCGCCCGGAGCTCCGCCGGCTGGAGCGAGGCGAGGTCGGTTCCTTCGAAGCGCACGGTCCCCGCGGTTGGCAGCTCGAGGCGCAGCACCGCGCGTCCAACCGTGGTTTTTCCGCTGCCAGATTCGCCGACGAGGCCAAGGGTCTCGCCCCGACCAATGCTGAACGTCACGCCGTCGACCGCTTTCACGATCGCGTCCGTGCGGGCGAACATGCCACCGCCGCGGTAATGCTTTACCAACCCGTCGACCTGAAGGAGTGGCACGTTCACCTGGCCGCGCCCGGCGTCACCCAGCACGCGGCAAGCTGACCCGGTCCCTTCGCCTCCAACGGCGGGCGTTCGGTGCGGCAACGCGGAATCACGACCGGGCAGCGCGGATGGAAGCGGCAGCCGGCTGGCCACTCGTCGGGGCGTGGCACACTGCCACCGATCGGAGTCAGCCGCGTCGTGGTGGCATTCAGCCGGGGGATCGACGCGAAGAGGCCGCGGGTATACGGGTGTGCCGGGTGCGCGAACAACTGCGCGGTGGCTGCGGATTCGACGATCCGTCCGGCGTACATCACCAGCACGCGATCCGCGCGTCCGGCCACGATGCCGAGGTCGTGGGTGATCAGGAGCACCGCCAAGCCACGGGCGGTCCGGAGATGGTCGAGCAGTTCGAGGATCTGCGCCTGGATCGTGACGTCGAGGGCGGTGGTCGGTTCGTCGGCGACGAGCAGGTCGGGCTCAGCCGCGAGCGCCATCGCGATGAGCACACGCTGCCGCATGCCACCGCTGAGCTGGTGCGGATACGCGTCGATGCGTAATTCCGGGTCCGCGATGCCGACTTCCACCAGCAGGGCGAGCACCCGGTCACGGGCATCACGTCGCGACACCTTCCGGTGGGCATGAATCGCTTCGGCGATCTGCGCGCCAACGCGCATTACCGGGTTGAGCGACGTCATCGGGTCCTGGAAGACCATCGCGATGCGGCGGCCGCGATAGGCGCGCAGTTCCGGCTCGCTGAGCGCGGTGAGATCGGTCCCCCGGAACCGGATCGCGCTGCCCGCGCCGATTTCGGCGCCGCGCGGGAGCAGGCGCGGCAACGCCAGCCCGGTGAGCGTCTTGCCGCAGCCGGATTCGCCGACCAGGGCGACCAGTTCGCCGGACGATACCGTAAAGCTCACGTCGTCCACCGGCACCAGTGCCGGCCCGCCGTGTTGCGGGAAGAAAATGTTGAGGTTGGCCACCTCGAGGAGCGGCGTCATCTGGTATCGGGTTGCAGGGAACGGCGGAGCGACTCGCCGAGCAATGTGGCAGCGGAGGTGGCGAGGACCAAGGCCACGCATGGTGCCAGCAACAGCCACGGCGCGTTGGCGAGGTGGTCGCGCGCCTCGAGGATCATGCTGCCCCAGGACGGGTCCGGTGGCCGCACCCCGACGCCGATGAACGAAAGGCCGGCTTCGAGCAGAATGGCGTCCGCGACGCCGAGCGTTGTCGCGACGAGCAATGCCGGGAGCGTGCCGGGAAAGATGTCGCGCAACAGGACGCGCGCGGGCGGTGCGCCGAGGGCATGCGCCGCGTCGACGTACGGCGCCTGGGCGAGCCGCAGCGTTTCGCCACGGACCAGTCGGGCGACCGCAGGCCACCCAGTCAGTCCAAGCAGCACGCCGAGCAGCGGCGGCGGGATGCGGCCCACCGCCGCCAGCACCACCAGCAGCACAATGATCCGCGGCAAGGCCAACCCGAGATTGATAACGCGCTGGAGTGCGCGACCGACGAGCCCGGTCGACGATCCGGCGGCGAGTCCGACCGCTGACCCGACCATGGCCGCGACGGCGACCGCGATCGCCGCGATCGCCAGCGAGATCCGGGCACCGTACGCGAGTCGCGCGAAGATGTCGCGCGAAAGCTGGTCGGTACCGAGCCAGTGTGCGGCGGACGGCAGCAGGAATGCCCCGTTGAGCGGATCCGGTTGGGCGACTGGGCTCGCGGCAATCATCGGCCCGACGATGGCGAACGACGCCAATGCCAGCAAGAGCGCGAGACCGATCCGACCCGGCGCGGTCATGACGGGCGTTGCGTCGGATCCACGACGTGATAGAGGACATCGGCCAGCAGCGACCCGAGTTGCACGAAGGCGATCAGGACCAGCCCGGCGCCGATCACCAGCGGGAAGTCCCGGCTGAAGGTGGCGTGCGCGAGCAGCGATCCCATCCCCGGCCAGTTGAACACATACTCGACGAACACGGCGCCGGCGACCAGCATCGGTAACCAGAGCCCGAACAGCGTGACGATCGGCGTGAGCGCCGGGCGCCAGCAATGCCGCCAGGCGATCGCGGCGGGGCGCACCCCGCGAGCCCGGGCCGCCAACACCCAGGGTTGCGCGGCGGTCTCGAGTGCGGCGGTGCGCTGCTGTCGGAGCGGGACGGCAATCGTGGCGATGACCATCGCGGCCAGCGGCAGCGCCAGGTGCTTGAGACGGTCCACCAACACGGCGCTTGCTGGTGCGTCGCTCGCCAGCAGTGTGTCGGTGAGGCCACCGCTGTCGACCCACCCGAGTTTTACGGCGAAGATCCACATCAGCAGCGTGCCGACCACGAACGATGGCACGGCGTAGCCAATCAACGTGAAGAGTCCCAGCAGGCGGGCGCGCCGGGTGTCGGGGTGCAGCGCGGCCCAGACGCCGAGGGCGAGACCGATGGTGAAGTCGATGAGCAGGGTCAGCGACCCGAGCAGCAGCGTCGGCCCCAACCGTTCGGCGAGCACCGTCGTGACCGGCCGTTGCTCGCTCAGCGAAATGCCGAGGTCACCATGGAGTACGCCGCCAAAGAACGACGCCAGCGTTTGCAGCAGTGTGCGGTCGGTGCCCCAGCGCGCCTCGAGGATGGCGCGCGTCGCGGGGTCCGCACCGCGGTCGCCGAGGATCGCCGTGAGTGGGTCGCCCGGGAGGAGGCGCACCAGCACGATCAGCGCGATCACCGCCGCAATCGCGGTGATGATCGCGTCGGCGATGCGGTACCGGAGCCAGCGATTCACGTCATTGATCGCGTGGCAGCGCGGCGCTTGGCCGGACGCGCCATTGCCAGAGGGAGAGCCAGGTGTGCGATGGCCAGAGGATCGCGTTGTCGAAGCGGGGATGGATCGCGATCGGGTTGCCGGGGGCGGCGACGAAGATCGCCGGTCGCTGTGCCGCCATCTCCGCCAGCGCCGCGCGCCAGGCCTTGGGTTGGTCCTTCGCGGTGGTCGCCGTCGTCACCAGGCGGTCGAAGGTGACGTCGCACCAGTGGGCCCGATTGGTCGAACCCGGCTGCTGCGCAGACGCACACGACCAGCTCTGTACCAGTGAGCTCGGCGTCGGATCCTGTCCGACTCGACTGACCCAGAGATCGAACTGGCCGAGGCCGACCCGCTTGCCCACGACCGACGGTTCGAGCCGATCGAGCTGGGCGTCCACGCCCACGGCGCGCCACATTTGTTGCGCCTGTAGTGCGATGGTGTTGTTGGGCGCACTGGAGCTGGCGTAGAGCACGCTGAACCGGAGGGGAGCACCGTTCTTGGCGAGGATGCTGTCGCCGTTCGCGGCGCGCCACCCGGCCTGCGCCAGCAGCGTCCGCGCCCGGGCGACGTTGGCCGGCTGCGCGGTCACCGTGCCGGCGGTGATCCAGCTCCAGAGCTGCGATTGCGCCGCATCGGGGACCTGGGCGCTCGGACCGAAGGTGGTTCGTGCGATGGTCGGGCGATCGAGCGCCAGCGTCAGTGCCTCTCGCACGCCGGGGTCGCCGAAGATCGGATGCGGCTTGCTGCTGTCGGCCGTCGAATGGGTGTTGAACAGCATGTAGACCAGGACGTTCGAGCCCGGGTCGCTCACTCGCCCACCCGCGCGCTGCCGTACCTGCGGCAGTGACTGCACGGGAATCTTGTCGAGGACGTCCGTTTCGCCGGTGATGAAGGCGGCCACCCGGGCACTGGGATCTTCGATCGTGCGGAACAGCAGGCGCGAGATCGTCGGCCGGCCGAGGAAGAACGTGGTGTCGGCGCGAAGCTCGACCGACTGTCCGGCTACCCGGCGCTCGAAACGGAACGGCCCGTCACCGACCGGGTGCCTGGCGAACTCCGACGTGGTGATCGTTTCCGGCGCGAGTCGCTCAAGCAGGTGCGCTGGCAGCGGCTGCAACAGGAAACCGAACGTGTACACCTGTTCCAGCGACGGCCGCTTGAAGCGAACCCGGACGCTCATGTCGCCAACGGCCTCCACGCTCGCTATCGGCTCAAACCGCGTGTCCGTGGCGACCTTGGGATTGGTGGCAAGCGCCCAGGTGAACAGCACGTCGTGCGCGTTCACCCGGGTGCCATCGTGCCACCGGGCGCGCGGGTCGATGTCGAATACGAGCGTCAGCGGATCGATCCGGTGCCAGCTCTTCGCGAGCGCCGGGCTCATGGCGTTGTCCGTGGCGCCCTTGGCGTTGGCTGCGAATACCGCGAGGTGAAGGAAGAGTTGATCGGCGAGGTCCTCGTTCGCCTCGGCGTTCGACGTGAAGAGTGGAATCGGCATCGTCGGCTCCCGGCCGACGGCATACACGACGGTCGCGTGGAGCGGCGGCCGCTGCGCTGCGGCGGGGCGGGCGAGTCCGGCAACGGCAGCAAGGCTCGTGAAGCACGCGCGACGTGTCATCGGCACCTCGGTAGCGGACGGCGAACGATCAACGGCGCCAAGTCCAGTCGGGATCCTGGTAGCGGCCCTGGTGGGCCGCACTTTCCCGGACGGCCCACTCGGCCAGCTCGCCGGGTGCGACCACCCCGCCTTCGGCCTGCCAAGTCGTCACGACGGCGTTGGTCACCAGGTCGGCCGCGGGAAGATCGGCTGCGGAAACATCGGGATCGGACAGCGCGGATGCCAGCCGGAATCGTGCCAGCGCGGGCGAGCGGTCGGCCCGGGCGATCGCACCGTGCTGCAGCAGGGTGCCGCCGATGAGCGCCTGGGCGCTGCCGATGGTCTTCCGGTCTCGCACCAGGACCTCGCCGCCAACCGCGATGTCGAAGCAGGCCCCAGGTGCCAGGGTGGGTCGCCGGCTCCCGGGAGCAAGGCGAGCCTTCAGGCCGAGCCGGCGGATCGCCCGGGCGAGCTGTTCATGAATGACGCGATATGCGACAGGGAGGCTGCCGAATTCACTCAGTGGCGCGGTCACGGCATAGGTGAGATCGGCGGCGTCGTGCCAGACGCCGCGGCCGCCGGTGGGCCGGCGGACGCAAGGGACTTGGAGGCGTTCGAGCCGTTCGCGGTCCCAGGTGCGCCGGGCCGATTCGTTGGCCCCGAAGGACACGGTATCGCGTTCCCAGCGATACAGGCGGAACACGCAGGTACCGTCGCGTGCGGCGCGTTCGGCGAGCGCCCGATCGATCGCCATCTGCTGCCAACCGGGACGCGGCACCGCGTCGTCCCACACGAGCGGCGTCAACGCTGCAGCTCTTGCCACACCGCGCGCGCACGTTGCGCGAGCGTGTCGCGATTGCCGTCGTTGTCGATGATCCACGTCGCGCGCGTGCGCTTTTCGGGCGCCGGCAACTGCGCCGCGATCAGCTGGTCAGCGTCGCGTGCGTCGAATTCGCGATCGTGGATCAGGCGACGTCGTCGTTCCGCCACGGGCGCATCGACGACGATCACGCTGTCGTAGGCGGTGGCGTCCCCGGCTTCGAACAGCAGCGGGATCTCCGCCACGACGAGCGACTCGCCGCGCGCGCGCGCCGCATCGACGTGCGCGCGGCGACGCACGTCGAGCGCGGGGTGGACGATCGCTTCGAGTCGACGCTTGGCGTCGTGATCGTCGAGGATGCGTCGCCGCATCGCGCGACGGTCGAGGCCTCCGTGCGCGTCGAGCACACCGCGCCCGAACGCGGCGACGATTGCCTCGAACACCGGTTCGCCCGGTTGCTGCAGCTCGCGAACCAGCGCGTCGGCGTCGATCACGGTGGTGCCCCACTCGCGAAAAAGCGCGCCAACACTGGATTTGCCAGCGGCAACACTGCCGGTGAGCGCCACGACGCGCATCAGAGCAGCGCGACCTGGTCCTCGTCGTGGCGCGGGATGCGAAAGCAGCGCCGACAACGGGCCTCGTAACTTTCACTGCCACCGACCATCACGACCGGCATGTCCCAGCGAGCCGGCCGCCCGTCCACGAGGCGCTGGTTGCGACACGCGAGGTCGCCGCACACGACACAGATCGCCTGCAGCTTGGTGACCTCCTCGGCGATCGCCATCAGGTGCCCCATCATGCCGAACGGCTCGCCGCGGAAGTCGGTGTCGGTGCCCGTCAGGATCACGCGTATCCCGCGCTCGGCGAGATGCGTCGCGACCTCGACGATGCCGGCGTCGAGGAACTGCACCTCGTCGACGGCGACGACATCGATGTCAACGGCGTCCCCGATCGCGCGCAGGATTTCCTCCGGGCGATCGATCGGCTCGGCGTCGACGGACACGCCGGTGTGGCTCGACACGCGATACACACCGTCGTATCGCTCGTCGAGATGCGACTTGAACACGCGCACCTGATGCTTCGCGATGAGCGCGCGACGCACGCGGCGAATGAGCTCCTCGCTCTTGCCGCTGAACATCACGCCGGCGACCACTTCGATGCGTCCGGGTCGGGTGTGGAGAGTCATCTGCCGTTCGTCAAGGGGTACCCAGCGGGAATCCGCCAGCCGTGCGGGATGCAGCGACGTGCGCCCGGGGATGCCAAGGATCTTGCGGACTTGCGAACCGGTGTCCCATATTGTCGTGAGTCGGGGCCGCCCGGCCCTCGATCCGTCCCACAGTCAAACCCAAGGAGTATCTCATGAACAAGATGGAGCTCATCGAGGCGGTCGCGAAGGCCCGCGAAACGTCGAAGGCGGACGCTGGCGACATCGTCGACCTGTTCTTCTCGACCGAAGGCCTGCTCGCCAAGGAACTCAAGAAGGGCGGCGCCATCGCGATTACCGGCTTCGGCAACTTCGAAGTCCGCAAGCGCGCTGCCCGTGACGGCCGCAACCCGCAGACCGGCGCCACCATCAAGATCAAGGCGTCCAAGGTGCCGGCGTTCCGTCCGGGTAAGGGTCTCAAGGAACTGGTCAACAAGTCCAAGTAGTTAGCGATCAGGTCGTCGAACGCCAGTCCACCGCAGGACTTACGGGCCGCCCCGCTGGGCGGCCTGTCGGCGTTAAGCCGCGGCGCCTGTCCTGAGCGCAGCGAAGGATCAGCCGCGGTCAGCGTTCACCCTGACCGCGGCTTTAGCCGCGGACCACTCCCGCCCCGCCCCTGATCGACCCGCGCGGTGAGCTTGCGCCGCCGGATCGTGATCCCGCTCAGGCGTTGGACGATCGCCTCGGCATCGGCCGCCGGGACTTCCACCAGAGCAAAGGTATCGCGCAATTCGATCCGGCCAATCCGCGACCGCTCCAGCCCCACTTCGCGGACCAGGACCGCGACAAAGTCGGCGACCGTCGCCTCATCCTTCTTGCCCGCGCCGATCCAGATCTTGGCGACAGCCGCGCTCGCCGGACTCGCGGCCATGATCGGCACGCTGGGCTCCGGCGTCGAAGTGCGGTCCGCGGCTGAAGCCACGGCTCGGCGGGCTCGCCAGAGCCCGAACAGCGCCGCGGCGATGGTCTGCGGGTCGAACCGTTCGAAGAGCGGTGCCAGCGCGTAGAGCGCCTCGGCATGGTCGCTGGCTTCGATCGCCTGGCCGATCTGGTGGCGGACCGCCGCGTCCCGGTCGAGCACAGCATTCGCCGCGGAACTCACCGACATCGGCCGCCGCGACGGTGCCACGCGCGCGACGTACCCCTCGCAGCCGGGGGGCACCAGCAGTACGACCTCGCCCACGGCCGACAACTGCGCCAGCTGCTGCGGTGACGGCAGGTCGTAGCAGACGATGCTCCCGGCGCTGGGCACCGACCGGGCGGCGAGGGTGAGGCCCGGGCGCAGCGAACCGAGGGCGCGCTGGATCAACTGGTGGTCGCGGTGGTCGGCGGTCCAGATCGTCGCCTGCGGCGCATTCAGGGCGTCGAGGACTGCGGCAATCGTCGCGGCGCGGGCCGCCCACGAGGTGGGGACGGTCCGGACACTCAACGGGCGTCCCGCGGCGGGGGTGGCTTCTGCCGCAACCCCGGTGACGACCAGAGCCTTGCGGGCGTACCGTTCGACCACGCTGTCGGCGCCATCGAGTTGATCGCGCCGTGCGGTCAGCACAACGCGCTGGGCGTCGCGCGGGAGGTCTTGCAGCAGGGCGGCGACCGCGTCGTCGGCGTGCCACTGCTCCGGCCAGGCAAAGACGATCGCCCGGAACCGTTCGGGATGCAGGGCCGATCGGGTATGGCGCTCCAGCGCCGTCTCGGGCGAAGCGACCACCACGTCACTCGGCAATACGGTGCGTTGGGCGGTGGGACCGGACGGCTCGCGCATGACTTCGATTTGCAGCCCGGTTGCCTCGATCAGCGCGCCGAGGGTCGTGGCCCATTCGCCCACCAGACCCGGTGCGGCGAGCACCAGGACGCTGCGGTTCGCGGCGGGTTGCTGGCCGAGGAGCCCGGCGAGGATCGGGCTGGACCACGAAGGTGTCGGCGGGAGGACCACGACGACATTGCCGCCGCGCAGCACAGCGGGAACCACGTCCCGCACTTCGGGCTCATCGGCCCGCCACCCCAAACGCTCCAGGCCGGCGGCTACCGCCGGCTCCATCTGCCACTCCGCGAACCCAGCCACAGGTGCCTCGATTGTCAAATGCTGCGTAGGGGGACGAAGGTAACGCGGGTCTGGGCTCCAGGCACCGGGCTCACGGCTGTAGTTTCAACCATGCCCTTCACTCGCTCGCCCAACCTGGCCCACCTCAAGTCCTCCGAAACCGTCGCGATCAGCACCGAGGCTCAACGCCGCAAGGCCGCCGGCGAGGACGTGCTCGATCTGGGCGCCGGTGAACCCGATTTCGACACCCCTGCGGCGGTGGCCGACGCCGGAATCGCCGCGATTCGTGCCGGCAAGACCCGCTACGCGCCGAACGTCGGCACCGTCGAGCTGCGCCGGGCGATGGCCGCCTCGTTCTCGAGAATGAGTGCCGGTCGAGCGGTGGACCCGGATCGAATAGTGGTCAGCAACGGTTCCAAACAGTCGCTCTTCAATGCCTGTTTCGCCCTGTTCGGTCCGGGGGACAAGGTCCTGGTTCCATCGCCGGCCTGGGTGTCGTATCCGCAGATCGTACACCTCGCGCGGGCCGAGCCGGTGACCGTGCCGGGCGATCCCGAATGGAGCCTCAAGGTGAGTGTCGCCGATCTGGAGAAGTTCCGGGACGCCAACACCCGGGGTGTGATCCTCTGCTCGCCATGCAACCCCACCGGCGCGGTGTACACCCAGGCTGAGTTGCACGCGATCGCCACGTGGGCCGCGGCGCACGGCATCTGGCTGTTGAGCGACGAGATCTACCGACGCATCCACTACGGCCCAGGACCGGCGCCGTCGCTGTTCGATCTCGACGATGCGGTGCTGGACCGGAGCGTCGTCTTTTCGGGTGCGTCGAAGGCCTACGCGATGACGGGGTGGCGCATCGGCATGTCGTACGCGCCGCTCGAACTCACCCAGGCGATGGCGGCGCTGCAGAGTCACACCACCACCGGAGCCAACCAGCCGGCGATGTGGGCGGCGACCACGGCGTTCGGCGACCCGGCGATCGATGTCGAGGTGGCGAAGATGGTGGCGGCGTTCCGCCGGCGGCGCGACTATCTCGTCGCGCGTTTCCAGGACCAGCTCCCCGGCGTGGAGTTCGTTGAACCGCACGGCGCGTTCTATTTCTTCTTTCGTGTCGACGGGCTGGCCCCGGGGCGCAATCTCGGTGGCGCGAAATTCTGCGAGCAGTTGATGAAGGACGAAGGGGTGGCGATGGTGCCTGGTGCCGCGTTCGGCGACGACCGCTGGGTTCGCCTTTCCTTCGCGGTATCAGACACGGTGCTGGAAGCAGCCTGCGATCGGCTGGTTCGCTTCGCCCTGAAATGACTGTGCCGTAAATGAACATTCAGTTCAGCCGCCTCCGCCGCCGTCTCGCCCTTGCCGGCGGGAGGCCAGCGTCGTCGTCGGCGGAGTCGGTGCATGGCCGCCGCGACGACGCGGAGTACCGCCCCGCCGTCCTGCTCGACCCGCCGCTCCGGCATGTTGCCGTTGGTGCGCCTGAGCGGTGGAACGAGGACGTCGCGTTCCTCGATGGCACCCAACACGCTGAACTGATCGGCTATGTCGGTACCTTGGCCGTCATCGGCGCCGTGGTGCGCGCTGCGGTTCGTCTTCGGCACGAACGGAAACTCGGCCTCGCCGTGGAGCGATGCCGGCGACTGGTGGTGGCGCGGCGCGAGGCCTTGGCCGCCTTCGGCGACCTGCCGACCGGGTACGAGCCGGTCGTCATGGACGAGGCGGTCGAACCCCACCCGATCCGCGATGCGCAGTCGGCGCGCGGGCTGGTCGATCGCGCACGAGCCGGACTCGAGATTGACGTCGCCCGGGCGTTTCGCGCCGGACATGCGAGCTGGTTGATTGTCGATGGCTCCCTGTCGGCGAGCCCGGATTGGACGGCAGACGCTCGCATGATCGGCGTGGTGAAGAGCCATGCGATGCTGCCGTTCACGGGTGACGAGCTGGAAACGTACCTGACGCTGCCACAGGGGCACCGAACGTCGCTATTCCGACCGGAGAGCCGGCGGGTGACGCCGCTCTATTCATGGGCATTGCGACTGCACGAGTTCGCCGGGCGCGACTTGTTTCATGGGCTGGTGCGGGTCGAAGCGCCCGCGACGGAAGCGACCTGCGCGGGCGCTGACACGATATCGCGCTACTTGCTCGCGGAGCGAGCGCCGCTGTCGAACGATCCGCGCGCCGATCGCCTCCTCTATGGCATCCACGACGTCGAACGGTATCTCGGAGTATCGCGCGCGTGACCAGCGCGATTCTTGGCCAGGTGGTGGCGACCGAACTGAAGCCGAGCACGCCGCACCAATTCCATTTCTGGACGACGCCGGCTGCTGCGTGCGGCATCGGTACCATCGTTCGCGTGAATGACACGCATCGCACCATCTTCGCGGTGGTGATCGAAGGGTTCGCCTACGCGGACCTTGCCCGTCCGCTCGATGCCGTGATCGGCGCCGACGGCGATCCCGCGCGCGTCGCCGACGAACCGTCGCTGCGACCGGAGATCCGGCTCTGGAGTGCGGCCGTGTTGCGCCAGCTTCCCGAGGAGCCGATGCAGCCGGTGCCGTTCGGTGCGGTGACACTCGCCACCGACGCCGACGTGCGGATCGCCCTGCGCATGGATGCCTACGTGACCGACACCCGGTCGACCGGCGTTCCGGTCGGACTCTACGCCGCGGGCGGCCTGTCGGCGCCGGTGCTGCTCGACGCCGACTTCCTGCTCGGGCCGGAAGCGGCGCACCTCAATATCAGTGGCGTGTCGGGCCTCGCCACCAAGACCAGCGCGGTGACGTTCTTGCTATCGAGCATCTTCCAGACGTTTCCTGCGCCCAAGGGGAGCGTTGCCGCCGTCTGTTTCAACGTCAAGGGTCCGGACCTCTGTTTCCTCGACCAGCCCACGGCGCTTGGGCCAGACGACCTGGCGGTGTGGCATCGGCTCGGGCTGCACGCCGCGCCATTCAACGACTTCACCGTGTTCGCGCCGTTCAAGGCGGATGGCGTCAACATCAACACGCTGCGCAACCATCCGGCGATCGCCGATCGGGTGCAACCGCTGGTCTGGGGGCTGCGCGAGATCCTCGACTACGCCGAGGTGGTGCTCAATCGTGATGACGTGGACGCCAAGGCCGACGCGTTGATCGATTTCCTCGCGGATCGCGTCGTCGGGAAACGGTACCTCGCGCCGGAACTTCGCGATGCGCCATTCGAGGTGCAGAGCTTTGCCGATCTCGACGAATTCTTCCGCGCCATCTTCGACCTGCTCGAGACGCAACGCGGCGGCGACGTCTGGCGCACGCACCACGTGGCCACGATTCGCAAGATCCGCAACCGGCTCGGGAATATCGCGACCCGCTCGAAGGGGTTGGTGACCGACGACGCCGTGGCGAACGATCTCCCGTGGGGAGCGTTCCGCGATCGATCGATGACGGTGATCGACGTGGCCGGTGTGGATCCGCTCGCGCAGGACCTCGTATTCGCGCGGGTGATCTCGAAGCTCCGGGAGCACCTCGAGCGCCGCGACCTCGGCGTCGACCACGTCGTCGTGTTCGTCGATGAACTGAACAAGTACGCGCCGGCCGACGGACCCGACACCTACGTCAAGCGGATGCTGCTTGATCTCTCGGAGCGCGGTCGCTATCTCGGTCTCGTGCTCTTTTCGGCGCAACAATTCCGGTCGCAGGTGTTGCGTCGTATCACAGGCAACGCGGGCACGTCGGTGTATGGCAGGATGGACAGCGACGAGCTGGCGATGCCGGGGTACGCCACCTTGTCGCCGGCGGTGAAGGCGAAGCTCGCGACGCTCCCCAAGGGCGAGCTGATGGTGCGGCACCCGCATTTCACGCAACCGATCTTCGTACGCTTTCCCCGACCCGCCTCCCTCTCGGGCCGTGAGGGCGTCGAGCGGTTTCCACCCGAGGTCGACCTGCCGTTCGCTGATGCGGTCATTCGCCGCCTGAAGGCCCTCGACCCCGCGATCGCCGGCGACGAGGTGCGGGCGGCGATCGACGGCCGCCCGGACGCGGAAGTGCGCCGGGCGGTGTCCGCCACCACGCAGCGTCGGCCCGACGATGTGTTCGCCTTCTTCCGTGGCTGCCTCAAGCGCACCATCGCCGCCACGGTGGTCGAGCCGCGCCGCGGCATTGCGCCGCTGGCGCACGACGACGCCGACCCGTTCGCCCCATATTAGGCGATGCGTCTCGCGCACCTGGCCGATCCACATCTGGGGTTCCGGCAATTCCACCGCCTCACCGAGCGCGGGCGGAATCAGCGGGAAGTCGACGTCGCGCTGGCGTTTACGCGCGCTGTCGATGGCGTGATCGCGGCACGCCCGGATGCGGTGGTCGTTGCCGGCGACCTGTTTCATGCGGTCCGGCCGACCAATTCGGCCATTCTCCACGCGGTGCAGCAGTTCCACCGACTGCGACGTGCCCTGGGCGACGCGCCAATCGTGGTGATTGCGGGGAACCACGACACGCCGCGCTCGACCGACACCACATCGATCTTCGGCCTGCTGCATGAAATCGGTCTGCACGTGGCGGATACGTCGGCGCGCCGATTCACATTTCCCGAACGAGATCTCAGCATTTTCGCCGTTCCGCATCAAGCCATGTTCGAGACCCCGCGCGTGGCACTGGAGCCGGCCGGGCCGGAACGCTACCAGGTGCTCGTCATCCACGGCGAGACGCCGGGGCTCTTCGGCGACGATCATAGCGCGGCCGAACCGGGTGGTGCGCACCTCAGTGACGACGACTTGCGCGCGAACTGGACCTATGTGGCACTCGGGCACTACCACGTGCAACACGAAGTCCGCGAGCGGCAGTGGTATGCCGGCGCGTTGGAGTACTGCTCACCAAATCCGTGGGGCGAGCTGCGCGAGGAACGCGACGCGAAGCTGAAAGGGAAGGGGTGGTTGCTTGTGGATCTCGACGCCGGGGTAGCACACCGCCGCGCGATCGAGCCGCCGCGGCGCTTCCTCGACTTGCCATGGCTCGACGCGAAGGAGCTCGCCGCCCCGGAACTCGACCGCCTGATCGCCGATGCCGTGACGAATGTTGCGGCCGGGATCGCCGGCGCCGTGGTGCGGCAGGTGGTTCGCAACGTCGCGCGACCGGTCGCCCGCGAACTGGACCACGCGCGGATCCGGGCCTGGAAGGCCGAAGCGCTCCATTTCCAGCTCGATTTGCGCCGCCCCGACACGGCCGCCCGCCAGAGCGCCAGCGGGGCGCCCGGCAGGCCGGAGACATTGCCGGAAACGCTCGCGAGCTACCTCCGCGAGCGCCAGCTCCCGCCGGGCATCGAGCCCGGTCGCTTCGTGCAGCGCGGCGTCGAGTTGCTGGCAGCGGTGGAGCGCGAAGCCCTCGGAGCGGAGGGCTGATGCAACTCTTGCGATTGAAGTTGCAGAACTTCCGCCAGCACGCACTGACCGACATCCGCTTCGATCGCGGGCTCACCGGCATTGTCGGTCCCAACGGCGCCGGCAAGACGACACTGCTTGAAGCCATCGCCTACGCGCTCTACGGCGTGCAAGGGACGCGCGGTGTGAAGGAGACGCTGCGTCGGCGCAACGCGCCGCCACGGTCGCGCTTCGAGGTGACGCTCGAGTTCGAACTCGGTACGCATCGCTATTCGCTCTCGCGTACGGCCACGAACGCCGAGCTGATGCAGGATGACCAGACGATCGCGAACAGTACCGGTGCGGTGACCGACCGGATCATCGCACTCCTCGGCATGCGTCGCGACGAATTCTTCAACACCTACTTCACCGGGCAGAAGGAGCTCGCCGTGATGGCGGCGATGGGCCGCACCGAGCGCGCCCAGTTTCTGTCGCGGGTGATGGGATACGATCGCCTGCGCGACGCGCAGGAGCGGTTGCGCCAGGAGCGCTCGGCGCGCAAGTCGCAGCTCACCGGCATCGAGCAGGGGTTGGCCGACCCGCAGGCGCTGGAGGTGGAGTTGACGGCAGCCGTGAGCGCGCTCGAGGCGGCGCGCACCGAGCGGGTGGTGGCCCTTGGCCGCGAGCGCGAGGCGAGCGAGCGGATGGCCGTGCTGGCGCCGGGATGGACCACGGCGCGGGAACGCCGAACCGCCTGGGAAGCGCTCGACGGCGAACGGCGGTTGGTGGAACAGCGCGTGGCCGTCGCGCGGGCGCAGTTTCAGGCGCTCGACCAGCAGCTTGCGGCGGCGCTGCAGGCGCAGACCCGGCTGGGTGAGCTGGCAACGGTGATTGCCGACTGGAACGCGCTCGCTGCCGAACGCGTGGCGCTTGAGGCCGCCGCGGTCGCCTACACCGCGCGCAGCAGGACGGTGGCGCGCCGCGATCAGGCGCGGCAGCGTCTCATCGAAATCGACGCCCAGTTGGCGCTCCTCCCCGACGCGGCACGCGCGCAGGAACTCGCCACCGCGCGCTCGACCGCCCTGGCGGCGCGGGAAGCCACCGAGAAGGACGTGGCCGAGCGGCGCAAGCGCTGGACCGAAGACGTACAGGAGGCGCGGACGAAGTTGGCGGCGTTCCGGGAACGGTACCGGGAACTCAAGGACCAGCGTGATCTGATCGAAGAGCAGGGGCCAGAAGGGATCTGCCCGACCTGCGGTCGTCCGCTCGGCGATTCGTTCACCGGCATGCTGGCGCTGCTCGCGCGCCAATTGGAAGAAGTGCAGACTGACGGCACGTATTTCGGCCAGCGCGTCGCCCAGCTGACCGAGTTGCCGCCGGAGATCAAGGATCTCGACGTCGAACGGCAGCGACTCGAGCAGGACCTGCGGCGCGCGACCGAGGCGCTCGGCCAGGTCCAGGCGCAGGCGCGTCAGCGCCAGGAGCTGGAAGTCGAGCGCACCCGGCTCATCGAAGAGCTGGCGCGGCTGGACGTCGAGCTGGCGGGACCGGCGGGCAGCTACGACGCCGCCCGCCACGAGCAGGTACGGACGCGGCTGGCCGAGTTGGACGTATCGCGACGGGAGCACGACCAGCTCACCGGTGTCGCCACGCGGGCCGAGGCGCTGGTGGGTGAGGCGGCGTCGGCGGAGCAGCGGGCATCGACGGCGGAGGCGGAACTGGCGGCGCTCGACCAACGGCTCGCGGCGCTCGGCTGGGATGCCACCATGTTCGTGGCATTGGAAGCCGCCGTGCGCGAGGCGGAACTGGACCTGCACTCGGCACAGTTCGCGGTCGCCAGCGCGGCGGCGGCGCTGGAGCGCGCCGAGGAATTGCGGCAAGCGGCGGTGGCGCGACAGGCCGATCGAGCGACCAAGGCGGAGTTGGCGCGGGCACTCGGCGACGAGATCAACCTGTTGGAGGAACTCGATCGGGCATTCAGCGACCTCCGCACCGAACTCAACCTGCAGTTGCGTCCCGACTTGCAGGAGAACGCGTCGCAACTGCTCCAGGAACTCACGGCCGGGCGGTACGATGACCTGGAACTCGACGAGAGCTACGTCGCGACGATTGTGGAGGATGGCGAGGTGAAGCCGGTCATCTCGGGCGGCGAAGAAGACATCGTCAACCTGGCGCTGCGACTTGCGATTTCGCAGATGATCGCGGAGCGCGCCGGCAAGCCGTTGTCGCTGCTCGTCCTCGACGAAATCTTCGGCTCACTCGACGAAGAGCGGCGCGCATCGGTCCTGGCGTTGTTGCGCGCCTTGTCTGATCGCTTCCCGCAAGTGATCCTGATCACCCACGTGGAGGGGATGCGCGATGCATTCGACCGGCTGATCCGGCTGTCATACGACGTCGAGACCGGCGTTACCACGGTGCGAGAGGACACGCCGGAGGCGCTCGATGTGGCGGTCTGACGCGACGCTGTCGGGCCCGGTGCGCGCGACCGCGGCCGACATCGAGGGCCTCAACCGCGTTTTCTCCGAGGCATTCACCGAGCGGTACCGTCGCGACGGGCTGTCCGGCGTGCGGGTGCCCTACCTCAACCCGGCGGTGTGGCAGTTTGCCATCGACGACGCGGGCGAGGGCGCGATGACGTGGCGCGACGCCCGCGGCGACGTGGTCGCGTTCAACATGGTGCATCGCTCGGGGAGCGAAGGGTGGATGGGGCCGCTCGCCGTGCGCACCGACCGCCAGGGCCAGGGCCACGGCCAGCGGATCGTGCGCGCCGGGATTGCCTGGCTCGAATCGCAGGGCGTGCGCACCATCGGTCTTGAGACGATGCCGCGCACGATCGACAACATCGGCTTCTACTCGCAGGTGGGTTTCATCCCGGACCATCTCACGGTCACGCTGCAGCGGGATCGGCCCCGGGGCGCCGGACCGTCCGGCGAACGGATGGCTGCCCCGGCGGGCGTGCAGCGGAGCGCTGCGATCGAGGAGTGTCGCGACCTCGCGAACGCGGTGGTGGCCGGCGTGGATTTCAGCCGCGAAATCGAGCTGACGCTGGAGCAGAGCCTGGGCGGCGTGTCGTTGGTGCGCGGCGATACTGGTGAATTGCGCGGCTTCGCGCTCTGGCACTCAGCACCGTTGGCACAGGGACGGGTGCGCGAAGAACTCCGGATCCTCAAGCTCGCGGCAGCGAGCACGGCCGATGCACTGGCGGTGGTCGCCGCCGCCGAGCGCGAAGCGGCGGCGCTGTCGCTCGGGCGGCTGGGGCTGCGTTGCCAGACGCGCCACGCGGAGCTGTATGCGGCACTCATTGCCGACGGCTTCCGGGTGCAGTGGACCGACCTCAGGATGACGCTGGTGGGGAAGCGGGAGCCGGAGCGGAACGGCGTGATGCTGTCGAATTGGGAGATCTAGACGCCCCTTGACAGTCGGATCATACTTGTACAGCTTTCCTGTACAACATAAACCCGAGGTCCTGCTGGGCGTCAAGACAAGCTACCGTCACGCGCGCGAAAACCTTGCGACGCGCTGGGATGAGGTCGAGGACTCGCGCGAGGCGGCCGTCATTCAGCGTCGGGGCCATGAGGACATGGCGTTGATTCCCGCGGACGAGCTCTCGAGCCTACGCGAAACGGCCTACCTCCTTCGCTCGCCCGCGAATGCCGTACGTCTTCTCGCAGCTCTCACTCGAGCGCGGCGCGGCCGGACCAAGCCAACGGACCTGGCCGTGTTGCGCCGCGAACTCGGGATGGCATCCTGAGTTCGCGGGCGAGATCCGCTCGGCGCGCAGTGCTCCAGGACGAGTGCCTGGAGGATCTTCGCAATTGGGTTGACACGAACCGCAAGACGGCGCTACGGGTACTTGACCTGATGGAGGCCGCCGTGCGCGATCCATTCCGCGGCATCGGCAAACCGGAGCACCTGAAACACTTCGGCAACAATGTCTGGTCGCGGCGAATCAGTGACGTCGACCGCCTGGTGTACGAGGTTTTCAGCGACCGCATGGAATTTGCACAGGCCCGCTACCACTACGACTGACGTACTTGGCGGTATAACGTCCTGCGCTTCAGCTGCCGCCGACGCGCTCCGAAAACTGTCAAACTGCCAACGACCTCGCGCGCCGCAGGCGGTCAGCTGCACGCGCGTGTTCGGCGGCGGTTCAGGACAGCAGGTATTTGTCCAGTGATGCGGCATCATTCAGCCATGCAGGTATTGTTTGACAACCGGCCTTTGATTGGTGCCATACTCCTCACCTCACCCTTCCTCACAACCCGCACTGCCGCCATCGTGACGTAGAGGAAGTTGCCGCTGCCGTATGCCGGGTTGAGGAACTGCAATCCCCGCAGCCACGCATGGAAGTCGCGCAACTGCTTGGTGGCGCGGTCGCGGTCTTTCTTCTTGCCCGATTCCGCCAGCTGGATCACCGCTGCCTGCACTGCGGTCCACCGCTCACGGATCGGTTCGACCACGGTGGGCTCAACCAGGCGCTCGATGTACTCGCGCGGCGTGTACTCGGCGCCGAGTCGGTGGCGCTCGCCCGATCGTTGGTGATGCGACCGCCGCTTGTCCTGGCCGATGAGCCGATGGGCAACCTTGACAGCGAGTCGGGCGCGCAGGTGTTCCGGCTGCTGCGGGCGTTCAACCCGCGCTACGGCACGGCACTCGTGATCGTCACGCACGACGATCGACTGGCGGTTCGGTGTGGCTGCATCGTGCACCTGGTTGACGGGCGGGTGGAATCGGATTCGCGGCGGACGGCGGCAGAGTGAGTGTGGCCTCGGGTTGCCATCATTCATAGGCGGGCAGATCGCTGGCGCGCTGCTCAAGCCCAAGCGGTGTTGACTAGTCGCGTTTTTACCCCCATTGTTGTGTTCCTCGCAACCTTAGTGGAGTCGCTATGCTCTTCAGCTCAACGAAAGGGTATCATGTTCCCTTTCCGTTACTCGCGTCAGCAACATTGTTGGCCGTGTCCCTCACCACATCGCACGCCCAAGGCACGTCGACCACGCCGCCAGCTGCGATGTCGGCCGAACTCCAGGCAGCAAAAACTGCACTGGCGAAATACAGCGATCCGCTTGCCGCCGTGAGGGACGGATACTTCTCTACTCTCGCCTGCATCGATTTCCCGAAGGGCGCGACGGACGGGCCCATTGCATATCCGCCGGGCGCCATGGGGATCCATTTTCTGAACCCCGGAAACGTCGGTCCGGCGCTCGATCCCGCAAAACCGCAGGTCCTCCTGTACGAGCAGGTTGGCGACAAGCTCGTTCTCACCGCTGCGGAGTGGTTCATGCCTGTTCAGGCAGCCGGCGGAACGGCTCCGGCGATTTTCGGTCAGACGCTTGCCGGTCCAATGGATGGGCACGAGCCCATCATGCCACCGACCCTTCGTCATTACGATCTGCACGTGTGGTTCTGGAAAAACAATCCGCGCGGAATGTTCACTTCGACGAACTCAGCGGTGAAGTGCCCTCCCGGTGGTACGTACACTGTAGCGATAGGAGAGCATCATCACTAAGCCTTGATGGCGAGAGTGATGTACAAAACGCGCCTGCGGGGGAATATCCTTCAGGCGCGTTTGCTCAGGCGGGCTATTTCACCCGGTTCTCGAGCATAGCCGGCCGAAACCGAAGTCCCGCAGCCCCGCCTCGGTCACGACGTCGACCCGGCGACCAAGCAGACGCTCCAGCGCGATGTCGATTCGCGCGAGATCGAGCAGCGTCCGGCCGAGCGCGAGGCGAATCAGAACATCCACGTCGTTCTCGGTCGTGTGCTGGTCTCGGGCAACGGAGCCGAAGAGACGCACGTCCTTTCCGCCGAAGGCGGCGGCTCGGATGGAGCTACTCTGTTGGCGTAGCTGGTCGCGGAGATTCATGGTTATCAACGATAGCCTATGGCGGCGACACTCGGGAGGCCCATCCCCGCCTTCGGGATCTGACATACGCGACCCACTACGACAGAAGAACGCCGGCGTGGACTGCGGGGAACGATCCGCCGAGGTTACAGTCGGTGAAGAAAAGCGGGCTCAAGCCTCGTGCGGCGTTGCGGAAGGCAATGCCGACTCAGGAAGCGCGCGTACGACGTTGCCGGCGAGCCAATCGAAGCTCTCCAAAGCAAGGCGCATGACCGCAACAGGCTGGCCCTTCTCATCCATGCCATGGAACAACGCATTTCTGTGCCGGGAGATATTGTGATAGCGGGTGATCACAGAGTTTACGCTGGTCTTCATGGATACGGCCCCGTACAGGTACTTTAGCTTCGCAAAGACGCTGACATGCGACTTGGTACCCGGCCATGAGATCCGACCGGCCATTTCTGGGTATTGTTCGCTCACCACCTCCTCCGCCGGCGCCCAAAAGGCCTTCGGGCTGTCAAGCTCGGCTTCCAGTTCGGGGCGGCCACATTCAAGGGCGATGCGGCTGAAGCGCTCCTTGAACAATGCTTCGGTGGCCACGTTTAGCCAGAATAGCGCTTCGTTCGTTTCGCCCAACTCCATGTAAATGACCGCCAGCGAGCGGCACTTCACTGACCAAGGATGCGTCTCGAGCTCTCCAAGGTCACGTGTCGTCACTTCTTTAGTGGGAGAGAAAACAATCATCAGGTTAGCAGGTGAGCTCTTAAGCTTTTCCGTGAGCCGCTCAGCTCGCTTGGTCCGGACGAACATTTCCACGTCGCCCAGATCCCTTGGAGCAGGAATCCACGGAGCCTCGCTACCACCAGCAATCCGGAGATGCCACGCTACCTCATGCACAATCTTGAAGGCGATGGTGAAGCATTTGGGCCACCCTTCGATCGGCAAGTCATGCTCGTGTAGGGTTTGCAGAGGTGCGGTATAAGCGTCACCGTCATACAGGGCGGCAAGAGAAATCACGACGCGAGATCGGCCGCTTTGCCAGCGGGAGGCACCGACCGACGAGATAGCTGGAACGCCGATGACAGCCGACTCCCCGGACTGGCTGAACGACGGCTCGATCTGCATCACGCCTGCAACTCCATGCCAACGGAAGGACAAAGAGAGCGGAGAGCGATTGAGGATGTATGGAAGCCGCGTAACTAACACGGTTCGAAGGCTCCCGTCTTCGAGACCGGTAAGACATAGACTGAACAATCGAAAGCTCCCGGTCGTATTCACTAGCCTTCTGCAACGCCGAAGGCACGGCAACCTCGCGAATGCGGCTCCTGTAGTACTCAATTCTCGCGGCCGCGACATTCTCCGTCGGGCTTCCATCAAACTCAGCGTATAGAGCATCACGAATCTCATGCAAGCAAAAAACCGCGGTGTTGTCCGTGGACCCGACCGTCCTGAGCGCTCGGACAAACTGCGCATAGTGCTCGCGTTGCCTTATGTCGACGACAAACGGGCTGGGTGTGAACCACCGGTCAAACCGAAGGCAACCGGCATAAAGAAATCTTGACACGGACTCGTTTTCTGACGCTTTTCGGAAGGGGATTCGGTGAAACATGATTGCGAGAGTTTCGAGATAAAATTCCTTCGGGTACTTGCCAAACTCCGATACCGGATCGGAAGAAGGCGGGAAGGCTTCCAGAATCCGACGTTTTGCCTCCTCGTGAACATTCGCCATTCAATACCTCCGTCTTGATTGCGCTGGCGGTGAACCATTCACCCCGCCTTCCTCACCCCCGAATACCGTCCCTCGCCATCCACCGCGATCTCGCCCATCAGCGCCAGCGTCTCCAGGTGCCGCGCCACCAGCTCCGGTTTCGCCTTCGCGAACGCCGCACCGACATTGTCCGCCGAGCGCGGCTCCTGACCCACCAGTACCCCGATCACCGCCAGCTGCTCCACCGCCGTCGCGGGCCACGGGCGTGGTACCACCGCCTCGGCCACCGCCGGTGCATCGGGGAGGTCGAACGTTGCCGCCGTGCCGGCAGGCGCAAAGCGCGGGATCTGGTACTCCGGCCTGAGCCAACGAATCCTCCCGCGCTTCTCTTCCTCCACCCGTTCGTCGTGCAGCTTCACCAGCCGCTCAAGGATCTCCTCGTTCTCCATCGGCCAGGGCCAGCCATACGCCTGGGCCACCAGCGCGTCGAGCTCGTCGTGCAGGTCGCGCAACACGCCACATGCGGCGATTTCGTGGATTGCGCGCTCTTTCGGGGTCAGCGCCTCGCCGCTCCGGAGCTTCTCGACCACGTTGTACATGCCCGTCATCGTGACGCGTTCGTCGCGCGCGATCGCGTCCTTCCGGTGCGTATCGAGGCGCTCGGCGACGGCGCCGATCTTGGTTCGTATCGCCGGAGTGGGGTCGGGAAATGGGAAGGGGTCGAAACACGAGGACTTTGTATAACGAGAGTCATTTCCGACACCCAGCCGACTGCCCGCAGCAACTGCCCACGTAACATGTGGTGTCGACGACAGAACACCGAGATGCCACGCCGTGGCCAGGCCAATGAAAACAAGTCCTTGGTCTGGGGCGACAGACCGGTCGAAGAGCGCAAAAATTCGGTGTCTTGAAGTCATGGATGTTGCGATGAATCGGTCGATGCCCTTTGATGCTTCGCGGATTTCGCGACGCGGTTCGCCGAGGCGCCACCAATACTTCGCGTACGAGGCACGTCGGTTCGCGGCTCGCTCCTCTCTGACGTGTGCTCGGACGTAGTCGAACAGCAGTGGATACGCCTTGGCCTCCTCCTCGGACATCAACGCGAAATCAATGACGTACGCCCCGCGTGGCCGTGCGGTCAGGTCCCGACCATTCCAGTAGGGCCGAACAACATCAACATGTGATCCATCCAATGCGAGCAACCGCTCGCCTTCGCTTGCTGATAGCAGAAACCCTTCGCCATGTAGCGCAAATCCCATGGAGGCGATCCCATTCGAAGCCATCAACGAAACGGTGGCAGTCGAAGCGACGTCGGCGTGAATAGACAAATCGTCGTTGAAGCGGCTTGCACTCGCCATCCGGACAGCTAGTCCAACGTCGTCCACGTCGATGCGAACCACTGGCCCGACGGGGCGCGCGGCCACCACGGTCATCGCGACTCGCACGGCAGCGCCGTCGGTCTCGCCGACCCAAGGATGGTCGGGGATCGCCCAGACAACCTCTGCGCCGGCGTACCGGAGGGTGCGAAGCACGGGACGGTTTAATGCCTGAGTGAGCCCATTCGTGGTGATTAGGCCTGAACGGTTGGTTACGCCCGCCGCCACGCAATCGCCAGCGCGGTACCACCAATACATCACGAAATCGGCTCCGTCTGGAACCGCCGGGTAGACGCTTCGAAGCGCGTCGACATAGCCATCGCCGAACGCCTCGCGATGTTTGGTCTTACCGAGATACGGCGGATTCCCCACAATGAAATCGGCCTTCGGCCACGCAGCCGGCTGCGGATTGACATACTCCATGTACTTGAGCTTGGCGCTCGGATCTGGAATCAACTCGCCAGTCACCGGCGACACGAGTCGTGGCGTCGGATCGGGCCGATCCTTCTCCGGTCGATGGACGATGCCGTCATACGCCAGCACCGCATCACGGCATTCGATCGTGCCGGTATCTTCCAGAATTGGATCGGGCGGCGTCCGACCGCCGTGCGCCTCGCGCCAGAACTGGTGATAGCCGATCCAGAGCGTCAGTTCCGCGATCTCGCGCGCCCACGGCTTGATCTCGATGCCGTGGAACTGCCGCGGATGCACCTCATCCAGGATCGCTTCCTTCTGCTCTTTCCCGCCCACTCGTTCCGTCGCACTGATCACTTCCAGCTCAATCCGCTTGACCGCAGCCATCGTTACATAAAGGAAATTGCCGCTGCCGCACGCCGGGTCGAGGAACTGCAAACCCCGCAGCCAGGCATGGAAGTCGCGCAGTTCCTTCTTCGCCTTCTCCCGCGCGGCCTTCTGCGCAGCCGGTTTTTTGGCCTTTCCCGTTTCGTCCTCGAACTGCAGGACCGCTGCCTGCACCGCTGTCCACCGCTCGCGAATCGGTTCGACCACCGTCGGCTCGACCAGTCGCTCGATGTATTCGCGCGGTGTGTACTCGGCGCCCAGGCGATGGCGCTCGACCGGGTCGAGGGCGCGAACGAGCAGCGTGCCGAAGATCGACGGCTCCACGTGCGACCAATCGAAGGAAGTGGCTTGAATCAGGAGATCGACGTCTTCGGCTTCGAGCGGGAGCGCTTCGACACTCTTGAAGAAGTGGCCGTTGAAGCGATGCAGTAGCTCGGCGCCGAACATGCCGCCCTGGTCCATCGTGGTCCAGAGCGAAGTGAGCACGGCCGCGACGCGCGCGGCGTCGCCCGAGTTGCGTGCCGTTTCGAGTGTGCGCTTGAAGAGGTCCTTGGGCAGCAGCGCCACATCCTCGGCGAAGCAGCAGAAGACGCAACGCATCAGGAAGCGGGCAACCCGTTCCTGATCAAAGCCGCGCAGCTCAAGGGCTGCGGCCAGCGTCGCCAAACCCGCTGCGATCTCCTTTGTCACCGCCAGCGCCCTCCCGCGCGGATCGCGCACCTCGGGGCGGGTGAGGATGTCCTGCAAGAGCGCGATGTCGTCGAGCCGCTCGTGCAGGAGGCCAAGTGCCATGCGTTTGCCAGCCGCGAAACCGCCGAAGTTGCCGCTCCACCGATCCCACACAATGAGTGTCTTCGGCACGTCGACCACGATCAGATACGGCGGCTGGGCACCGATATACGCGGCATAGTTGCGCACCTGGCCGAACGCCTTGATCAGCAGCTGCTCGTTGCTGCGTCCCGGCTCCGACGCCTTGGCTTCGACCGCGGCGTGGCCGGCTTTCCAGTAGTCGATGTAGTTGGTCGACTCGCGGCCATCGCGATCGATCATGGCGACGGGAAGTTCGAATCGGTCACCATCGGTCGGTGGGGTTGCGGGGCCCGGAACTCCGAGGGCGTCGCAGAAGGCGATCCACCAGAGCTGGAAGACCGCTCGCTCGTTGGCGGTGTTGCCGGTCCACGCCGCGGCGAGGGCCTTCAGTCGAGGCGCCGCCTCGGCCGCGGAGAAGAGTAGGGGCATCCGGGGAGGATGCGTTGGGCGAGGGCGTAAAGGAAGGGGCCGATCCCTCGCTTGCGCTCGGGATGTCAGCCACGGGGGGTGCAGACGTCGCTTTAGCGACATCAGCCGAGCCGCGGCTTTAGCCGCGAGCTCCCTACGACGGTGCGAACAGCTCCTTCAAATCAACGACGCACTCCGTCGTCGCCCGCGGGTGCCGCCAGACGAGCCGCTCCCGCTCGACCACTGGGAAGAGCGCTTCGGGCGTCCAGACTTCGACCTGAGCATGGTCGATGTCGACCACCCAGTACGTCGCAACCCGCTGTTCCTGATACAACCGACGCTTGGTGAAGCGATCGGCCCGCATGCTCGATGGGCGGAGGATTTCGACGGCGAGGTGCAGCGTCTGAATTTCGGCCCACCCGTTTGAAAGCCCCACTTCCTCGGCAGCCGCAACGAACAGGTCCGGCTGAACCAGCGTATCGGGGCCCCAGGAGATGTCCGCCGGAGACGAGAAGAGTCCCTTGATGCGTTCACCCTTCAGGTAGGTCCCCAGGACGAGCGTGAGCTCAAGCAAGACAGCCTGATGGGGCTGCCCGGGCGACGGACTCACGAGCAATTCGCCGTGGACGGTCTCGTACCGGTTGCCGTCGTCGGGGAGATTGCGCACCATTTCGGCGCTGTAATACAGGGTCGCGGGCATGGACATAGTATCTGCTCGGCGGTGGCGGGGTGGCAAGTGGCGGGCCTTCGCGCAACATGGCTCGATCTGGTGGCACACCGATCGTCGACGCAGCGGCCCGCGGATCATCTGAACGCGAGCCTATCTCTCGCTGAACTCGGGATGTCAGGTCGAATGTGGAGCAGACGTCGCTTTAGCGACATCAGCCGAGCCGCGGCTTCAGCCGCGAGCTCACTCACGCCCCCGGCGTCCCCCATTTCGATACGGCAATGCCGCGGATAACAAGGATCACGCCGGCCGCCAGCGCGATATGAATGAAGCCGCTGGTGGATTGGACCACGAATTGCAATACGAGCCAGGTAACGAGCAGGGCGACGCCGAGAATGAATTCGCGCATGGGGCTCCGTTGTTTGACGCTGCCGGGATTCTTGCGTATTATAGCAGTGGCTGGACGGCGGCGGGGAATCCTACGTTCTTGAGCCGATAAGTCTGAGTATGGGTCCGCATTCTGTGTCCGACGTCATGCCCCACGGGGAAGACGGAAGACGTGGTGAGGGCGCCGAGCGTTTCTCTTGGGCTTCAAAACACTTTCCCCGTCGTCGCCCAGCTTCCCACCGCCTCTCCTTCTCTCCACCTCACTTCTCCCGTACTATTGTTGATGCCTCGCGCCACCGTGGTTCGCCGCGTGCATTTCAATGCCGCCCACCGCCTGCACAACCCCGCCCAGACGGCCGAGTGGAACCGGACGACGTTCGGCCCGTGCAACTTGCCCAACTATCACGGCCACAACTATGAGGTGGAGCTCTGTGTTGAAGGCGAGGTCAGCGCCGACACGGGGTACGTGGTGGACGTCGGGACCCTGAAGGCGCTGTTCGACGAACACGTCCACGCCCTTCTGGACCATCACAATCTCAACCTCGACGTGCCCTGGTTTGCCACGCGTCTGGCATCGACCGAGAACGTGGCACTCTTCATCTGGGAACAGCTCGCCTCGCGGATTCCGTCCGGCCATCTCACCTGCGTTCGTCTCTGGGAAACGCCGCGGAACTACGTCGAGTACCGTGGTGGCTGACGCGACGTCCACGCTCGCCGGCTGGAGCATCGTCATTACCGGGGCGTCGCGCGGGATTGGCGCCGCAACGGCCCTGCGGGTCGCTACCCTGGGCGCCACTGTAATTCGGGTCGCGCGATCGGCGATGCCGCTGCTGACGGGTGCGATTGATCTGCGCGCCGATCTGGCCGACCCGCGCGAGCGCGACGCCGTGCTGCGACAGATCACCGATCAGCACGGCACCCCGGATGCGGTCATCAGCAACGCGGGTGCGTTCCTCATCGCACCGCTGGCAGAGACGAGCGATGCGCTCGTGCGCGAGCAGCTGGCAATCAATCTCGAAGCGCCATTCGCGATCGCGCGTCACTTCCTGCCAGCGATGCGCAGTCGTGGACACGGCAACCACATCCTGGTAGGGAGCGTGGCCGACTCGCGGCCGTTTGCCGGCAACGCCGCCTACGCCGCCTCCAAGTACGGTGTTCGCGGACTGCACGAAGTGCTCTGCGAGGAGTTCCGCGGTACCGGCGTGCGCTGCACGCTGATCTCGCCTGGGCCAACGGACACGGCGGCGTGGGACCCGGTCGATCCGGATGCCCATGAGGGATTCACGCTGCGCGCCGACATGCTGCGGCCGGGTGATGTTGCCGACGCGATCGTGTATGCGCTGACGGTCCCCCGCCACATGCAGATCGAATCCCTTCGAGTTGGGCCGGCATGACTCGAACTTCCATCGCCGTTCTCGTGTCCGGGTTGATTGCCGGATTCGTTGGAGCGCCGGTGACCACCCGGTCCGGCGCGCCAGTCGCAACGGCGGCGACTGATGCGACGCCGGATGGGGTGGTCACCGGCGCCCGCGCGGACACGGTGCCACTAGTTCCTGATTCCGCCGGCATCCCGACGCAGATCCTGGTCACCGCTCGCGCGCCGGGTGGCGATATCTGGTACGGCACCTACGGTCGGGGAATCTTCGTGCGAGGCGCCACCGCGAAGACGAGCGACACGTTGCGTCACATCGTCCGCCATCGCCCTGACTCGACGTCGATCTCGCTCGACTTCGTTCACGCGATCGCGTTCGGCGGCAAGGGCGAGATCTGGTACGGCACAGTTGGCAACGGTTGGGGGCTCTCGACCGACAACGGCAGGACATGGAAGAACTGGACCTTTTCGCAACTCGGTCCGGAGTGGCAATACGTCGTTCCGGACGGGATCGTCATCCGCGGCGACACGGTAGTGATCGGCACGGCGGATGGCTTGCAGGTGACCACTGACGATGGCGTGCATTGGACCGCGTTCGGCGATCCGGTCGGCCCGGCAGCAAGGGGGCCGGCTGATACCGCCGTTGAAGTCCTGCCGAGCGAATACGTGTTACGTGTGCTGGCCGGGAAGAGGGGCTGGAAAGTGGCACACCTGCACGGCGCGACCACACTGGACATGAGCGGCTGTCTTCGCCGTGCTCACGGTGACGCGGGCGCGCCATGTGTTGTCGCCGACCGGGCGGTCGGGCGCCCCGGCATCGTGGGACTGGTACCGGCGAAGACCACCGTGCCGGGAAGTGCCAAGCAGTGGTCGCCGTGGTTCGCGCGACCGATCGCCGCGATGGACAACGACCATATCGACCAGACGTATCGCTGGGGCTCGACCATGGGCGGCTATTTCCAGCCGCACCAGGGCGTCGAGTTCAACAATCCGGATGGCACAGCGGTGCACGCGATCGGTGACGGTACCGTCGTGTATTCCGGTCGGGCCGAACAAGGCGCGCTCACCGTTGGGATCAGGCACGACACGATGCTGACGGTGGCGGACAAGAAGTACTTCGTGTTCTCGGTATACTATCACAACGCCGAGTTGGTGGCGCATGTGGGCGATCGCGTCAAGCGCGGTGACCTGATCTCGCGGGTCGGGCACACCGGCCGCGCGACGAACGACCACATGCATCTCGAGGTACACGCCGCGCCGACCGATTCCGTCAAGCCGATCATCGACTCGCTCAATCGCTACCCGCAATACACGACGAATCCGGAGCTCTGGATCACGCCGCTGCCCGGCACCGGCGTGATTGCCGGCATCGTCGTCGATGCCGCAGGCACGCCGATCCCGCAGGCGCGGGTATACGGCATCGTGAAACCGGTACCACGCGAAACGCCCTTCGCATTCGCCGAGACGTACGGGTCACGCAACCGACCGCATCCCTTCTATGGTGAGCAGTTCGCCATCTCCGACGTGCCGGCCGGAACGCATCGCCTGTTCGTCGTGATCGACGGCAAGCGAGTCGAACGCACCGTGCAGGTGCGCGCTGGTGCGATGACCTGGGTCGAGTTCCACCCCTAGTCCGTGCACATCGAGCTCACCGATCACCTGCGCTGTCCGCGCGAGCACGCGGAAGCATTCCTCGTGCTCCTTCCCGATCGGATGGATCAACGGCGGGTGGTTGCCGGTCACCTCGGCTGCCCAGTGTGCGGTTGGAGCACCGCGTGGACCGACGGCACGCCGGATTTCGGCGGCGGCTGGCGCGCCCAGGGAGAGCCACCGTTCGACGGTGGGGCTGCGCAGGCGATGCTGGGCGTTGACGGGCCGGGTGGCTGGGTGGCCTTGGCCGGGAACGCGGCGGCACTGGCCGGCGCGCTCGCAACGTTGCTGCCGGGAGTCAGCGTCGTTGCCCTAAACCCACCACTAGAGGTGACGGCGACGGCGGCGACGAGCGTGATCCTGAGCGACGCGTGGCCGCTGAAGGTGCACTCGATGCGCGGTGTGATCCTCGGCGCCGACGCGGCGGCGTGGCGGGAAGCGGCAATGCTCACCACGTTGCCGGGCCTTCGCGCGATTGGCTGTGGCGAGCCGCCAGCGGGAGACAATGTGCAACTGCTCGGCAACGCCGACGGCGTGTGGGTGGCGACGCATCGATGAGGGCGCGGCGTTGTCATCCTGAGCGGAGCATTCGCGCAGCGAATGCGCGGTCGAAGGACCCCGGCTCCGAGCGCAATAGCGTCGCTTTTCTCCCGGAACCGAGGTCCTTCGACTGCGCGCCCTTCGGGCGCTTCGCTCAGGATGACACACTCTTACGTCCCACGTCCCATGTCCCATATCCGCAACGCACTAACGGCTGCCGGGCGACGAATCGCCACGACAGCCGCTGCGCTATGCTCCTGCGTTACGGGTCAATAATGCAGCCTGCGTGCCACGATCGCGCCAAGACCGGGGTGCGGTCGTGTAACTCATTTGTTGGTATGGTGTTGTCTCGTTGCTGGCAGCCGGGGCGCCGCGGCGGCAGCGGGTTGCGATATCGCCTTCTGTCGTGGAGAACGTCCTACATATCGGCGTAGAGCCGGTCGATCGCCTCGGCATAATTCTTCTCGACGACCTTCCGTTTCACCTTCATGGTCGGCGTCAGTTCGCCGGACTCGATCGTAAAATCCCGTTCCAGAAGCAGGAACTTTTTCGGCGTCTCGAACTGCGCCAGGTCGCGCAGGCTCGTGCGTGCCTCGCGTTCGAGTTTCTCGCGCACGTCTGGCGCCGCGACCAGTTGCGCTGGTGAGCGCTTGGCGAGTCCTTCGCCAGCAGCCCACGCATCGACCGCGGCGAAGTTGGGTACCAGCAACATGATCGGGAATTGGCGTCGGTCACCGAGCATGACGGCGTTGGCGAAGAACGTGTTGGTCTTGAGCATCCCTTCGATCGGTTGCGGCGCGACGAACTTCCCGCCCGACGTCTTGATCAGGTCCTTTTTCCGGTCGGTGATGCGCAGGCAATTGTCGTTGTCCATCTCGCCGATGTCGCCAGTGCGGAACCAGCCGTCGCGGTCGATCGCTTCTGCGGTCGCCGTCGGGTTGTGGAAATATCCCTTCATCACGTGCGGCCCGCGGGTGAGGATCTCGCCGTCGTCGGCGATCTTCACTTCGACGCCGGGAATCGGTTGCCCGACGGTACCCGGCTTGAGCATGGTCAGGCGATTGGCCGTGATCACCGGCGACGTCTCGGTCAGGCCGTACCCTTCGATGATCACGAGTCCGGCCGCCAGGAAGAAGCGGCAGATGTCCGCCGAGAGCGGGGCGCCGCCGGACACGAAGAAGCGGAGCCGGCCGCCCATGCGGTTCCGAATCCTGGCGAACACGAGGGTGTCAGCGAGCCGATAGGCCAGCCTGAGCCCCGGCGGCACGGGGCGACCGCTCAGCGTGTAGTCGAGGCGCTTCTCGCCGGTCGCCCGGGCCCACTCGAAGATCGCGCGCTTGAGGCCGCCGCTCTTGATCGCGCTCTCGGTGATGCGACCGTAGATCTTTTCGTACAAGCGCGGCACCGAGGCGACGACGGTCGGGCTGCGTTCGACCATTTCGACCGGGACCGTGCCGAAATTGGTGGCGTAGTTGATCACGGCGCCGGCCTGCAACATCAGGTAGTGGCCCACCATCCGCTCGAAGATGTGACAGAGCGGCAGGAACGAGAGGCACTCGTCGCGATCGTTGACCAGGATCACCTGCAGGGCCGCCACGACGTTGCTGGTGATGTTGCCGTGCGAAAGCATCACGCCCTTGGGATCGCCGGTCGTCCCGGAAGTGTAGATCAGCGTGGCGAGATCGTCGGGGGCCACCGACAGCGCAGCCGCCCGCCAGTCGGCGTGCCGAGCCAGTGCCGTATGGCCGCGCGATTCGAGATCCTGCAGGGTGATGACGCCGGCGCGGTCGGACTCGCCGTCGAAGAGCACGATATGCTGCAGATCGGGGAGTTCGTGGCGGATGCCCAGAATCTTCTGGAGGTGATCGTCCGACGAAACGAAGATCCCCTTGGCGCCGGAGTCGCGAAGGATGTAGGCCGTCTGCGCTGGCGTGAGCGTGGGGTAGATCGGTACGTCGGCCAGCCGCGCCGCGAGGCAGGCATAATCGACGATTGCCCACTCCGGACGATTCTCCGACAGGATCGCCAGCCGGTCACCGGGCTGCAGTTGCAGCTCCGTGAGGCCGGCGTAGAGATGGTGGACCCGAGTGAACAGCGTGTCGAAGGTGATGTCGTGCCACGCGCCATCCCGCTTGTGCCGCATGACCGCCGGTCGCCCGGCGGATCGTTCGGCGGCACCAAAGAAGAGCTGGGTCAGCGTAGTTGGTGTCACCAATGCTCGCGGATTCCGGTGGTGGTGGCGGTGGTATCCGCGCGCACCGTGAACGTGAGAATGTCAGATGACAGCGTGCCGACGCGCGCCTGCACGCGTGCGCTGCCGACGCTCTTCCCGGCCAGGATGCCGAGGACCGAGTCGAGGGCGACGAAGGTGGTGTCGGGCGTGCGCCAGAAGATCTGGGCGGCGACCGAGTCGCCGTGGATGTCGAGGGCACGCGCGTGCAGCGTCAGGGGACGCCCGATCGTCACGGTCAACGTGTCGGGCGGGATGATTTCGAGCGCCACGATGCCGCCGCCCGCATCGGGTAGCGAACTGCACGCGGCGAGCGTCACGATGGCGAGCGACAGGACGATGCGCGTCACGCCGGCTCGCCGCCTGATTCGGCGATCAGTCCGTCGGGGTGGTCGAGGCGTGCCAGCGTTTGGCGAGCGAAATCGACCCACCGTGTCATCTCGGGATCGCGCGGGGGCTTGGCGAGGAAAAGCTTGAGGTGTTCGGCGGCGCGGTCGGTGTCACCGCGCTTGATGAGCAGAAACGCCAGGCCATAGTGCGCACCGGACAGGTCGGGCGACAGCTCGAGCGCCCGGCGATAGTGGCGAATCGCCTCTTCCCGGCGGCCGGTCCGCGACAAGGCAATCGCGATGTACTGCAACGTCTTGACGTTGTTCGGCTGATCCCGCAGGGCCAGTTGGTAGGACGTGATCGCCCCGTCGTAGTCCCCCTGCCGTTCGAGGGCGAGGCCTTCGTTGAGGTAGTCGAGCCGTTGCGGCTTGACCGCCCCCTCTTCGCCGGTGAGGATGCGCTTCCACCAGTTCACGTCGGGCGCCGCGCGTGGATGTTGAACATTGGGGGAAAAGCTAATAGCGAGGAGGCGGGAGCAGCCGCCAGCTCCCAGCCGCCAGCTTCCAGCTATCATTGTCCATGCCCCGGCCCCGTCCCGAAGTCACCCGCGACATCCTCGAAGTCGATTGGCCCTTCTTCGGTGAACTCTGCCGTGCGCTGGCGCTGCATGTCGCCCGGGCCTACGACCCCGAGGTGATCGTCGGGATCGCCAAGGCCGGTGTCATTCCGGCGGCGATCATCGCGACGATCCTGCAGCGGGAACTCGTCACCATCGTGATCGGGCGAGCGAATGACGCCGCCGATCCAAAACTCATCGCCGGTCCGCCGGCGAGTATCCAGGGCCGCCGCGTGCTGCTGGTTGACGAGACGTGTGACAGCGGCGACACCCTGAAGCTCGCGGTCCACTCGGTCAAGGGCGTCCGTCCCGCGGATGTGCGCACCGCGGTGTCGTTCCAGACCGGGAGATGGCAGCCGGACTTTCACGCCTTCGTCACAGAAAAAGCGATCGTGCTACCGTGGGATCGCGAAGTGATCGAGGCGGGCGAGTTGGTCTTGCGGCCCGATCTGCGTCGCTGGTTACAGCGCTAGGTCAGGCGGGGAGCTCGTTGGGCGCGAACGCCTCGCGCCAGCCGCGGCCCGCCGCCACCAGATCGTACACCGCCGCCAGCGTTTCCGCCGAACCAGCGAGGAAGCGACACTGGCTGCCGCCACACGAGCGGCATTCGACTTCCAGCACGGCGAGCGGTGCGCCAGCCTGCGCGGTGAGGAAGGCCGCCAAGCAGCCGCACGTGAAGTAGCACCCCGGATGTTCGGCGCTCGCCGGCTCCGCCTCGGCCCAATCGGTCGAACTGAGGAGCAGGCCGCGATCCGCCACCGACGCGGTGGTGAGCGTACCCCACCCGAGGCTGGCGCAGTGCTCCCCGAGCAACGGCCCGAACCAGTTGGCGTCCAGCTGCCCGGCGTCGTCGACGCCGGTGCGCTCTGTCACGCGTGCGCGCCACGCGACGCTCAGGGATTCACCGGTCGCGAACCCGGCGTCCTGGAGAATAGTGGCGGCGACACCGGGCCCGGCCGCCAGAAGGCGGCGGCGCAGGCGGTGCAGTGAAGCTGGCGCGATGGCAAAGGTGATCATGACCGCCGGCGGAGTTCGGGGGAGCGAACCTAGGTCTGCGGACCCGCGCGCCGCAAGAGCTCTGCCTCGTCGATCACTTCGACCCCGAACCGCCGCGCCCGGTCGAGCTTGGTGCCGGCGTCGCCGCCAGCGACGAGCGTGGTGGTTTTTTTCGACACGCTCGACGTCACCGTCCCGCCGGCCTGTTCGATGCGAGAGGCCACTTCGCTGCGGGTCAGCGTCGGCAGCGTTCCCGTGAGGACGAAGGTCATCCCCGTGAGCGGACCCGAGCCCGGGCTCGCCTGCGGTTCGGTCGTCGTGAGGCCCAGGGACACCAGCCGGTCGAGCAACGCGGTCGTGCGTGGGTCGGCGGCCCAGGCGCGGACGGCGGCGGCGATGGTGGGGCCCGCGCCATGCGCCGCGGCAATCGCCGGCTCGTCGGCAGCGCGCAGGCGGGCGAGCGTGCCGAAGTGGCGTGCCAGCGCCTGTGCCACAGTCTTGCCCACGTGGCGGATGCCGAGTCCGTAGAGCAACGCCGACAGCGGTTGCGCCTTCGATGCGGCAATCGCCACGACCAGTTGCGACGCCGATTGTTCCGCAAAGCGATCGAGCCGGGCCAGTTGTTCGGCGGTGAGGGTGTACAGGTCCGCCACGCTGTGGATCAGGCCGGCGCCGAGCAGTTGCCGGGCGCGCTCCTCACCGAGCCCGCGGATATCCATGGCGTCGCGCGACGCGAAGTGGCTGATCGCCTCGAGCGTGCGACCGGGGCAGACCGGATTGGGGCAGTACCGCATGACTTCGTCCGGGTAGCGGACGGCGGGCGTGCCGCACGCGGGGCAGGTCGCCGGCGGCGTCCACGCCAGCTCCGATCCGTCGCGCCGCTCGCGCAGCGGCCCGACGATCTTGGGGATGACTTCCCCGGCGCGGATCACCTCGACCCAATCGCCCACGCGGACGTCCTTCTGGGCGACGACGTCCTCGTTGTGCAGCGTCGCGCTGCTGATCGTGACGCCGCCGAGCTCGACGGGTTCAAGCACGGCGTAGGGTGCGAGGGCACCGGTGCGGCCGACGTTCACGCGAATCGCGAGCAGCCGGGTGATGGCGACCTCGGGCGCGAACTTGCGGGCGATCGCCCAGCGGGGTTCGCGATCGCTGATGGTGCCGAGCTCTTCCTGCAGGTCGCGCCGATCGACCTTGACCACCACGCCGTCGGCGCCGAAGGGCAGCTCGGGCAGCAGCTGCTCGATCGCGGCGACGTGCCGGATCACCTGCGGGAGGTCAACGCACCGGGCGTGATGCGGTTCGATCTCGAATCCCCAGCGCCCGAGTGTTGCCAGCATGGCGGCGTGCGTCGTCGCCGTGAGCGTCCCGTGGATCGGCACCGCCTGGAACGCGAAGCAGCGCAGGCGGCGGCTCCGGGTGGTGGCAGGATCGAGCTGGCGGAGGGCTCCCGCGGCGGCATTGCGGGGATTCGCGAATGCTGGTTCTCCCTCGCGTTCACGACGCGCATTGAGCTTCCGAAACGACTCGAGCGGGAAGTACACCTCGCCGCGCACCTCCATCAGCGCCGGCCAGCCGGTCCCGCGGAGTTCGAGCGGGATGTCGTCGATGGTGCGGAGGTTGGCGGTCACGTCCTCGCCGACCGCGCCGTTGCCGCGCGTGGCGCCGGTCACGAGCGTGCCGCCGGCGTAGGTGAGGCAGACGGCCGTGCCATCGATCTTCACCTCGACCGTGTAGCCGGCGTCGAGTACGGTCGGCGCGATCCTCGCGTTGCGCTGCTCCCACGCGGCGAGCTCTTCATCCGAGAACGCGTTGGCGAGCGAGAGCATCGGGCGCAGGTGGCGATGTTTCGGCAAGTGTGTCGCCGGTGTACCGCCGACGCGACGGGTGGGCGAGTCGCCGCTCGCCAGCTCGGGGTACTCGGTTTCGATGGCCTGGAGCCGGCGGAAGAGCCGGTCCCATTCGGCGTCGCTCAACTCCGGCGCGTCGAGCTCGTAGTAGGCGCGATTGGCGCGCGCGATCTGCTCGTGGAGTGCTGCGGCCTCCGCTCGCACCGCTTGGGGAATCACTGGCGCAGTTTCTCCATGACCTTCGGCATGAGTTCACGCGCCTGGCGCTTGTAGGACGTGTCGGACACATCGACGCTCGGCAGGGCGGCGACCGCGTCAAGTTGCTGTTTCGCGGCCGCCCATTCCTGCCGCGAGACCATGATCGCCGCCAGATCGAACCGGTGGACAATCTTGTTCGGTGCATACTGGACCGCGAGTCGTAGATCTCGCTCCGCTTCGTCCCACGACGCCGTGCCGAACACGGCACCGCCGAGAAACGTCCGGGCGAAGAACCGCTCGAGCGCCGGCAATCGTTGCACCTCTGCGTTCCAGCGACCGAGGATGTGCCAGGCGCCGTCGTGGCGCGGATCGAGCTCGATGGCGCGCAACGCCTCTGCCCGCACCTCGGTGGCGCGCCGCACCCGGTTCTTCGGGCTCATGCTCAGCGACGCCCGGCCGATCGCGTTGGCGAGGGCAAAATGGCCCTCGGCGCCGCCGGGCTTCGCGGCAACGGCACGACGGGCGTAGCTTTCCGCTTCCCGGTAGACGGAGTCCCGCGCCGGGCTCTTGATCCGGTCGGGCGTCTGTTTCGTGATATCGATCAGCACCAGCGCGAGTCGCCAGTTCGCTTGGTACGATGCCGGATCGCGTCGCAGGACCGCACTGAAGTGACCGCGGGCGGCCGCGAAGTCGTGGGCGTCGACCGCCTGGATCCCGGCGGCGATCTGGTCGCCCTGCGCCAACAGCCGCGGTGGCACGGCCGAGCAACAGGCAGCGAGCAGCAACGACAGGCGGACGTGGGCCACGAGTTGAGGTTCTCCCCGAAAAGTTCCATGGGCCGCGAGGCCTGAGGGTGAATGGTTGTTCCACGCCTGATTGAACGCAAGCGAGACGGCGGCACGCTCACCGGCGATGAGTGGCACGCGCTCGTCGCGGCGTACGCCCGCAACGAGGTCCCCGACTATCAGATGGCGGCGATGGCAATGGCGGTGTTCTTCCGCGGCCTCGATCCGGCCGAGCTGTCGGCCCTCACCGATGCGATGCTTGCGTCCGGCGATCGCCTGCGCTTTGACGGCGAGACGCGACCGCGCATCGACAAGCATTCCACCGGCGGTGTGGGCGACAAGACCTCGCTCCTGCTCGCGCCGATGCTCGCCGCGTGCGGCGTGCTGGTGCCGATGATGTCCGGCCGCGGGCTGGGACACACCGGCGGCACGCTCGACAAACTCGAAGCGATCCCCGGATTCACCACGGGTCTTTCCTTGCGCGCCACCGAGGCGCAAGTGCGCTCCCTTGGCGCGGCGATGATCGGCCAGACCGCCGAGATCGCGCCGGCCGATGGCAAGCTGTATGCGCTCCGCGACGTGACGGCGACGGTCGAATCGATCCCGTTGATCAGCGCCAGCATCATGTCCAAAAAACTGGCCGAGGGACTCAACGGACTCGTCCTCGACGTCAAGATTGGTTCGGGTGCGTTTCTCCCGGAGCCCGAACGGGCGCTGGCGCTGGCGACGACCATGATCGGGCTCGGTGATGCCCGCCGGTGCCCCACCGTGGCGCTGATCACCGCGATGGACCGCCCCCTCGGCGTGGCATGCGGCAATGCCCTCGAGGTCGCCGAGGCGATCGCCGGCCTGCGCGGCGACGGGCCGGATGACCTGATGGAACTGACCTACGCGCTGGGGAGTGAAATGCTGCTGCTCGCCGGACTCGACGCGGATCGTGTCTCGGCGCAGCGCCGACTGGCAGAGACGGTGCGCTCGGGTTCGGCCTTGGCGCTGCTGGGCCGGATGGTGTCGGCGCAGGGTGGTGATGCTGCCGTCATCGAGCAGCCAGAGCGGTTGCCGCAGGCGCCGATCCGGCGCGACGTGCTCGCGGCCGACAGTGGTGTCATCACGCGGGTCGAACCCCGCGCCCTCGGCCGAGCGATCATCGAGCTCGGCGGTGGCCGACGGGTGGCGAGCGATCGGGTGCTGCCAGATGTGGGCCTCGAGGTGCCGGCCAAGCCGGGTCAGCGCGTGGGCAAGGGGGACCGACTCGCCGTCGTGCATGCCCGGAGCGTTGAGGCGGCGGACAACGCGGTCACGGCCGTGCACGATGCGATCAGCATCGGTGGCGCGGCCGTCGACGTGCTGCCGCTGATCGCCTGGCGCGTCACCACAGCGGGCGCCACCGCATACGGAGGGGTCTCATGATCAGCACCTGGGTTGGCATTGCGGCGATGGCCGCGTTACTGGTATGGCTGCTCGGGGTCGGCCGGCGACAGGACGCGCACCCGCCGGAAGACGACGTCGAGACGCCGATTGACCACGCCGAGCTGGACGCGGCGGAACGCGAGATTCGCGACGATCCCGACGCGAAGGCTGCGGCGGATGCGGTGGACAACGACGATGATGATTGGGGACCCGGCAGCGGGCATTCGCCGATACCCGGGGTCTTGCCGTAGTACGGCGCCCCTACACGTCGAGCACCGATACATACTTTGCGTTCGCCTCGATGAACAGCCGCCGCGGTTCGACGTCGTCGCCCATCAGCTCGTCGAAGAGCTTGGAGGCTTCGACGGCGTCCTCGAGCGTCACGCGCAGGATCGTGCGGGTGTTCGGATCCATCGTGGTCTTCCAGAGCTGGTCGGGATTCATCTCACCGAGGCCCTTGTAGCGCTGGGTGCCGACGTTGCCCTTGCCACCGTCGGAGAGGCGCTTGGTGAATTCGTTGCGCTCGTCCTCGGTGTACGCGTAATACTCTTCCTTGCCCCGTGCGACGCGGTAGAGCGGCGGTTGCGCAATGTAGATGTAGCCGGCCTCGATCAGTTCCGGCATCTGGCGGAAGAAGAACGTCAGCAGCAGCGTCCGGATGTGGGCGCCGTCGACGTCGGCATCGGTCATCAGGATGATCTTGTGATAGCGCGCCTCGGCGAGGATGAAGTCCTCACGCACGCCGCAGCCGATGGCGGTGATCATCGAACGGATTTCTTCGTTGCCGAGAATCTTGTCGATCCGGGCGCGTTCGACGTTGAGGATCTTGCCGCGCAGCGGCAGGATCGCCTGGAACGAGCGGTCGCGGCCCTGCTTGGCCGAGCCACCGGCGGAGTCGCCCTCGACGAGGTAGATCTCGCAGAGCGCCGGATCTTCGAGCGAGCAATCGGCGAGCTTGCCGGGGAGGACGGCGTTCTCGAGGCCGGACTTCTTGCGCACCAGGTCGCGCGCCTTGCGCGCCGCTTCGCGGGCCAGGGCCGCGCTCACCGCCTTCTCGATGATCGCCCGGCCGACGGCCGGGTTCTCCTCGAGAAAGGTGCCGAGGCCCTCGTTGATGATGGTCCGGACGATCCCCTCCACCTCGCCGTTGCCGAGCTTGGTCTTCGTCTGGCCTTCGAACTGCGGCTCACGGACCTTCACGTGCAGCACGCAGGTCAGCCCTTCGCGCGCGTCGTCGCCGCTGAGCGTGAAGTCCGCTTTTTTCATCGCGTTGGATTTCTTCGCGACATCGTTGATCGTGCGGGTGAGGGCCGACCGGAATCCCGTGAGATGCGTCCCGCCTTCGTGGGTATTGATGTTGTTGACGAAGGTGAAGGTGTTCTCGTTGTAGCCGTCCTCGTACTGCAGCGCGATGTCGACGTCCACATCGTCGCGGGTGGCGGAGAAGTGGATCGGCTTGGGGTGCAGCACCTTCTTGTTGCGGTTGAGCCACGAGACGAACTCGACCAGGCCGCCCTTGTAGTAGAACGCCTCGGTGCGGGGCTCCTCACTGCGCTCATCGGTCAGTGTGATCCGCAGCCCGCCGTTCAGAAAGGCCAACTGGCGCAGGCGGTCGGCGAGTGTGTTCCATGAAAATTCCAGCACCGTGAAGATCTGCGGGTCGGGCTTGAACGTGACGGTGGTGCCGGTGCCCGGCGCCATGCCGATCACGGTGAGCTGCTGCGTGGTATGGCCGCGCACGAATGCCATCTGATGCCGTGCGCCGGCCCGGTCGACCGTAACGGTGAGCTTTTCGGAGAGGGCATTGACGACCGACACGCCGACGCCGTGCAACCCACCGGACACCTTGTACGAGTCGCGGTCGAACTTGCCGCCGGCGTGCAGCACCGTGAGGGCGAGCTCGACCGCCGGGATCTTCTCCGTCGGGTGAATATCGACCGGAATGCCGCGGCCGTTGTCGGCGACGGTCACCGAGTTGTCCCGGTGGACGGTCACGTCAATGCGATCGCAGAAGCCCGCCAGCGCTTCGTCGATCGAGTTGTCCACGACCTCGTACACCAGGTGGTGCAGGCCGTTCTCGCCGGTCGAGCCGATGTACATCGCCGGGCGCTTGCGCACCGCCTCGAGGCCCTTGAGGACGGTAATGCTCTTTGCGCCGTAGTCGTCGGCGTCGTGTGCCGTGCTGTTTTCCTTCGCCATGCGTCCTCGCAATCGATGTCGTTCAGGGCTGGTCGAACGGGCCGACCTGCCAGCGAATGTGCAGCACCCGGCCACGCTTGCTGCCGTTCAACCGGGTCAAGATGCGCGGCGCCATCAGGCCGAGTTCGGTGGCCCACGCGTGGGTCGAGACGCGCACCATCAGGGTGCCGTCCGGCGTGACGGCAACTGCCCGCGTGACCGCCGCGATCTGCGGACCGACCGCCTCCGGCCATGCTGCAACGGCTTCCGCCAGGTCGAAGCGCTTGACCATGCCGTTGCGCGCGATCCACGCGTTCAGTGCGTCACCCAACGACGACGGCTTCTTCACGACCCTCACGCCGCCGCCGACAACAGCTGACGGATCATCCCGTGCTGCACGTCCCACCGGGGGAGGTCGAGCTCCGGCGGGATCTCTTCGGACCGCGGTGCGGTCACGATGCGCTGGCCTGGTCGCGACACCAATCGGGTCGCCAGTCGGCGCTGGCGATCGTGATCCAGCTCGGCGAACACGTCGTCCACCAGGAGTGCTGGCCGCACATCGCGCGCCCGCGCCAGCGTCTCCAGCTCGAGCAACCGCAGTGCGATCGCGGCCGTGCGCTGTTGCCCGGTCGAGCCATAGTGCCGCAAGGTGTGCCCGCCCAAGCCGAGCACGACGTCGTCGCGGTGCGGGCCGACGTGCGTCTGGCCGCGCGCGAGGTCCCGCGGCCGCGACGTGTGCAGGCGCTCGTCCCACGCGTCGGCATCGTCGAGCGCGTCGTCGCCCCGGTAGCGCAGCGCCACGGGCGATTCCTCCCCCAGTACGGCGACTTCGGCCTGCCAGAGCGGCACCGCTGCTGCGGCCCAGACCCGGCGCCGTCGTGCCAGCACGGAGCCCGCCTGAGCCAGCGCCGGGTTGAACGCGTCGGCGGCGGCGAGGTCGCCGGTTCGGAGCGCCGCATTCCGCTGTGCCAGCGCCGCACGGTAGCGTAACAGCGCGTCAAGATAGACCGGATCAGCGAGGGAGAGCATGCGGTCGAGCCAGCGACGTCGTTCTGATGCGCCGCCCTGTACCAGTGCGAGGTCGGTCGGAAAGAAGCCCACCGCGAGCCAACGTCCGATCGCGGCCGACACCGTCGGCTGATCCTCGCCGTCGATGGTGATGCGCTTCCGGCGCTCTGGCGCATAATACGTCGCCGCCACGGTGAGCCCGTCGGCTGCCGTCACCGCCACCTGAAAGCCGGGACCACCAAACTGTCCGACTTCACGATCGGCCGCGCCGCGCACGGAGCGAAAGAGCACCGGATACGCCAGCGCCTCGAGCAGGTTCGTCTTGCCGTGCCCGTTCGGGCCGACCAGCGCCACGCCGCCTTCGGGCAGGTCGAGCGCCGCATCGGCGAGGTTCCGGAAGCTCCGCAGCACGAGCCCGACGGCCTGCATCGGATCAGCGACCGCGGAAGAGCGGGGCACGCTTCTCCAGAAAGGCGCGCGTACCTTCGCCTTTGTCCTCGCTCGCGCATGCCTCGCCGAAATGTGCGGCCTCGAGCTCGAGCGCCTCGTCGACCGTCGCGTCAAGCTCACCATCGACGGCCTGGAGGCAGAGGCGAACCGCCACGGGCCCCTGCGCCAGCATGCTCCGCAGCAACGTCCGGGCATCGTCGAGCAGCGACGCGGCGGGCACGACCCGATTGACCAGGCCGATCCGCGCGGCCTCTTCGGCGTCGATCATTGCACCGGTCAGCAGTAACTCCAGGGCGCGGCCGCGACCGACCAGGCGCGGTAGCCGGACCGTGCCACCGAACCCCGGAATCAGGCCGAGCTTCACTTCGGGGAGGCCGAACCTGGCGTTCGTGGCGGCGAGCCGGACGTGGCACGCCATCGCGAGTTCGCAGCCGCCGCCCAGCGCAAAGCCGTTCACCGCGGCGACGACCGGCTTGGCCAACCGTTCGATCTGGCGGAAGACCCGGGAACCGCGCCTGGCCACCTCGATCCCCTGTTCGCGATCCAGATCGACCAGCTCGGCGATGTCGGCGCCGGCGACAAAGGCCTTCGGGCCGGCCCCGGTCAGGATCAGCCCACGGACCTTGGCGTCTTGTGCCACCTCGTGAATCAGGCTGGCGAGCTCGACGATGACCGTCGCGTTGAGCGCGTTGAGTTTGTCCGGGCGATTGAAGGTGACCAAGCCGATGCCGTCGTCACTGACATCGAAAAGGAGGGTCGAAAAAGTCATCCAGAAATATAGCTGCCACCTCTTACCTTGTTGGATGCCCACCATCCTCGCCCTCGATCAAGGCACCACCGGGTCCACGGCGCTGGTGGTGGCACCCGACGGGGCGGTGCTCGGCCGCGGCTACTGCGAGATCCCGCAGTTCTACCCCGAACCTGGCCAGGTGGAACATGACGCGGAAATCCTCTTCCGGGCGACCATTGCCGCTGGCCGGGAAGCGCTCCAGGCCGCGGCTGTGGCCGTCGACGCGATCGGTATCACCAACCAGCGCGAGACGGTCGTGCTGTGGGATCGGGACACGCTGGCGCCGATCGGACGCGCGATCGTCTGGCAGGATCGCCGCACCGCACCCCGTTGCGCCGAATTGCGCGCCGCCGGCTACGACGTGCGTCTGCGCGAGGTGACCGGGCTGCTGCTCGACCCCTATTTCTCCGCGACCAAGCTGGAATGGCTGCTCGGCAATCCGGTCATTCGGGCCAAGGCGGACGCCGGGACCCTGTGCGCGGGAACGGTCGAGAGCTGGCTGGTGACTCGGCTCACCAACGGTGCGGTACACGTAAGTGATGTCACCAACAGTTCGCGTACCTTGCTGGCGGATATTCGCACTGGCGAATGGGACGACGAACTGCTGGCGCTGTTCGGGATTCCGCGGCACCTGTTGCCGCGCGTGGTGCCGAGTACCGGGACGGTCGGCACGGCAGCGGCAGAGTGGTTTGGCCGCCCGATGCCGATTGCTGGTATGGCGGGCGACCAGCAGGCGGCACTGTTCGGGCACGGCTGCGTGTCGCCCGGCATGGCGAAGATTACCTATGGCACCGGCGCGTTCCTGCTCCGATTCACCGGCGACGGCGTGCCACCTTCACCCGCAGACGGGATCCTCGCAACGATCGCGGCGGGATCGCGGGGTCAACGGGCGTGGGCGCTGGAAGGCAGCGTGTTCATCGCCGGCGCCGCGGTGCAGTGGTTGCGGGATGGACTCGGCTTGATCGGGCACGCGGCCGACACCGCGGCGCTCGCGGCCAGTGTCGACGACAGTGGTGGCGTCGTGCTGGTGCCCGCGTTCACCGGGTTGGGCGCGCCGTACTGGAACGCCGACGCGCGCGGCACGATCACCGGGCTGACGCGGGGCACCACGCGGGCCCACATCGTGCGGGCAACGCTGGACGCCATTGCGCAGGGGACCTGCGACTTGGTGACGGCGATGGGTGGGGTGTCGGCGTTGCGAGTTGACGGTGGTGCGGCACAGAATGACTGGTTGATGCAGATGCAGGCCGATCTCCTGGGTGTCCCGGTGGAGCGTCCCGCGACCGTGGAGCTGACCGCCTATGGCGCGGCACGCCTGGCGGCGATCGGCATGGGTGCGGACCTTCCGCCCGCGACCGCTCTTGGCGGCCTCACGGTGTTCGAGCCGCGCCAGTCAGACGATTGGCGGGCGGCGCGGCGCGCCGAGTGGCGACGGGCCGTGGCGGCGACACTCGCGTGGGCGGAGGCGTGACGACCGGGATGCTCCAGCGGCGCCGGGCCGGGGACGACACTATGATTCGGGTCGACATTTGACGGGAAGGTCGCATGAAGCCAGGAGCAAAATTCGCCATCGGTGCGTTGGTCATTGTGGGCGGCGTCGCGCTCATGATTACCGAGGGGATCAAGCAGACGGGCACCTACTTCATGACGCCGACCCAGCTGGTCGACACCGCGACGGCGGACCCGCACTTCTACAACCTCGGGCTGAAGGTGAGCGCCAAGGTGGTTCAGGGTTCAATCAAGCGGGACAACGAACACCAGCGGGTCGACTTCGCGGTCAGCGACGGGCACCAGTCGTTTCCGGTCGTCTACGTCGGCTCGCTCGCCGAGATTCCGGACACCTTTACCGACGCCAACGACATTGATGTCGTGGTGGAAGGGAAGCTCGGCCGCGAAGGCACGTTTCACGCGACCAGTGTGATCGCCAAGTGCGGTTCGAAGTACGAGGCCGCCATGCCAAAATCCGGCAAGAAGGCCTGATCCTCTCGTGACCCTGCTCGGGACGTTCGCGCTCTGGGCGGCGTTGTTGCTCGCCTGCTGGAGCGCCGCGATCGCGCTACTCGGGCCGTGGCAGCGACGCCCGTCGCTGGCGGTGGCGGTCACCCGCGGTGCCTATGCGGTCTGCGGCGCGCTCCTGGTTGCGACCGCCGCACTGTGGCAGGGGATCTTCGCGCACGACTTCAACATCGAGTACGTCTGGGCGTACACGTCGCGCAACCTGCCGACGTACTACCTCGTCGCTGGCTTCTGGGCCGGCCAGAAAGGCTCGCTGCTCTTCTGGGCGGTGATCCTGTCGATCTTCGGCGCGCTGGCGCAGGCGCTCACGTCGTCGCGCCACAAGCACCTGTTGCCCTACGTCGCCGGCGTGACCAACCTGGTCGTCGCCTTCTTCGTGGCCGTGATGCTGTTCGGTCACGCCAATCCGTTCGAACGGATGGCGTTCACGCCGGCGGACGGTCGGGGGCTCAACCCGCAGCTGCAGAACCCCGGCATGGTGATGCACCCGCCGATGCTGTACCTCGGCTACATCAGCATCACGATTCCGTTTGCGTTCGCGATTGCGGCACTGATGGCACGGCGCCTGGACACCGGCTGGATCATCGCGATGCGCAAGTGGGCGCTGGCGTCGTGGCTCTTCCTGTCGATCGGCATCACCCTCGGCATGTGGTGGGCGTACGTCGAGCTTGGTTGGGGTGGTGTGTGGGCGTGGGACCCGGTGGAGAACGCCCCGCTGCTCGCGTGGCTCACGCTCACGGCATTCCTGCACTCCGTCATGATCCAGGAAAAGCGCGGCATGCTGAAGCGGTGGAATGTCTCGCTGATGATCGGGACCTTCCTGCTGTCGATCTTCGGCACCTTCATCACGCGGTCGGGTGTCATCGCATCGGTGCACTCGTTCACCCAATCGGACATCGGCTACTTCTTCCTCGCGCTGCTGTTCGTGTCCGCGGTGCTGTCGTTCACGCTGCTCTACACCCGGTGGCCGATGCTCGAGGCCGAGGTGCAACTGGAGTCGCTGCTGAGTCGCGAGTCGGCGTTCCTGTTCAACAACCTTGCCTTGGTCGGCATCGCATTTTCGGTGCTGTGGGGTACCCTCTTTCCGATCCTCTCGGAGGCGGTGAAGGGCACCAAGATCACCGTCGGTCCGCCGTTCTTTGACCGGGTCAACGTACCGCTGGGCCTCTTCCTCCTGTTGCTTACCGGCATCGGTCCGCTCATCGCGTGGCGGAAGGCGTCAGCTGCAAACCTGCGGCGCCAGTTCATTGTACCGCTGCTGAGCGGCGCGGTGAGCGCGGCAGCGCTGGTCGCGGTGGGACTGCGCGATTTCTACCCGCTGGTCGCGCTCTCGCTTGCGGGTTTCGTGCTCGGCACCGTGGCGCAGGAGTTCTACCGGGGGATTCGGGCGAGGATGTCGCTCCACGGCGAGCACATGTTGCTGGCGCTCGCACATCTCATCGCGCGCAATCGTCGCCGGTACGGCGGCTACATCGTCCACGTCGGCATCGTGATCTACTTCGTGGCGTTCACCGGTTTGGCGTTCAAGGTCAAGCATGAAACCGTACTGCTACCGGGTGCAGTTGACACGATACGGTCGCCGTTCGGGCACACCTACACACTGACGCACCTCGGCGTGTCGCAGTACACGCGCCTCAACCGGCATGTGTCGGTCGCCACGCTCGAGGTGCGCCTGGACGGCGAGCGGCTGGGTACGATCACGTCGGAAAAGCGCCAATACGTCGATTCCTTCGACCAACCGACGTTCGAGCCGGCGACCGAGATCGGCCTGCGCAGCACCCTGCGCGAGGACCTGTATGTCGTCTACGCCGGCTCGCCCGACGGCACCGAGGCGGCGCGTTATACGATCATGATCAACCCGCTGGTCACCTGGTTCTGGATCGGGTGTGGCGTGCTCACGATTGGGGGCCTGATCACGATGTGGCCGGGCGGGCCCCAGTTGCGCACGCCACGCCGGCGCGTCGTGGCACAGGCCGGCTATGCCGTTCCGCTCGCCGGAGTGACGGAGTAATGCCGTCGCGTCGCGAGTTCGTCCGCCGGGCAACCTTGGCGTTGCTCCCGATGACGCTCACGGGTCGTACCGCGCACGCGCAGGACCCATCGCGCTCGCCGGTGCAGCCGACGTCGAAGGGTGGCGCCACGCAGGCCGACACGCTCGCGCTACCGGTCGGACGCGCAAGTGCGCCGCTCGGCCCGCTCGACAACGACCCCGGCGTCATCGCCATTGAGCGCCGGCTCCGCTGCACCTGCGGCTGCACACTCGACGTCTATACCTGCCGCACCACGGATTTCTCGTGCACCTATTCGCCGGCGATGCACCGCGAGGTTGTCGCACAGGTGCAGCGCGGAGCGACGCCGGAACAGATCATCCAATGGTTCGTCGCGCAGCCGGAGAACGGCGAGAAGGTGCTGATGGCGCCCGCGGCCCGGGGCTTCAACCTGATGGGCTATCTGGTGCCTGGGTTGACGGTGGCCGGCTTCGGCGTGGCGCTTGCCGCCTGGTTGACGCGACGCCGCTCGACCGCCGACGGTCCGGACCTTCTGGTGCCGAGCCAGGCGGGCGCCGAGCGCGCGTCACCCGGCGCAGCAGAGCTGGAGCGGCTGCGACGTGCGCTGGATGACGTCGAGTCCTGATGCTGATCGAAGCAATCGCCGCCGGGGTGGTGGGCGCTGCCCTCCTCTGGCTGGTGCTGCAACCATTGGTGTCACCGTCGCCGCTCGCGCCGGTGGATCTCGATCCGCTTGACCCCGAGGAGACCCCGCGCGGTCTGGCACTGATCGCCCTCAAGGAGATCGAGTTCGACCGTGCCACGGGCAAGCTATCGGATGATGACTATGCCGAACTCAACGCGCGCTACAGCGCGGCGGCCATTGCAACACTCGATGCCGTGTCCACCACGGTCCGGTGCCTGACGCACGGTGTCTGTCCGGAGTCTGCCGCGCGGTTCTGCCCCCACTGTGGTTCCGGCCTGGTGACCGAGGCCGACGCGTGCGTCGCCTGCGGCGTCGCCGTTCCGGCCGACGCGATGTTTTGTCCGGGGTGTGGGGTGCGCGTAAGAGGAGAGTAGACGGGAGAGACGAGAGGCGAGAGACGAGAGACGAGAGACGAGAGACGCTTGCCGAGCTGTAGCGATCTCTCCGTTCCGGCTGGTCTCTCTCGTCTCTCGTCTCTCCCGTCTCTCGTCTCCCGTCTCCCCTGTTTACCGCACCCGCATCGTCGTGAACCACCCCCTGGTCACCGTGCCATTCGACTTGAGTACCCAGTTCGACCCGCCGGGTGCATCGCCCGTGATCGTCCCTTCCACCGCGTTACCGATGAAGTCATCGTTGGTGAGGATCACGTTGTGGATCGCATTGATCAGCGTGAAGATCGAGGGGGCTGCCTTGATGCCGTGCACGTACCACGGATCGACCTTGCCGCTCGTCACCGCCTTGTATGCGGCGTCCACCGCGGCGATCAGGGCAGCGACGCCGCCCACGTCGGCGTGATCGACGCAGGCTTCATCGTCATCTTCCCACGCCACGATCCGGATCGGTGCGCCCGGATGCTTGGCCTGGTACGTGTTGTAGTCGACATCGGAAAGGAGCAGCGCTGATCCCGACCAGTCCAGATCATTCTGGTCCCAGGTGTAGCCGCCGCCCGATTTCTCACCGGTACACGCCAGTTCCACCGATTGTCCGTTGTCACCGAGCCCGTAGATGTGATACTCATACTCCGGTTCGCCCTTGAGCCAGCTCTCGTAGCTTCCGTCGAAGTGACTCTGCACCAGGTACAACCCCGGTGCGCTGGCGCTGCCGACACTATACGTGCCGCCGCCGCCGCCACCGAGCGGATTACCGTCGCCACACATGTCGACGCAGCTGATGAGTTTCGCCGGATGGCCGCGGGTGAAATCGGTTTCCTGCGGCACCAGCGCGAGTACCGGCACGGTGGGTGGTGTGCTCGGATCGAGTTGGTGCCGGGTACCGGCGGCATCGAATCCGACGGGTGGCTCGCCGTCGTTGCCGATCGTGCCCACGAGGTAGTGCACGTCGCCCGGCCACGCGGCGCGCTGTGCGGCCACCGGCAGATAGAGTTCGAGTCCGCGCGCGGCGTCGAGGTCGGCGAGCAAGTCGGCCGCACTGGTGGCTGCGGCGCGAGCGAGCGAAGCGAGCAGGGTGCCCTGGTCGGCGTGTATCAGCGCCTGGAACTGGACCTTCCCTTCGCGGGCATTCGATGCATCGAGCCGGCGCTTCACGACGGCACGGGTGCCCGAATCGGCAAGCGCCACCGCCAGGGCCTGCGCCAGCCGTTCGCGGGCCACGCCCGCTCGGTTGCCCAGCGTCGCCGGAGCGGTAACAGATGCGGTGGTGGGAGCGCTGGAGTCGGAGCACGCGGATCCGACGAGCGCGGTGAGTACAGCCAAAGACAGGCGACGCGACATGGAACACCTCCCGGGAAGGAAACAGCAACCGCGACGCGGCAGGGGTGCCGGATCGCGGCTGCAGAGTGGGGAGATGCCGGGGTATGCCGGGGCTCGCGACGGCGCGAGCAGGGTCAGCTTCGCGCGTCAGACCTCGAGCGAATCGAGACGGCGGCGGGCCAGGTGCATCGGCAGCAGTCCGGCCACCAGGCAGAGCAGCGCCACGGCCGCGAAGGCGAGCCAGCCATCGGGCGAGACCGTCATCCGCTGCGCGCCGGCATCGCGCGCGTAGATTTCCTCGAGCACTGGCAGCGCTTCCAGCCCGGTCACGACGCCGAGAAGTGCCACGGCCAGCAGCATGAAGACGAGCCCGCCGAACGACGTCGCGATCTGGGCGGCGTTTTCCGTGTCGAATTGCGGAAAGAGCGTTCCCATGCCGAGCGCGAGTCCGCCCACGGACAGCGTGTAGGCGATCACGGTTGCCAGACTCACCAGCGTCATGAAGTCGCTCGCATGCAACAGGTGATTGGTGGTGATCGTCAGCACCATTGCGAGCGCGAGCAATGGCAGGACGCCGACCAGGTACTTGCTGCGCAGCATCGCCCGGGCATCGAGCGGTGACGAGCGGAGCAGCCAGAGCTGGCGTCCTTCGAGCGACACGGCTGGGAACACCAGCCGCTCGGCGGTGCCCGCGATCACGAACCCGGCGAGTCCCTGCGTGACAAACAGGATAAAGGCGACCAGGCCGGCCGGCAGTTTCTCGCCGCTGAACAGCGGTAGCATCTGCACGTTAAGCAGCATCACCGGCACCAGGACGCCGAGCAGGATCAACTGGCTCCACTGGGTGCTGTCCCGGAAGAACACCCGCAGGTCCTTGAGGATGAACTCGCGCCGCATGGCGGGCATCCCGATGAGGACTCGCTTGGCCGCGCCATTCCAGCGTGCGCTGCGCACGAAATGATTGGCGCCCTCCTGCGCTCGCGCGAATCCCTGAATGTGCCAGCGCCGATACAGCGATGCCGCGATCACGGTGAACGCGCCGGCCGTGGTCCACAACAAGGCGATCGGCAACGGGTCCGCGATGTGGTTGAGCCAGTTCATGATCATCGCCTGCGCCCACTCGCTCGGCAGCAGCGGATGCGACGGCGTCCGCAGCACGGCGAGGAAATCCACCAGCTGCTGGAACCCCTCCGGTCGTGCCAGTTGCTCGGGGCCCGCGAGGCGGACGAACAACACCAGCCCGCCCGCCGCGACCACGGTGACCAGGCCGAGGATGGCGCGCGTGCGGCGCGCTGGAAAAATGTTGACCAACATCAGGGTGATCACTGAGCCGACCACTGCCGCGATGATGAACAGTGGCACCAGGGCGCCGATGGCGACGAGCGGGAAGAGCACGCCGCCGTGCCAGGCGATCCCGTATGCGGCCAGGAGCGGCACCGCCAGCAGTCCCACCATCCACGACGAGTGGATCACCGTCTCGGCGAGTTTGGCGAGATAGAACCGGCCCCACTCGACCGGCGCCGCGACGAGCATGTCCAGGTCGCGCGCCAGGAAGAGGGTCGACAAGGATCCGATGAGGTTCGAGAGGATGAGGATGCCGGTGAACGCGAGGAGCGCCATGCCGAGCATCTTGCTCGCCAGCAACGGGCCGATTTCGGGAACGCTGGTGAAGTAGTTCACCGTCTTCCAGGAAATGCCGAACGCGACGACGAGGAACGCGATGCCCGCCACCGCCAGCAGGACGGTGCGTCCGCGCACCCGTTCGCCCGGCGTGCGTCGCAGTCGCGCCCAGACGCTGCGCCACTTGGGCGAGGTCAGCTGGAGCAGCGACGGCTGCTTTGGCCGGGGTGACACCTCAGCCAAGGATGGCGTCCAGGTCATGGTCGGCGTGTCCGCCGGTGAGGCGGAGGAAGAGGTCCTCCAGTCCGGCATCGGCCGCCGAGGCGCTGTGGCGCAGGTCGTCGATTGTGCCGCACGCCACCAGTTCGCCCTGGCGGATGATGCCGACACGATCACACATGTCCTCGACGATTTCGAGCGTGTGCGTGCTCATCAGGACGGTGCCGCCGTGTGCCACGAAATGGCGGAAGATTTCCTTCAGCAGCCGGACACTTTTCGGATCGAGGCCGACCATCGGTTCGTCGACCACGATGACCTTGGGGCGGTGCACCAACGCGCTGGCGATGATCAGCTTCTGGCGCATTCCGTGACTGTAGGATTCGGTGAGCTCGTGCTTCCAGCGCGTCAGGTCGAACAGCTCCATCAGCTCGCCGATGCGCCATTCCACCTCCTTGCCGTCCTGGCCGAACAGGGCTGCCGTGAAGCGCAGGAACTCGGCCCCGGTCAGCTTGTCGTAGACGAATGGCCGATCGGGAATGAATCCCAGCGTGGCCTTGGCGAGCACCGGCTTGCGCATCACGTCGATGCCGGCGATCTCGATCCGGCCGGCGGTCGGCGCCAGGATGCCGGCGATCATCCGCATCGTCGTGGTCTTGCCGGCGCCGTTTGGCCCCAACAGGCCGAATACCTCGCCGGCGCGGATCTCGAGGTCGAGTCCCTTGACCGCCTCGAACCGACCGTACCGCTTGACCACCTGCTGCAGGCGGATCATCGCTTTCCCTTCCGGCCGATTTCGGTCAGCCGCGCGTTGGCAAGCAGGGCGAGCATCTCCTCGGGGTGACTCGAGCCCCCGAGCGCGAGCCGGATCAGTCCGGTGTTCGCCGACACCGCGCCCGACACTGGATCAACGGCGTACCAGCCGCCGGCTGTTTCACTCCAGATCTCGGCCCATGCATGCGTAAGCATAGTCCCGTTGTGCGGATAGACGCCGACGACATACCGCGCCGGGATGCCCGACGCGCGCAGCAGTGCCACGAAGAGGCGGGTCACACCGTCGGGGCGGCCAACCTTCGCACCGAGCGTTCCGAGCGCGTCCTCGGGTGCGGCGGTGGATGTGTCGACACGCGCGAGCGTGCGGAACGCTGCCATGAAGCCGGGAAGCCGCTCGCGGTTGAGCGGTTCGGAGACCAGCCTGCGCTGGACCGTGCCGATGGCACCGGCATCCTGCTGGACCATCGGGTCTGGCGCCATGTCGCGAATGCTCTCGCCGATCATCGTCGCGGGCACCGCGTGCACGGTGATCGTGTCGCCGTGCACCGTCTGACGGCCGCCGGACAGCAGGTGCAGCAGCGTGGTGTCCACCGGCGAACCGTCACGATGTTGCACCAGAAAGCGGCGCTCCGTCGTCGCCGTATCGCGCGGTGATCCCGGGGCGGCAAACTGTGTCATGGTCGGAACCGCCGCGCGGATCGCGTCGGTGCGTTCCGGCAAGGTCTTTCGGAATTCGCTTTCACTCAGGTCGAAGTCGGTGCGCACCCAGTGGAGCCCGAACGGCGTCTCGATGCCGGAAACCGCGCCGCGGTGATCAACCCAGAGCCGCCGAGGGCCGCTGGCCCCGTTGACGGTGACCGAGAACGCGCGTACGGAATCGGTGTGGGCCACCACCCAGTGATGGTCGACGCCTTCGACTCGCGCGCTGTCGGCGAACTTCAACTCGGAATCGCGGGCGACCGAGATCTGCGCGACTGCGGCGCCGACTGGCCAGCCATCCAGCAGCCGGACGGTGCGCGTCCGCCCCGGTGCGAGTCCGCCGCCAAGTGCCAGGCGATACGGAATCGCGATGCTCGTGGTGGGCGCCTCGGTGAAGTGACTGCGGCCCTGGGTCCGGGTCGCCCCCGACACGAAGTGCGCCGTGATGGTGTCGCCAGCGACGGCAATGTTCCAATCCGTTTTCCGACCGGCGCGGCTGTAGCCCGAGTGGAGCCGCTCAAGGTTGAGGGTGGCACCGAGCCATGCTTCGGTCCGGCGGGTGCTGCGCGCCAGACCGGCGCCGTCCTGGCGCTCGATCATCACCGCCTCGCTGACCCGATAGCCGGGCGAGAGGGTGTCGAGGGTGATCGCCGCGTTGCCGACTTGCGTGGTGCCCGCGTACAAGGCATACCACACCGTCCCGGGCGCCAGGCGAAGGGTTGCTTCGCTGGAGAGCGTGGTTGCCTCCGTCTTGCTGAGGCGCCGGGCCGCCAGCCACCCCAAGCTCGCAATCCAGGCGAACAACACGGCAATGGCGCCCGCGGCGCGCCGCGAGGGACGGTAGAGTTCGAGCATCGGGTCCGTATTCCGCAAGGGTCGGGCCGGAGGGCCGAGGGCCTTATCCTTCATGGCTATGGCCGAAGAGTACCTGACCGTCCGCGGGGCGCGCGAACACAATCTCAAGAGCGTCACGGTACGGATTCCCCGCAACGCGCTCACCGTCATCACTGGCCTCTCCGGGTCGGGCAAGTCCTCGCTCGCCTTTGACACGATCTACGCCGAAGGGCAGCGTCGCTACGTCGAGAGTCTCAGCTCGTACGCGCGGCAGTTCGTCGGCCAGATGCAAAAGCCGCAGTTGGAGCATATCGAAGGGCTCTCGCCGGCGATCGCCATCGAACAAAAAAATCTCGGCAATACGCCCCGTTCGACGGTTGGCACCGTGACCGAGATTTACGACTACCTGCGAATCTTGTTCGCGCGGCTCGGTAAATCGTACTGCCCTGATTGCGATCTGCCGATCGGCACGCAGACCGCGGACGAGGTCATCGACAAGGTGATGCAGCAGCCGACCGGGACGAAGCTCTACCTGATGGCGCCAATGGAAATTGCCGTCGGCGAGCAATACGAAACGCTCTGGGAAGAGATCCGCGCAGCCGGCTACGTGCGCATGCGCGTCGATGGTCAGACGCACGACGTCGCGCAGCCGCC
>JANYLJ010000022.1 GCA_025357945.1 Gemmatimonadota bacterium
CCGGGAGCCCGCGTGACCGATTCCACCAGGCCGGCGCCACCCTACCTCGCAGCGCTCGGCACGTTTGGCATCGTCTTCGTTCTGTACCTCCTGACGCTCGCCCCCACGCTCGCCTTCTGGGACGCCCCGGAATACATCACCGCCGCCCGGGTGCTCGGCATCCCGCACCCGCCAGGGAACCCGCTCTTCACCCTGATGGCCCACGTCTGGGGTTTGCTCCCGCTCGCCGCAGATTACGCCAAGCGGATCAATATCTTCGCTGCCTTCTGTTCGGCCGCAAGCGCCGGGATCTGGTTTCTGGTCGCTGAGCGGTGGCTGCAGAACATTCTCGCCGATCGCACGCCACGCCTCGTCGCCGCGTTCGCCGGGATCTTTGCCGGGGCCACCGCGTGGACCGTGTGGAATCAATCGGTGGTGAGCGAAAAGGTCTACACCGTTTCGCTCCTCTCGATCGCGCTGGTGGCGTGGTTGGCCGTACGCTGGGCGGACGAAGCCGCAGGACCGCGTCGCGATCGCTGGCTCCTCGCGGCGATCTATATCGTCGCGCTCACCTCCACCAATCACACCATGGGCGTCCTCGGCGCCCCGATCCTTGGCCTTTACGTGCTGCTCACCGATTGGCGCGTCGTGTTGCGACCGAAGTTTCTGGTACTCGCCGTTGTGGTCGCCGCGATCGGCGTCTCTCCAAACTACGTCTACCTGCCGATCCGCGCCGCACAATTTCCCGCCGTCAACGAAGGGGAGCCCATAGGCTTCTTCTCCAAGGCGTTGATGGAGACGCTCAACCGCACCCAGTACCTCAAGCCGGGTGTGATGCCGCGGCAGCCATGGGCCCCGGGCGAGCCGATCGAGAACGCGCGCAACTTCGGCGCGCAACTCGGCATGTACTGGCACTACTGGACCTGGCAGTGGGGCCGCGATCTCGGCGGCTTGGGCGCGCTCAGCACCGGTCTCTTCACCGCACTCGGGCTGGGCGGACTGCTGACGCTGATTCGCCAAGACCGACGCGCGGGGCTCGCGGCGGCGGCCCTCGCACTCACCCTCACATTGCTGCTGATCTTCTACCTGAACTTCAAGTTCGGCTGGTACTACCACCTGCCCGACAAGACGATTACGACCGACATGCGCGAGGTGCGCGACCGCGACTACTTCTTCATCGCGTCGTTCGCGTTCTTTGGCGTATTGCTCGCTGCCGGGTTCGCCATGCTCTATCGCGGCGCCATCACCTGGCTTGGCGACCGCGGCACGTTGCGAATGCGCCAGCTCGTCGCGGCACCCCTCTTTGCCTTGGCACTGATTCCACTTCTCGGGAACAGAATCAGTGCACCGCGGAATGGTGAGACGCTGGCGCGCGACTACGCTGTCGACATGCTTCAGTCGGTGGAACCGTATGGCATCCTGATCACGGCGGGTGACAACGACACCTTCCCACTCTGGTACGCGCAGGAAGTGATGGGCGTCCGCCGCGACGTCACGCTCGCCAACCTCTCGCTGATGGGCACCGACTGGCACGTGCGCCAGCTCCGTCGGCGCGACACGCCGCTCTTCGAGCCGGCCCGGGCGGCACCGCTCTGGCGGCACGCGCACGATTCGGCGGCGCATCCGCTCGGAACGTCCGCCAACCAGCAGTGGACGCGGCCGACGTCGCCGGTCTTTGCCGAGTCACTCGCCGAGCTCGATTCAATTCCGGGGTACACGCCGCTGCAACCGGGGACCACGATGGTGGCCGGGAAGCTGATAATGCACTTCTCCGGCGAATACGCCACCCGCAGTGACCTTGTCACCGCACTCCTGATTCATGACAACCTCGGCCGCCGGCCGATTTTCTTCGCGATCACCGCGTCGCTGTTCCCGGAGCGCACGCTCGGCCTCGGTGGCCACATGTTGACGCAGGGACTGGTGCGCAAGGTGGTGGCGGATTCGATCACGGCCGGCGGCGAGATCTCCGATTCGCAGAATCTCGGCATGGTCGACATGGCGCGGACCACGGCGCTGATGTTCGGGCTCTATCACATCGACACGGCAACGCGCGAGCGTCCCGGCGGCTGGTATGACCCGCCGTCTTCCGACATGCTGGGGACCTACATGCAGCTCTATGGCGCATTCGCGCCGGTGTTGCAGGCGAATGGCGACACCGCACGTGCGACCGAAGCGCTGACGATTGCGGAGAAGGTGCGGCAGGCCATCGAGGGGCGATGAAGTGGCAGTGGCCGGCTAGCTCCGCCGGCCGCTCAACTTCATCAGCAGACGCAGCATTTCGAGGTACAACCAGATAAAGGTCACCAGCACGCCAAACGCACCGTACCACTCCAGGTACCTGGGCGATCCGCGGTTGACGGCCTGTTCGATCATGTCGAAATCAAGCAGGAACGACAGCGACGCCACGCCCACGATCACCAGCGAAACCGCAATGCTGCCCCAGCTGCTGTCGTGCAGGAACGGCACCTGCACCCCGAAGAATCCGAGAACCATCGAGATCAGGTAATACGCCATGATCGCGAGCATGGCGCCGAGCATGATGGCGCGGAAGCGTTGCGTGACCCGCACCACGCGGGTGACGTAGAGCGCCAGCATGGCGCCACCGGCGAGGACCGTGAGGGCGAGCGCGGTGAGCGGCAGGCCGGCGTAGCGAGGAACGGCGTTGTACATCAGCGTGAGGCCGCCGAGGAGGACGCCTTCCACGATCGCGTAGAGCGGTGCGGTAATCGGCGACCACTTTGGCGCGAAGGTGGTTGCGATCGCGAGGGCGAAGCCGACGATCGCGGCCACCATGATCGCGGTGGACGTCGAGGGGCCGGGTGACGTGGATGTCAGCCAGATCCCGATCGCCGAGGCGGAACAGAGCGCCATCAGCGCGCCGGTCTTGGTGATCGCGCCGGCGAGGGTCATCCGGCCTTCCGCCGGGGTAGCTGTTGCTTCAGTGAAGCTGGCGCGGGCGAGGAATGGATTGGCCATGTCGGGTTCCCGTTGCGGTAGAGGTGAAGGTTAACACGGTATCCTTCGCGCGGGCGTGCGGGCGTAACATGTTGCGCTCCAACGCGGCGTCCCCCACCGGGGTCGGCCGGTCTCTTACCGATGCCATTCCGAGGAGATGCCATGTCACGTTGCGATTTTCACGTCCTGTCCTCTGCCGTTCTCTGCGTTGCCATTGGTAACGTTCACGCCCTGGCCGCACAGGCGGCTCCGCGGACTTCCCCGGCGATCACGGTGGCCGACCTGCGGAGCCGCCTCTTTCGCATCGCTGATGATTCGATGCTCGGGCGGGAGACGGGATCCAAGGGGGCGTCCCAGACCGCCGACTACGTGGCGGCGGAGTTTCGGCGCCTCGGGCTCTCGCCGGCCGGCGAGCGAGGCAGCTGGTTCCAGGTGGTGCCGTTCTGGGTGCAATCGCCCGTTGCCTCATCGCTGATGATCGACGGGCGCGTGGCACTGCGTCTGGGAACGGACTATGTCCTGCCGTCGCGATCCGTCACCGCCGCAGTCAAGTCGATGCAGGTGGTCTACGGTGGCGCTGCCAACGACCCCGCCAGTTGGATTGACGCCACAGGGGCGACGGGCAAGCTCGTACTGCTCGACATGCGACCCGACGCCGCCGGCAAACGCGACGTGTCGCCGCTCAATTCAATCGTGAGCGCAGTGCAATTCGCGCGTGCCGCGGCGATCGCAATCGTCCGGCTCGACCTGGTGACGCCGGCTGCCGCGGCGAACCTGACCCGATATACGCCGCGACCAGATACCACGCGTGCGGCGGGACGTCCCGCGGTACTCCTCATCACTTCGCACGCCGCCGACCTGCTCTTTGGCGCGCCGGTCGCGGGCGCCGAACGCGGCACGGCGGGACGATCGGTGCAGGGAGACATGACGCTGCGTTGGCGGCCGGTGGCGTACCCGGCACGTAACGTCATCGGCGTGCTGCGGGGACGCGATCCCGCGCTGCGCGGCGAGTATGTTTCGATCACCGGGCACAACGATCACGTCGGTGTCTGCATGTCAGCGGTTGATCACGACTCGATCCGCGCCTTCAACCGCGTGCTGCGCCCGATGGGAGCCGACACGCGCACCTGGACCGAAACGCCGGAAGCCGACCGCAATATCCGGCAGATCCTCGA
>JANYLJ010000034.1 GCA_025357945.1 Gemmatimonadota bacterium
CTCATAGGCCACCGGCGGCACGTTGAGGTGTATGTCCACCCGATCGAGCAGCGGCCCGGAAATCTTCGAACGGTAGCGCTGCACCGCCATCGGCGGACAGCAACACTGCCGGGACACGTCACCCAGGTGCCCGCACGGACACGGATTCATGCTCGCGATCAACAGGAACCGTGCGGGATACGACAACGTCATCGCCGCGCGCGCGATCGTGACGTGGCCATCTTCCAGCGGTTGCCGCAACACCTCAAGCACGTTGCTCGGCAACTCGGCGACCTCGTCAAGAAACAACACGCCGTGATGCGCCAGCGACACCTCACCCGGCCGCGGGATGGCACCGCCGCCGATGAGACCCGCATAGCTCACCGTGTGGTGCGGCGCGCGAAACGGCCGCCGCGACACCAACGCCTGCCCCGCCGGCAACAGGCCGGCGACGCTGTGGATGCGCGTCACGTCGAGCGCTTCCGCGAGCGTGAGGGACGGCAGGATGCTCGGCAGCCGTCGCGCCAACATCGTCTTCCCGGTACCGGGCGGGCCGATCAACAACACGTTGTGAGCCCCCGCCGCCGCTACTTCGAGCGCGCGCTTGGCCGCCGACTGCGCCTTCACGTCGGCAAAGTCGACGTCGCCCGCCGGCGGTTCGCGCATCAGCGCCGTGGCGTCGCTTCGCACCACGCACAACGCCGGACCACCGGCGAGGTGCTGGCACACCGCCATGAGCGTTGCCGCACCGCGCACCGTGATCCCGTCTACCACGGCGGCCTCGGCGACGTTCGCTTCGGGAAGGATCAGCTCGTCGCATCCCATCGCCCGCACCGCGAGCGCGATCGGCAGTGCGCCCCGAATCGGCCGGAGATCACCTTCGAGCCCGAGCTCGCCGAGGAAGAGGATTGATGCAAGTCGGTCATCGGGGATCTGGCCGCTCGCGGCCAGGATGCCGATCGCGATCGGCAGGTCGAAGGCGCTGCCGCGCTTCGGCACGTCGGCGGGTGCGAGGTTGACCGTGATCCGTCGCAACGGCAACTGATAGCCGGAGTTGCCGAGCGCCGCCGCAACGCGTTCGCGCCCTTCCTTGACGGCACCAAGCGGGAGGCCGACCGTGGTGAAGGAGGGGAGACCGTTGGCGATGTCGATCTCGACGTCGACGGCGAGCGCTTCCACACCCAACACGGCGGCGGATCGAATGCGAGCGAGCAGGGGCGCCTCGGAGAGAAGTCGCCCGGAGAGTGCCGGGACCGACCGCGATCAACGACGCATTTCGACGCGACGGGGCATTGCGAAATGCGCGCACTCACCGCTATCCTCGTGCAGTCTGATAGAGGAGCAGGGGCCATCAGTAATCTGGCGCGGAGTTCCGGCGGGTTCCGGAGCGCTTGACGAAAGGGGCATCCCTGCCGAAGTCGACGCGGCAACCTCGGGCCGCATCGGTTGGTGGGTACGGCTAATACCTCCCCACTGTCATCTGGTCATCATGCACCGGATGGAGCGCTATCAGGAATGCGAGGCCCGGCCTCGTCCTTCCTGCGTGCGCCCATTCCATAACCTGAGCTGGTTGAATGGTCGCGTACCCCCCGGCGCCCGCGCGCGCCAATTCCGCTGCGCCGCCAACGCGCATTCCCGTCGGCATTCTCGGCGCCACCGGCACGGTGGGTCAGGCGTTCATCGCCTTTCTCGAGGACCACCCGTGGTTCGAGGTTACCTGGCTCGGCGCCAGCGATCGCTCGACCGGCAAGCGCTATGGCGACGCGACCGCGTGGCGCCTGCCAGGAGATCTCCCGGTGCGCATCGCAAACCTCACCGTCCTCGGGTGCCACCCGGACAGCGATGTGCCGCGCCTGCTCTTTTCGGCGCTCGACGCCGCCGCCGCCACCGACATCGAGCGCGCCTTTGCGCAGGCCGGCCACACCATCGTGTCGAACGCCCGCAACCACCGGATGGACCGCGACGTCCCGCTCCTCATTCCCGAGATCAACGCCGATCACCTCGCGTTGCTGGCTCGCCAGCACACCTCGCGCAGTTGGACCGGCCAGATCGTCACCAACCCGAACTGCGCCACGGTGGCGCTCGCGATGTCGCTGGCCCCGCTCACGGCGTTCGGCATCCGTCGAGTGATGGTGACCACCATGCAGGCGCTCTCGGGGGCCGGTTACCCCGGGGTGGCGTCGCTCGACAGCACCGCGAACGTAATCCCGTTCATTGCCGGTGAAGAGGAGAAGCTGGAACAAGAAGTGGTAAAGATCCTCGGCAGCATCAACGACGCCGGCGTCACACCGCTCGCTGCAACCGTAAGTGCGTCGTGCAACCGGGTGCCCGTGGTCGATGGTCACCTCATCTCGGTGTCGGTCGAACTCGCCGAGTCGGTCACCGAGGCGCACCTCGTCGACGCCTGGCGACAGTGGCGCGGCGTGCCCCAGGAGATGGGGCTGCCGAGCGCCCCGCCCGCCCCGGTCGTGTACCTGGACGCTCCGGACCGCCCGCAGCCGCGCCGCGACGCCGGACGCGATCGCGGCATGACCGTCTCCGTTGGCCGGTTGCGTCGCTGCCCGGTCCTCGGCTGGAAGTTTACGGCCCTGGCGCACAACACTGTCCGCGGTGCTGCCGGTGCCGCCGTCCTCAACGCCGAGCTGTTGCACGCCGGCGGGTGGCTGCCTGGATGATCGTCATGAAGTTCGGCGGGACGTCGGTCGATTCGCGCGAGGCGATCGCCCGGGTCGCGGAGATCGTGCGCAGCCAACGGGAGCGGCACCCGATCGTCGTCGTTTCAGCGATGGGCAAGACGACCAACACGCTGCTGGCGATTGCCGCCGCCGCGACGGCGGGGTGCCGGACTGACGCGCTCGACGATCTCGCGACCTTGCGCGGCTTCCACCTGGGCGAATCGACCGACCCGTCGCTCGCGCCCCAGATCGAGGCGCACTTCGACGAGCTGGCGGAACTGGTGCGCGGACTCGTCATCATGGGCGAGTGCACGCCGCGCGCCAGCGACGCCGTGGCCGCGTTCGGCGAACGGCTTTCGTCACTCATCGTCGCCGGCGCGCTCCGCATGGCGGGGATCGACAGTGTCCACATCGACTCGCGTCGCGTGATCGTGACCGATGGCCGCCACACGCAGGCAGCGCCGCTCGTCGCCGACACGACCGCACGGTTGCGGCAACAGGTCGCACCGCTCGCCGCACGTCAGGTTGTCGTGATGGGTGGCTTTCTCGGCGCCACGGTGGCCGGTGTGACGACGACGCTCGGTCGCGGCGGATCCGACTACACGGCGTCGCTGGTGGGCGCGGCACTGAACGCCGAAGAAATCCAGATCTGGACCGACGTGGACGGGATGTTGACGACGGATCCGACGATCCTGCCCACCGCGCAACGAGTGGCAGAATGCTCGTTCGCCGAGGCCGCCGAGCTGGCGTACTTCGGCGCGAAGGTGCTCCACCCAGCCACCGTCCTCCCGGCGATCGAGAAGGGGATCCCCGTCCGGATCCTCAACGCCCGGCGGCCCGAAAACGCCGGCACGCGGATCGTGGCCTCGGCGGCGCCATCGCCCGGGGCGATCCGTTCAATGGCGTGCAAGCGTCGGATCACCCTGGTCAACGTCGTGTCGCTGCGGATGCTCATGGCCCACGGCTTCCTGCGGCAGATCTTCGAAGTGTTCGATCGCTTCGAAACGCCGGTCGACATGCTGGCCACCTCCGAGGTCAGCGTGTCGCTCACCATCGACAACACGGCGGCGCTCAGCGACATCTGCGGCGCGCTGGCCACGTTTGCGGACGTGTCGGTGGAGCACGACCAGGCGATCGTCTGCCTGGTCGGCGAAAACATCCGCCACTCGCCGAACGTCGCCGCGCGGGTGTTCGGTGCGCTGCGCGACGTGAATGTCCGGATGATTTCGCAGGGCGCCTCGCGGTTGAACATCTCGCTGGTCGTTGCTGCCGGCGACCTGCCACGGGCGATCGCGTCGCTGCATCGGGAGTTCTTCCCGGAGGCCCGCGCGGCATGAAGCTCGCAATTGTGGGATACGGCAGGATGGGACAGCGGATCGAGCAGCTCGCTGTGGCGGACGGGTGGACGATTCACGCGCGCATCAACTCCGGCACCGACCTGGCGGCCGCCGCCGGTGCCGACGTCGCGGTGGAATTCACCAACGCCGCAGCCGTGGCCGCCAACATCGGGGCACTCGCTGCGCTGCGCGTCCCGGTGGTCGTGGGCACTACTGGATGGCTGGGCCAGCTCGCGCACGTCGAGGCCGCGGTGGCATCCGCCGGCTCAGCGATGGTCCGGAGTGCCAACTATTCCGTCGGCGCACAGCTCTTTGCCCGCGTCGTCCGCGACGCGGCACGCCTCCTCTCGGCGCACCCGCAGTACGGCGCCTGGGGCTGGGAAATCCATCACGGCGGAAAGCAGGATGCGCCGTCCGGGACGCTCCTCGCGCTGGTCGACGCCATGCGCGGTGCCGGGTACGCCCATGCCGTCGATGTCAGCAGTAGCCGCGCCGGCGCCCACCCGGGAACGCACGAGATCGGTTTCGATTCGCTCGACGACACGATCACGCTCCGGCACACGGCACGAAGCCGCGACGGCTTCGCCCGTGGCGCGTTGATCGCGGCGCGGTGGGTCGCCGGTCGGAGCGGCGTCTTCACCTTTGACGACGTGCTCTTTGGTCCGCACGCCGCCACCACCTGAAGAGGGAGTAGATCATGACCACATTCACTGGCTGCGGCACCGCCCTGGTGACGCCGTTCACCGCCGCAGGAGCGATCGACGAACCGACGTTCCGCCGCCTGGTTCGCCGACAGATCGACGCTGGCATCGACTTCCTCGTCCCCTGCGGCACCACCGGCGAGAGCCCGTCGTTGACGCGCGAGGAACATCTGCGGATCGTGGCGCTCACCGTTGAAGAAGCCCGGGGCGCCGTGCCGGTCGTTGCCGGCGCGGGCGGGTACAACACAGCCGAAGTCGCCGTGCTCGCCCGCGAGCTGGAACGGATCGGCGTCGACGGCCTCGTCTCCGTGGCTCCGTACTACAACAAGCCGACGCAGGAGGGCCTGTATCAGCACTACCGCGCGATCGCCGATGCGGCGTCGCTCCCGATCATTGTCTACAACGTCCCCGGACGCACCGGCGTCAACATCGAGCCGGACACCGTCGGTCGCCTGGCCACGATCGAGAACATTGTCGGTGTCAAGGAAGCATCGGGGAATATTCAGCAGATCGCGCGGGTGCTGCACGAAGTGCCCGACAACTTCACCGTCCTGAGCGGCGACGATGCCATCGCCATCGCCGCAATCGCGCTGGGGGCACGCGGCCTGATTTCCGTCGCATCGAACGAAATCCCGGTCGAGATGACGGCGCTGGTCCGGGCAGCGATGACGGGCGACTTCGTGACCGCGCGACATTTGCATCACACCTGGTTTGCGCTGATGGAGATCAACTTCGCCGAGTCGAGTCCGATTCCGGTCAAGGCGGCGCTGGCGATGATGGCGCTCATCGAGCCAGTGTGGCGCCTGCCGCTCACGCCGCCCTCCGACTCCACGCGCCATCGGATCGAGGCCGTCCTGCGAGCGGGCGGCCTGCTCCCTTCCATCCGGAAGCGTCATGCAGCTTGAGATCGAAGCGCTCTATGGGAGTCCGCCGCAGGAATACACCGCCGCGCATCGCGAGCTCTTCGAGCGTTTCAAGGCCGCGCTCAACAGTGGCGCCGTCCGCGCCGCCGAGCCCGATCCGTCGTCGCGCACCGGGTGGCGTGTCAATCGCTGGGTCAAGCAGGGGATCCTGCTCGGCTTCCGCCTCGGCGCCGTCGTCGACATGTCGATCGACCCGGTGCGCCAGCCGTTCTTCGATCGGGCGACCTGGCCCGTCAAGCGCATCACCCTCGCCGACGGGATACGCATCCTCCCTGGCGGCTCGAGCATTCGCGACGGCAGCTTTATCGGCCGCAACGTCAGCTGCATTCCACCGATGTACATCAACTTCGGCGCGTGGGTGGGCGACGGCACGCTGGTCGACTCGCATGCGCTGATTGGCAGCTGCGCCCAGGTCGGCACCAGGTGCCACATCTCGGCCGGTGCGCAGATCGGCGGCGTACTCGAGCCGGTCGGTGCCCTTCCGGTGATCATCGAGGACGACGTGCTCGTGGGCGGGAACTGCGGCGTGTACGAGGGCACGGTGGTACAGCAGCGCGTCGTGCTGGGCAGCGGCACCATCCTGACACGCTCGACCCCGGTGTACGACATCGTGCGCGGCGCGATCTACAGCGCCACCGACGACGAGCCGCTGATCATTCCCCGCGACGCCGTCGTGGTGCCGGGCTCCCGGGCCATCGCCCGCGGGCACGGCAAGGAGTGGGGGTTGTCGCTGCAGACCCCGGTGATCGTCAAGTACCGCGACAGCACGACCGACGCGCGCGTGGCGTTGGAGGCGTTGTTGCGGTGAATCCACTGCGCGAGCTCGTCACCAAGGTGACGGCTCGGCTGATGTCGCTAAAGCGACGTCTGATCCGATCGGAGGTAAGACCCGCGGATTTCATGGAGTCCGTCACGTTGCCGCGAACCAAGCGACGTGTCGCTCCGAACGCCGGATGGCTGTTCTAAGCGGGGCGAACGTCGCTTTAGCGACATCAGCCGAGCCGCGGCTTTAGCCGCGAGCTCTACGGTGCCCGAATACCCAACGCCGCCAGCCACCGGTGCACCGCGTCGATCAGCTTGGCCTGTTTCGCCATCACGAGCGGCGGCGCGACCTCGCGGTACGGCTGCAGCGCCTCATCGGTCCACAAAACGATCCGGTCGGAATCGAACGCGTAGGCATCAGCCGCCTGCAACAGAACGGCGACATCGCCGCCCATGAACCACACGTCGGTCTCGCTGTTGTTCTGGCCGTGCGCCGCGGAATCGATCACGACCAGCTTGCGCGGGACCCCCTGCTGCAGCCACGTCGTCAGGTGATGGGACACGGAATCCGCGCCGCCGCCGAGGGTGGTATCGCGCTGGGTCATCTGGCCGAGGCCGGCGTCGATGTTGCGCATGGTCTGGCGCATCATCGCGACCACGCCTGCGGTGTCGCCGGGAGCAAGATCGGCGAACTGCGCCGGTGCGACGCCGAGGGTCGCGACAGCGGCATCACCGCTTGGCGACGACGGCTTGGCACCGTTGCGGCACCCGGCGAGCACAATCGTGAAGAGCGCGAGCCGGCGAATCAGTTACCGCTCGCCAGCCATACCGGCCGCAGAACCGGGCAGGAACCGGATCGTGAAGACCGCGCCGTTTCCTGAACTGCTTTCGACTCCAATCGTCGCTTGCCATCCTTCGACCAGGCGGCGAACAATCGCCAGGCCGAGACCAGTTCCACTTGTCGTGGTCGAGAAAGCCGGCTCGAAGATCTGGCCGAGCTGCTCAGTGGGGATCCCCTGCCCGTTGTCCTCAACTCGGAGGGTGTACCCGGCGAGCACCAGCCGCACCGAGGACGCCCCCGCCTGTCGGGCATTGTCGAGGAGGTTCAGGAGCACCTGGACCAGTTCTTCGCGGCGGGCGCGCACCGGGCCGGCGACGTCGCCAACCACCTCGATCCGCATCGGCTCCGACCCGAGCGCGAACAACGACGCGAGCTCTGCCGTCACCGGTTCCAGCCCAATCGATTCCATCGGGGTCGCCCGCTCCGGTGGTGCCCCGTAGCGCGCGAACGAGCGGGCGATCCGATCCAGCCGCTCGATTTCGGCCAGCAGGCGCTCAGCGGTCTCGTCGACCAGTCGGGGAAAATCGGGCGAATTGTCGGAGCGGACCCTTCTCAGGTGCTGCAGGCCCAGACGCATCGGCGTGAGCGGGTTCTTGATCTCGTGCGCGACCTGTCGCGCCATTTCGCCCCACGCGACAATCCGCGCCGCACGCGACGCTTCGGTGATGTCGGTGATCGCGAGCACCAGGCCACCGTCGCCCAGCGGCGCCAGGGTCACGGCGAATCGACGCTCACCCAGCTGAAGCTCGCGACTCTCCGGCGCGCGGGTGCCGCGGCCGAGCAGCCGGTCGATCCCCTCGACGACCCGTTCCCAGCCATCGGGCAGCTGTGCCGCAAGCAGCTGCCCGAGCCGTACCTGCTGGCCCAGCAGTTCGGCCGCACGCGGATTGGCGTGCATCACCTCGCCGAGGGCGTCCACACCGATCACGCCGGTGGCGACGGTGGAGAGAATCGCAGCGGTGCGCGTCCGGCCAGCCTGCAACTCCGCCTCGGTGGCACGGAGGTCGCGCTCCATCTGGGTGATCGCTCCGAACACCGGGACGAACTCCGCCGGGACGTCGCCGGCCGGTGGCGGTGATTCGTGCCGCCCGATGGCCACCGCCGTGCGACGCAACATCTCGATCGGGCGCCCGAGGGCACGCGCGATCACGCCAGCGACGAGCACCGACGCGGCAATGCCGGCAAGCGTCGAGAGCAGCAGCACGAGCGCCTGGTTGACCTGCTCACTCGCGAGCCCGCTGTCGCCACCCGGGATCGCGACGACCAGTGACCGGCCTGGCACCGTCGCGTTGATGATCCCGAGCCGCAACGCCGCTGCGTGCAGCGGGCTCGGCAGCGTGCGCGCCGACGCACCCGGTGTCGCCGCTCCCGTGCGACCGATGATCGGCGGCATCAGGCCCAGTTCGGCGAGCATCGAGTCGCTCGCCGCAATCAGCCGGCCCTGTCGGTAGATGCCAACTTCCGCGTTGGCGCTGTCGGCGAGGAACGCGAGCGATTCGCTCGTCGGCCGCGGCGAATCGGCCACCGCGAGGGCGCCGGCGTCGGTGACGATATGCACGGCCGTCGCGACTTCGGCTTCGTGCTGGCGCCGCGCATCGCGCTGCAACCGGACCACCGAGAGGAGCGTGAATACGATCGCGGGAACGACGAAGAACGCCATCAGCGCGGTGGCGACCGTGCGCCGGTACGACTGCCGCAACATCGGTGCGGCGAGCGTGCCCTGCTGCCCCAGGATGCGCTGCAACAGGAGCCAGGCGCCGAGAATCAGGCCGACATTCACCAGCACGCTCAGCGCCGCGCGGGTGAGGAACGGCGCCGGCGGCAGCATCTCGACGGTCGCGCGGACCACCCGCGGCGGATCGGCCGCCGTCACCACCGCATCCGCGCTGACGATGCGGTGCGCGCGGCGGAACTGCCCGTCGGGAACCGGACCAATGTCCGACGGGACTGTCACCGTGTACGGCGGATCGCTCGACGACGACCGCCACCCGACCAGCAGGCCGAACGTCGTGGGCGCGAAGATCCGCGAGCGCGGACCGATCGTGACGGTCGCGATGGTATCGGGCGCGAGCGGCAGGATGAGGACCTCGTGATGCCCCACGCGGCGCGAAAGACCGAACCGTCGCGGTTCGCTACCCGCAAGCAGCACCTGCTCCTGCAACTCGGCCCAACCCACCTTGAGCGAATCGAGCGCAATGAATTCGCGCTGCTGACCGCCGGCGCTCCAGAGCGAGAGATACGTCGGGACGCCGCGGCGGGCGAGTGCGGACGCGCCCCACGCGGCGTACAGCCGATCGAGCCGCGTCGCGTGTGCCTCGCGTGCCGCGACCGCAAAACTGTCGAGCGCCGCGACCGCAGCCGGATCGGACCCGGCGTTGAGGCGCCGCAGGTCGGCGTCGGCCAGCTCCATGCGCCGATCAAGCGACACCGACCAGGTCGCCAGCGACGCGAGCACACCCGCCGCCACCGCCAGCGAGATGAGCCGCATGCGCGGCGGCGTCAGCGGCAGCATCAATCCGATCGGGATCAGCCACAGCGGCGGATACCACGATGCCCAGCCGGCGGTACGCGCCCCCGGGGTCCACGCCTCGATGCCGACGAGCCCGACCACCAACACGGCGACGATAGCGATCAATCCCCACGCCGTGCCGGCGTCCTCGTCGCCCGGTGCGCGTAGCGGTGCCAGCGCGACGGCGAGCAAGCCACTCGCGGCGAGGGCGATGATTGCCTCCCACGCGAAGCCGGTCAGCAACGACAACGCCTGCCCTTTCGGCACCACGTCGCGGGCGAGCAGGACGATCAGCGGCGGAGCGGTGGCGAGCAACAACACCGCCGCCGCCAGTCCGACGACGGTGCGGCGCGCCGGACGCCGCCACAGCGCGATGGCGAGGAGGAGCAGCGCCGAGGCGGCGAGCAGCACCCGCATCCCCTTTGGGCCGAGCGATGGGTTGCCCACGTCCGAACGGGCCAGCGCCCAGAGCGGCAGGAGAATCGCGCCGGCCCGCACGGCCGGGTGCGACGTTGTGAGCAGAATGACAAGGGCCAGCACCACCAGTCCGGCGGCCACCAGCAGGCGCGCCCGGATCGCCGCGTGCGCTGAGACCGGTGCCGCCACAGGTCGCATCGCGGCGATGATGCCGGTGACAGCGATTTCCAGGCTGTTGAATTCGACGGTCCCGGCGAGCGTTGGCGGCCACGTCCAGCGCACGCCATCGCCGCCCGCCGCCGCCAGCGACGAACCCGCGACCGGCAAGCCGGGGAGCGAATCAAGCAGTAGAACAACTTGCGCCTGCCGGGTGTTGCGGGTCTCTCGGATTACGAGCATTCTGGCAAATGGCGTACTGACGAGGGCCGCCGGCGGGTCAGCCATGATCGGCTGCATGCGGTGCGGACCGGCCACGGCGACCACCGTATCGCCGGCGATGACGGCGACCGCGCTCTCCACATCGCTGTTGCTGACGAAGTCGCTGAGGTCGGGCGCTCCCGCCGGCGAGCTCGTCCCGACACGGTCCAACGCAAGATTCGCCGTGTGCCTGGCCGCGGCGATCGAGGACCGGAGCAGGCGATCGCGCTGAAGGGTCGCGCTGCGAACCGCCTCGGCCTGCAACGCGCCAGCGTGCCAAGCCGAATGTCCCATCATACCACCCGCGGCCCCGGATGCGATCGCCAGCACTGCCAGACCAATCGCGAGGCCGCGCGCGCCTGGTCCTTGCTGCAGCCAGGCGACAACGGCGAGGATCAGGGCCGCGAGGGTCACGGCGGCGAGCCACACCCAGGCAGCTTGGAGGGCGGCCTCGCCAGCCAGCAGGACGACCGCCGCGACCCCGAGCCAAAGAATGAGGCGGAAGCCGGGTCGGTCGGATGTATCAGCTTGAAACTTCACGCTACGGTCGCCGTAGGTGCCAACGTTGGAACCTCATAACACCTGTGAAGGACGGAACATGCTCGCTCGTCGAATGGCCGGTGCGGTGCTCGCCCTGCTTGTCGTCGCCTTGCCGATCGCAGCCCAAGGCCCCGGCGCGGTGCCGCGCGAGCTCTCATTGGCGCAGGCGCTCGAGCTGGCCCGGGCAAACAACCCCACGTATCGCCAGTCGCAGATGACGGCCGACCCCGCCGCGGAAGCCGTCAAGGCGGCCAACTGGGCGAGGCTGCCGACGCTGGGTGTGAGCAGCGGCATCACGTACGCCGGCGCCGGCAGTTCCACGTTTGGGGGCGCCACCTTCACCCAGCGTTCGCCGACGGTGTCGTCGAGCTACAACTTTTCCGCCAACTGGCAGCTCAATGCCCGGACATTCATCACGCCGTCGATCCAGCGCGCCCAGCAGCGGGTGACCGACGAAAACATCGCGGCCGCCGGGGTCACGCTCGTATCCGACGTCACTTCACAATACCTCACCTCGTTGCGCGCCGCCGCGGTGGTTGGCGTGGCGGTCCAGCAACTCGTGCGGGACACCCAGTTCCTGGCCCTTGCCAAGGCGCGGCAGCAGGTTGGCCAGGGCACGCTGATCGACGTGTTGTCGGCACAAACCGCCATGGCCTCGGCCCAGGTGCAGCTGCTGCAAACGCAGCAGGCGGCCACACAGGCCAAGATCGAACTGCTGCGACGGCTCGGTCTTCCGGCGGATGCCGCCGTGGATGCGATCGCGCTGAGCGAGCCGTTCCCGCTGGTCGAACCGAAGTTCGAACTGCAGACGCTGCGCACGATGGCGCACGAATCGAATCCCGCCATTCGCTCGGCGCAGGAATCCCAACGCGCCGGTCAGCTCAGCACCAAGGCCGCACGGTTGGACCGGTTGCCGTCGTTCTCGATCAACACCGGACTGAGCGGCTACACCCAGCAATTCACCAACGAGAACATCCTGCTCAACAATCGGGTGCTGTCGGCGCAGGCGGCGGAGGCGAACTGCGCCTTCCAGAATGAGATCCTCGCGCGCCTGACGTCACCGATCCCGGGTGGCATCATCGCCGACTGCAAGGCGTTCGCGGGCCTGGACGCCAGCGGCAACGCGCTCCTGCCGAGCATCTCGCAGGGCATTCACGACAACAATAGCGTCTTCCCGTTCAAGTTCACCCGGCAGCCGGTGTCGGTCAGCTTTGGCGTCTCGCTGCCAATCTGGGATGGCTACAGTCGATCGCTGCGGGTGTCGCAGGCCGCCGCAGCGGAGGACCAGGCCCGTGAGAACGTCCGGGCCCAGCAGCTGCTCACCGACGCCCAGATCCAGAGCCAGCTCCTGACGGTGCGCACGGCGTGGGCGCGGATGCAGATCCAGGACAGCAACCGGGCCACCGCGCGCCAGCAGCTGCAACTGGCGCAGGATCGCTACCGGATCGGCAACGGCACGGCGCTCGAAATCGCCGACGCGCAGAACGCCGTGACCCAGTCCGAAGCCGACTACGTTACCGCCGTGTACGACTACCACCTCGCGGTCGCCGGCCTCGAAGCTGCCGTCGGCCGCCCCCTTCGTTGAGAGGATCGCACTGATGTCGCGTGGAGCCAAACTCGGACTGTTCGCAGTGATCGCGGTCGTGGTGATTGCCGGGCTGGTGATGGCGGGCAGCGCCCGGAAGGCCAACCGCGCAACCGACGTTCGCATGGAAGCGGTCGGCCGGCGAGACCTCGTGGCGGCGGTGACGTCCAGCGGCCAGATCGAAGCCAAGAGCCAGGTCTCGCTCTCGTCGGAAGTCACGGCGCGCATCCTCAAGATCCATGTCAAGGAGGGCGACATGGTGAAGGCGGGCGAGCTGCTTGTCGAACTCGACCAGGCGCAGTTCAAGGGTGCCGTGGACCGGAGCGAGGCCGGGCTGGCGCAAGCCAACGCCGCGACCGTCCAGGCCACCGCCAACCGCGATCAGTCGAAGCGGGGGCTGGATCGCCAGCGCGAGCTGAAGAAGACGTCGCCGAACCTGGTGACCGATGAGTCGGTGGAACTCGCCGACCAGACGTTCAAGGTCGCCGAGGCGAACCTCAAGTCATCGCAGGCCCAGATGGCGCAGGCGACCGCGTCGGTGAAGGAAGCGAAGGACAACCTCGCCCGGACGATGCTCTACTCGCCGATCGCCGGACGCGTCGTCCGGCTCGCGGTCCAGGAGGGTGAGGTCGCGGTGCCGGGGACGTTCTCCAAGGAGACCGGCCTGCTGATGCGCATCGCCGACCTGTCCGTGATCCTGGCGAAGGTCAAGGTCGATGAGACCGACATCGTGCGGCTCGCGCTCAACGACTCGGTCTCCGTGACGATCGACGCCTTCCCCGATACGGCGTTCGTCGGTCGCGTCACCAAGATCGGCAACAGCGCGACCACGGCAACCACCACCGGTACCAGCACCGACAAGGCGGTGGACTTCGAGGTGGAAGTCACGCTCGCCAATCCGCCGCACGATGTGCGGCCCGATCTCAGCATGACGTCGCGGATCATCACCAGCGTGCGCAAGGGGGCGCTCAGCATCCCGATCATTGCGCTCACGGCGCGTGCCCTGCCAAACACCGCCGGTGACGCGAAAGCCGCGACGCCGATCGCCGCCACCGCGCCGGCGATGCCGGGGGACACGACCAGGAAGAAGGCCAAGGAGCAGGAAGGCGTGTTCGTGGTGCAGAACGGCATCGCGCGCTTCCGCCCGGTCAAGGTCGGCATCACCGGCGACGACTACGTCGAGGTGCTCGATGGGCTGAAGGAAGGCGAAACCGTGGTGGCCGGGACGTACCAGGCGATCCGCGACATGAAGGATTCGACCCGCGTGAAAGCCGCGCCCACGACCGGCTCGGAGGTCAAGAAGCCGTGACCGATGACGTCATCATCAAGTTGGCAGGGATCACGCGCGAGTACACGATGGGCACCGAACAGGTTCGGGCGCTGCGGGGGATCGACCTCGAGATTCGCCGGAACGAATATGTGGCGATCATGGGGCCGTCCGGCTCGGGCAAGTCGACGATGATGAACCTGCTGGGGTGCCTCGACACGCCGACCGGCGGGCGCTACTGGCTCAACGGTCACGAAGCCTCGCAGATGAAGGACGACGACCTCGCCCGGGTGCGCAACAAGGAAATCGGCTTCGTGTTCCAGACCTTCAACCTGCTCCCCCGCGCCTCGGCGCTCGCGAACGTCGAGCTGCCGCTCGTGTACGCCGGCGCGTCCGGCCGGGACCGCCGACGCCGCGCGGAACAGGCGCTGCAGCGGGTCGGCCTCGGTGACCGGATGCACCACAAGCCGAACGAACTGTCGGGTGGCCAGCGCCAGCGCGTCGCGATCGCCCGGGCGCTGGTGAACAATCCGTCGATCCTCCTCGCCGACGAACCAACCGGCAACCTCGACTCGACCACCAGCGAAGAGATCATGCGCGTGTTCGGGGCGCTGCACTCGCAGGGCCAGACCGTGGTGATCGTGACCCATGAGCCCGACATTGCCGCGCATGCCCATCGGGTTGTCATGCTCCGCGACGGCCGGGTGGATAGCGATCGGATTAATCCGCCGCGCGCGACGGGTGTGGCCGCGTAAGATGCCGCTTCTCGAGGCGGTCCGGCTTGCCTTGTCGTCGATCCGCGCGCAGAAACTGAAGAGCTTCTTCTCGCTGGTCGGCGTGCTCATCGGTGTCACGTTCCTGATCGCCGTCGTGTCGATCGTCCAGGGCATGAACGTGTACATGACCGACAAATTCGCCGGCGCGCTGATCGGCGTGAACACCTTCCAGCTCCGCCAGACGCCGAACTTCACGATGGGCAACACCACCGAGGCGCAGTGGCGGGAGTGGCAGCGCCGCCCGCGCATCACGATCGAGGACGCGGCGTACGTCGAGTCGCACATGAAAACACCGGTGATCTTCGCCCGATCGGGGTACGACCGACGCGGCGTGGCGTGGCAGGGAAAGCTGGCGAAGGACATCACGCTCAACACCGTGGATGCCGAATTCTTCCAGATCAAACACTGGAACATCGCCGAGGGTCGCGCCTTCACCCCGCAGGAGGTGAACGCGAACGCCGAGGTCGCCGTACTGGGGTGGGAACTGGCCCAGCGGCTCTTCAATGGGCGCGACCCGCTGGGTCAGACCATCAGCATCGGCGGGCTGCCACACCGGGTGATCGGCGTGGTCGAAAAACAGGGCAACCTCTTCGGCATCTCGATGGACAAGTTTGTCGTCACGCCGATCACCTCCCCAGCGCGCCGGCTGACCAACCGCCCGCATGTCATCGACGACCTGCAGATCCAGGCCACCAATCCGGCGCTGATGCGCGCCGCGATCGAGGAGGTCGGCGAGCTCATGCGGGTGCGCCGCGGCCTCAAGCCGAGCCAGCCCGACAACTTCCAGATCCAGACCGCTGAGGGCGCCCTCAGCGCCTGGGACAAGATTTCCAGGATCCTCTTTCTCGCGCTGCCGGGGCTGGTCGGGATCTCGCTGGTCGTCGGTGGCATCGTGATCATGAACATCATGTTGATGTCGGTGGTGGAACGGACCCGTGAGATCGGCATTCGCAAGGCGCTGGGGGCGAAGCGGAGCGACATCATGGCGCAGTTCGTCGTCGAGTCGGCGACATTGTCACTCACCGGCGCCGCGATGGGCATCGTCGCCGGCATCCTGCTGGCGTTCGTCATCCGGGCCGTGACCCCGCTGCCAGCCGCCGTGGCGCCGTGGTCGATCGGGCTCGGCGTCGGACTCGGCATCCTGGTCGGCATGGTCGCCGGCGTGTATCCCGCGCGCCAGGCGTCGCGCATGGACCCGATCATCGCCCTGGGGCACGAATGAGCACGCTCGGACGGGGCAACTTGCTGGCGCGTGCCTTCGAAGGGGTGACGCTCGCGATCAGCGCGGTACGCGCGAACAAGATGCGGGCGTCGCTCACCATCCTCGGCATCGCCATCGGCGTGATGGTCGTCATCGCCATGGCGTCCACGATCACCGGGATCCAGCGGTCGGTCAGCGACATCGTGTCGCAGGCCGGGCCAAAAACGTTTTACGTCATGCGCTTCTTCCGGGATGGCATTCAGATCTCGGATGGGTCGGATGAGATGTCGCCGTGGCGACGCCGGCCGCGGCTGTCACGCGGCGAGGCCGAACTGATCCGGCGGCTGCCGGCGATCGAGGACGTCAATGTCCGGGAGAACGCCTCGTCGCGGATCGCCTACGGCACGACCAGTTCGGATAATGTCAGCGTGCAGGGGATGGACCCCAGCTGGATTCGCGTGGACGGCGGGTCGATGGCGGAGGGCCGCAACTTCAACGCCGTCGAGAACGCGTCGGGCGCGTATGTGGTCGTCCTGAACGAAAAGGCGGCGACGACCCTCTTCGTCCGGGGCCAGGACGCAGTGGGCAAGATCATCAAGATCTTCGGGGTGCCGTTCACGGTCATCGGGGTGTACCACGACCCGACCGGCCTCTTCCAGGACGGCGGCGGCAGCCCGAATGTGGTGATTCCGCACGAAACGTTCGTGAAGGCGGCCGACTTCGCGCGCGGCTGGGTGAACATCGCCGTGTTCCCCAGGGCGGAGGTCAGTCAGCCGGTGGCGATGGACCAGGTGGTGTCGGCGCTGCGGGTACACCGCGGCCTCAAGCCCGGCCAGGAGAATAATTTCGATGTCATCTCCGGCGACAAGTTCCTGGAGAGCTTCAACAGCATGACACAGGGCTTCTTCCTGGCGATGCTGGCGCTCTCGAGCGTCGGCCTGATGGTGGGCGGCGTCGGCGTGGTGGCGATCATGATGATCTCGGTCACGGAACGCACGCGGGAGATCGGTGTCCGCATGGCGCTGGGCGCCACCCGGGGCGAAATCCTCTTCCAGTTCCTCGTGGAGGCCGCCACCCTGACGGTCATCGGCGGCATGGTCGGGATGCTGATGGGCGGACTGATTGCGTACGGCGTCAACCGGTTCACGCCGATTCCTGCCGCGATTCCGCTCTGGTCGGTGGCCGCAGCGCTCATCGCCTCGGCCGTGACCGGGATCTTCTTCGGTCTGTACCCGGCGAACAAGGCGGCCCGGCTCGATCCGGTGGAGGCATTGCGGTACGAGTAGCCGGTGAGCGGATTACCTTTCGGCAATGCCGTACAGCGAAGCCCTCCGCCTCGCGATCGCCACCATTCGTGGAGCCAAGCTCCGCTCCTTCTTCACGCTCCTCGGCATCATCGTCTCGGTAAGTTTCCTCGTCACCGTCGTGGCGGTGATCCAGGGGATGAACAGCTACGTGAAGGAGAACCTCACCGACGCGATGATCGGCACCAACGCCTTCCAGGTTCGGCGCACGCCGATCGCGCTGGGGCTCGTGGACGATGAGCAAGTGCGCCGGATGGCGCAGCGGCCGATCATCTCGCGCGACGACGCAGCCGCGGTCGAGCGCGCCCTCCCGGACGCCCAAGCCGTCGCGATGCAATCGGGATGGCCGACGCCAATCGCGAATGTCGTCTACCGCAACAACACCCTCGGCGGCGTCCTCGTGCTCGGCATCACGCCGCCCTACCAGCTCGTCCAGGATTACAAGTTCGCGGCCGGCCAGCCGCTGGGAGACCCGGACGTGCGGGGCCGACGGCGGGTGGTCGTGGTCGGCTACGACATCGCCGACAAGCTCTTCGCGACGCCCCAGACCGCGGTTGGGTCCACGGTGCGAATCAACGGCACCGAATTCACGATCAAGGGCGTCGTCGCCAAGAAGGGGAAGACGCTCGGCCAGTCGTTCGACGGTTTTGTGCTGGTCCCCTTGCCGACCTTCGAGGCGATGTGGGGGCGCCGCAAGACGACCGTCGTGTCGGTCAAGATGCGGGACGCCGAAGCGATTCCCGTCGCGATGGATCGCGCCCAAGAAGCGATGCGCATCGCCCACCGCCTGCACCCGGTGCAGAACGATGACTTCACCGTCGACAAGGCCGACGCCCTGGTGGCGTTCTGGAAGCAGCTCACCGCCCTGCTCTTCGCGGTCGTGCCCGCGGTGGTCGGCATCGGCATCGTCGTTGGCGGCATCGTCATCATGAACATCATGCTGATGTCGGTCAGTGAGCGCACCCGCGAAATCGGCGTGCGCAAGGCAATTGGCGCCAATCAGCGGGATATCCGGCGCCAATTCCTGGTGGAGACCGTCCTCCTCAGCGTCCTTGGTGGCCTGATCGGCGTCGCTGCCGGGTACATCCTCGCGCAAGTCGTCGCGGCGACCACTCCCCTGCCGGCCAGGGTCACACTCTGGTCCGTCGGCCTGGCACTCGCCCTCGGTGCTGGAACGGGGATCATCTTCGGCGTCTACCCGGCGGTGCGCGCCGCACGGCTCGATCCCATCACCGCACTACACCAGGAGTAGCGACTGTCGTTCCGGCTTCCCAACCTTGCCGAAGGGGTACTGCTCGCGCTGGAAGCCATGCGCGGCAGCAAACTGCGCTCGGCCCTGACCGTGCTGGGCGTCGTGATCGGCGTGACAACGGTGATGGTGATGGCCTCGCTGGTCGCGGGCATTCGTGGCCAGATCTTCGCGTCGATCGAGAACTCGTCGCCGCGCACCTTCTTCGTGATCCGCTACTTCTCGTCCGTCCCGCTCAACCCGCAGAACCTCCCCGCCGCCGTGCGCATTCGCCCGGTCGTCAGCGAGGGCGACGTCGCGGCGCTCACCACGCTGGATGGAATTCATCACGCCGGGCTCTGGGTCCAGACGCAACAGCGGATGGAGTATCAAGGCGAGCACTCGCAGAGGATCGCCGTGTGGGGCGCGGACAATGCCTATCTCGAGGTCCAGGGTGGCGCGCTGCTGAAGGGTCGCTGGTTCTCGACCGCGGAGCTCTCCGGCGGCGAACCGGTGCTGGTGATCGAGGACGAGGTTGCCCGCAAGTTGTTCGGTACGCTCGACCCGCTCGGCCGCGTCGTACGCGTGGGCGGCAAGTCATTTACCACCATCGGCGTGTTCGCCAAGCCCGACAACGCGTTTGCCCCGCCCGGCCAGGATCCTGGCGGTGTGGTACCGTTCCGGGCAGCGCGCCAGAGCTTTCACTACGACGAAACCCAATCGTTGTTCATCGTCGTGGTCGCGGCACGCGGCGTCGCGATGGACGACGCCAAGGACGCAACGATCATGGCGCTCCGCCGTGTTCGCGGCCTGCACCCGGCGACACCCAACAGCTTCGACATCCTGACCCAGGACCAGATCCTCGGCATCATCGACAAGCTCACCTCGGCGTTCTTCCTGGTGATGATCGCCCTGTCGAGCGTGGCGCTCCTGGTCGGTGGCATCGGAGTGATGGCGATCATGATGGTGTCGGTGACCGACCGCACCCGTGAGATCGGCATCCGCAAGGCGCTCGGCGCCACGCGGGCCGAAATCCTGTTCCAGTTCCTGGTGGAAGCGGCCACGCTCACGGCGGTCGGCGGATTGCTCGGCATCGGCGTCGGGCTCCTCGGCGGCGAACTGCTCAAGTCGGTCCTCGGCATCAAGAGCGGCCCGCCACTCTGGAGCGCCATGACCGCGACCGCCGCGAGCATCGCGATCGGCCTCGTGTTCGGCGTGATCCCGGCCAACCGCGCGGCACGGATGGATCCCGTCGAAGCGTTGAGGTACGAGTAGGAGAGACGAGAGACGAGAGAAGTCAGCCAATGCGGTATGATCTCAGCGGCTCGGCTAGCCTCCCTCGTCTCTCGTCTCTCGTCTCTCCTTTGTACCTTTATTCATGCCTGTGGATCTCCTCGCAGTTATGGCCCACCCCGACGACGCCGAGCTGCTGTGCGGTGGCACACTGGCGCGCGCGGCGGATCAGGGTCACCGGACGGGCATCGTCGACCTCACCCGCGGCGAGCTTGGCTCCCGTGGCACCGCGGAGCTGCGCGCCAAGGAAGCGGTGGCCGCGGCCAAGGTGCTCGGCGTCGCCGAACGCGTCAACGCTGGACTCCCTGACGGACACCTCGCCAATACCGATGCCGCCCGCCGCATCGTGGTGGAGCACATCCGACGCCTTCGCCCTGGCGTCGTGCTGCTGCAATACATCACGAGTCGTCATCCGGACCATCGTGTCGCGTCGGAGCTCGTGCGCGACGCCTGCTTTCTCTCCGGCCTCAAGAACTATCCGGCTGACGGCCAGCCGTTCCGGCCCGCCAAGCTTTGTCACGCGTTGAGCTTTCGCGAAGACGCCGTCAAGCCGAGTTTCGTGGTCGATATTTCGGCCCAGTTCGACCGCAAGCTGGCGGCGATCGCGTGTTTCGCCTCACAGTTCGACGGGGTGACGCAGGCCGGCGAGATGTACCCGACCGGCCAGCCGCTCGATGACCTGATCGCCACACAGAACGGGCACTACGGCTCCTTGATCCGGGCCCGGTTCGGCGAGCCGTTCTGGACCGCGGAGACGATGGCCGTGGCGGACATTACGGCGCTGGGAGTGCACAGCCTGTAGGCCGTGTTCCGGCTACATTTCCCCGATGCTACCGATCTATCTCGACCACGCCGCCACCACGCCGGTGCGGCCCGACGTGCTCGAGGCGATGCTGCCGTTCCTCAACTCGGTGTGGGGCAACCCGTCCTCGTCCCACCGCTTCGGACGAGCGGCGCGCGCCGGGCTCGAGCAGGGAAGGCGCGAGACGGCTGACGCGCTCGGCGTCGAGCCCAATCAGGTCATCTTCACGTCCGGCGGCACCGAAGCCGACAACCTCGCGCTGATCGGTGCGGCGCTCGCTGCGCGAGCCCACGGCCGGCCGATGCACGTCGTCACCACGGCGATCGAGCACAAGGCCGTCCTCGCGGCGGCGCACGCCGTCGTCAACCTCGGTGGCGAGGAGACAATCCTCGGCGTCGACGCCAATGGTACGGTGCGGTTCGCTGACCTCGACGCGGCCCTGCAGCGCGAACCGGCGCTCGTGTCGGTGATGTGGGTCAACAACGAAGTCGGTGTGGTGCAGCCGATGGCCGAGATCGGCGCGCGATGTCGGGCGGCAGGCGTCCCGTTGCACAGCGACGCCGTACAGGCATTTGGCAAGTTGCCGATCGATCTCGACGCAGTGGGCTGCCGCCTGCTCTCGATCAGCGGCCACAAGATCGGCGCACCCAAGGGGATCGGCGCGCTGATCGTCCGCGACCGCAAGATCATCGAGGCGATCATCCACGGCGGCGGCCAGCAGTACGGCATTCGGCCGGGCACGGAGAACGTGGCTGGCGCCGTCGCCATGGGGCGTGCGGCGCTCCTCGCGCGCCGTGAACTTGACGAACACGTCGCCCGCATCAGCGCCCTTCGCGACGATCTCGCCGCACGGCTCGTCCACGCCGTCCCCGACCTGATGGTCCACGTCCAGGACGCCCCGCACGCGCCCCATATCCTTTCGCTCGCGGTCCCCGGTGCAGAGGCCGAAGCGTTGCTGATGCACCTCGACCTCGCCGGCATCGCCTGCTCGGGCGGTTCGGCCTGTTCCACCGGGACCGTTGAGCCGTCGCACGTATTAGTCGCGATGGGCATCGAACGATCGCTTGCCCTCGCCACGATTCGCTTCTCGCTCGGCCACGAAACCACCGCCGACGATGTCGAGCGGGTCGCCGCTGCATTCCCGGGAATCGTCGACCGTGTCCGTCAACTTCATGTCGCGCTCGGTCGTGCGTAACAAGGGCAAGGTGCTGGTCGCGATGAGCGGCGGCGTGGACTCGTCGCTGGCGGCAGCGCTGCTGGTTGAGCAGGGCTGGGACGTCATTGGCGCCACGATGAAGCTCTTCTGCTATGGCGAGGACGTCCCCGATCGCCCCTGCTGCTCACTCGATTCCATTGCCGACGCGCGTGCCGTCGCGCACCGGCTCGGCGTGGCGCACTATGTGGTGAACCTGGAAGACCGCTTTTCCCAGAACGTGATCGCCAACTTTGTCGACGAGTACTCCCGCGGCCGGACGCCGATCCCATGCGTCCGCTGCAACTCGTTCACGAAGTTCCGCGACCTCCTCGCCCACGCCAACTCGCTCGACTGCGACACGATCGCTACCGGCCACTATGCCGTCGCCCGAGACGGCAAGCTCTTCCGCGGCCGCGACCGCGCCAAGGACCAGAGCTATTTCCTCTGGGGGATCGACCCGCTCGTGGTCGCGCGGATGCTGACGCCGGTTGGCGAACTGACCAAGACTGAGACACGGGCACACGCGCGGGCGCTGGGACTTGCGACGGCGGACAAGCCGGAGAGCGTGGATATCTGCTTCGTCCCCGACAACGACTACGTCGGCGTCCTCACGCAGCACCTGGCGGCCGATGCACCGGCGTTGGCGACCGGCGCCTTCGTGACGACTTCGGGCAAGGTGGTCGGCGAACACGCCGGCTTCGCGCGCTACACCGTGGGCCAGCGGAAAGGGCTCCCCGGCGGGCGCTCACTCCCGCTCTACGTCATCGGGATCAAGCCGGAAACCCGCGAGGTCATCGTCGGCGACGCCGATGAGCTGCTCGGCCATGTCGTCATGCTCGAGGAGTGCAACTGGCTCGACGAACCCTTGGCGCCGGGAGATCGCTGCCAGGTGCAGCTGCGATATCGTGCCGCGGCGGTTGCCGCCCGGGTCCGCTCGAACGACGGTGCCCGGTGCGTGCTCGACCTCGAGACACCGGTGCGCGCTATCGCGCCGGGACAGTCCGGGGTGTTGTACTCGTTCGCGGAACAGGTGCTGGGCGGGGGCGTGATCAGATAGGGAGAGAGGAGAGAGGAGACAGGAGAGACGAGAGACGAGAGAGGAGAAAATGTGCGCTCGTCTCTCCTCTCTCTCATGGTGTTTCCAGTTTTCCTGCAAATGCCTTTAGAGCGGCTTCCTGTTCCGGCGTCATCTTTTCCGGCAGCTTGACGTTGACCGTGACGATCTGGTCGCCCTTCTGGCCGTGCTTCTCCAGTCCCTGCCCCTTGATCCGGAACTTGCGGCCCGGTTGCGTGCCCGCCGGGATGCGCAGCTTGACCTTGGCGCCGCCCACCGTCTTCACGTGTATCACTGCGCCCATGAGTGCCTGTGCCAGCGTGACCGGCACCTCGCAGAGGATATCGAGGCCATCGCGCGCAAAGAAGCGATCCGGCTCGACCTGGAAGGTGATCAGCACGTCGCTCGATGGACCGCCGGCCTTGGCTCGCGGCCCCTGGCCCTTGAGCCGCACCTTGGTGCCGGTATCAGTCGCCGGCGGTACCGTCACCAGGATCTGTCGTTGGGTGCGCTGTTCACCGCTGCCGCCGCAGGTATGACACCGCTTGGACGGCACCGTGCCCCGTCCGCGGCAGACCGGGCACGGCCGGTTGACCGCGAAACCGCCTTGGCCGAATGAGATGGCACCGGAACCCTTGCACTCGGGGCAGGTCGACACCGTGGCACCCGGCTCGGCGCCGGTGCCGCCGCAGGTGGCACACACGTCGTTCATCGCCAGTACCAGCGGCACCTTTCCGCCGATTGCCGCGGTCCGGAACGGCACGCTGACGGTGACTTCGACGTGCTCCGGACCAGCCGGCGGGCTCTCCGCCTGGCGGGTGCGACCAAAGATGGACGAAAAAATGTCGCCGAGCCCGAACGATCCGAAATCGCCGTACTCGAACTGTTCACCGGCCGGCTGACGCGGCGCGCCACGTGTGCCCGACGGACCGCGTGGCGCGAAGCCACCGAAGGCGCCGAGTTTTCGCATCTGGTCGTACTTCGCCTTCTTTTCCGGATCGGCGAGCACGCCGTGCGCCTCCGATATCTGCTTGAACTTCTCGCCGGCCTGCGGGCTGCTCGGATTGGCGTCCGGATGGTGCAGCTTGGCCAGCTTGCGGTACGCCTTCTTGATCTCGGCGGCGGACGCCGAATCAGGAACGCCCAGCACCGCGTAGAAGTCCTGCGTTGCCACTCAGGCGACTCCAGGCGACGAGTAGACCTGCACTCGTGCCGGTCGAATGACGGTACCCTTGTAGCGGTAGCCGGCCTGGAACGTCGCCTTCACGGTGTGATCCTGTTCGTCCGTTTCCGGCGCTGCCGCCGCCACCGCCTCATGTTGCGTCGGATCGAACAGTGCGCCGACCGGGTCGATGCGCTCGAGACCCGCGGTCTCGAGTTCCTTGTGGAGCTTCCGCTCCACGACGCCGTAGGCAGCGCGAAACGACTGATACGACGTGGTCTTCGGATCACTGACCGAGAGGCGGTCAATATCATCGAGCACGTCGAGCAGGCGGGTTACCAGGGCGGTGGCGCCGCGGTCGAACGCCTCGGATTTTTCGCGGATGGTGCGCTTGCGGTAGTTGTCGTACTCGGCGGCGAGCCGCAAGAGCCGGTCCTCGGCCTGGGCGATCGCCTCGGCGGCTTCAGACGCGGTGGCGCTCGAGCCTGGGGTCCACTCGTCGGGCTCCGGGTTCAGTGCCGCAGAGTCGGTCTCGTCAGGATTGGCGGTCGGGTCGCCGGGGACGTTCTTGGGCATCAGGCCACTACTCCGGGCACAGGGGTTTACCGAAAGGAACGCAACCCATGTGCCCTAAAGCAATGCCGGATTGGCAGTCCACCACCCCCAAGTACCGCCACCCATTCAGGTCCGCCCCCGCCGGCGCGGTGCGTCCCATCTGGACCACCATCTTCCCGATCAGTCGCGGCAGGCGACTCAGTAGATCGGGAAGTTGTCCGTCCGTGCGTTGCCCAGGCGGGTCCAGCTCCCGAACGGGCTGAGCGCCTTCGCAACATCGCACGAGTTGTATTGGAAAAGCTTGGTGCCATTGCCGGGGTCCTCCGTCGCAACGGCGGCGCCCGTGAGCACGTTCAACCCGGTAATTACTCCGCCGTAGATCGTGTTGTTGCCATTTGATACAAGTACTCCCCCGACCAGGACGATCCCGTCCCAATTAGTGCTGCCGTTCATGGTCAAGTTGCCGGTCACGATCAGGATGCCCTGGCCGCCGCTTGGCAGCGAGATGTCGCCTTCGACAAAGGTGACCGGCCAATTCGTTCCGCTGAGTTGGGCGTTGGTCGGCCAACTCCCGGAAGTCGGCGAGGTCGTCTTGTCGTAGTATGTGGGCGTCAGCGCCGTGCGCGCCTTGATGCCGGCCCAGTCGATCTGGATCGAATCCTTCGCGGTGCCGGAAACGCCCGGCGTGCCGATCGCGACAGCGGCGTTGGCGGGGTTGCCGCTGATCGGACTAGTCGGTCCGGCGTAGTCCGGCGCGAGATTGCTGGCCGATATGGACGGCACGGCGACCCCTGGAATTGAAGGGAGCGGTGCCGGCGCCGTCGCGCAGGCATCGACGCCGCTGAGACTTCCTGCGACGCCGTTCTTGAGGAACCCGCTCAGGGACGTGAACCCCGCCGGCAGTTCGATGGTGGCACCACTCCAGCGGACCAATTGGGTCACGGTGCGGGTGGCGGTGGCCGCGTCCGGCGAATACCGGTTGCCGGCGGTATTCTCGCCGCGCGAGATCAGGATCAAGGTCGTGTCGGTAGCCGACAGCCGCACCGCCCGCAGCGTCACCACCACGCGGCCACCGGTGACCGTGTACGTCTGTGAGTCGGGTAGCGCGGCCGGCACGGCAGTCACTGCGGCGATGTACTTGTCGATTCCGTCGAGGGCAAGCGTGAATGCGTCGACCTGCGCCGCGGCGTCCATCGCATTGCGGCGTTCGGCGCTGGTCCGGACGAAGGCTCCGGTGATCGCGAGCATCATCATACAGATAAGCAGCATCACCACGATCAGGGTGGACCCACGACGATCAGCAGGGCGGGACATGAGGCGTCTCCTCATGAGGCGGCGTTCAGGAAGTACACCGCGGTCGTCAGGTTGGCCGTCTCCGGCGCGATGCGCTGGCGGGGGGTATTCTCGCTCTGGCCCGGAAGGAAGAGCCGGAAGCCGCGCAGGGTGGAGAGCGTGCCTGGCGGCGTGCCGGTCGCTGCGCTCGACCCCGAGATGTAGAAGTTGAACGCGGCACTGGAGTCAAACGGGGCGACGAGTTCTGACGCACCCGCGCCGCTGTCGAGGTAGTTGCGCCAGAGCGCCGTGCGCGAGGTGAGCCCGGCCAGCGCGGAGTTGGCGAAGTAGAAGTTCACCCGCCGATAGAGCAGGATGACAGTCCCGCGCTTGATCCCGGTGCGCGACGTTCCGCTGATGGTGGCGTTGATCGTCTTTTGATTCGGTGCGCTGGCGGGTGCGCTGATCGGCTTGATTGAATCGCCCGCAATGTAACACGCCGATGTCGCGAAACTGGCCTGAGTGGCCAGCGTTCCGCCGGCGACCGCCGTGTAGGTACCGCCAGTCGAGCGCCAGGCAATACCCGAGTACCCGGACGTGGCAAAGCTCACGCTGTCCACCGGCAGCAGGACGATGGTGAGCTTGGCCGTCGTGTCGCACACCATCCCGATCGCATACGGCGACTTGACCCTGAGCGACGTCGTCGTCGCGGAATCAATGCCCCAGGCTGGATCGATCATGCGCAGGTCGTTGACGAGCACGTTGACCGCGCTACGGGCCACCAGGCGCGCAGAACGCTGCGACTCGTTCCGCTCCTCGAACCTCGTGGAGCTTGACAGCAGCGACACCATCGCGGCGCCCACGCCCACCGAGATCGTGAGGGCGATCAGCATTTCGATCAGCGAGAAGCCACGGCGACAGTTGTGCTTCATGGCAGGCCGAACGGGTCTGCCGTGGTGAGCGTGCGCGAAATCGCGCGCGTCACGGCCGAAATGGCATCGCCGCCGGTCGGCGTGACGGTGATCGTCACCGTCTGCGAAGTCCCCAACGAGGCGACCACCGACGTCATCGTGTACGGAAATGGCGCCGTGGTCACCGTGGTCGTTGTGGTGCCATCGGTCAGGGAACCCGGTAGTGCCGCAGCGATACGGGCAACTTCCGCGTTGAGTGCGGCGGTGCGATAGCCCATCGCGCCGGCGTGCCGGCCGGACTGCGCCGCGCCGAGCATCAGCTTGCCCATCCCCGCCGCGGCGAAACCGAGAATCACGACCGCAATCAGAAGTTCGAGGAGCGAGAAGCCGGCACGACTCTTGGCACCGATGGGATGCCTCATGGTGCCGCCACCACGCGGACCTGGCCGGCGGGCGACAGGGTCACCTGTCGCGAGTAGCCATCGCTGGTCAGCGTCACGGTGAAAGCCTGGTCCACGATACCGATCGGGTAGACGGTCACCGTTGCGGGCGAGAAGGACAGGGTGCGCGGACCGATATCGGTGGCGAAGGTCAGGTTCCGCCGAAGCCGGACGGTATCCGCTGGTGAGTTGGCGCGATCCTTTAGCACGTAGCGGCTGGTCCCCTCGAGCGAAATGCCAATCGGCTTTTGCCGCCGCGCTGCGAGAGACACCGCTTGCCGCAGATCGGTGGCAACCATCGTCGTTGCCTCGTCGACCCGGTACCGGCCGGTGATCTGATAAAACTTCGGTCCGACAATCGCCAGAAGCATCGCGAAACAAACCATCGCGATCAACATTTCGACCAGCGTAAAACCACCCGTGGGGGCACGATTCGCCACCGGCACCGAAATTCCAATCATCTCCGCCTCAGTTCGCTGTGACATTGGGGCAAATGTTATGCAATTCCCGTGCCCATGACCACCCCAATCATACCCATGGGCGTGCCAGCTGGTACCTGGAGTTGACCCGGTTTTGTGGAGACCCCACCAGTTGGGATGGAGGGCGACGTTCCTGCTGACCGGTGGACGCCGTAACGAGGTGTTGAGCTTCGACGTCGCCGACCTCAACTTCCACCGGAATCAGATTCACTTCCGCCCCAACCAGTGGCGTCGCGGGAAGGGCAAGACGGAGGGCGCCGAACGGACCGTACCGATGTGGCCGCAACTCGAGGCCATCCTACAGCAGTACCTCATGGGACACCGGCTCGATCTGCTGCTCACGATCGGGGCCGAGAAAGATGCGCCGCTCTTCCCTTCCGTTCGGACGGGCCGGCCGTTCGTGGTGATCGATGCGATGTACGATCGGATCGCAAAACGTGCCGGGCTCCAGTCGCTGGATAACGGCCAGCCGGTCGCCCTGACCACGGTGAAAGGCGAGCTCGGCCACGTGGCGTTCAAGATGATCGAAAAGGTCTACGGGAAGCTGGGTCGGTTCCGCTACCGCGGTGAGGGCGTCGAATGCCGAATCGCGACGCCGTTCGGCACCAATTCTTTGGCACCATTCGCAGAACGGGTCGACGCCGACACCATCGGTACGTCGGAAATCGTTACGACAGCGACAGTTGCAGAATCGACGCCGGCGCGCGTCACCACCTAACGTCTTGCCGGATTGGCAGTTCTGGAGCCGCGCGGCCCGCGCGTCGAATGGTTATACCGCCCGGAACAGACTCGCCAGTTCGACCAGAAAGGAAGCGGGCCGGCCACCCCGGGGGCGGCCGGCCTGCACGATGACCGTGCCGTGCCGCTCAGGTGCTACGCTTGCGGCGCTGGGCGCCGACCAAGGCGACGAGGCCGATTCCAAGCAGGCTCATCGTACCGGGTTCCGGGGTGACCGCGCCCACGAGCGCGTCATTCGCGTAGTAGTAGTCTCCGGCTTGTAACGTCACCGGTGCGTCGGCAGTCCACACCATTCGCCAGATCGGATCGCGCGTGCCAGCCGGATAAATGTTGTTGGTGGTGAACACCCGGTCGACGCCGGTGTAACTGTAAGTGAACGTTCCTCCTGCTGTCGCGGTCGTAAACACATCGCCCAGAAAGGATCCGGTGTTGGTCGGCAGGTCCCCGGTCTCGGACCATATGTTCATTTGGTACCGGAAGTTTGCAGGGTTGAACGAACCGTCGTTGTAGTACCCGTTACCGTCAAAATATCCGATCAGCTGCGTAAATGTCGTTGGCCCGCTTAGCTGAAACAGGCCGGCGTACGTCCAGTCGTAGTTGTTGGGCATCGAGTATGCCCGGACCAGTCCTGCGTTGTCGCCACCCTCGGTGTAAAAACTGCCGTACGTTCCGGTCTCGATCCCGTTGTTGTCGTAAACGATCGTTGCGCCGTTCTTCATCGTAAGCGCAATGCCGGAGTTCTCCGTGAACCAGCTGTCTTTCTGCCAGATGTCGAGCGGGAAGCCCCAAATAGGATCGTCCGTGATGAACCGCATCGTACCGCCTGATGCAATATCACCATTCCGTGTCTGACCGTTGGGGAACTTCCCGCCGCTGAGCACATAGTAATAGTCGAGATTGTCAACCTGATTGTCCGGCGCTCCGTTGAAGGCCTGAGCCGCTGCTGGCGCGGCGACTACGACGGTAGCTGCAACAGCGAGAAAAGCGACACGCATTTGAGACTCGGTTGAACGACGGATACGGCTCAGGCCCGCAAGAACCATTCCTCGAGATCCGATGTGTTGTGTCCCGACAAATCAGGTACAAACCCGCATCTGGCAACCTGATCCCCGGCCCGCGGTGGCGGCGCCCAGCTGGAACCGTGGTGACATCGCCACGACCTGCGTGGCGTCGCAACCACAGTCGCTGCGATCCCTCTGCGGCGCAAGATGCCGCTTGGCGACGGGAACAGAACGTCTTAGACCCGGATGACACCCGGATCATGCGCACGCTGATCAACGACCCACACGCCGCACTCAAGCCGAAGCGCCACCGTCGGATCCTGGCGCGGCGGCAGATCATTGCACGCCGACCAACTCGACCGTGAAGACAAGAATCGCGTTCGGCGGGATGACCGGCGGGCTCCCCGCCGGACCGTAGCCGAGTCCGGACGGAATGATCAGTTGGCGCTTGCCACCGACGTGCATTCCGGCAACGCCCTCATCCCACCCCGCGATGACAGCGTGCGCACCGAGAACGAACCGGTACGGCGCACCTACGCTGCTGGCATCGAACTGCTTGCCGTTCGCGAGCCAACCGACATATCCGGCGGCCACCGTTTGCCCCGGTGCGGCAACCGGACCGTTCCCCGTCACGACGTCGCGGTAGTAGAGCCCGGACGCTGTTTTGGTCGAAGCCTTCAGGTCCACCTGCAATGCTGGGTCAAATGTCGCCGCTTCGATCAATGGGTTGACGGGTCCACCGGGCGCGGCGGCGGCTGGCGGCGTCGAGGATGGAGCTGGCTTGGAACAGGCGGACAGGGAGAGGACGGTGACGGCAAGAGCAGAGCGACGGATGTGGCGCACGGATGCCTCGGCAAGGGTCGGGGTCGGGGTAGTGATCCGGAAAATAACGGCGTTGCGCCGAGGGCAACGACCTCAGCGCCCGCTGATCGCCTCGATCCGCAAGGTAGCCCGATACGACTTCGGGTCGATCGATTCGCCCTGCCGGCGCAGCGGCAGCACCTCAACCTGGGTCAAGCGCAACCCCTCGACGGTCACCGGTGCGACGCCGAGGGTGAAATGCGGGTTGTCGTGGGGACGTGGATCGGCCCGTGGACTCGCCAGCTCGAGGGCGAGCCGCGCCTCGCCGGCCTGGATGCAGAACACGCCTACCGGGCAGCGCGAGTCGGAGACAACGGAGTCGAAGATCACCGTCCACGGCGTCCCCGTGATGAACGCACCGTCGCCAACCCCGAGCTTCACCGTGGCCGGCGGGTTGACCTCGGTGATAGGCGACGACGAGCAAGCTGCCGCGACAAGGAGCAGGCAGGCGACCGCGAAATGGCGGTGCGTCATCCCGGTCAAGACGTTCGAATTGCGTCGAAAGTTTCGTGCGCCGCGCAACTACTGAAGCCGCTGCCACAGCCCCATCAGCGCGCCCTGCACCGCCCGTTCGCGGATCTCCGCCCGGGTACCGCCGAACACGCTCGTCTGGGTATCCACCCGGCCGTCGCAGGAGAATCCGAACCAGACCGTGCCAACCGGCTTCTCGGCTGTGCCGCCACCCGGGCCCGCGATACCGGTGACGGAGACCGCGATCCCGGACCCGAATCGTGCGGTCGCGCCAGCGACCATCGCCGCCGCCACCTCCGCCGACACCGCACCGTGCGCCGCGAGCAATGCCGCCGGCACTTCGAGCAGTTCCTGCTTGACTCGATCGTCGTACGCGACCACGCCACCGAGGAAGACGTCGGAGGAGCCGGCCACATTCGTGATGCGTCCGCCGAGCAGGCCGCCGGTGCACGACTCCGCCACGGCGAGCCGGCGCGCCGAAGCACGCGCTTGGTCGAGGACGACCGCGGCCAGGTCGGTATCGCCTTCGGCGTAGGCCCAGTCCGCCGCTATCGCGCGCAATCGGTCGATGCCTGCGCGCAGCAGCGTCGCCGCGTCAGCGGCCACGACGTCCCATGCCGTCAGCCGCAGATCGACGCCGGTCACGCTGGGCAGGTACGCCAACGTGAGCGGCGCCAGCGCGTCTTCCAGGTCACCAATCCGCTCGGCGAGCGTCGACTCCGGAATGCCGCACGTGCGCAGCGTGGCGGAGCGAATCGCCGTACCGGTGGCACGGGCCGCGAGCCGCGGCAGGACTTCATGCTCCATCAACATCCGCATCTCGAGCGGCACTCCGGGCAGCATGATCACGGTGCCCAGTGGCGAGTCGAGCCAGAGACCCGGTGCGGTTCCCCACTGGTTGGGCAGCGCCACGCCACCGGCCGGCACCATCGCCTGCGAACGGTTCGACGCCACCGGCCGGCGACCGAATCGCTGGTACCGAGTCAACACTGCCTGCCACACGACGTCGTCGAATTGCAGCGGCATCCCGAGCAATTCGGCGACCACGTGCTTCGACATGTCGTCGCGGGTGGGACCGAGCCCGCCGGTGGTGATAGCGAACCCCGAACGCGCGAGTGCCTCGGCCACGGCGGCGCGGATTTGGCCTGGTTCATCCGCGACGCTGGTGCGCCGGACGATCCGAACGCCAGCAGCGCTCAACACCTGACCCAGGAAAGCGGCATTGGTGTCGATCGTGAATCCCAGAAGCAGCTCAGTGCCGATGGTGACGAGTTCGATGTTGAGCGAAGGCATGCTGGAAACTAAGCGGGAGAGACGAGAGACAACTGCCGGGAGAGACAACTGCCGGGAGAGACGAGAGACGAGAGACGAGAGAGGAGAACTGCCGTCGCTCCAAGCGACGCGAAGGGCGTCCGGCCTTGACGTGACGCAATCGCCTGAGCATCATCGCGCCTCTCGTCTCTCGTCTCTCGTCTCTCGTCTCTCCCTCACGATGATCACGAGGTTAGTGAAAACAATCGTCGGTACTGCACCATGTAATCAACGAACGAGTAGATCGTGAGCGTGAGGGCGATCCCGAGGGTCGCGGCGACGAAGCCACCGTGGAATTGGTTCCAGAACTGCGCGAAGCCCGAGTGTTCCCAGCCGAACGGACGCACCATGTCCCGGAACGCGAACCAGGTGAGGGTTCCGCCGATGAACACGTTCTGCAGCACCGCCTTCATCTTGCCGGCATGGCCGGCCGGAATCACGACGCCGCGCGCTTGTGCCCAGGCCCGGAACACCGTCATCGCGATTTCGCGCCCGATCAGCAGCAGGCAGACCCAGAGCGGGATGCTGCCCCACACCGGGATGTCGTAGAGCTCGTGGCGCTCGCGGGAAATCCACCAGATCGGCCCGAGCGTTGCGAAGAGCAGCAGCTTGTCGGCAATCGGATCGAGGATCTTGCCGAGGTCGGTGATCTGGTTGTGGCGGCGGGCGAGGCGGCCGTCGATGACGTCGGTCACGGCCGCGGCGACGAAGATCACAAAGCACAACAGTTTGGGCCAGTACCCCTCGATGAACGGCAGCGAGGCGATGACGGGCGTGATCGCGATGCGCGCGATCGTCAGGATGTTGGGAAGGGTCCAGATCGTCGGGCGGGTCATCCGAGGGACTTGAGCACCAGCTTGCTGACGGCCTTGAGGGTGTCGAAGACGCCGTCGCCGCGCACCGCGACCGCCTCGAACGTGGGCACCCGCTCGACCCAGACGCCGTCGACTTCCCTGACGAGATACTCGCCAGGACGATACGGATCCGGGGTCAACTTCTGGCGTTCGACGTCCGCCACCGTCCAGCCCGGATTGAGGGCCGAGTCGAGGGCGGCAATCGGCGCGGCATTGGGCAGGTCGCGCTTGTTGTACTGGATCACGAACGGCAGCCGTGTGAGGTCGTAGCCGTGCTGCGTCATGTTGTCGTAGAGGTTCTGCATCGCCTCGAGGTTGGCCTCGGTGCGGTCGATCTGGGAATCCGCCACAAAGACCACGCCGTCCACACCCTTGAGGATCAGCTTGCGCGAGGCGTTGTAGTAGACTTGCCCCGGCACCGTGTAAAGATGAAACCGGGTGCGAAAGCCGCGGATGGTGCCGAGGTCGACGGGAAGAAAATCGAAGAAGAGTGTCCGCTCGGTTTCGGTCGCCAGCGAGATCAACTTCCCCTTGGATGACGGCGCGACCTTTTCGTAGACGTACTCGAGATTGGTCGTCTTGCCGCCCAGGCCCGGGCCGTAATAGACGATCTTGCAGTTGATCTCACGGGATGCGTAGTTGACCAGTGACATTTACGACAGACCTCTCAGCTCGTTCCAAAGAGTTTATCGAGCTCGTCTTCCGCTTCACCCACGAAGGACGCGTCGACGTGACTGCTGGTGCCGGTGTCGCGACTGAACATCGCCGTGAAGATCGACGTCAGCTCGATGACGGTCGGGCGCATGCGAAGCTTGACCAGCCCCAGCGTGGTGCGATTGTCGAACAACACGACGAGGATCACCCGCCGCGCGATGTCCGCCAGGTAGAGCGATTCCTTCTCGCCCTGATGAAACAGCGTGCCGAAGTCCCCTTCGCCAAGGAGCCGGGCCAGCTGATCGTTGGCCGAAAAATCCGCGGCGGTGAGCGACGCGAACGCCGTCGGATCGAACGTCGGCGGCTCGCCGACGGTGGTCAGCATCTGCCCGGCGCGGTCGACCAGAAGTGCCGTGCGGGCCGACGCATCGCGCAGGAAGTCGATCAGCACGCTCCGGATGCGCACCGAGTCCTCTTCGTGGAACGCCCACGATGCCGCGCGTGGTGCGGTCACGCGACGTGCTCGCGTGCGCTGATGATCCGGCGGGTCATCGCAACTCCTCGCGCGCGGTCAGGGCATGGGTGAGCGTCACCCCGTCGACATATTCCAGCTCGCCGCCAACGGGCAAGCCACGCGCCAACCGGGTCACCCGGACACCGGGATGCCCTGCCAGGACCTGCTGCAGGTAGGTCGCCGTGGCCTCGCCTTCGAGCGATGAATTCGTGGCAAGGATCACCTCGCCCACACCGCCACTGGCCAGGCGGCGCTCCAGCAGACCGATTCGCAGCGCGTCCGGTCCGATGCCGTCGAGCGGGGAAAGCCGTCCGCCGAGCACCACATAGCGACCACGAAATGCGCCAGACCGTTCGACCACGGCGACCGCCGATGGCTCTTCAACAACACACACGAGCGTCGCGTCTCGCCGCGGATCGGAGCAGATGGTGCACACCACGTCCTCGGTCGGCTGGCCGCACTCGGCGCACGGGTTCACCCGCTCGGCGACGGTAGCAATTGCCGCGGCCAGCGTCGCCATCCGCTCCCGCGGCTGCTGCAGCAGATGGTAGACCAGTCGTTGCGCGGTCTTCCGCCCGACGCCCGGCAACCGCGCAAACTCGGTGATCAGCGCTTCGAGTGCGCTCACCCGTGGTCGTCAAGGCGTCGTTGCGCCTCGGTGATCGCGGCCATGATCAAGTCGGCCAGCAGGTCGGCGTCGCGGCCCTCGAATGCTTCGGGGGCGATCACCAGTGAACGCAGCGCGCCGTGGCCGTCGATCTTCACCCGGACGAGCCCGCCACCGGCCGTCGCTTCGGTCGTCTGCCGGGCCAGCTCTGCATCCGAACGACGCTCCGCGTCGACTCGGCTCGGTGCCTGTGAAATCCTGGTCGGGTCTGCCAACTGGTACGTCCTCCCTGGAGCGCGATCGCCCGCTTCTCAGTCATCGTCCACGAGTTCCAAATCTAACGCGTTCGCGGCGGCATCGAGCGCCGGGTCCTTGCTCCGCAACCGGGTCAGCCGCTCGCTGCGAGCCTCCTCCACCGACAGCCGCTTTGGTTTCCGTTCCGCCGCCGCAGGGGCCGCTGAAGCAGACTGCAACTTGACCTTGATCGGCCGGCCGAGCGCCGCCGCAAGAATGGTCTCCATCACAGCCAGCTGCCGGGCCACCCCGTCGTGGAACAACGCGCTATCCGGCCCGAAGACGAGCGCCACGGTGCCGGCGTCCACCACGTGCGATGTCGCGTGCGTCAGCGCTTGGCCGAGCAGCGGACTCTGGCGGGAGGCGGTGGCTATTACCTCGCTCCATGCCGAGGCCAGGACAGCCTCAGTTAGCCGTGAGCCGTGAGCCGTGAGCCCCGGTGCCACGCTAGGGTGTGCCGGCGGAGCTACCGTGGGCGCCGGACGGCCGCCTGGCGCACTCTTGGCTGGCGGTTGGGACTCACGGCTCACGGCTGCTACCTGAGGTATCGGCTTCCCGGGCGCCACCGGCAAGGGGGCTCCGCCGGCCAGAATCGCCCGCAGGTCCACTGCCCGGTCCATCATGGCCCAGCGCAGCAGCAGCGTTTCGAGCACGATGCGCGGGTTGGCGCTCCGGCCGATCGCCGCCTCGGCGTCGCCGAGCAGCTTGAGCATCCGCACGGCGTCTTCGGGGCCAAGGCGGGGGGCCATTTCGGCGATCAAGGCCCGGGTGGACTCCGGCAATCCCTCTGGTTCGGCGCCATAGTGGTGCATCACCAGCGCCCGGAGCAATTCGCCGAGGCCGCCGGCGAACTCGGCCAGGTCGGCACCGGCATCCGCCACCCGCCCCATGACGGCAAACACCTGGGCGGGTTGGCGATCGGCAATCGCGGCGAGGAGGGCACCGTATTCCTCATTGTCCATGAGGCCGAGGGCCTGGCGGACGCGAGCGGCGGTGAGGATCCCTTCCCCGAAGGAGAGGCACTGGTCGAGCACCGACAGGGCGTCCCGCATGCCGCCGTCGGCGTGGCGCGCGATCAGCCGCAGCGCGTCGTCTTCGGCGTCGAGCTTTTCCGCCGTGAGCACCTGGCGCAGCCGATTGTGGATTGCGACGGGCCCGATCCGGCGGAAATCGAACCGTTGCAGGCGCGACATCACCGGGGCGGCGGTGTTGGCGATCTTCTGGGGTTCCGTGGTGGCAAACACGAAGACCACACCGGGTGGTGGTTCCTCGAGAATCTTCAGCAGCACGTTCCACGCTTCGCGCGTGAGCATGTGCGCTTCGTCCACGATGTAGACCTTGTGATGTCCGGCTTGCGACGCCGCGTACATGGCGCGCTCGCGCAGGTCACGGGCATCGTCCACACCGCGGTTGGACGCGGCGTCGATCTCCACCACGTCGAGGTCGGCGGAGCCGTTCCAGATCTTGAGGCACGACGAACACTCGCCGCACGGCTCGCCGTCGGCCGCGCGAGCCTCGCAGTTGAGCGCCATGGCAAGGATGCGGGCGGCAGTCGTCTTGCCCACCCCGCGGGGACCGGTGAGCAGGTAGCCGTGGCCGACGCGGCCCTTGGCGACCGCACCACGGAGGGCGGCGGCAACGTGATCCTGTACCACCAGATCGGCGAATCGGCGGGGGCGGTAGCGGCGGGCGAGGGCGATGGTCACTGATGATCCCGCGAGCGGAGATAAAGAAAAAATGCCCCAGGCACCCCGAAGCAACACTGGACATCGCTTAGCGCTGCTACCGTTAGGTCCTGACGCGGTTCGCGCGCCAGCATCCTTCGGACCTGGGGCGAGGGGAATATAGCTGGGAGCCCTACTTCGCGGCGTTCCGGGCCGACATTTTCCAGAAGGCGATTCCGCCGGCGCCACGACCCACCTCCACCGTCGCTACCGTCGTACCGGCAACGAGGTCGATGATCTCGACGGTGCCCGGATCGGTGCCGCTACCCGCCACGCTGACGAACGCGTATCGATCGTCGGGACTGATCACCACACCTGCCGGGAACGCCCGCAAGGTAGCCAGCCGCGCCAATTCCCGGCCGCTGGGCAGGTCCACCAACGACACATTCTGGCTGCCGTGGTTGGTGACGACGAGGACGCGACCGTCACGGGTCGCCGCCAGGTCGCCGGGCCCGGTACCGACCGCCAGGCGCCGCGTGACCGACCATGTTCGCGCGTCGACTTCGATCACGTCGTTCGACCGCTGACACGCGACAAACAGCCGCACTCCGTCGGCCGCCACGGTCACCGCGCTCGGCGCGCACCGCTGTTGCCCGGCGGTCGATAACGCAAGCCGCCGCGCAATTTTCATGGCGTTCACGTCAATTTCCACCAGCTGGTCGTCGAGCATACAGACGGAGTAGTGTCGAGTTCCGTCGGCAGTCAGGCGGCCGCCGCGCGGTCCCGCGCAAGTGGCGATCCGTGCCACCTCGACCATTTGCTGGAGGTAGACCACGGATATCGAGGATGGTTCGCGCGCTTCCTCGGGCGTCGAGTTGGTCACCCAGGCGTACTCGCCATCGGGCGAGACCTGCAGCGCGGCAGGAAAGGCGCTGATCGGTTCCCTGGCCTGGAGCGTATCCGTCGGCTGGCCGCCGAAGGCACTGTCCGCGCCGATGCGCAACTTGAGGAGTTCCCCGGTGGGAAAACCATGCGCGGTGGTGACGTAGTAATCCTGGCCACCGGGCGCGACGACGACCGCGAGCGGGCCGGTTGTCTCGATCGACGGCAGCACGATCGGTGTACGATGCTCGATGCGCGCACCAGTCGGGCCGAATCGCACGAGCGCAACCTGGTCAAACCCCTCGGACGCGACAAAGAAGAGGTACGAGTTGTCCGGATTCGGCGAGGCATGCTGCTGCAGCGACGCGAGAAGCGCCAACTCAAGCATCACGGCGAGAGCCCCGTCGTTGGCGTGGGCATCGCGGTGGAAGCGAGCAGCGATCGGACTTGCCGGGCATGATCCCAGACGTCTGCCACCGCGGCGCCAATCAGGAACACGAGCGACATGTACCAGACCCAGAGGATAAAGAGTAGCGCCGCCGTCAGGTCCTGGTTGAGCGAGAATTGCCCGCTATGGGATGCGTGCGCCAGATACAGGCCGTAGAGGCGCTTCGCCACTTCGAATCCGAGCGTGCCGACCGTGCTGGCGAGCAGCGCACCCGGCCAGGCCAGCCGCTTGGGGCTGGCATACCGATAGAGCAGGACGAAGAGCGCGATGCCGAAGAGAAAGGCGACGCCCTGACCCGCCAGTTTACCACCGGTGGTGAGGAGGAAGCGCCACCGCGGATCGACGGTCACGCCCTGCATCGTCACCATTTTCATCGCCGTCGTCGTGACGGTGTTGCCGAACGCGAGCAGCAGCACGATGAGCACGATCAACACGTCCTGCGCCTTGGCAATCAGGTAGCCGGCGATGTAGCTCCAGACGAAGTGTCCGCGCACCGGCCGCTGGCGCACCTGGTAGATGCGCGAGAGGCACACGCGCATGGCGGCGAACACCCGACTGCTGAACCAGATCGAGAGCGGAATCGCGATCCAGGTCAACTGGGTGCGCTGGTAGTCCTTGATCTTCCCCACCAGCGCTTCGACCAGCACGAACGAGTCGTTGGCGCCGTGCTGGTGCGCCGGCAGTAACCGGGCGATCACCTCGCCGGGATCGGCGCCGCCGAACCGGGTCGAGGAGAGGAAATACCCGAGGCCGGTCACCAGCAGGATCGCCAGCGGTATGATGGCGAGCAGCGCGTCGAACGTCAGTGCCGATGCCAGCAGCGGCAGGTTCGCCCGGTCGAGCGTCTCCAGCGTCTTGTCCTTCAGCGACAGCACGGCCGGCACGCCAGAAAGCCCGCCGGTGCTCGGGCTTCCCGGCGGATCAGCGGGGGCGTCACTCACGCCGGCTCGTCATCAGCCTCCTCGTCAGCCTCGGCGACATCGTCGGCGCCAACCGCGGCCCGCGCTCGCGCGCGGGCATCGGCCAGCCGCCGCTCCATTTCCTCGCGGGCGTTCGAGGCGTTGCGCGCGATCTTCCGCTTGCCGCCCTTCACCTCGTCCTTCACTTCGTCGATAACCTCGTCGGCGAATTCCTCGACCTTTTCCTTGAGGTTCCGGCCGCGGGTCTGCACCTCGTCGGAGAAATCCTCGAAGGTCTCCTCCGCCCGCGCGCGCAGCGTGCGGCCGCGCCGGACCAGGTCGCGCCGCGTCCGTTCACCGGACTGTGGCGCCAGCAGCAGGCCGAGGCTGGCACCGACCGCCGCGCCGAGGAAAAACCACTTGAGGCCGGAACCGGCCTCGATCACTGTCACATCTCGATCATCACGCATGGACATCCCCTGGCAACTGGATTATTCGCCGGCGTCCGCGTCGTTCTCGGCGAGGGCGCCCGCGTGCGACAGTGAGCCGTACTGCAACGTTGGTGCGGCCACAAAGCGGCGCACGACTTTGGCCGTCCTGCCGATACGCAACTGGTCGAACAGGAACCCGAACGTGCGCTCGAGGTCGGCACCAATCTGTTGACGAATCGCGAGCGGCAACTGCCACACGTCCTGCTTGAACGGCCCGATTGCCTTCTTGCGCGCCTTGTAATAGAACTGCTCGTCCGAGTCGCCGTCCTTGCGTTCCGACTGCGCATTGGCATCGAGCCAACGATACATCTTCTCCCGGAGCGCTGGCGGCAACGCCGGATGGTCGAACACCATGTTCTGGAAGTTGGTCGCCAGATGGATCTCGGCCGTCTCGATCCGGGCGAAGTTGCCGAACGCGTTGCTTGGCAACGTCGACGCGCCGTGCTGCACGGCACCGCCGAGTCCGTAGTCTTCGCGGGCAGACTTCGACAGCGCCTCGAGCGCCACCAAGTCGAGCTTCACCGCCGCGATCGAGCCGTCGGGCAGCACCACGCCACCGTGCGACGTGCCGGTTTGCACCGAGATCTTGCTGATCCCCTTGTCCAGCGGGAGCGGCGCCATGGCGCGGTTGTACCCGTCCATGAACGCGTGCAGCTCCTCGACCGTCGAGTTCTTGTGGCCCACCTCGCCGATCTCGGCACCAACGGATACGGTGACGCCGTCAGGTTCCCGCTCACGAATGAAGCGGGTGATCTCGGCGGCCCGCTCGTAGTTGGCGCGCTGCTGTTCGTTCAGCGTGGGAAACGACAGGTCCACCAGCGTCGATGTGTCGATGTCAATATTGAAGAACCCTGCGGCGATTTCCTCGCCGATCAGGTTCTTCACCTCGGTCACCTCGGCGCCAGGATCGACCTGATACTTCTTGACGTTGACCTGGCAATGGTCGCCCTGGATGAACAGCGGCTGATGAAAACCCTCGCGCAGCGCAGCACCGATCATCACAGCGACGTACTCCGCGGGGCGTTGATCGGTGTAGGCGATTTCCGACCGGGCGATCTCGAGGATGACGGCACCGGCGTCGCGTGCCTTTGCGGCACGGAAGACTGCACGCGCCGTGTCGTACGCCATCATCCGGACGTTGATCGCCGGGACCGTGAAGCCGCGACACTTACCCCGACCGCGGGCGAGATAGAGGTCATGAATCGAAGCCGCCCGGGCACCCATCGCCTGGCCGAGGTCCCAGAGCAGCTCGCGCGCGCCAGCGCGGTCGGGTGCGTCGCCGAACACGGCCATGTGCACCAGTCGGTCCATCTTTTCCGATTGCAGTGCCTCCGGGCGTTTGCAATCGACTCGCCCGGCACCCACCTGGATGTCACCGGCAAAGAGAGCGGCGGCCTGCGACGTAACTACCGACACGAGCGGTCCTTTGGTATGAGAACGTGGGCGGAATCTAAACAGGCGAGCCCGCAACGTAACGCCCCCATTTTCCACATCGCCGCACCATGTGCACGCTTTGTGGACGGGAAAGTTGGCAGATTGGTCCGAAGTGGAGAATACTGAACGCCCGGATCGCGTTCCCTCACAATGAGTTGTATCGCGTCACTACGACTTCTCCCCGCATCCACACGTGGGAAAGTTTTCCAATCCACAGATGTGAGGAGCCCGAATCCGCCGCTTCCGGGCAAAACAGGCCGTGTGGAATTCCTGTGGCTAGTGGACTGCTCGCACCCACCGGAACACAACAGCACCGGGGTTTGCCTGCGGTATCGGTGTGGGAAACGGATATCCACACCTTCCTCGTGACGTGGATAGGTGGCGCACGGAGCCGGGAGCCATGAGCCATGAGCCCGTGGGTTGGGCTAGCGCGAGGTATGGCCACGCTAGCGTACCGTCTGGGGCTCATGGCTCACGGCTGGGCTACGAAGTGTGACCCGCAGCCCCAGCAAGGATAAGTTTGATCAATGCCAGCCCCACAAATACGCCGCACCAAGATCGTCGCCACACTCGGGCCGGCTTGGGAAGCGGAGGACCGGGTCGTTGCCCTGCTCGACGCCGGTGTCAATATCGTTCGAGTCAACGCTTCCCACGGCACTCCCGAAATCCGCGAACGGTGGATCCGGCTGCTCCACGCGGTCCGCGACCAGCGGCAGAGCCCCACGGGGATCCTGGTGGACCTCCACGGGCCGCGGATCAGGGTCGGCACCCTGCCGGCCCCGGTGACGCTGGTGAACGGGCAGATGGTCACCCTGGCGCCCGAAGCGATCGCGGAGGAGGGTGAGATCCCGACCACGTACGCGGCCCTGGCCGCCGACGTCCTGCCCGGCTCACAGATTTTGATTGACGATGGCCTGCTGGCGATCGACGTCACGGCGGTCCGTGGCGACCGGGTGGAAGGTCGTGTGCGCTACGGCGGCGTACTCAAGTCCAACAAGGGGATGAACCTCCCCGGCTCGATGGTGAGCGCGCCGGCGGTGACGGAGCACGATCGTCACGAGGTGGAACGGATGGTGGCGCTCGGCATCGAATTCATCGGCGTCTCCTTTGTGCGGCGCCCCGAGGACCTCCAGGACCTGCGGCGGATCATCCCGAGATCGGTCAAGCTGATCGCCAAGATCGAGAAGGACACCGCGCTCGCCAATCTCGACGGCATTCTTGAAGCCTCCGACGCGATCATGGTCGCGCGCGGCGACCTGGGAGTGGAGCTGCCGTTCGAAGCGGTGCCGCTGGTACAGAAACGGCTGATCGCCAGCGCCAATCGCCACGGCAAGCCGGTGATCACCGCGACCCAGATGCTCGAATCGATGGTGTCCAATCCGCGGCCGACCCGCGCCGAGGTGTCGGACGTGGCAAACGCCATCCTCGACGGCACTGACGCCGTGATGCTCTCGGCCGAAACCGCCGTGGGCCAGTACCCGCTCGAGGCGGTCCTCGCCATGGACCGGATCGCCCGCGAGGTGGAAACCCACGGCCACCGCCCGACGGAGGGCGAGCGGCGCCGCTGGCAGATACCGGCGCCGCACTTCGCCCGCACCAAGGCAGGCGACACCCCCACCGAGGATGCCATCGCCGTTGCCGTCGCCGCCGCGGCCGACCTGCTCGCCGCCCAGGCCATCGTCTGCTTTACCTCGAGCGGCTTCACGGCGCGAACGGTGTCGTCGTACCGCCCCAAGGTGCCGATTCTGGCGCTCACGCCGGAGCCGGCGACGTTCCGGCAACTCGGGCTGGTGTGGGGCGTGGTGCCGGTGCTGATGCCGCACCTGAAGCACTACGACCCGATGTGGTCGATCGCGCGCAACGAGATCCTCACCCGCGGGTTCGGGCAGGAGGGCTCCCGGATCGTGGTCACCTGCGGCGTGCCGTTTGACATACCCGGCACTACCAACCTGCTCAAAGTCGAGACACTTTAGGGAATGCGCCTCACCCTGCTCGGGACGGGGACTTCGATGGGCGTTCCCCAGATCGGGTGCGGGTGCGCGGTCTGCCACTCCCACGATCCTCACGACCAGCGCACGCGCACGAGCGCGCTGGTTGAGGTGCATGGCGCGACGCTGCTGATCGACACGCCGCCCGAACTCAGACTGCAGGCGTTACGCAGCAATGTGCGGGCGATCGACGCGGTGCTCTACACCCATGAGCACGCCGACCACGTCCACGGCATCGACGACCTCCGCAGTTTTACGTTGCGGCGTGGCACTGCCCTGCCGCTGTACGGGCCGCCGAGTACCATCGAGCACCTGCGCACGAGCTTCCGCTACATCTTCGATGCATCAGTGGTGCCGATGGACGGCACATCGAAGCCGCAGCTCACGCTGCATCCGCTGGTGGCGAATGTGCCCACGACGATCGCCGGTGTGGCTGTGCTGCCGATCGGCTTCGAGCACGGCCCGCTCGCCGTGTTCGGCTACCGCATCGGCGCGCTCGCCTACATCACCGACGTCAAGCGGGTGGGAACCGAGGCGTTGGCGCTGCTGCACGGCGTGCGCGTGCTGGTGCTCAACGCTCTCTGGTGGCGATCACATCCCACCCATCTCTCGATCGACGAAGCGATCGCGACGGCACGCGCCATTGGCGCCGAACGCACCCTGCTGACGCACCTGACCCATGAAACCGGGCACGCCGAACTTCAGGCGCAACTGCCACCGGGCATTGAACCTGGCTACGACGGACTGACCGTGGAGATTCCCGGATGACGCTGCGATACGACGACACCTTCATGTTCCGCGACGCGCTTGACCAGGTCCACGGCCTCGATCCGGCGCTCCACGCCACGCTTGGTGCCCGCTTCGCCGACGTGCGCGCTGAAGTGGCGCGGCGCACCGCGGGCGGTGACTACGGCTTCATGAAGCTGGGGGATCAGCCGGCGCTGGTTCGCCGCCTGCAACAGTGGCGCACCTCGCTGCACGGCCGCTTTGATCACCTGCTGGTGCTCGGCATCGGCGGCTCGGCCCTGGGCGCCAAGGCGTTGCTGAACGCGCTCAAGCCGCCGGCGTGGAACGAATGGAGCGCCCAGCATCGCAACGGCGTACCCACGCTCACGCTGCTCGAAAACGTTGATCCGATCACCGTGCACGAAACGCTGCAGCGCCTCGACCCGCGCCGCACGCTGGTCAACGTGATTTCCAAGTCCGGCGGCACCGCAGAAACGCTGGCGCAGTACCTGGTCGTGCGGCAATGGCTGGAGCACGCCGTGGGCGAGGCCGCTGCGCGCCAGCACCTGGTCATCACCACCGATCCCGACAAGGGTGCCCTCAGGGCGATTGCGCGCGACGAGCAGATCACCGCGTTCGACGTGCCGCCGGACGTGGGCGGCCGCTTTTCGGTGCTCACCGCCGTGGGCCTGGTGCCGGCGGCAGTGCTCGATATGGATATCGCCGCGCTGCTGGCAGGGGCCGCGGCGGCGGTGCGGGACGCCGACGCGACGGAGCTGGCCGCCAATGCTGCCGCGCGCTACGCGGCCTTGCAGTGGCAGGCGCAGGCGTCGCGCGCGGCGAACGTGCACGTGGTGATGCCCTACAGCGACCGCCTGAAGGAGTTCGCCGAGTGGTATCGCCAGCTCTGGGCCGAGAGCCTGGGAAAGAAAGTCGATCGGGCGGGGCGGGAAGCGAATCGCGGACCAACACCGGTGGGTGCGGTGGGTGCCACCGACCAGCACTCACAGGTGCAGCTTTTCATCGCAGGGCCGTTCGACAAGACGATCACCTTCATTCGCGTGATGGATACGGCCGACATGCTGGTGATTCCATCGCGCCCCGAGCTGCCGGCCGAGTTGGCGTACCTGCCGGGCAAGTCGATGGGGGCGTTGCTCGATGCGGAACTGCACGCGACGCGTGAGGCGCTGCGTTCGCAGGGGCGGATGAGCAGCACGCTGGAACTCGGCACCGTGGACGCGTTCCACCTGGGGCAGCTGATGATGTTCTTCCAGGTGGCCACGGGGTACGCCGGCGTCTGGTACGACGTGAACCCGTTCGATCAGCCGGGCGTGGAGCTTGGCAAGGTGCTGACGTTCAAGGCGATGGGGCGAGCGGGGTACTGAGTCGTGTCATCCTGAGCGGAGCAACGGCGGAGCCGTTGCGCAGTCGAAGGACCTCGGTTCAGCGCGATGATCTCTGCCGTGCAAGCGGTGAGGGTTGCGTCTCGCGACCCTCACCGCTCGTTGGAAGGCATCAGGCTATTGAGCGCGTGCCTCGTTTCTCACAGCGGCCTGAACAACTGCTCCAAGTCGATGACGTAGGGCGTCGAGGCGCCGGATGGGTGCCATGTGAGCCGCTCACGCTCAGTGGTCGGTGTGATCGCGTCGGGAGTCCAGCACTCGACATGATGGGCGTCGGCGTCGACAATCCAATACAGCGGAATGCCGACCTCCTGGTAGAGCCGGCGCTTGGCGAAGCGGTCGGTCCGCGCGCTGGAAGGTGAGAGCACCTCCACGACAAGCAGCAGCGTTCGCACCTTGGCCCAGTCCAGCGTACGCAGCTCGGCCAAGGGGGCCACGAAAAGATCCGGTTCGACCAGCACGTCCGGCCCCCACGAGATATCCGCCCGGCCGTACATCACTATCCCGACTGATTCGCGTTCGAGGTATTGGTCCAGCGCCTTGCCAAGGCGACGAACCACGAATTCGTGCCACACGCGCGGCGCCGGCGTCACGAACAGCTCCCCGTGCACCGTCTCGTGACGGCACCCGTCGTCGGGAAGGGCGCGGACCATGTCGGCGGTCCAGAACTCGGGAAGCTGCACGGCAGGCATACCCATAGACTCGGCTCGGCGGGGGTGGTTGCGCAAGGGGTGGGCACCGGCGAAGGATGTTCGTCGGACAGCCCGGCGGGCCCATCGATTCAGCGAGCGGATGGCCGGAACCACGCGGGGAGCTCGCGGCTAGGGCCGTGTCGGTCTTCACAGCGGTGCGAAGAGCGACGCAAGCGCGATGCTGCACGGCGCCGACGCCCCGGATGGGTGCCACGTCAGGCGTTCGCGCTCGATCGTGGGCGTGATCGCGTTGGGCGTCCAGCATTCGACGTGATGGGCGTCGGCGTCGACAATCCAGTACAGTGGAATGCCGACCTCCTGATACAGGCGGCGCTTGGCGAACCGGTCGCTCCGCACGCTCGACGGCGACAACACCTCGACCACCAGCAGCAGACCTCGGACATTCGCCCAGTCCAGCGTAGCCAGCTCTTCGATCGGCGCGACGAAGATATCTGGCTGCACCAATGTGTCGGCGCCCCACGAGATGTCGCTGGCTTGGTCGAGAACCATTCCCGCCGGCTCCCGGCGCAGGAAGTCGTCAAGCATCCGGGTCAGGCGATGGACCACGACGTGGTGCCACACGCGCGCCGAGGGGCTCACCAGCAGCTCCCCGTGCACCGTTTCGTGACGGCAGCCATCGTCGGGAATGGCGCGGACCATCTCGGCGGTCCAGAACTCGGGAAGCTGCACGGCAGGCATACCCATAGACTCGGCTCGGCGGGGGTGGTTGCGCAAGGAGTGGGTCTTCACCGCCCGTCGCCTCTAGATTGATCGGGTGAGCGTTGCGTCCGCGCTCAGGTACGCCTTACCAGCGGCCAGCGCCGCGGAGGAGCTCGATGGGATCGTCCCGCCTGTTCGCAGGATCACTGACAATTCTCGTTGCCGCATGTTCGGAGCCCGTCGCCAAGGCCGAATCGATCGACTTCAAGACGCTTACCGGCGGGGTGAAGGGCGCGTACGCGGTGCCGCCGACGTGCCCCGTCACGGTGGAGTTCGACGCGATCGTGACCGTCACGAAGATGACCGGCGTGATGAAGTACCGCTGGGAGCGCAGTACCGGTGTCAACGGCCCGGAGCAGACCGTGAAGGCGCCGGTGGCTGCCGCGACGGGGCCAGCCGATATCCATATCAATCCCGATGGATGGCCGATCACTGAGCGCGGCAAACAGATGACCGTGACAAGCCGCGTTCATGTCCTCTCTCCCCTCGACGTGAAGTCCGACCTGTTGAGTCTCAACGTGAAGTGCAACTAACGTAAGACAACACAGGAAAAGGAAGAGAGAGAAGGTGGCGCCGCGGGTCGGGGCCACCTTCACTCTTTTGCGTTCTCTCCTGCGGTTAAACCAAACGGCCCCGCTTTCGCGGGGCCGTTGGTTTTGTACTGCTACTCGGTCAAGCCATCAAGTTAGTTGATGGTCGACGCGAGGCCGAAGCCGCTGGCGTTCACACCGATCGCGCGGTAGGTCGTGAAGCCCGCGACGCTCGAGAAGGTGTAGAACCAGTACCGCTCGTTGCCGTTGTCGCAGCCAACGACGCCAATCGGCGGCGTGCTGACCGGGCAGCCTGCACCCGTTGCGATCGTCGCCGGAACGTTGATACGGGAGACGAACACCCACTGGCCGAGTGCATTGAGCCCGTAGACCTCGACCCGGGTGAAAATCGGCAGCGTGTTGCTGAGAGCTTGCGTCGCGCGGTAGACCTTCGTGCCGGCGGTGCTGTAGAACAGGTCGCCACGGAAGTTGATGCCGCTGCTGACGCAGGTGGTCGTGTTGGCCGGCTGGACGGCACCACCCTGCGGACAGCTGGTGGTAAGACCGGCGTTGAAGTATGACACGCTGTAACCACCCGGAGCTGCAACGGTGGCCGAGAGTACCGGCGAGATGAATTCCGCCGAAACACCGGTCGTCGCCGAGCCCGCGTTGTCGTTGAACACCCAGGATCCGAAGACATCGCGGACCTGGACGCCGACGTTAGTCGGCTTGGTCGGTGGAATGAAGCCCACCGTAACCGACTGTGGAATCGGATCGCCGACAGCCGGCGAAACCAAGGCCACGCCGCACGAGGCAGTCGGGCCAGTTGCGAAGCCGGTGCCCGGAGGTGCCGCGTTGGTGCAGGTTTCCTGCACGTTCAACGTGAACTGGTCAAGCGAGACGGTGGTCAGCGACGGATTGACGATCCCGAGGCCGTTGCCCGCAAGCGCGTTGACCGCACCGTCGAACCGGATCCCGATCGGCAGGAAGAAGCCGAAGTTGGTACCGGCGGCCGCCGTCGCAGGCGCGAAGGCAACCGAGGCCGGGCCAGCAGCGTTGCCCGACGGCATGAAGACGTTGGACAGCGCGTACGACCAGACGAGACCACCCGTCGCCGGCACGGTTCCGCCGACGTCACCGATGGTCAGGTTCGGATACTGCACCCGGAAGCGGGTGTCAATCACTTCGAGGTCATCCTGCGACCCAAGAGTGAAGTTGGCCGGCGCATTGCCCGTGTAGTTGTTGTTCGGGCTCACACCGGTGACCTGCGGCTGGGCCGGATCGAGCGCCAGCGTGCGGCGAGCGAAGAGGTTGGCGTTCTGGCCAGTGACTGTGCCCATGGCCGGGTTGGTATTGGCCGCGGGATTGGCAACGGAGGCCGTGCACACCGAGCCTGAAACAGCGCCCGCAAACGGGCACCCGGAGACGTTACCGGCGTTGTCAACCACATACATCGTGGTCGTGTAGTAACCAGCGACCGTCTGTACGCCGCTCGCAAGGACGTGCATCGGAGGAACGGGCAGCCAGCCGTCGATCGTCGCCGGCAGGAAGCTCAGCGTGTTGTAGGCGTTGATGCCAATGGAGTTAAGCCCAGTGGCGCCGTTCTGCGCGAAGAGGTTGGTAGTACCGATCGCACGACGGAGGCCTGAGCGGCTGTCGATCGCGTCGATGCGGAGCGAATCGCCTGTGCCGATGACGGCGGACAAGAACTGCGTCCGTGCGCCAACGGTCGCGACGAGCGCGCCGTATTCACCCTCGATAGCGTTGTACACGGTCGAGTCAAGAACCGAGGCTGCGCCACCACCAGCATAAACACCAACGCCTTCGGACGACGGCACGCCAACGGTGCTGATACGAACCAGCGGCGAGGTACGATCGACGCCGAAGGTGCCGGCGACGCTCGACGTCGTCCCGTTGCCGAGACGGTCGGTTCCCAATGCCAGGACGGTGTAGCCATCAACCGTCTTGGTGTTGGTTTCAGACAGGACGGCGTCGCCACCGGACACAACCGGCACGACGAACGTCAGGCTGCCACCCTGGGCGCAGATCGCACCCGTGTTCGAACAGAACGAGGCCCAGGTCGCCGCAGCCGGACCGACACCAATGTCGGTCACGAGCGTACCACCCGGATTGAAGAGCCAGTTCTTGTTGACCCAGTTCTGATTCTCCGCACCAAGAACAGTCGGCGCGGCGACGAAGTTCGGAACGACGTAATCATACCGGGCCGAGTCCGGCGTAGCGCCGAAGACGACCGAGTTGGGAATCAGCGTGAAGTTCGGGTTGCATCCGGCAGGAATACAGCCGTTGGCAACACCAACCGTCGTATACGGGTTGTTCACACCGTCAATCGATGCCGTCACGATGGCGTTGTCGCGGATCGGAGTGACGTTCTGGTACGCGGCACAACCACTCGTCGCGCCGGCGCCGTTGCCGAACGTCCGACGGAACGGAAGCGCTGTCTGCGCAATGAGCCCGCAGTTGCCCGCGCCGCCAACTGCCGGCGAACCGATGGACCAGGTCACCGTGTTGATGCAGCCGGTGTTGTTACCGAGCACGTTGTTGCAGCGGTTGCTCGCCGAACCAGACGGGAAGCTCGGGTTGTCGTTGTAGATGACCGCGTAGAGCTCGGCCGTAGTCTGGCCTGACCCGGTCGGGCCACCCCAATAGGTCGTACCCAGGTTGCCGACGTTACCACCGACATCGTTGGCGAAGCCGCCGGTGCTCGTATTGGTGCCTGCTGCGCCGGTCGACGGAGCCGCTGGCGCGCAGATCGGAGCGATCGCGGCGATCGTGCCCGTACCACCCGAGCACTTCTGGATGTCTGCCGCCCAGCCATCAGTGTTGTTCAGCACCATCGAGTTGACGACGGAGCAGGTCGGATCGCCCGCGCCAACCTGGCAGTTGAACACCGTGCCACCGTTGGCGATGTGCGGATAGACCTGGGTCTGCAGCGTAGTCGGACCGTTGAACAGATCGACTGCGACGGTGCCCGGGGCGAAGCTGGTACCGTTGATCACGGTCGTCGTCGTCGGAATCTTGACGAAGTTGGCCGTGTTGATCGACAGCACCACGAGCCCGCTCGACGGAATCGTGTTGCCATAGTTCTGCTTGGCGAGCGTCTTGAAGCCGGTCGGGTTCGTCGAGGTGACCGGCTGCTTCAGGCGAACCACCAGCGAGTCAAGCGGCTGGAGGCCAGCGGTGAGGTTCATCACGACGTCGATCTGGCAGGCCACGTTGGTCAATACGACCGGTGCGCCAACGACGCCTGGGCAGCCTGAGCCCGGAGCCGATGCACCCTGGTTGACCGCCGTGATCGAGATCGAGACACCCTGTGCGACGGTCACAACGACCGACTGCGTCAGTGTGTTCGGGGCGGTGCCGATGCTCGCCGTGACGACGGCAGTACCCTGCGCCACTGCGGTGATCAGGCCGGTGCTATTGACGGTTGCTACCGTCGGCGCCAGCGAGGTCCAGGTGACTGCCGGAGCAGTGAAGGTCGGCGCGACGGTGACCGTCGCCGTCGCCTGCTGCGACTGCGTGGCGAAGAGCGTCATCGCCGAGGGTGAAACGGAGAACGAGATGACGCCAGCCGGGCCGCTGCCGACAGACACGCCGACGGTGGCGGTGGCGGTCTGCGTACCCGAGGTCGCGGTCGCCGTGATGACGGCGGTACCAGCCGATACGCCGGTGATCTGACCGGAGGCGTTTACCGAGGCGATGTTCACGTTGGATGTTGCCCAGCCGATGGTCGCGACCGGAGCAGCTGCGGGCTGCGTGATCTGCGTCGAGGCCTGGAGCGCGCCACCCACCGCGATCGACGCGTTGGTCGGCGTCACCGTGAACGAGGAGATGTTGGCCGGCAGTGCCACGACCTGGAGCGAACCCGCGCCGCTCTTGGTCGGATCGCCGACCGAGGTGGCGACGATGGTCGTCTGCCCCGGGGAGACGGTGACGATTCCACCGGTGGCGGAGACTGTGGCAACGGCACTGTTGGTCGATGTCCAGTTCACGGCGCTCGAAATGCCGGAGTCGGCCACGACGGAAGCCACGAAGGTGACGCCGGTCTGACCCATGTTGATCGTGATGCTGGTCGGAACCACGGTCACCAAATGTACGAGCGGTGTCGGGGGCGGCGGGGTCGTGACGGTGACTTTGTCGCCGCAGGCCGCGAGGCCAAGCGCAACAACACCAGCCGCCAGAACGTTTCGGTAGAACTTCAACATTCCTGATCTCCCTGAAAAGTGTTTGAGCATTCTGTGCTAACTGTATACTGGACAATGTTTTACAAATTCTGCGTCGTTCCGACATCGAAACACCGCCCGCCCGTGGCTCCGACAGGAGCTGGCAAACGTTGATCTGGCGCGCTTACCCCAGCGCTTGTAACTGGTCTAAAAACTTACGCCACAACAACTTGGACGGTGCTTCGGCGGTGCGGCCCCAAGCCAGGTCCTGCCCCAGCAATGCTCGGCGGCACACCGATCCACGGTGGTGAATGGCAATCTCCGTGCTAGTCAGGACTTTCGCTACTTCTTCGTTGCGACGTGAAACGTGAGCGTGGTGGTGCCGCCCGATACCTGGGGCCCGATTGCCCGCGCTGGCGAGGCCAGAAGTGCCTTTGCCAACGTATTCCGCCCGGCTATCGACAAGTTGCCAACGATCAGCCGACTGCTCGCCGGGGCCGATTCGAGCTGGACTAGCCAGTTGGCACCCCTCGGTCGCCCGTATCCGAAAGACACCGATTGTGTCGTTCCGACACTGGAGTCGGCGATGGTGTGGCCGGACCAGCTGATCACGGTCCCGGCGACGGTGATCGTCACGGCAGGGTCGCCCCCTTCGACCCGGACCCGGGCGAGGTACTCGATCCCGCTCATATCCAAACCGATCTGATCGGCGGCACTCGCCAGGCTGCGGTTGTCGGTCATGAAGTCGAGAAGGTACGCCGTGGCACCGGCCACTCCGTGGGCGTTCTCGGCGGCGAGGGCGTTGGTGGCGACGATGATCGGGTGGCTGGCCTTGCCCTCGGCCAGGGTGTGGTCCCCCGAGCTGACGCGCTGGTAGAACCCGAGGCAGATCGAGCCGAGGATCCATTGGGCGAACCGGGGCTCTTCGCGTATCGTGCTGGCGAGGAGCAGGGGCAGCCCGGCCCCCGTACCAGCAGGCGTGAGCACGGTGGTCGCCGGCACCAGTTTGCGAGCAAGATCCGGATCCGCGAGGTACCAGACGCAGTAGCCCCCGCGTGCGCCCTCGAGCGTCCAGGTGGCATCCTGCCGCAGCTGCGCCTGAGCCGCCAGCGAGCCCACACCGCCGCGTACCACGATCAGCGCCAGCACGCCGAGTAACCGTGTTCCGGCGACACTCATCGCGTCTGCCAAGCCGTGTGGAACGCGGCCGTGCGCGGAAGCCGGATCACTTGCCGACGAGCGTGGCGAGTTCGGCAGCGATCTTCTGGTCGGCGCCGTCACCGGTGTAGGCCACGCGGCCGTTCTTGTCGATAATCACCACATACGACGTTGCCAGTGCGCCGAAGGCGCGCACCGCCACGCCGCGATCGTCGTAGAGGGTGACCCAGGGCGGGCGGTTTTCCGCCACGTATCGCCGCACCCGCTCCCGGCGATCGTTCACCGTCACATTGACGCCGTAGAAGTCGACGCGATCGCCGTACTGCTTTTGTGCCGAGCGCATCTCCGGCAGCAGCGCCCGACAGACTTCGCACCAGGTCGCCCAGAACTCGACCACGGCGGCGCGTTTGCCCACGCCGAGCCCGACCCGCACCGGCTTGCCGTCGAGGTCCGCGACCGTCACCACCGGTGCCACCTGTCCCACGCCAGGCGCCGCCTGCGCCGCGAGTCGTCCGCCGGAGAAGAGCAAGGCCGCGAGCAGCACGGCGTGGCGTAGCGCGACACGCCTCGTCTCTCGTCTCTCGTCTCTCGTCTCTCGTCTCTCGTCAGTTACCACACTTGCCCCGCTTTCACGAAGTAGTACTCCGCCATCACCAGTATCACAGCGCCGGCGGCCCGCTTGATCCAGAGCATCCAGGTGCCGCTTCGCGGCATCGCCGCGACGGTACCGGAGAGCAAGCCAACCAGCACGAGCACGGCCGTCATGCCCAGTGAGAATACGAACAGACAGATAAAACCCCACACGGCACTTTGCGTCGCGGCAACCCATGTCAACACCGCAGCGAACGCGGGGGCGCCGCACGGTGCGGCGACCAGCCCAGACGTGGCCCCCATGAGGAAGGCGCCGCCGAGGGAATCGGCGCCGAGTCGCGCCGCCCACGCCACGATCCGGGTGGGCGCCCCGAGCGGAATCACGTCGAACATCGCGAGCGCCGCCAGCAACAGCAACTGGCCGAACGCCAGGTACGCCCAGCGGTTGGCGGAGATGGTGCCGAACAGCGTGCCGGTGAGTCCGGCCAGGAGCCCGAGCGACGCGTAGACGGTGGCCAGCCCCAATACATAGACGAGGGTGACGAGCACGGTGCGCCGGCGGGAGCGACCCACGGCACCGGCGCCACCGAGGACGCCGGCGGTGATCGGAATCATCGGGTAAATGCAGGGCGTGAGCGACGTTGCCACGCCGGCCGCGAACAACAGCGGCAGGGCGCTCAGCGGGGCGCGTGCCAGCGTGGCTGCAACGTCCTGGATCATGGTGACGAGAGACGAGAGACGAGAGACGAGAGACGGGAACTGCTCCGTCGCCCTGAGTGCAGCGATGGACCTGCAGGCTTCCTCATACCGGCGCCCTCGTCTCTCGTCTCTCGTCTCTCGTCTCTCCCGCAGTGTATCGCTCGGCGACGTACCTCTCCAGGATCGCCAGGAATTCCGACACGATGTGATCCCCGCGAAGGGTGGTGACCAGTTGGCCATCGACGAACACCGGTGCCACCGGTTCCTCGAAGGTGCCCGGCAGCGAAATGCCGATGTTGGCGTGCTTCGATTCGCCGGGGCCGTTCACGACGCATCCCATCACGGCGACCTTCAGCTCTTCGACGCCGGGACGATCGACGCGCCACGCGGGCATCCGCTGCAGCAGGTGGCGCTGGATCTCCTGCGCCATCGACTGGAAGAACGTACTGGTGGTCCGGCCACAACCCGGGCAGGACGTGACTTGCGGCGTGAAGTGGCGGAGCGACAACGACTGGAGGATCTGCTGCGCGACGCGCACCTCTTCGCTGCGATCGCCATCCGGTTCCGGGGTGAGCGAGACGCGAATGGTGTCGCCGATCCCTTCCTGCAGCAGGATCGCGAGCGCGGCGGCACTCGCCACGACACCCTTCATGCCCATGCCGGCTTCGGTGAGGCCCAGGTGCAGTGGGTAGTCGTCGCGCGCGGCGAGCAGGCGGTACACGTCCACCAGGTCCTGCACGTTCGACACCTTGGCACTGAGCACGATCCGGTCGTGAGCGAGGCCGATCTCTTCGGCGAACAGGGCGGAGCGGATCGCCGACTCGACCATGGCATCGAGCATCACGTCGCGCGACTCGCGCGGGACCATCGCCGCTGCGTTCGTGTCCATCAGGCTGGTAAGCAATGCCTGGTCGAGCGATCCCCAGTTGACGCCAATGCGCACCGGCTTGTCGTGCTGCAGGGCGACGTCGATGATGGCGCGGAAGTGCTCGTCGTGGCGCTTGCCACCCACGTTGCCAGGATTGATGCGGTACTTGGCGAGCGCCTGGGCGCAGTCGGGATGGCGCGTCAGCAGCAGGTGCCCGTTGTAGTGGAAGTCGCCGACGATCGGGACCGCCACACCGATACGGCCAAGTCCGGCGACGATCCCGGGCACCGCCGCCGCCGCCGCATCGTTGTTGACGGTGACGCGCACCAGCTCGCTGCCGGCGCGCGCGAGCAGGGCCACCTGTGCCACCGTTGCGGCGATATCGGCGGTGTCGGTGTTGGTCATCGACTGAACCACCACCGGGTGCGCCGCGCCCACCGGAACGCCGCCCACCATGACCGTCGGCGTTGGGCGGCGGGAAACCGCGGTCATCAGTACTCCAGGATCAGGCGAGTCCAAGCTGCGAAACGAAGCGATCCCACTCGGCGGGCGTGACGACGCCCTCGATCCGCAACGGCTCGAGCGCGGCGAGAATCTCGGCGCGGGTGCCGGAAATCCGGCGATCACGCAACTCGCCGATCATCCGGGCGAACTTGTGCTCGTATTCGTTGTGCTTCAGCTCGCCAGCCTTGAAGGCGGTACAGACCTTTCGCAGCTCCTCGGCGGCACGGGTTGGCGTGATCGAGGTCAGCGGGGTGTCGGGCATTGCGGCTCCTTGGGAGAGCCGAAAGCTAACCGGGACCGGGGGGGGAGGAAGTGAGGAGGCGCGGCGCCCGGCTCACCGCTACTCCTCCCTCACCCGCACCGGCATGGTCATCATCGTCTTGCCGTCCCATTGCAGTCGCTTCTGGATCGCGAACGCGGTCTCGTTGTGCAGCACCCGGCGCCACCAGCTGTCCTTCTGGAAGATCAACTTGCCGGCGAAGAAGGTGGCCCGGGGGAATTCCTTCGCCACGAGCAGGCACACCGCCTCGGCCTCGGCCACCACGTCGGTACCGACCGACCAGCGTCCGGTGGCTGGCAGCCCAAGCCGGCGGGCCAAGGCCACGTACTGGTCCACCGTCTCGGCGGTCTGCTGCTTCAGGTCGGCCACGCCGTGTTCGCCCTTGAATCCGCCGGAATCAACGACGCCGACAACGACGAAGACGAAGTTCTGATAGTAGGAAGGAAAGGCGCGCATCACATTGAGCATCGTGTGAATGCCGATGCCGCCATACGACCCGGCCAGAACGACCGCAGTCGGCTGTTTCGGGTCGAGCGGTCGGGGCCCCGACCCGGAATCGTGTTTGCGCGGCAGGTCGCCGAGCTCGTCGAACAGTTGACGCGTTCGTGAATCGTTGGCGCGATAGTGCCGCTTGATGACCAGGCAGAGCGCGATCAGGAGCAACGTCACCACCATGGTCACCCAGCCGCCCTCGGCGAATTTTTCGTACACCGTGATCACAAGCACCGTGCTGCACAGGGCCAGTCCGGCGCCGAAGAGCGTGACGCGGCGCTTCCAGACCCGTTGCTGTTCCATGCCCCAGGACCGGCCGGGCTTGTCCCCCGTCGGGGCACGGCCGCGACGGCCGCGCAACCAGAAGCGGAGCATCGCGAACATCGACAGCGAGAAGGTCAGGAAGACGTTGATCGAATACATCACGATCAGGTGATCCACGCGGCCCCGGGTATAGAGCAGTGCGACGAGTGCGGCGAGTCCCATCAGCAGGATGCCGTTCTGGGTGGTGAGCCGCTCGGACAACGCGCTGAAACGGTGCGGCATCCAGCTATCGATCGCCATGTTGGACAGCACGCGCGGGCCGTCGATAAACCCGGCTTGCGCGGCGACCACGAGCAGCGCCCCTTCGGACACGAGTGTCACCACGAGGAACACGCCACCGAGCGGCAGCCCGGCCACCATGCGTTCGACCAGGACCGCGTTCATGGTCTTCCCCGGCGTCGGCACGACGTGCCAGAGGAGGTAGCAGAGCAACAGTCCCGACGCGGTGATGGCGAGCGAGCCGGCCATGTAAAGCATGGTGCGCTTGCCGGTGCGGACGCGCGGCTCGCGCATGATCGGCAGGCCGTTCGACACGGCCTCGATGCCGGTGTAGGTGCCGCCGCCGAGCGAGTAGGCGCGCAGAAAGAGGAGGATCATTCCGCCGGTGCCGAGGGCGCTCAGGCCGCGGTGGTATCCGGTGGTGACTTCCGAGATGGTGGCGGCCGCCGTGCTCGCGTGGGCAAAGATTCCGCCGCCGATCACGATCGCGTGGGTCACCAGGAAAATGATGAAGATCGGTGTGAGGGCGAGCACCGACTCGCGCACGCCACGGATGTTGAGCACGCTGAGGCCGACGATCACCGCCGCTTCGAACGGCAGTTCCACCGAGTGCCACGCCGGCGGCAGAAAGGAGAAGATGGCATCGCCCGCGGCCGCAATTGACGTGGTGATCGTCAGGACGTAATCGACGAGCAGGGCGCATCCCGAGACCACCCCGGCCCGCGGCCCGAGCAGCTCGGTCGCGACGACGTAGCCGCCGCCGCCGGTGGGAAACGCCTCGATGATCCGGCTGTACGCCGCCGATATCAGAAGCACGGTGCCGGCCATCAGCACGACGAGTCCGAGGGCGAGGAACGTGTGTTCGCCAAGCGTCTCGAACACCGCCTGCGGGCCGTAGCTCGAACTGGAGAGGCCGTCGGCACCGAGGCCGACCCAGGCGAGGAACGGAATCAGGGCGAGGCGTTGAAAGAGGCCGGTATCGGCGAGATCCCGCGGCTTGCCGAGGATTCCCTGGCGCAGCCGGGTTCGCCATGACGGTGGACTGTTCGGGGGGTTCATGGGGACAACCGTACCCGCGGTGCGATTAACTCCGCACAAAGAACCCGGTTGCCGGCGTTAAGATTTCGCGAAAGTGCCGGTACGTCAGCCATCGGCGTACTGGCCGGGCAAGTCGGCGGCGGGGAGCGACAGCACGAACAAGGAGCCGCCACCGGCTCGCGGCAGGTAGCGAAGCGTCCCGCCCTGCGCTTCGGCGAGGCCACGCGCGATCGCGAGTCCAAGACCGGTTCCGCCGACATCGGACGCAACATCTGGTCGCCGGTAGAACGCCTGGAAGATCCGCTCGCGTTCGGCCTCGGGCACGCCGGGACCGGCATCGCCGACGGTGAGCTCGATCCAGGCACCGCGCCGCACGGCGAGCAATTCGATCGGCGCGCCCGCCGGCGAATACTTGTGCGCGTTCTCGATCAGGTTGACCAGGATGCGCAGCGAGGCGGCCAGGTCGAATCGGCCGATCAGCAGGGTGCCTCCCTCGGCCAGTTCGACGCGGACGTTGCGTTCGGGCATCGCCCCCGACACGCGCTGCAACGCGGCACCGACGAGATCATCGACGGGAGTGATCTCGATGGTGGACACCAGCGTGCCACTCTGGACCCGGGTCAGGTCCAGCAGGTCGGCGACCATGCGATTGAGGCGATCGGCCTCCTGTTCGATCACCATCGCCCGATCATCGATGCCGGCGAGGTCGTGCGCCAGCGCCTTGATGGTGGTCAGTGGCGTGCGCAGGTCGTGCGACACCGACGCGAGCAGGGCGTTCTTGAGGCGGTTCGCCTCGCGCAACGATTCACGCTCACCGGCGGTGCGGGCCTCGCGTTGCGCCCGGTGCAGCAACTCAGCCGCCACGACGCTGACGATGAGGAACGCCGCGAGAACGAACCAGTCGAGCGGGTTGGTAATGGCGAGCGTGTTGTAGGGCGGGATGAAACCCCAGTCGAAGAGCAGGAACGACACGGCAGCGAGCGCCAGGCCGACGCGGTGGCCGGCACTCGCGCTCCCCGCCAGCACGAGGAGGAGATACGCCAGGGCGATGTGGGTCTTTTCGAGGTCGCGGCGAACGAGCAGCAGGACGGCGGTCACGCCGGCCGTGGCAATCACCCAGGTGAGCCAGTGGCGAGTGGCAGCTCGCGGCGTCATGCGGGCGGGCGCGGGAATTCCGCGGCCGTGGCAAAGCGGTAGCCGACCCCGGGCTCGGTGTGGATGTAGCGCGGTCGCAGCGAGTCCGCCTCGATCTTGCGCCGGAGGTGCGCGACGTACACGCGCAGGTACTGCTGCGCATCGCCGAACTGCTTGTCGGCCCAGACCTCCCGAAAGAGCAACTGATGGGTCAGGGTTCGCCCGGCGTGCGTCATCAGCACGCGCAGCAGGTCCCATTCGATCGGCGTGAGGTGCAGCAGTTCGCCGGCGCGGGTCAACGCTCGCGCGGTGAGGTCGAGCACCAGGTCACCGATCACGATGCGCGCCTCGCCTTGCCCCGTGGTCGTCGCGGCGCGGCGCAACAGTGCCCGGGCACGGGCTTGCAGCTCGGACGTGCTGAACGGCTTGGTGAGATAGTCATCGGCGCCGGCGTCGAGCAGCTGGACCTTCTCCGCGTCGGCGTGCCGCGCCGAGAGGACGAGGATCGGCACGCTCGACCACGCCCGGATCTCGCGGCACACCTCGAGGCCGCTGGTGTCGGCGAGCCCGAGGTCGAGGATGATCAGGTCGGGGCGCTCGGCGGCCGCGCGGTCGATCCCCGCGGCACCGGTGCCGGCCTCGATCACGCGGGCCGAGTCTTGAAAGGCGTTGCGCACGACGCGGCGGATCGCGAGTTCGTCGTCGATCACCAGTACCAGGTGCGCGGGCTTGGTCGTGGTCAATGGGCGAGTGACATGGGGAGCAATCCGATCGCGAGACGGTTGTATCATACCCCGATTGGTATGCCCCGCACCCGGATTGGATTGACAGCCGGTCCGGCAACCCTCTACAATGGCAGCGCGCGCAACGGCAGGACTCATACCAGCGAGTGCACCATGACCATTCCATCCAGCAGGGCTGCCGCGCCCGCCCGCGATCCACGCACCGCAACCGATGCCACATCGGCGGCTGGCGAGGCGTTGCACCGCCTGGCCTGGCTCGATACCGACGCCGTGCTCCACGCGCTCGATGCGCGCCTGATCGGACTGACCGACGCGGAGGTCGAGCGTCGCCGCGAACAGTTCGGGCGAAACGAAGTCGCCCATGAAAAACCACCGGCGTGGTATCGGCAGCTCGCGCACGCCTTCGCCAACCCGTTCAACGTCCTGCTGACGACCTTGGCGATCGTCTCCGGCCTCACCGGCGACGAGGAAGCCGTCATCGTCATTGGCCTCATGGTACTGCTGAGCACGATGCTCCGCTTCGCCCAGGAATATCGCTCGAGCAAGGCCGCCCAGGCACTGCGGGCGCTGGTGCGGACGAGCACAGCGGTCGAACGGGATGGTGACGAGTTTGTCGGCAACCTCCCGCCGATGCGGCGGCGGGAGATCCCGATGGACGAACTGGTGCCGGGCGACATCGTCTACCTGTCGGCGGGGGATATGGTGCCGGCCGACGTGCGCGTGGTCGCGGCAAAAGACCTGTTCGTCAGTCAGTCATCGCTCACCGGCGAGGCGCTCCCGGTCGAGAAAATGGACCGCGCCACGCAACCCGCCGGACCCACCGCACTCACCGAGCTGCCGACCATCTGCTTCATGGGCACCAACGTGGTGAGTGGAACGGCGACTGCGGTGGTCGCCGCCACCGGCAGCAGCACGTCGTTCGGCGCGATGGCGAAGGGGCTGGTCGGCCAGCGCGTGACGACCGCCTTCGACGTGGGCGTGAGCAAGGTGAGCTGGCTCTTCATCCGGTTCATCGTTGTCATGGTGCCGATCGTGTTTCTGATCAACGGACTGAGCAAGCACAACTGGCTGGAGGCGTTCCTGTTCGGCCTCGCGGTTGCCGTTGGGCTCACGCCCGAAATGCTGCCGATGATCGTCACCACCAACCTCGCCAAGGGCGCGGTCACGATGGCGCGGCACAAGACGATCGTCAAGCGGCTCAGCGCGATCCAGAACTTCGGCGCGATGGATGTTCTGTGCACCGACAAGACCGGCACGCTGACGCAGGACAAGATCGTGCTCGAGCGCTACATCAATGTCGTCGGCGAAGAGGATGACTGGGTCCTCGCCCTGGCGTACCTCAACAGTTTCTACCAGACCGGGCTCAAGAACCTGCTGGACGTGGCGGTGCTGGACCATGGCGAGTTGAAGGCTGAACTATCGCTCGACAACGCCTATGGCAAGGTCGACGAGATCCCCTTCGATTTCACCCGGCGCCGGATGTCGGTCGTCGTCGACCGCAAGCACGAGCGCCACCAACTCATCTGCAAGGGTGCCGTCGAGGAAGTCCTCGCGGTCTGCCAGTCGGTGCGGGACGAGGACCGGGTCATGGACCTCACCGCCGAGCGGGTTCAGGTCGCCAAGGACGTGGTTGCCGAACTCAACGAGGATGGCTTTCGCGTCGTCGCGGTCGCCTACCGCGACTTCGACCCGAGCCACGGGGCATACGCCGTCACCGACGAGTCCGATCTCGTACTCGCCGGGTTCGTCTCCTTCCTCGACCCCCCGAAGGAAAGTGCCGCCCCGGCACTCAAGGCGCTCGCATCCCACGGTGTCACGGTGAAGATCCTGACCGGGGACAACGACCTCGTCTCCCGGAAGGTGTGCCGCGACGTGGGTTTGGCCGTGGACCACATCGTCCTCGGAAGCGAACTCGTCGGGCTCGACGACAACCAACTCGGTGAGGTCGCCGATCGCGGCGTGGTGTTCGCCAAGCTGACGCCGGATGACAAGGTGCGGATCGTCCGGGCATTGCGCGCCCGCGGACACACCGTCGGCTTCATGGGGGACGGGATCAACGATGCTGGCGCACTGCGCGAGGCCGACGTCGGCATCTCGGTGGATTCGGCCGTCGACATCGCCAAGGAGTCGGCCGACATCATCCTGCTCGAAAAGAGCCTGATGGTGCTGGAGGAAGGGGTGATCGAAGGGCGCAAGACCTTCGGGAACACGATCAAGTACATCAAGATGACGGCGAGCTCGAACTTCGGGAACGTGTTCAGTGTGTTGATCGCGAGTGCGTTCCTGCCGTTCCTGCCGATGCTGCCGATCCAGCTGCTGACGCTCAACCTGCTCTACGACTTCTCCCAGACGTCGATCCCCTGGGACGACATGGACCCCGAGTACCTCACGGTGCCGAGGAAGTGGCGGGCGGAGGACATCGGCCGGTTCATGCTCTTCATCGGTCCGACCAGTTCGGTCTTCGACATCGTGACGTTCCTCGTGATGTGGCATTTCTTCGGTGCCAACAACCCGGCACACCAATCCCTGTTCCAGTCGGGGTGGTTTATCGAATCGTTGCTCACCCAGACGCTAATCGTGCACATGATCCGCACCGCGAAGGTGCCGTTCCTGCAAAGCCGGGCGACGTGGCCGGTCCTGGCGCTCACGGCCGCCATCATGGTCTGCGGCATCGTCCTGCCGTTCCTGGCGCTCGGCCGGAAGCTGGGTCTGCAGGCGCTCCCAGCGAGCTACTTCGCGTGGTTATTCGTCATTCTCCTCAGTTACGTGGCGCTGACACAGGTCGTGAAGGGCTGGTACATCCGGCGGTTCGGGACCTGGCTCTGATCGCGCGCGTCATGCTCATCACGGGGTTGGCGGCTGTCCCTGGCGCGGCGCGGGCGCAGGCACCGGCGTGCCGCTCCCACGTGCCAGCCCTGCTCGGCGCGCAAGCCACGTTCATCGGGCAGCATCTTTTGCCATTCCACAGTCCCTACGCCGGACCGATGAGTCTGCGCAGCGACGGCGACCAGCAGTTGAGCCAGAGTTACGGACTCTATGCCGGCGGCTGCCTGGGGCGTGGGTTCGATCTGTACGTCGACGCGGAAATGATCCGCGGTTCGGGAATCAGCCACGCCTCGGGGCTGGCGGGCGTCACCAACGGCGATGTGCTGCGCCAAGGCTCGGTTGACCTTGGCGACGCGCCCTATGTCGCTCGCGCGTTTGTCCGTTGGACCCATGCGTTCGGCAGCCGTGAACGGGACACCGTTGGCCGCGCGCCCGATGACCTGCCGCGGGTCGTCTCACGCCGACGCGTTGAACTCACCTTCGGACGGCTGGCCGCGACCGACCTCTTCGACGTCAACCGGTACGCCAATGCCACCCGGACGCAGTTTCTCGACTGGGTCTTGTTTCAGAACGGCGCCTGGGACTATGCCGCGAACACGCGCGGCTACTCGAACGGCCTCGCGGCCGCGTGGATTACCGGCTCCTGGACCCTGCGCGCCGGCATTTTCCAGATGCCGACGCAAGCGAACGGGAACCAGTTCGACGGCGACCTGCCACACGCGCGCGGCGAAAATGTGGAGCTGACAGTCGCGGCACCGCACGGTGCGGTCGTGCGGCTTCTTGCCTATCTCAACCATGCCCGGATGGGGCGATACGCCGTCGCCGACTCGATCGGCGTGAGCGAACATCGACCGCCAGACATCGTTGCCGACGATGCGCCGGCCCGGACCAAGTTTGGTCTCGGGCTGAATGCCGAACTGCCGTTGGCTGACGGCGGCGAAACTGGTGTCTTCGCGCGGCTCGGCTGGAGCGACGGGCACAATGAGAGTTTCGCGTTTACCGAGGTGGATACGCACGCGAGTGCGGGCCTCCAGGTCGCCGGTGCACGCTGGGGGCGCCGCCCGGATCGCCTCGGCATCGCGATCGCCGCCGACGGCCTCTCCCGCACCCATCGCGAGTACCTGGCCGCCGGCGGGCAAGGCTTCTTGCTCGGCGACGGGCAGCTGCGATATGGGACCGAGGCGGTGATCGAGCTCTACTATCGACTCCAACTCGGCTCGTATCTGCAGCTGTCCCCCGACGTGCAGTTCATCACCAACCCCGGTTATAACAGGGACCGCGGTCCAGCTGCGGTCGTGAGCCTGCGCCTGAACGCCCGGTACTAACCGGTCCGCGTCGGCAGGCGGAGCCCGACCACATTTTCCCGGCCCACTCGCCGGATCACCAACTCGCCGCCGTGGATGCTGGCGATCCAGCGCATGATGGAGAGGCCGAGGCCACCGGTGCGGCCAGTATCGTCGGCGCGGTCGGTCAGGCGCGGTTCGGTGGGGATCGGCTCGCCCGTGCTGCGCACTTCGAGGAGGACGCTGGCGCCGTCGCGGCGTACGCTCACGGCGACCGGTGCCCCCGGCTCACCGTGACGGCAGGCGTTCTCGAGCAGTTCGAGGAGCGCCTCGCGCAGGAGCGCCTCATCACCGGTCACTTCGCACGGCATGATCTCGTGCAGTTCCAGTTGCTGACCCAGCGTCCGGGCGCGGGCGCGGAACATGTCGGTCGCCTCGAGCGCGAGCGCATCGAGCTCGACGTCGTCCCGAAGCGGCGGCCGCTCGCCCGCTTCCATCCGCGCCAGCAGCATCAGATCCTGCACGCGGTGCGTCATCTGCCCCGCGGCAGCGTGCACACGCCGCAACACGCGCACGTACTCCTCCGGTGTACGCTCGCGCTCGAGACCGAGTTCGGCTTCGCCGAGCACCAGGGTGAGCGGTGTGCGGATCTGATGCGCCACTTCGCGGAGAAAGCGGTGGGACTGCTCCTGCAGGCCCTGGATGCGATCGAGCAGGCGATTGAAGCGCAGCGCCAGGTGATCGAGTTCATCGCGCTGCCGGTGCAACGGCAGTCGGCCAGCGAGCTCGCCGGGGGCGATGGCATCGGCCGCACGGCCGAGCGCGTCGATCGGGGCGAGGGCGAACCGCGTTAGCGAATACCCGATCGCCAGCGCCAGGATCAGTACGATGGGGAACATCACGGCGAGCCGGATTCGGAACTTGTATTGTCGACGACGCAGCAGGTCCGTCGTGGCTGCCACGACGACGTGTGCGCCGCGCACGGTGTCGGCAGCGAAGCGCATGTCAAGCCCTTTGGGAAGGGAGCTGGTACCGATGTCGCCCACGTCGGGCAGGGCGTCGGCGCCGGGAATCGCCGCGATCATCGTGCTGTCGCCGCCCATGGTCAGGCGCGCGCCACTCGAGTCGTAGACGACGAAGGCGACTTTGGACGGTGCCAGGTCGCGCAGCGCCTGCTTCACGCCGTCAAACACGGTGCTGTCGACGTTGATGTGGCTGGCCTCGCGGCGGATCGCGATGCGCGATCCGGCCGCCGCCTCCTTGAGCCGCTCGTTGAAGTCGTAGCGGCTGCCGGTCCAGGTGACGTAGGCGTACCCGGCGCCTTCAAGGATCGCGGTTCCCACGAAGAAGGCGACGGCAAAGCCGGCCGTCAGCCGGAGGCGGAACCGGCTAAGGGCCATCAGCGGGTTCGGCCACCGAGAGGATGTAGCCGCGCGAGCGAACCGTGTGAATCAGCGGTGCCTGCCCTTCGGGGTGTATCCGGCGGCGCAACCGGCCGACGAGGACGTCGACGGCGTTGCCGACCGGATCGAAGTTGTCATCCCACACGTGCTCGAGAATCTGGCTGCGACTGACGACCCGCTCCGGGTTGCGCATCAGGTACTCGAGCAGGGCGTACTCGCGCGCGGTCAGGCGGATGGTGAGGCCGCCCCGGCGCGCGGCGAGTGACCGCGTGTCGAGTTCCAGGTCAGCGAAGCGGAGCACCACGTCGAGCGTCGCCGTCGGGCGCCGCGCCAGCGCCCGCAACCGGGCGAGCAGCTCCTCGATCGCAAACGGCTTGGAAAGGTAGTCGTCAGCGCCCACGTCGAGGCCGCGCACGCGGTCGTCCAGGCCAGCGCGCGCCGTGAGCATGAGGATCGGCGTGCGGCCGCCCCGCTCGCGGTGGCGCCGGCAGACCTCGAAGCCGTCCACGTCGGGAAGCCCGACGTCGAGCACGGCAAGATCGTAGTCGTTGACGGCGAGCGCGGTGAGCCCGTCGCTACCGGTCACGGCGACATCGGCCGCCATCGCGGCTTCACGTAACGTGCGGCGGAGCAAGTCGGCCAGCGCCGGGTCGTCTTCGACGATGAGGATGCGCATGAAGGGTGTACGCCGGACCGTTGCAAAAGGATGATCGGAACGGCCAGGTGGCCGGGAGCCGTGAGCCGGGAGCCCCGGACGGTAAGCTAGCGTGTGAGGCGCGCACGCTAGCTCAACCTGCGGCCTCACGGCTCACGGCTGGTGTTGTCGCCTCAATGTCAACCGTGCCTCACACCCCCTGCCCCCTGTGCGATTGATCAATGCCAGTCTACCGCCATGCGCTTCCGCGATCTGTCGTGACAGCACCAGTCCGATGCCAGTCCCACCAGGTTTGGTGGTGAAAAACGGTACGAACAGGTTGGCCGAATCGGGCAGGCCCGGGCCGTCGTCCTCCACCACGAGGGCGAAGCCACCGCCCGTGCTGCTCCACCGCACCCGCACACCGCCATCGGTGGCTGCGGCAGCGTCGACCGCATTGGCGATCAGGTTGATGAGCAATTGATCGAGCTGATCGCCATCAGCGTGTAACGTGACATCCGGGCCGGGAATCACCTCGATCACCATGCGCGTCTCGAGCCGCACGGTGCGCTGGACCCATTCCGGCACGTTGACCGGTCCGAATCGGGGTGGCGGCAGGCGGGCCAGCCTCGTGTACGAGGCCAGGAACCGGCTCAGCCCTTCGGATCGTGATGCGATAACGCCCAGGCCGCGGTCCAAATCGTCGCGGAGTTCGCCCTCGGGCGGCGATCGGCCGAGGAGGTGTTGCAGGCGATCGGCGATCGAGCGGATCGGCGTGAGCGAGTTGTTGATTTCGTGCCCCAGCACCCGGATGAGGCGCTGCCACGCCAGCCGTTCCTCCTCGCGCAGCGCACGACTGACGTCGGCGAGCAGGACGAACTGATGCGGGCGGCCACCCTGCCGGAACCCGCCGCGGCGAAGTTCCCAACGACCAGCCGTGCCACCCACGTGCAGCTCGATTAATCGCGGCGCATCACCAGACAGGCAGCCCGCCAACCCCAGTTCATCCGCACGCCGGCCGAGCAAGCGCCCGGCGGATTGGCCGAGCAGGCGCTCGCCGCTGGCGTTGACGAGGCGGAGCGCACCGGCGTCATCGAAGGCGAGCACCGCGACGTCAATCTCGCCCATCACCCGCTGCAACAGCGCTGTCGCCTCGAGTGCCCCGAGGCGGCGCTCGCGCAGTTCGTTCATCAGCGAATTGAGCTCGAGCATCGCCAGCCCCAGCGCGTCCTCGGGACTCGAGCGGCGAGCCCGCAGAGAATAGTCCTGTTCGCGAATCGCGGCGAGCATGTTGGACAGGGTCTGCAGCGGCCGAATCACCCGCTCGCGGAGCGCCATGGCACAACTGAGGGAGAACACGACCAGTGCGATCGCCAGTGTCCACTGCACGCGCGGCGCGAAGTCGCCGGTCCAGAGCAGGACGACCGCAACGACCAGCGCGGGGAGGCCGGCGACGAGCGCGAGGAGCGTGATCTGGCGTTCGTGGGAGGGGGGCATTCTAGGAGATCATTTCAGTTTGGTGAGTCGTGAGCCGTGAGCCGTGAGCCCGGACGGTAAGCTAGCGTGTGAGACGCGCACGCTTGCTCAACGTGCGGGCTCACGGCTCATTGCCGTCTGTCACAGCCCATACCGCTGCAACCGCCGATACAGCGCGCTCCGCGACAACCCCAGCGCCTGCGCCGCCAGCGACACGTTGCCGCCGTAGCGCTCCAGCGCCTTGCTGATGAGCAATCGCTCGACATCCTCCAGGCTCATCTGGTCCAGCTGCGGTGCCGCACCACCGACCGGGCCGAAGGCGAGGTCCGCCGCGCGCACCAGCGCGCCTTCGGTGAGCAGCGTCGCGCGTTCGATGGCGTGGGCCAGTTCGCGCACGTTGCCGGGCCAGCCGTATTCGAGCAGGGCCCGCATGCCGTCGGCGGAGAAGCCGGTCACGCCGCGCCGGTAGCGCTGCGCGAACTGCTGCAGGAAGTGCATCGCCAGCAACGGAATGTCTTCCCGTCGCGCGCGCAGCGGCGGCAGCACGATCTCGACGGTGTTGAGCCGAAAGAACAGGTCTTCGCGGAACCGGCCGGCGGCGACCTCGGCCCGAACGTCGGCGTTGGTGGCGGCAATGATGCGTACGTCCACTTTCCGCGTTCGCGACGCCCCGACCCGCTCGAACTCCCCGGTCTGCAGCACGCGCAAGAGCTTGGACTGTTGCGTCAACGACAGGTTGGCGATTTCGTCGAGAAAGAGCGTGCCGCCGTCGGCGAGTTCGAACCGCCCGACCCGATCGGTCTTGGCATCAGTGAAGGCGCCCTTGGCGTGACCGAACAGCTCGCTCTCGAACACGCCATCCGCAAGTCCGCCGAGGTTGACCGTCACCATCGGGCGCCATGCCCGTGCGGACGCCGCGTGGAGCCACGCGGCGACGACCTCCTTGCCGGTGCCGTGTTCGCCGGTGATCAGCGCGTTCGCGTCCGAGGGCCCGATCCGTTCCATCAGCCGAAGCACCGGTTGCATCGCTGGGGATTCGGCGATCAGCTGCGGGGCGCCGATCGGACGGAGCGCTGCGTTTTCGCTTTCGAGGCGCTGGCTCCGGCGCAGTGCGCGACCGAGTTCGATCTGCGTGTGCAGCACATGGAGCAAGCGGGTGTTGTCGAATGGTTTCTCGACATAGTCGCGGGCACCACGCCGGAGCGCGGCGACGGCTCCCTCGATGCTGCCCCAGGCGGTCATGACGACGACCGGCAGGGTCGCGTCGAGTTGCTGGAGCCGCTGCAGCAGATCGAGACCTTCGCTGCCGCTGGTGGTATCGCGGGTGTAGTTCATGTCGATGAGGGCGGCGGCGAAGTCGTGGCCAGCCACCGCTGCGAGGATTCCGGCCGGCGACATGGCGGTCTCGAGGGTGTAGCCCTCGCTGCGCAATAACAGCCTCAATGCTTCGAGGACGTCGCGGTCGTCATCGGCGATGAGGAGGGTGGCGGAAGGGGAGTTCGTCATAACGGTAAGGTTAGCGTCGTGAGCCGTGAGCCGTGAGCCCGCAGTCGGCGTTAGCGCGTGCGTCGTTGAGCCCCGCGCGGCGGCAAATAATCCCGGAACGTTGTCCAGTCAATGGCATTCTCGACTCGCCGACAACAGGATTGAATGCTGGGCGATTTCAAGGGTCTCAAGGTCTGGCAGCGCGCCCACGCGCTTACGCTGGACGTGTACGCGTTCACGCGCCGTTTTCCATCGAGTGAAAAGTACGGACTTACCTCTCAGTTACGGCGTGCCGCGGCCTCAATTCCCGCCAACATTGCCGAGAGCCGGGGTCGCATCGGTCACCGCGATCAAGAGCGCTTTCTGCATATCGCCCAAGGATCCGCGAGAGAGCTTGAACCCCATCTGTTGCTTTCCCGTGACCTATTGTTGATGCGACGGGATACGGCGGACCTCGCCTTGGCTCGGGTCGCGGAGGTGCAGCGCATGCTCGCCGCCTTGATCTACAAGAAACTGTGACCCCGGCGGCCGGCAGGCTAACCTCGCGTCTGGGGCTCACGGCTCATGGCTTGTCGCACACGGCGATTCACCGGTCAACTCGCCTACTCGTTTCGCAACGCCACCATCGGATCGACCTGTGCCGCGCGCCGCGCGGGGAGATAACACGCCAACAGCGCGACTACGGCCAGCACGAGCGTCATCACGCCGAACGTCGGCAGGTCGGTGGCTCTAACGCCGAACAGCTGGCTGGCAAGCAGTCGCGTCAACCCGAACGCGCCCGCCAGACCGACAACAACACCGATCGCGACCAACTGCGCTCCGGCCCCAAGTACCAGCCGCCGCACATCGGCAGCGCGTGCACCGAGCGCCATGCGGATGCCCAGTTCCCGAGTGCGCTGCGCCACCACGTAGGCCATCAAGCCGGAGATACCGATGCTCGACAACAGCAGCGCGCAACCGGCGAATCCGCCGAGGAGCATCATGTTGAATCGCTCCGACGACACGCCGCCGTCACGGAGATCGTCGATTACAACGAATCCGCCGAAGACGCCGCCACTGACGATCGTCGATGGGTCGACGCTCAGGATCGCCCTGCGCATGGCCGGGATCAGCGCCTGGGCGCCGGCGCGCGCCCGCGCCACGACGACCATGTGCGACCACGGGTTACGGGTGTAGGGCACGTAAATCTCAGCCACAGGCGGCGAACCAACGCCAAAGTGATGCACGTCGCCGATCACGCCCACGACGATCCCCGGCAGCGGTTCACCCAGGTCGGCGTATCCCTGCGCCGACTTGTGCAGCATCACCGGCCGGCCGATTGGGTCCTGACCCGGCAAGAACGCCCGGGCAAAGGTCTGGTTGACGAGGACTGCCGTGCCGCTGGTGAGGTCGGCTGCGTTGAAGTTGCGGCCGCTGCGCAACGGAATACCCAGGGTACCCAGGTATTCGGGCGACAGCGTGCGGAACAGCACCTGCGGGTCGTGCTGGGGATCGGCAACGCGCCCCGAAATCTCCACGTGAGTCGGCAACGCCGCGCCGTTGAGCGGCAGGTGATTGGTGAGCGCGGCCCGCTCGACGCCGGGATCGGCGCGTACCGCATCGAGTACCCGGCTGTAATACGCCCCCGCCTGCGCCGGCTCGGCGTATCGCTTGCCTGGGGGCGACAGGTCGATCGCCACCAGCCCGTGGGTGTTGAATCCTGGATCCACGTGGCTCAACATCCAGTAGCTCTTGACCAGCAGACCAGCGGCGATCACCAGCGTCAGCGCCAATGCGATCTCGCCCACGACGAGAGCGGCGCGGACCCGGAGTTGCCGGGCGCTGCTGCCCACACCGCCGGAGCCTTCCGTGAGGGACTCGGTAAGGTTGATCCGCGCGGCGCGCAGCGCGGGAAGTGCGCCCACGGCGAGCGCCGAGATCGCGGCGATGGCGGCGGCGAACAGGAGCGAGCGTCCGTGGATGCCCACGGCGTCGGCGCCCGGTGCACCCGCGGCGAGGCCCCGCACGGCCGCGAGCACCCAGCTCGCGGCGAACGCGCCGAGCGCCCCGGCCGCGAGCGCAAGCAGCAGTTGTTCACCCAGCAACTGGCGGACGATGCGCCCGCGCGATGCACCGAGACTGGTACGGATCGCGAGCTCGCGCGTGCGGCCCGTGGCGCGCACCAGGGCGAGGTTGGTCACGTTCACCCAGCCAATGATCAATACCAGTGTCATGGCGATACCGAGCATCGTCAATTGCGACCCGGCACTCCCGAGCAACACCTGTCGCAGCGGAGTCAGGCTCGCCGACGTCCAGCCGGCGTTCTCGGCCGGATAGGCGGCGGCGAGCCGGCGGGCAATTGCGCTGAGTTCGGTCGTGCCGCGGTCGACGGTCGCGCCCGGCTTCAGACGGGCGACGACGCGGCTGTCGGCCAGGAAGTCGCGGGCGGTGAGCACGCGCTCAGTCGCCGCAACAGCCGCAAGCGGAAGATAGATGTTGGCAAAGTCAGGGTACTCCGTCCCGCGCGGCAGCACGCCGATCACGGTGAACACGCCGTCGGTCAGCGTGAGCGCCCGTCCCAGCACCTGCGGGTCGCTGGCGAAGTGATCTCGCCAGACGGTGTAGGTCAGCACGGTAACGTGATCAGCGCGCCGCTCTTCATCATCGCTGAACAGACGGCCGAACAGCGGGTGCGGCTGCATCACGCCGAAGAAATGCGGCGACACGAATGCCGCCAATATCGGCTGCGGCCCACTGGGCAGTTGCAGCACGATGCCGCGTCCGCGCGCGTAGGCCATCTGCGCGAACGCACCGGCAGAATCCTGACGCTGCCAGTCCTGAAAGTTGGGGTACGACACGCCGCTGAGATTGCCCTGAGCGTCGCGCTGCGCCAACATGACTATGCGGTCGGCGTCCGCGAATGGCAACGGCCGGACCAGCACACCGTCGATGAGGGAGAACGCTGCCGTCACGAGCGCGATTCCCAGCGCGAGCGTCAGGATGGACGTGACGGTGTAGAGCGGCGCCCGGCGGAGGGTGCGGGCGGCGAAGCGGAGGTCGGGGATCAGGGTGTCGATCACACGACCCAGCCGTCCTTGAGGTTGATGATTCGATCGCCGTACGCCGCGTTCGTTTCCGAGTGCGTCACCTGCACGATCGTCGTGCCGGCCTGATTGAGCGCCTTGAACAGTTCCATGATTTCGCGTCCCTGCGCCGAGTGCAGGTTGCCAGTCGGTTCGTCGGCGAGCAGCAGCGACGGCTTGTGAATCACCGCGCGGGCTACGGCGACGAGTTGTTGTTGCCCGCCAGAGAGCTGGGTCGGGTAGAGATCCTTCTTGGCCACAATGCCGAACCGATCAAGCGTGTCGGCCACCATTGCCTGCCGCTCGGATTTCTTGATATCCCGGTACGACAGCGGCATGTCGAGGTTTTCCGCAACCGTCAGGTCGTCCAGCAGGTGATACTGCTGGAACACGAAGCCGGCATACTGCTTGTGCAACGCCACGCGCTTCTTGGCGTCGAGTTGGTGCACAACATGATCGTGCAGCCGGTATTCGCCGGTCCAGGCGCCGTCGAGCATGCCGAGCACGGCGAGCAGCGTCGACTTGCCGGCGCCCGACGGACCCATGATGGTGACGAACTCCCCCTGCGTGATGTCGAGCGTAATGCGCCGGAGGACGTAGCTTCGGCCACCGGCGAGGGGATAGCTCTTTTCAACGTCGTTGAGCGAAATCATCGGGATTCCGGAGATCGAGCATTACTCAGATTGTAGCGCAATCATCGGCGCGATGCGCGAGGCGCGACGGGCCGGAAAGAACGCCGCCGCGAACACGACTGTCAGCAATACAACCACGACGCCGCCGAACACCAGCGGATCGGTGGCCGGTACCTGGTAGAGCAGCGACGCGATGGCGCGACCCAGGGCGAGTGCGCCAATCGCGCCGAGTGCCGTGCCGACCAGGGCGGCACGGAGGCCCTGTCCCACGATCATCCTGACGACATGCGCCGATTGCGCGCCGAGCGCCACGCGTACGCCAATTTCCTTGGTCCGCTGGGACACGCCGTACGACAACACCGCAACGATCCCGCTCGCGGCAATCAGGAGCGCGAGCAGGCCGAACGCCGTGAATGCCGACGCGCCCAGGCGCCACGACCGCAGCTGGGGCGCGACCTGATCGGCGATCGACTGGATGTTGGCATACGGCAGGTTGCCGACCGACTGGACTTCCCGCATCAACGGACCGCCGATACCCCGGGTACCCGGCCGGATCCGCACGAAGACACCGTTGATCGTTGGATCCTTCGCCTGCGCGAATGGCACGTAATAGAGCAGGGTCTCGGTCTCGGTCACCGATCCTCGCTTCGCGTCGGCGGCCACGCCGATCACTCGCGTGCAGGTTGTCACGCTATCGTCGCCGCGATAGAGACACTTCCCGATCGCGGCCTGCCCCGGCCAAACGAGCCTGGCAAACGTCGCGCTGACGACCGTGACCGGGGGAGCGCCGGCGCGATCGGACAGCGAGAAGTCGCGCCCCTGCACCATGCGGGTGCCCATCGTCGCCAGGTACTCTGGAGTGACTGCCTGATAGTATGGACCGCCCGCCTTGAGGCTTGGCAGCGAATCCACTCCTTCTGCCCGCATGGATTCCACGTAGGCGTTGCGGAATGGAGTTCCCATCGACGCCGCGACGCGTTCCACTCCTGGCAGCTGCCGGAACCGATCGACCAGATGCAGGTACACGTCGTTGGCCTCGGCACTGCTCATTCCGATGGCGCCAAGCCGCATCGAAACGGCATACACGCGGTCGGCGTCGAAACCGAGATCGATATCCTGTGCCTTGCGCAGCGATCTCACAAACAGTCCGGCGCCCACCAGCAGCACCAGCGTCAACGCAATCTGGACCACCAGGAGCGTCGCCCGGGTGGTGGCGCCGCGGCCGGTGCTGCCATGGCCGCCGCTCTTGAGCGCGCCCACCAGGTCGGTGCGGCTTGCATGCAACGCCGGCACCAGCCCTGTCAACGTGGTGGTAAGGATTACCGCAACACCGGTGAAGAGCAGGACGCGGCCCTGCACCAGTGGAATGTCTGGAGAGAAAGAGGGAAGCAGGAAGCCCCGCGCGATCCCGCCGGCCCACAGCGCCAGCACGATCGCGCTCGCGCCGCCGGCGATCGCGAGCACAAACGTTTCCGAGAGCAGCGTGCGAATCAGGCCGGCGCGACCGGCGCCGAGACTCGCGCGAACGGCCAATTCGCGGCGCCGGCTCACGCCGCGGGCTAACAGCAGGTTGGCCACATTCGCACAGGCAATCAGCAAGACGACCGCGGCCACCATGCCGATCCAGAGTGCCACTTTCGCGTCGCTCGACACCTCCGGACGTCGCGCCTCCTCGATCGGGCCGAGCATGACCTGGGTGGTCGAGTCCTTCGTGGGCCCCTCCGACATCCCCCGCCGATACGCGACTGTGGCTTGTGCCGCCGCTGCGGCCACGGGAATTCCGGGTTTCACCCGCGCGACGACCGTCATCCACCAGTATCCGCGACCGGTCATCGCTTCCGGCGGTGCGACGTCGCCCTCGGCAGCTGGATGAATTGGAAGGAACAGGTCGACGCTGGCGAGATCAATTCCGGCGAATCCGTTGGGACCGACACCGATGACGGTGTAGGTCCCTTTGCCGATCGGCAGCGTCTTGCCGATGACGCTCCGATCGCCGCCAAACTGCCGTTGCCAGAACTGATAGGTGAGCACGGCCACGCGATCACCGCCGGTGCGGTCCTCCGCATCGGTGAACAACCGGCCGAGCACCGGCGCCACGCCCAGCATGGGGAAGTACTGATACGAGACGACGCCAACCGTGACATTCTTTGCCTCGGCGCCGCGGCCCAGTCCGAGCGACGTGACCGACACCGCCGCGACCTCCTCGAATCCCGGCACGTGGTCGCGCAAGTCGACGTAGGACGGAAACGTGCTGCTCGGTCCGGTAAACGTGCCCATCGAGCCGAGAGTTCTCCGATAGTACACCCGGACGATTCCGTCCGGATTCTTCACGCCATCGGGTGCACGGAGGAAGAGGGTATCGACCACCGCGAACATCGTCGCGTTGATGCCGATCCCCAGCGCCAGCGTGACGATCACGCCGATGGTGAATGCCGGCGTCTTGATCAACCCACGAATGGCGTAGCGAAGGTCCTGGAGCAGGCGGGTCATGGGGTTCCTTTCAGGCGAACAGCCATAACAGCAGCCGTGAGCCATGAGCCCGTGGGTTGAGTTAGCGTGCACCCGCACGCGCTAGCGTACCGTCCGGGGCTCACGGCTCACGGCTGCTGTTCACGGGCTCGTGGCTCATGGCTGTCCCTACGGTACCTGCAACGCCGCGGCCGTCTGCTCATCAATCACCCGTCCATCAAACAAGTGAATCGACCGGTCCGCATGGGCTTCGTAGCGCGGATCGTGGGTCACCATGCAGATGGTGGCGCCGTTGCGGTGCAACTCGCGCAGCAGGCCCATCACCGCTTCGCCATTGACCGAGTCGAGGTTACCGGTCGGCTCGTCGGCCAGAAGAATCGCGGGGTCGCCGGCGACGGCCCGGGCCACCGCGACGCGCTGCTGCTGGCCGCCGGAAAGCTGCGCCGGGAAGTGGCGCACGCGATGCGCCATGCCGACGCGCTCGAGCGCCGCGTGGACCCGTTCCTTCCGCTCGGTGGTGCTGATGCCGCGGTAGGTCAGCGGCAGCTCGACGTTCTCGTACACCGTCAGGTCGCCGATCAGGTTGAATGCCTGGAAGATGAAGCCGATCTGGCGATTGCGGACGCGGGCGCGTTCCGCGGCATTGAGGCCGGCCACCGGGCGGCCATCGAGGACATACTCGCCATCGGTCGGCGTATCGAGCAGGCCCAAGATCGAGAGCAGCGTGGTCTTGCCGCAGCCCGATGGGCCACCGATCGCGACGTATTCGCCCTGCTGCACTTCGAGGTGGACGTCGGCGAGCGCGTGCGTCTCGACCTCGTCGGTATAGAAGATCTTCTTGATGCCCTGCAGGCGGATCAGTGGTTCACCCGTGGTTGCCATGCACTGCTCCTATTGCTTGAGTCGGACCCGCTCGACCGCGTCGAACTGGCTCATGTCGGACAGGATCACCTTGTCACCCTTGCTGAGTCCCTTCACGATCTCCACCGACGTCACCGAACTCCGGCCCAGCAACACCGGCACGCGCACCGCGGCATGACCGTTCTCGACGATCTTGAACAGGCCCACCGGACCCGTCGACCCACCGTATCCCGGCCGACCGGTGTAGAGCACGTTGGTGAGCTTCTCGATCTGGATCGTGCCGTCGACACTGAGGTCGGGCACCGCACCCTGCGGCAGCGCACCGTCGAGGGCCACGTCGATCGTCACCGTGCCGCTCACCGCCGACGGGTCCTTGCGGGAGACGTGGCCCGCGATCAGCCCGTTGCTACGGGTGTCGATGCTGGCCGATTGCCCAAGCGCGACATCCTTGGCCTGCGACTCGGGGATCTGCAACACCGCCTTGAGTTTGCCGGGCTGCACCACCTTGAGGAGCGTCGTTCCCTCGGTCTGGTATTGGCCCTGTTGCAGGCTCAGGCCCTGCACCACGCCGGCGGTCGGCGCCCGCACGGTCAACGCCTTCTGTTTGGTGTGGTAGAAGTCGGCGATCGCCTTGAGCTGATCGATGTTCGATTCCGCAGCGGCAATCTGTTCCGGGATCGACTTCTGCATGTCCGCCAGGCGCTGTTTCTCGAAGGCGTACTGGTCCGTCAACTGCTCGGCCAGGGTGCGCTTGTTCGTCGCATCGAACTCGGAAAGCATTCGCTGCTTGAACAACGTATCGGCGGCTTTCGCATCGAGGGCCGCGGCGACGAACTGGGTGTGCACGCTGGCCACGACGCCCTTTTCGGCGAGTTCGTTGCTGCGCAGTGTGGTGCGCAGCGACAGCAGGCTGGCGCGGGCCGCGTTGAGGTTCTGGTCCGCCGTCAGTGTCGCGATGACCGTCTCCGGGCTCGACATCTCCAGCAGCACGTCGCCGGCCGTGACGGTCTCGCCCGACTGCACGACGACGCGATCCACCCGGGCGGTCGCCGGCGCGGTGATGAACTGGATCTGTTCCGGGACGAGTGTTCCGGGGCCGCGCACCTCACGGATCATGTCGCCCTGCCGCACGGAGTCCTGGATCACCACGGCCATGTCGACGGTCGGTGCCGCCTGCTTGAGCGTGGCGAGCCAGGTGAAGATCCCGGCCACGGCAAGCACGCCGACCCCGATCATGACGTTGCGAACGGTCTTCTTCCGGGGTGGTCGAGCGACGTCCACGCGAATTCCTCAGCGACAGGTTACCAGGGCGAAACACGACATCAGCAGGGCGATAGTAGGCAAGCAGCGTGCCTTGGCCGACGTATCGCAAGTCACGACGCGGCAATGAGTTGGATGGTGGCTATCTGGCCGGTGTTGGTCCGCGGTGTACGGAGCCGCGATTCGGCGTCCCATAACCGGACGACGTTGCAGGGCTGGATGCGCTTCGGGCCGGCGCCGTTGCAGTGGAGGGCGGAGCCGAAAGCCGTGAGCCGAAAGCCCCACACGGTAGGTTAGAGCGCGCGCGCGTCACGCGAACTCAACCGACGGACTCATGGCTCATGGCTTATCGCTCCCTGCGACACGTCGTCCTGTTACTGCTTCTCGGCCTCTTCGCTCGATCTGCCCGCGGCCAGACCCCCGCCGACACCCTCCGCGCCGACGCCTGGCTCGAGATCCACATCGTGGACGTCGGCCAGGGTGACGGCATCTGGATTCACACCTTCGACGATAGCATTCCCGGCAACGGTCGCTTCCAGGGCAAGAACATCGTGATCGACGGTGGTCCCGTGGGTGCCGACGCGAAGAATCCCTTCCTCGCCTACCTCCTGAATGGGATACACGGGCCGGCTGTCATCGACGCCTTGATCGTCACCCACCCGCACGTGGATCACTTTCCCGGAGCGTCTGGCGTGGTGCGGCACTACGACGTGTGTGACTACTACGATCCGGCGTATCCGGACTTGGGGGTCGAGTATCAGCGCTTCCTCGACCTCGTGTCGCACGGCCACTGCGGTGACCATACCACCGCGATGCACATGGGTCGCCCGAGCTTCGGGTCGCCCGATTGGGGCTCGGAGCTGAAGATCGAGTTCCTCTACGCCTGGCCGGGGTCGCCCGATGGGCTCGGCCACGGCAACACGCTCATCAACAACGCGTCGATCGTGATGAAGCTGACCTACGGCACACAGAGCATCCTGTTCATGGGCGACGCGGAGGGAAAGGAGCGCAATGACTCACCAGCGACGCCCAAGTACGTCGAGGCCCGGCTGCTGGCCTCCCTCACGCCGGAGCAGCTGAAATCGACCGTGCTCAAGGTGGCACACCACGGCAGTGAGACGTCGAGCACGCTGCCGTTCATTCGGGCGGTGGATCCGGCCATCATCGTCGTGTTATCGGGGCGGAAGTCATTCGGGGGAACCTATCTGCCGGACGCGACCACGTTGCAGCGGTATTGCGACTTCAACCCGGCGATCCGGATCTACCGCACCGACCAGGACGATGAAGCAGAAGGCCGCACCAACGCGACGTCGGCCGACGGCGACGACATCGTGATCCGGATGAACGGGAAGCGGACAGAGGTGATCGCGTACGAAAATGGCAAGCCGTTTACACCGAAGGCTTGCAATAACCAGGAGAGACGAGAGACGAGAGACGAGACAAACCCAGCTGGCATCGGTACAGCGACACCGCTGTTCTTTTATCGTCTCTCGTCTCTCGTCTCTCCTCACATCACGTAACTCAGCCCGCCGTAAATCGATCGTGGCTGGCCCGGCGACACGAACCCTCCAGCGCGCACTTCGGGATACGTCGTGTCGAACAGGTTGCGGACGCCCAGGCGGAGTGTGGTCCGCCCGCCGACCAGCAACCGGCCAGACAGATGGACGAGTGCGTAGCCAGGAAGTTCGGTGCCCAGCTCGGCGAACGGGGTGTACGGCCCGACGACATTGCTCGACACGCGGACGGACCACGGGGCAGAGGTCTTTCCCAGTACGATCGCTGCGGCGCCGACATACTTCGCCGTGTTGGCAACGCGGGTGTTGGCGAGGTTGTCGCCAGCCGCGGTCACCTGATCGCGGTACCGCGCGCCAGTGAACGTCCAACTCGCGCTCAGCCGGGCAAACTCGCCGAACGGGGCATTGAGCGAGAATTCGACACCCCGCCGGCGACTCCGACCGCCGTTGGTGGCGGTGAGACGCACCGGATCGAATGTCTGCTCGTTGCTGACGTCGGTCTGGAACAGGGCGGCGCTGCCGGTGACCCGATCCAGGTCAACATGAACGCCGGTCTCGTAAGCCCATTCGGTGATGAACGGGAGGGTCGGGTCTGCGATCACGCCATTCGTGCTGCGAAAGCCACGCGAGACGTTGGCGTAGACATCGCCGAGCCGTGGCAGGTGCACCAGCGCACCGAACTTGGGCGAGAACACATCGTGGCTCGCCGACGTTGCCACCTCGCCCACCGGCGTCGACCGGGTGTCTACCGCGTCGTAGCGACCGCCCAAGGTGAAGCGCAGGTGATGGCCGACGTCGGCGGTGGATTGGAGGAAGAACGCCCCCGAGAGCTGGCGCGCACTGATCACCGCGTCCGAGGAATCCGGCGTCCGTTTGGTCGTGAACCAACGGCTGAAGTTTGAATTGTCCAGACGCCCCTCCGTGCCAACGGTGACTTCGACGCGGTCGGTCACCCAGGTGAGGGCGCTCGTCAGGCCCCCGCCATTCCGCTTGTCGATTTCCTGGGTCTGGCGCCCCGACCCTTCACCAGCGCCCGGTTCCGGCGGTACGGTCAAGTAGAAGTTCCAGTTCCCCTGCGTCGCCCAGGTCGTCGTTCGCCAGGCGACGTTGGAGTTGAGTACCATGCGCAACGATGCGCGCTCGAGCGCGTGACGCTTGAACCCGCCGTCGGTCGCGTCGGACACGTTGTCGAACCGGTGGGCGTCGAACTGACTGGCGGTCAGGAACCCGGGCGAATCCCACCCGGCGGCGTATAGCTGGGTGCCGACGTCTAGCGTCGCCGCCGACGACAGCTGCTCGACCAAGCGGCCGTAGAACTGGCCGAGATGCTGGCCGCTGTTGGGGCGCCAACCACCGTCGCGCATGCCACGAATTCCCAGCACGAGCCCGGTGTTCCGCCGATCGAGACCGGTAAAGAACGTGCCATCGGCTCGGCCATTCGCACCGCCATCGACCGCGAATTCCTCCCCGCTCATCCGCTCACGCGTCACGACGTTGACCACGCCCGCCATGGCGAAATTGCCGTACACCGCACTGGTCGGTCCCTTGAGTACTTCCAGGCTCGACACTGCCTGCGGCATCAACAGGCTCCAGTCGTTGTAGCCCTCGGCGTGTCCATTCACCGTTTCGTTGATCGGCACACCATCAATCCAGAGTGCCAGGTCGGTGGAATGATCCGACGAAAACCCGCGGATCGAGGCATCGGATGCAAAGCCCGGCCCCTGCCCTTGCTCATGCACTTCGATGCCGGCAACCTGACGCAGCAGGTCCCAGGGGTTCGTCGCCGGCGTCGCGGCGATCACGGCGGGTGTCACTCGAATGCTGCTCACCGGCGCCTGACGGGGCGTGGCGCCCGCGGTGATCGTGATCGGCTGCAGGTGCGCCGGCGCGTGCGTCAACGTATCGCGAGACGCGCGAGATGTATCGGGGGGTGTTTGCTGGGCCGACAACGCGGCTGGCGCAACGACGAGCGCCAGCAGTAATAGACGAAAAGACAATCTTCCCTCCGTGAGCGGTGGTCCGGTACGATGGACGAATTGGCATTCCGGCGACGCCGGAACGAGCTCAAGCGGTGGGGAGGGGCGGTGCCAACGAGAACGGTAGAACGTGGAGTAGGCGTGGAATGGGGGTGCTGCGAGCCGGCACGCCGGTAACGACGGAATCGCGGGCGACGGGTGTCGTGACCGTTGCACCACCGGCGGGCAACGGGATCGCGGTCGCACATCCTGTAGCGCAGAAATCACAGCAGGCGCCACCGTGCTGGTGCTGCTGCGTGTGATGGGAGGGCGTCGTTGCCTGATCATGCGACGACATCGGGTGCGCACACTCCGTTACCGCGTGCGTCATCGCCTGGGCGTGCGCCACCTGCGCGATCGGTGCGAACAGCACCGTCAGGGTCGCAAAGGCGGCGATACAACGACGAAGAGGCGGCGGCAGGCGGAGCATCAGCCGACAAAGCTGCGCCGAACCGCTACCGTTATCAAGGCGGGTCGTAATCCGCGGTAACGGGCTACCCCTCAATCAGGGCCCCGAGCGCGGCGAGCTTCCCGCCCTGCCGCTCGCACACGATGCGCACAAGCGCCAGGATCGGCACGGCGAGGAACGCGCCGAGCACGCCCCAGATCAGCCACCAGACCATGACACTCACGAGGATGGCGGGCGGGCTCAGTTTGAGGTAGCGCCCGTACGTGACCGGGCTCACCACGCTGTTCTGGACGGTGGTCACTCCCATGTAGATGAGCGGCGCAAGCAGCACGTGGCCCGCCCCACCTGGCGTGGCGAGCCCGACGAGCGTCAACAGGATGACCATGGTGGCGCTCCCCAGGTAGGGAAAGAACTCCGCCACGAACGCCATCGCGCCCCACACCAGCGGCGCGCGCATGCCGATAAGCGCCATCGCGACGGCGATCGCAACGCCCTGCGCCAGGTTGATCAGCGAGAGTAGCGACAGATAGCGGGACACGACGGACTGCAATTCGTCGGTGACCTCGACGATCGACCGCGCCAGCGGGGACGCGGTCGCGCGCTTCATCATCCGTTGACGCACCTGGTCGCCGGACGCGAGGAAAAAGAGCACGAGCAGCAGCGTCGCGAGGAAGCCGCTCACCATCCCGGCGGCCCGACCGAAGACCTGGCCGATGACCGGCACGGCGCTGGAGAGGCCGCTCGACACGGGCGCCACCGGCGAGGCCTGATTACGGGCCGTCGCGGCTTTCCGCGCGATGGCGCTCGAGTCCGCAGCGTCGGACGGTTTTTCCATCTCCGTGGCCGCCGACGAGATCATCACGCCGAGTCGGTCGAGCGGACGCGGAAGGGTGCGGAGCTTGGCGCCGGCGGACACGACGACGTCGGGCAGCGTCTTCACAAAGCCAGTCAGGGCTGGTGTGAGTTGGTAGCCAACCAGCCAGAGGAGAGCCAAACCGGAGAGGACCACGACGCCGGCACCCGCGGGCGTCGGGATCTTCCATCGTTCCAGGCGGTGCACCACGGGTCGGAGCACGGTAGTGAGCACGAAGGCGATCGCGATCGGGAGGAAGATGTCCGCGCCGACGTAGAGCAACGCGATGGCAGCGGTGAGGTTGGCGAATATCATCGGTGTCCGTCCGGATCAGGGATGAACTGCGAACTCCTCACCGAAGGTCAGCCCGCGGTGTCACAATTCGACGGCAGTGGTTCGCCCAGCCAGTGGAGCACGTGCGCGAACACGTCAACGCTCCGATGGGGACCCGGTGGAAGCGGCATGTTGCTCCATAACGGAATCAGCATGTGCGCCCGGTGAAGCGACCCGTGCCCGCTACGGTGTTCGGGAACCTCGAATGCATCCCGAAAATCCCAGCCCTCGCGGGCGATCACCACCAGATCGCCGGTGCGTTCCGACCGAAACTGATCCCAGAGCTGCACGGCGGCGTCGGGCCAGTCGCTGTCGTGCGTCCGCCGGAGCCACTCCGCAGCGTTCCCGACGACGGTTCCGCCGAGCCCGAGCGGATCGGACGTCAGCGGCTGATAGGCGAGCGTCGCCCCCGTCAAGGAGAGGCGCGCCTCGCCATCGCGATCGACCACGACCAGCGCACCTTGGCCGTCCGCCGCCACGACGAAGGCAACGGCGTCCTCCCGCACGAGCGCCGCAACGAGGTCCTCATCGGTGCCGAACGCGCCGGGCGAGCGCAGCGTCGGCAACGGCCAGCGCTCGAGCCGGGCCTCGTCCGGCCGGGCGTACAACATCGCCGAGCCATTCCCCGCCACCATCACGGCAACCGCCGGGTTGCGCGTCCACAGCGTGGGATGCGCGAGTGGGCGAACGTCACGGGCGCGAAACCAGTCCGCGAGATCGAGGTGCGTGTGCACCGGCGACGCGCCGTGATCACTCACCAGCAGGATCAACGTCGACTCGGCCTCGCCGCGCGCGGTGAGTCGCGCGCGCAGTTGCCCGATCGTCGCATCGACGCGGGCGAGCGCGCGCAACACCCGCGGCGCCGACGGATGCTTCTGGTGCGTGTAGCCATCGACCGCGGGAAATTGGGCGAAGATGAAGCGCCAGGGTTGGTCAATCGATTCGACCAGCCGGCGACTCACCAGGTCGTCACCGGGCTGGTGCCATTGCAGGTAGTGGCCCATCGCGCCCCAGAACCTGCGGGCGCGCTGGGTGGGGTCGCGCACGGCGCTCAGCCCGCGCGTGATGGGCGTGAACAGGGCAAGACTCTCGGGAATCAACTCGAACAGCGTTCGGGCCCCCGGCGCGATGTCGGTATCGATGTGGCCAGCCTGCCAACCGCAGTAACTGCGCAGGTGATTCCGCTCGCGCCACCACTTGCCGCCATAGCGCTTCCGATCGAGCCACCGAATCGAGGGCACGTTGCAGCGGCCAGGAAGGCAGCCGGTGAGAAACGGCAGGTACGCCACACCGGTCGTGCTCGGAAACGCGGTGGTGGCACGGCCCACAGCGCCACCGGAGGTCATCGCCGCGAGATGCGGCAGGCGTCCGGCCGCGAGTTCCGCTTCAGCGACGTCCGGCCGAAGACCATCAACCAGAAGCAGGATCGCTCGTTTCAGGCGGCCGAACCTGCCGCGTTCATCCGCTCGGCCTGCGACCCGGTCAGGGCATCTTCTCGGCGGTGTGCTCATGCGCCCGCATCGACCCGCCTTGCAGGTCGCGGATGTAGCCCGGGTCATTCTTGTTGACCGCCGGCCACTTGCGGATGTGATCGGGCGCGAAGATGCCGCCCATGACGCCCATCGCTGCCATGACCGCTGCGCCATTGGGATTGTCGTAGACGGCCACCAGGCGGTACTGCCTGCCGGGTACCAGCCGTGGGCCGCGGCCCCAGATGCCGAACAGCTGGTGGCCAACGCCGGTCACCGTCCCATCGGGGCGACGCTGCGCGCGAACTCGCGCGAGCACCTTGCCGCTCGACACGTCCTCGAGCCGGAGTTCCTTGCCAAAATCGTGGAGGTGGCCGCCGACCCCAATGAGCCGGCCACTGACCGGAACGGTGAACTCGGTCGAACGCTCACCGCCACCCTTGGGGAGGTTGAACGCGTCGCCCAAGCCGGGATGAAGGTTGACGTCGACCTTGAACGGCAACACCAGGAGCGGACGCGGCGTCATGTTGGCCGGTGAGTAATGCATGCGCAACTGGAGCGTGACGCCGTCGATGTCGGTGTCCGTCTCGTTGTTCCACATGATATACAATCCCATGTGGGTACCGTTGTCCATCGGAATGCCGACGGACTTCGGCACCTTGGCGCCCGCGGTTTCCTCGCCGATGCCCAGGACACGCTCGGCGAGGTTGTAGAGCAGCTGACGCCGGTCAAAGTTGACCAACTCGAGATGATGCATGGTGTTCTGCGGCAGCACCTTGCCGGTTGAATCGAACAACGTCAGGGTGAAGCCGCGCATGTAGCTCGACACCGGCCACACGAAGTTCGTCTTGATATCGACGATGCCGGACGCTTCGTTGCCCATCATTCCCGGCATCGACATCGACACGTCCATGGGAGCGATACGACACGGCCCCACGGTCACCGTGATGTCGTGGCGCTTGGCATCGACATTCACCGTCATCGGGGCATCAGCGCCCTTGCATAGCGGCGCCGCGATGGCGGGCGTGGCGAACAGGATCGTGGCGGCCGCGGCCGTCCACCAGGTCACTCGGCACCTCACCCGCACTCGCTGAACCCGCACACGTGGCACTTCGCGCACCCCTCGGCGTACTCGAGTTGCGACCCGCAATCGGGGCACGCCCCGGCGAATGTCTCGTTCATCCCGCCCATGATCAGCTGTTCACCCTCGTTGGTCACCATCATCGGTGGTGCGATTGCATCGGCCGGCATGGGCGGCGCCTGCGCCAGCAGTTCCTGTTGCACGCCCTGCTTGTCCGCGGCGTACTTCTCGAGTGCGATCCCCACGGCGTCGGGCACCGACATCACCTTGTTCGGGCCCAACCCGATGGCGCGATCCGACGAGATGCCGCGCAACTGGCGGTGAATCGCCTTGAGCGGGATACCCGAACGAAGGGCCAGCGAGATCAGCCGCCCGATCGCCTCCACGTCGGCCATCAATGCGCCACCAGCCTTGCCGAGGGACATGAAGACTTCGAACGGCTGTCCCTTGTCGTCTTCGGTGATGGTAACGTAGAGGTCGCCGAGCGGCGTCGAGATGCGGCGCGTCGCACCCCGCAGGAGCTCGGGCCGCGAACGCTTCTGGCGGCGCTGCAGGTTCTCGCTCTCCACCTCGTGCAACGCCCGCTTCAGCTGCTCGATCTCGACATCCTTTTCCGCCAGCTGGGACACCAGATCCGCTGCCGCTTCGCGGGATCCGGCCGCCGGCTCGGCGCCGTCAGCCCCGGGCATGACCAGGTCGGCGCGCGCGGCCGACTTGCCACTCGCGGTCGCCTGATCGTGCACCTTCCGGGCGGTGGGGCCGGTCGAGAGCACCTGCATGTCACGCGAGCCATCGCGATACACGGTGACACCCTTGCAGCCGAGATCGTACGCGAGCCGGTAGATCTGCTCGACGTAGTCCTCAGTGGCGTCGTTGGCGAAGTTGCAGGTCTTGGAGATCGCGGAGTCGTTGTACTCCTGGAACGCCGCCTGCATGCGGATGTGCCACTCCGGTGCGATCTGGTTCGCGGTCACGAACGCGCGCTGCCACGGTACCGGGACCTCGTCGAAGTTGATGTGGCCGTGCTCGACGATCCGGCGGATCAGGTCGTCGCTGTACCACCCTTCCCGCTTGGCGATCGCCACGAAATCGTCGTTCACGTCCGGCATCAACACGCCGGCCTGGTTGCGCATGAACGCCACGGCGAAGAGTGGCTCGATCCCCGATGAGCAGCTGGCGATGATGGAAATGGTGCCGGTGGGCGCCACCGTGGTGACGTTGCAGTTGCGGAGCTTCCGCATCGGCCGGATGCGGTTCCCGTCGGCGTCGCGCGCACACGAGGCGTCGGGGCCCCAGATGCTCTTCTCCCACTCCGGGAACACACCGCGCAGGATGGCGAGCCGCTCGGACTCGTTCTTGGCTTCTTCGTCCACGAACTGCTGGAGCTCGCGGCCAAGGTTCACCGCTTCCTCCGAGTCGTACGGCACGCCGACGCGGATGAAGAGGTCGGCGAGGCCCATGACGCCGAGCCCGATGCGCCGGATTCGCTGCGCGAGCGAGGTGATCTCGGGCAGCGGATAGTTGTTCGCGTCGATCACGTTCTCGAGGAAATGCGTACTCAGCTGCACCGCCCGGCGCAGGTGCTCCCAATCGATGTCGCCTTCGCTGGAAACCATGGCACCGAGATTGATCGAGCCGAGGTTGCAGACATCGTAGGGCAAAAGCGGCTGCTCACCACAAGGGTTAGTCGCCTCGTACGCACCCAGGTGCGGCACCGGGTTGTAATGATTGGCGCGATCGATGAAGAAGACACCGGGCTCACCGGTCTTCCAGGCGCCGTGCACGATCTTCCGCCAGATCACCGAGGCCAGCATGGTGCCGGTGACGCGGTGCGTGCGCGGGTCGACCAGGTCGTACTCACCGTCGGCGGCGAGTGCGGCCATGAAGGCATCGGTGATGGCGACCGAGATATTGAAGTTGGTGATCTTGGTGGTGTCGCTCTTGCAGTCGATAAAATCGAGGATGTCGGGGTGGTCGACCCGCAGGATCCCCATGTTCGCGCCCCGGCGGGTGCCACCCTGCTTGACCACATCGGTGGACGAGTCGTACAACGACATGAACGAGACCGGGCCCGACGCCACGCCCATCGTCGAGCGGACGATGTCGTTGCGGGCGCGCAGGCGGGAAAAGGAGAACCCGGTGCCGCCGCCCGACTGGTGCACCAGCGCCATCGCCCGCAGCGTGTCGTAGATGCCGCTCTCGCCGTTGGAGAGGGTATCGTCGACCGGCAGGACGAAGCACGCCGACAACTGACCCAGCGGCCGCCCGGCGTTCATCAACGTGGGCGAGTTGGGCATGAACACCCGCTTCGCCATCATGTCGTAGAAGGCCCGCGCCAGCTCGGTCACCGCCGCCTTCGAGGCACCGTACTTCGCGTCCGGTGCGGCGACGGTCGTCGCCACGCGCCAGAAGAGATCTGCCGGCTTTTCGGCCGGTTGCCCCGACTCATCCTTGATCAGGTACCGCTTCTCAAGAACGGTGACCGCATTCGGCGACAGGTCGACTGCGCCTCGCGTCGGAGACGTGCTCATGATGCCTCGCACTCAATTGCCCAGTATGAATAGCAGGATGGGGTAACGGAGGTCCAAGCTAGGAAAAAAGAAGCGCCACGGCAATGCGACGAAATTGCCAGCAGCCATCGGGATCGCGAGAATCAACATCACAAATCCATCACAACTGTAAGTTATCCACAAGCGGGGTCGCTGAACCACGAGGAGCGGCCGATACGGTACGCCGGGCACGTGAACCCATCACTTGACGACCGTGAACCCGCGCTGCCGAACGACTTTCCCGCCGGTCGGTGTGGCCACCGTGACCTGGAGCAGGTAGTCGCCACCACCGAGGCGACCGATGTCGATCTCGCGATGTACCTGGTCGGGCCGTTGTGCGGCCACCGCATTGAAGCCGAGCTGCAGCAACGGATCGGTGCGCCCCACCTTCAGCACGGCGAGCTGCGCGCGATAGGCGGTTCCCGGCGCGAGGCCGCCGACCTCGAAATAGAGCTGCATCGGTTCGCTGGCGCGGAAGCGGTGCAATGGATTGATCCACGCGGTGTCCGCCGGACCGGTCCGCCACGGCAGCGGCACCGTCCGGACGCCCAGTGCCAGATCCGAGAGCTCGATCGCGGTGGTGGCCAACGCGGCGACGCGCACCTGCTGCGGTCTGGTCACCAACCCGCGACTTTCGGTTTCGAGCGCGACCCGTACGGTGTAAATCCCGGGTGGCAGGTACATCGGCAGGCGGCCGAGCAGGTTGTCGTTCTCGGCAATGGCGGCGCTCGCAGCAAAGTTGCGCAGCGTATCCAGGGACGTCACCACCGCACCCGCCGCGTTGCGCACGGCCACCCGCATCCGGATCGGATACACCACCCTGCCGGTCGACGGCGGTGCGTAGAGCGACGATCCCGGAATCGCGAACACCACTTGCATCTGGGTACCCGCTGCATCGGAGCCGACCGCCACGACGTCCACGTCCGCGGTGAGCGGCAGCTCGTAACCGAACTTCCAGCTGTCGGTCTGCAAGCCGATCGCGATGCTCTTGCGCCCGGCGGCGCGTTCTGCCAGCTGCATCTCCCGGGAACCGCGCTCGCCGGCGGCGAGCATCCTCGCGACGATGGGGCTCAGCTTCTGGCGAGAGTAGAGCATCTCCTGGGCAGCCTGCGCCGTCCACGCCGCGCCGTACGTGGCCAGCGTGGTGCCACCTTCGAGCCGCGCGCGCACGTCGCCCTGGCCGGTGCGCCGCGCCGCAGTACCAAGCCCCACGATGTCGAGCAGGCTTTCGTACATCCGATAACCCTGCGCGGAATCCGGTTGGGCAAAGTTGAACAACAGGTCACCCGCCGGACGGTGATACAGCCACGATTCGTTCGGCGGCATGCCGGCCATCGTGAGCGAGGTGCGATCATCCGGCTCGCCGTGGCGCACGTAGATCCGGCCGCGATCGTCGAACCGCGATCCGGTGGGGCCGAACGCCTTCAGGGTGTCGTAGCGATGCCCGGGCGGCACCAGAGGATAGCGGTGGTGGGCGTAGTCGATACGGCGATAGTGCTCGCGCAGGCGCTCGGCACTGCCGTTGAATGCATCCGGGTCGCGCGTGTCCCAGAATCGCCGCGCCACGGCGACGCGCGATTCACCGCGTGCAGCATCGAAGTGCCGCAACGCCGAATCCGGCATGACGAGCGAGAGATCGCGAGAGTACATCGCCGCCGTCTCGCCGTCGGCGAGGGAGAGGCCGAGATACCACTGAGCGACGCCGCTGATACGGCCGGCTGCGAGCTTGGTGCGCGCCATTTCCAGGAGCGCCGTCGCGTTGAAGCGATTGTGATTGAGCAGCGCCTGAAACGCGGCGATCGCGGAGTCCACATCGCCCACGTCGCGCTCGATCCGGCCTCGCAGCATCAGCACTGAGGAGTCGCGTCCCGCGGGCGCCCGGGCGACTTCGCGCAGCGCGAACAGCGCGCCGGTCAGGTGCGCAGAAATCCCCAGGTGCAAGGCGTTATCGCCGAGCTCGAATACGCCGTAGACAAACGAGGAGTCCACGATGGCGCTCCGCGCCAGGTCGTGCGCCGGCGCCTGGAACACATCGCGGCCGAGTACCGCGAAAACGCCGCGCATCGCCGGCGGATAGGCATCGGCCGCGGCAAGTTCTGCGTTGCCGAGACCGTACCAGCCCAACGGCCACCTGGGCTGTAACCCCGTCGCCCATTCGAACTCGCCTTCGGCATCGCGGAAATGGCCGGCCCCATTGGTGAGTTCGGCGAGACGGAGGCCGAGGAACCCGAGACGGAGGTGGATCAGCGGGTTGTCGCGGTTCTTGCGGGCGCTGTCGATCGTGCGCGACTCGAGGGCGACTAATTGTGTCGTATCGGCGGAGGACCTCAGCGAATCCCGCAGCCGGAACATGGCGGCACGATCCGGCGGCCGCTGTGCCGCGACCAGCCCGGGCGCCAACACAATCAGCAGCGCCAATATCCGCCACAGCAGGGGCACGACGCGTCGACCGGCCGTCATCGCACCACTGTGAATTCCTGGGTTCGCGTCACCTTGGCCTCGGACCGCCGGGAAACGGTCACCTCAAGAACGTACCTCCCCGCCTTCGGCTTTTGGAGGGTGATCTCTCGCTGCACCAGCATCCGGTGGCCCGTCGCCCGCTGGCTGGTGGTGGCCTGGAACGGATCGCGGCCGCCACCGAACAGCTTGGCCAGCCAACGGAAAGGCGACGCCCCCCCCGGTTGCTTGACGACCATCTCGATCTTGAAGGAGGAGTCGGGTACCAGGCCGTCCACCTCGAACGAGAGCTCGACTGGTTCGGCGGCGCGAAATTCGGCGACCGGATTGACCCGGATCGTGTCACCCCGGTCCGAGATCCACCAGAGGGGTACACTCGCCGCGCCGAGCGCCAGGTCAGAAAGCCCGAGCGCGGGTCCGACCGGTGCCGGAACCGTGACGGTGTCGCGGCCGCTGACGGCGCCGGCGCGATCGACCTCCAGCCCGACCCGCACGGTGAAGCGGCCCGGCGGCACCGGGACAGAGATGATTCCGAGCCGGTAGTTACGGGTCGCGATCGGCACCGCGGTGAGCGCCGGGCCGAGCGTGTCGACTACTGCGACCGCGGTACCGTCGAGCTCGAGGACCGACACCCGCACCCGCGGCGCGATCCCGCCGTCGCCACCTCGCGCGGTTCGGGGCGCGGCCTCCGCCGCAATGCTGTAGGCGACCTGGAGCATGGAACTGACCGAATCGCGGCCGGTCGCCAGGACCTGAACCTGCGCCGGCAGGTCGACCGCGTATCGCCGCTCCCAGCCGTCCGTGGTGGTTCCGACGCGAATGCTGCGGTTGCCGATGGCGCGCTCCTCGGTCCAGAGGCCGGCCGCAGCTCCCTTTCCGGAAGTGAGCATCTTCTGGTAAATCGGATTCAGTTCCAGGCGCGAGCGGAGAATCGCCGCGGTCGTTTGTGAGAGTGCGGCGTCGCTCAGCCGCTGGCGCAGTTTCGCGGCGCTGTCCGCACTGATCGGGGCGCCGCGCGATCCCGGCAACAGCAACGGCCCGTCGGTGCCCTGGATGTTGCCCGAGTTCTCGAGCCGGACCGTGTTGGCATAGCCAACGATGTCGAGAACGCTTTGGACCAGGCGATAGTCGCTCACGCCTTCACGGGCGACGAAGTGAAAAAGCAGGTCGGCCGCACCGCTGCGGCGGTAGGCCCACGATTCGTTGAAGGGTATCCCGGGTTGTTCAAGCGACACCCGGGCATCCGGATTCCCCTGGCGAATGTAGACGACGCCACGGTCGTCGAACTCGGCCACCGGCGGACGATATCGCTCGATGATGTCGTAGTGGCGGTGCGTCGACGCGAGTCGATAGTTGTGCCGTGCGACGTCGAGCCGCCGATAGTGCTCCGCGAGGCGCTCGCCCGGCGCATGCAGCTCGTCGCGATCGCGCAGGTCCCAGAATCGTCGCATGACATCGGCCCGTGCCGCGCCCTCCGCCGCATCGAACCGGCGCAACGCACTGTCGGCGAGCACGAAGCGGAGGTCGGCCCGATAGAGGGCGACCGTGGCCGGATCGGCGCCAGCGAGCCCCTGATACCACGGCCCGGCACCGTTGCGACGGCCGACCTTGAAGCGCACCCTCGCCTGCTCCAACAGCGCCGCCGCGTCGTTCGGGCTGTGGGCTACCAGCGCATCCACCGCCGCAAGGGCCGAATCCGGACTGCCAACCTCTCGCTCGATGCGCGCCCGGGCGAGCTGCACCTCGGGGTCCCGCGCGGCAGCGGTACGCGCCGAGCGCCGCAGTGCGGCCAGCGCGACATCCAGCCGCAGGTTGACGCGCTGCCGGAGGGCGGTGTTACTCAGCTCCACCAGCCCGCGAACGAAGCTCGGGTCGACCTCGGCGCTCCTGGCGAAGTCGTTCGCTGAACGCGTCAGCGCGTCCCGGCCGAGAGCGGTCTGCAAGCCGCGCAGCACGGCGGACTCCGCGTCACCCACGCCGAGCTCGGCCAAGCCGAGACCGAACCAGCCGTACGGCCACTTCGGTTGCAGATCGACAACCCACTGGAATTCAGACGCCGCGTTGCCGTAGTGCTTGCGACCGTTCAGGTCGCCGAGGCGCATGGCCAGGAAGCCGAGCCGCAAGTGCGCCAGCGCGCTGTCGCGCATCTCACGGCTGGCGTGCGCGATCATCTCCTTCTCGGCGGCAAGGAGCGCCGTGGAATCGCTGACCGCACCGATCGAGTCGCGGAAAGCCTCGATCTGTATGCGCTGGGCGGGCGATTGTGCCGACAGCGGCATCACGCCGACGACGAGGAACACGCCGACGTACCGCGCGCGCGCGCCGGTCCGTCTGCCACGCTGCACACTGCCGGGGGAGGATTCTGGCATCAATCCAATCTACGTCACTCGACATCCCGTGACCGATTGGCGGCACGGTGCCCTGCCTGCCCCGTCCGCTACGGTCGGCCCTGGTTCGAGCGCGCCACATCCCGCAGGAACGCCGCGATCCCCTCGACGACACCGGCCGCGTAGCGACGCTGCCCTGCCGGCGTTCGCAGTGCGGCCTCCTGCTCCGGCACCATCATGAAGAGACCCTCGGTGAGGATCGCGGGGTACCAGGTCGGCCGCGTCAAAGCGAGGTCGCCGCGGGCGACGCCGAGATCGCGCAGCCCGAGGTTGGCGACGAGACGTACCTGCACGGCGCGGGCAAGTGCAAGGGCCTGGGGATGGTTGAAGAAGGTGCTCGTGCCGCTGTTCAAGAATGGATTCACGCCGTCGGGGAGGGCGTTGTTGTGGATCGAGATCAGCAGTTCGGCGTCGACGGAATCGGCGAGGGCGGCGCGCGGCCAGAGCTCCACGTCGTGGGGGCCGCTCCGCGTCATGGTGACCGTCGCCCCGGCAGCGACCAGTCGCTCGCGCACGATGTGGGCGATATTCAGATTCGCTTCCGGTTCACAGAGCCCGGTCGGTCCGCAGGCACCGCCTGGCGGGTGGCCGGGGTCGATCACGATTCGCCGCCGACGCAGTGGATGAGCGGGATCCACCGCAGGCGGCGGGCGAAAGTCGAAGACGAGGTCGGTGCCGTCCACCCGTACGCGCCAACCCCAAAGTGGCCGATCAAAGGTCACCGCGACCACGACGCGGTCTGCCGCCTCTTGTTTCCAGGTCAGCGACCGCACGAAGCGCTGGTTCGCGCCGTACCTTGTCCAGTTGGCGTCGGACACGGCGTCGAAAATCGTGATCGTCACGCCGCGATCTGTTGCATCGACGCTGAGTGGGGCGGGGCGAGTGAGCGGAATGCGCAGGTTCACCCGGTCACTCTCGGCGGTGAGCGTGGGCGATCCCATGATCGCGTGCCGCGCATCGTCCGGGGCCGCGGCGCGATGCACGTCCGCCGCGGGCACCCAGGCGATGACGTCGTGCGACAACCGCAGGCGGACCTGGTCGCCCAAGCGCATGTCGGCGTGCGTTCGCGTCCCTTGCGGCAGGAACCAGGTGTAGGTGCCCGTCGGGAAGGTGCGCCCGATTGTGATGCGATCGGTACCGCCCTGCCGCTGCGGATCGTCGTCGAGTACGATTGCCGTTGGCGGTTCCGATAGCCGGGTGACCGCGAGCGGCCACGGAATCCGGGTCGTGTCACCACCGACCGCGATCTCGAGGATCGGTCCGACGGCGACCGACCCGTTCGGCACAGCCGACTCCCATCCCCCGGCGACCGGATTGAGATCGGTACGCAACACGGCGACATACCGATCACCGGGCGTCGGGCGATGCAGGTTGCGCTCATCGCGGTCGAAGGCACGGACACCTTCGGGCGGTGCATCGGCGATCGAGTCGGCGGCGAAGCGCAAGACCTCGCCACCTGGAAGGAGCATCCGAATCGAGGCACCTGGCGCCGCCCGCACGGTGAGCGGCAATGGCTCACCGGTTGGCAGCCGGACATCGCCCACCGGAACCAGCGATCGCCGGTCGACCCAGGCGCCGCTCTGGCGGACCCAGCCGGCGCGGGTAAGGCGGAGCAGCGAGGCGGTGCTGTCCTGACCGCGACGCGCGGTGAGGACCACCACCAGGCTCGAGTCATGCGGCAGCGACACCCAAGCGAGCCAGGCGCCATTCGGGGCGACCGGGACGGCCTGACCGGCGATCGTCAACGTGGCATCCCCGTCACCCACACTGCCGAAAATGAAGGTTGAATCGCCGAACTCGACGGTACTGCCGGGCGCCGGATACGCCACCACGATCTTCAGCGGCCCGTGCCTGAGCGGCACCCGCGGCAGTCCCGCACCAGTCCGCTGCGCCCGGGCGTTCGCCGTGAGGCCGGAGACCAGGACCACCGCGGCCACCGTAAGCCGCTTGATTGTCGTCACTTAGAGTCCATTCGAGTTGCCGCCCCCCGGCGGCGTTCCTATCTTCCCGTATTGTCGGATGCCATCTCGATCCGGAGTCTGGCCACGCCGCAGATCCACGCCACGTCCTATGCCCTGACCGATCGCGGTCGCATGCGGGACCATAATGAGGACACCTTCCTCGTCGGCGACCTGAGCGCCGGCGCCGCGGTGCGCGAGTCGCGGTCGCAAGACCTGACGCTCGGCGAGCGGGGCGCGCTCTATCTCGTGGCCGACGGCATGGGTGGTGCCGCCGCCGGTGAGGTGGCCAGCGAAATGGCGGCCACGGAGATCCACCGCTACCTGATCGACACCTGGCGCAGCGATGCCAGGATGTCCGAGTTCAAGTTCACCAACCGTCTCCGTGAATCGGTCGAACTCGCCAACCTCCAGATTCACAATTATGCCCGTGAACACCCGGAGGTGCGCGGGATGGGCACCACGGCCACCGTGGCCGCGATCTGGCGCGATCGCCTCTTCATCGCCCAGATCGGCGACTCGCGCGGTTACCTGGTGCGCGCCGGCGAGGCCCGCCAGCTCACCCGGGATCAATCCCTCACCCAACGGCTCGTCGATGTGGGTGAGCTCACGGAGGAGGAGGCCGAGACGAGCGAGCGGCGCAACATCATCCTGCAGGCGCTCGGTCCCGACCCGCTGGTCAAGGTGGACCTCAGCTGGCAACCGTTGCAACGGGGCGACGTGCTGATCATCTGCAGCGACGGCCTGTCGGGCCTCGTCCGTCGCGACGAGATCGCAAAGGCGGTGCTCGAAGAGCCGGATGTCGCGAGCGTTTGCAGCCGTCTCGTGGCGCTTGCCAATGAGCGCGGCGGACCGGACAATATCACGGTCGTTGCGGTGCGATTCGACGGCGATGGCCTCCCCGCACTGGCGAGTGGCGAACCCGGCTATCACGAGCTGGTCTCCTCCGTCGAACGTCCGGGGCTGCAACCGACGGCGGAGATCCCCGCCGTCTACCGCGCGGTGCCGGTTCCGCCGGTGGCCGCCGCTCGCCGGGGTTCGCGCACCGGCGCGACCCTGATCGCGCTCGCCGTTGCGATGGGGATTCTCGCCCTCGCCTTCTTCCTCGCCCGCTAGGCCGGCGTCACCGACCCCAGGACGCGCGCGCCCGCAGCACCTGTCGCGCTCGGCACGTTCCCTGGCTGGCCGTGGAGCGTGAGCCAACCGAGCAGCGCGAACGCCACCGCTTCCTTGGCATCGGCCGCGAAAAACAGATCGTCGAAGAGCTTGAGCTGCATGCCGAGTGGCGCGAGTCGCTCCGCCAGGTCACTCATCAATACCGGGTGATGGGTGCCGCCGCCCGCCGCAACGATTTCTGGCGTGGGAGGAAGGCGCGCTTCGCAGAACTGCGCGATCGCCTCGACGGTGAGCGCAACCGCCGTCCGCACACCGTCGGGGCCGGGAACCCGATGGTGCAACGCTTCGGCGTACCGCTGGCCGAACGCCTCGCGCCCGGTGCTGCGAGGCGGCGGCGACGCGAAGAACTCGTGCTGCAGCAACTCACGAACCACGTCGTCGTGCACGACACCCTGTGCCGCCAGCCGCGCGTTCTCGTCGAACCTCAGGGCGGGATCGACCAGTCGCGCGATCGCGTCGACGATCGCCATCCCCGGGCCGGTGTCGGCCGCGATCACGGTGTCGAGATCGGCGCGACGGCGCACCCAGGTGACGTTCGCCATGCCGCCGACGTTGAGGAGAATCCGCGGATGATCGGTCGCCCCGAAGCAAAGTGCGTCGGCCACGGGCACCAACGGGGCGCCCTGGCCGCCCGCCGCGACGTCGCGCGCCCGGAAGTTGTGGACCACGCGCACGCCGAATCGCTCGGCGAGAATCGCCGGCTCGCCAAGTTGCAGGCTCACCACCGGTGGTTGGTGCCACATGGTCTGCCCGGGAAACGCAATTCCGGCGAGGGCGTCAGCCCGCACATGCGACAGCTCGAGGGCCACCTCGACGGCATCGACCGCCCAACCGGCGAGGGCGGTGTGCAGTCGTGCCGCCTCCGCGATGCCCGCACCGGCAAGCACCGCCTCGATCTGCCGGCGTTCAGCGGTACTGTATGGCCGATGCGCGAAGCCAACGAGTTCGACGTTCGTCGGCCCGCGCACGTTCACGACCGCCGCATCCATGCCGTCGAGCGACGTGCCAGACATCAGTCCGACGATCACCATCGGTGCTTCACTCACGAGCCGTCCCCGACCGGCAATGGCGGTCCGACGATGGCGCGAAGCCGTCGATCGACCTCGGCCAGTCGCGCTTCAGCCGCCGCCAACCCGATCTCGTCGTGCAGCATCACGATCGCCGTGCGCACGCTGCCGCGAGCATCTGCCACCGCCGTGCGCGCGATCTCGCGCGTCACGCCGAGCACGTCCATCACAATGCGCTCGCCGCGATCGCGCAACTTTGCGTTGGTCGCCTGCAGATCCACCATCAGGTTGCCGTAGGTCTTGCCGAGCCGGATCATGGCGCCGGTCGTCAGGATGTTCAACACCAGCTTGGTCGCCGTGCCGGCCTTGAGGCGCGTCGACCCAGTCACCAGCTCCGGGCCAACGTCGACATGAATCACGACATCGCACTGATCGCGGACAGTGTTCGCCGGCGGCGCGCAGGTGAGAAACACGGTGCCCGCGCCGACGTCGCGGGCCTGTTGCAACGCACCGTGCACAAACGGCGTCGCACCACTCGCCGCGATCCCCACGACGATGTCGGCCGCGTGGACACCGCGCTCGGAGAGCGCCATGGCACCAGCCGCCGCGCTGTCTTCGGCGCCCTCGATCGAACGAGTCAGCGCGGCGAGTCCGCCCGCGATGATCCCTTGCACCATCTCCGGTGCCGTGCCGAATGTGGGCGGGCACTCCGAGGCGTCGAGCACGCCGAGCCGACCGGAGGTGCCGGCGCCGACGTAGAAGAGCCGTCCGCGGTGCCGAAACGCGGCCTCGATCAGCGCGACCGCACTGGCGATCGCGTCGCGCGCGCGGCCAACGGCGGCCGGTACTGTGCTGTCTTCGGCGACGAACAGCTCGACCAGCTGGAGCGGGTCGTAGGCGTCGATATCGACTGAGCGGGGATTCCGGCGTTCGGTGGCGCGAAGGGGATCTGCTGGCGATGTCATGGGCGGGGATTAAGTTACCGTCTCTTCCCTCTCGCCGCATCCGAGGTCGCCGTGTCGATCCATCACCGCTCCCGCGCCGCTCTGTCGCTGCTGGCTGTTGCGCTGTTCGTCCTGCCCGCCGCCCGGCTTGCCGCGCAAACAGCCGCCGCCTTCCCGTCGACGTGGCGGTACACCGGGCGTGCCCGGGTCGCCGAGGGAGCGCACGGGATGGTGACGTCGGGGAGTGCGGTGGCGAGTGTGGTCGGACGCGACATCCTCAAGGCGGGTGGCAACGCGGTGGACGCGGCCGTCGCGGTGGGCTTTGCCCTGGCCGTGACGCACGCCGAGGCGGGGAACATCGCTGGCGGCGGATACATGATGATCCGGATGCAGGACGGCAAGGCGTACGCGTTGGACTATCGCGAGACGGCGCCCGCGAAGGCGACGCGCGACATGTTCCTGGATGACAAGGGACAGCCCACCGACAAGAGCGTCTCCGGACACCTCGCTTCGGGCGTTCCGGGGGCGGTCGCCGGGCTGTTGGCGGCGCACCAGCGGTTCGGCAAGCTCTCGCGCGCCGCGGTCATGAACCCGGCGATTCAGCTCGCGCGCGACGGGTTCGTGGTCGACTCCTTTCATTACCGGTCGTTGGCATCAGTGCAGCAACGCCTGAAACTGTATTCGCCCGCCGCGGCCGCACAGTACAGCGTGAACGGGCAGGTACCGCTACCGGGTTCCCTGTTCAAGCAACCCGACCTCGCGCGCACGCTTGCGGCGATCCGTGACCAGGGACGCGACGGCTTCTACAAGGGATGGGTGGCCCGGGCGATCGTGGCTGAAATGCAGCGCGGCGGCGGGATCATCAGCGCGGCTGACCTGGCGGGATATCAGCCGAAGTGGCGCGAGCCGCTGCGGATCACGTACCGCGGCTACACGATCTTTTCGATGTCGCCATCGTCATCCGGTGGCGCGACGCTGGGGCTGATCCTCAACATCATGGAGGGGTTCGGCCCGTTGCCGCCGTTCGGCTCGACGGCACTGCTGCACCGCGAATCCGAAGCGATGCGCAGGGCGTTCACCGATCGCAATCGTTTTCTCGGCGATCCGGATTTCGAGACACTCACGATGCTGCCGAGCATGCTCTCCAAGGACTACGCCGCCAAGGCGAGAGCGGACATCAACCTCGCCCACGCGACCCCGACGCCACCATTCGATCCGTCAATCAAGGATGGGCCGAACACCACGCACTACTCGGTGGTCGATGCACGGGGTGACGCCGTGTCCACCACCACCACGCTCAACAACTCCTACGGATCAGCCGTGCTGGTGACTGGTGCCGGCTTCCTGTTGAACGACGAAATGGACGACTTCGCTGCCGCGCCCGGCAAGCCGAACATGTATGGGCTGGTCCAAGGCGAGATCAATGCGATCAAGCCGGGAAAGCGGATGCTCTCGGCGATGACGCCGAGCATCGTGCTCAATCCCAGGGGCGAGCTGACGATGGTGGTGGGCACACCCGGCGGCCCGACGATCATCACCCAGGTGTACCACGTCATCAGCAACGTTATCGATCACGGCATGTCGCTGCCGGACGCCGTGTCGGCACCGCGACAGCACCATCAGGCACTCCCCGACGAGATCAACCTGAACACCGGTGGATTCCGGCAGGCGGTCGTGGATTCCCTGAAGGCGATGGGCCACACCGTCACGTTCAAAGGCGGCGGCGACGTGCAGGCGATCATCCGGATCGCCAAAGGGTGGCAGGGGGTCAGCGACCCGCGCGGCGGCGGCGCGGCGGCGGGGTACTGATCCGGCTGGATCAGTGTCGCACGAAGGCCTGCCGCAGGGTGAGCGTCACACTGCTACCGGTGTGCACAATGAGGTCGCGGTCGAGGTCTTTCGCCGCGATGACCGCGCCGACCGCGCCCCCGCCGACCGCGCCGACCACCGTGCCGGTTTTCCCGGCGACCGCGTTGCCGACGACCGCGCCCACCACCGCGCCGACCCCCGTCTTCGCCACTTCATTCACGCCAATGGCGTGCGCCTTCATCTCGTACTGATAGTTGGTGACCGCCGCGCCGAGTGGATACGTCTTCCCGCTGACGTCGATACTCTTCGCCGACATCACCAGCGTACCCTTTTCGCCCCGGGCGGGCGCACCGGCGATCTGTGCGATGCCAAGTGTGATCACCGAGCCGGCCGGAATGACGACGGTCTTGCCGTCGGCAGCGATGACATCACGAACAACGCGCACCTGTGTCGCGTCACCCGGGCGGTTGCTCGCCGAAGAGATCTGACTCATTGCCGACGCGGCAATCGTCGTCCCGCTGGCAAGCCTCGGCGGATTGCCGAGGGCGCCGTTGCACGCCACGAGCGCCACGAGCGCCACGATCAGCAGACCTGCGATTCCCCTGTTGCCTCTCATGACTACCGCTCGAACGGCGCCAGCAACGCCAGCGTCAAGGGCGTGCCGGCGTGCACGATGATATCGCGATCGACGTTCTTGGCCGCCACCGCAGTGCCCACGGCACCACCGCCTACCGCACCGATGATGGTGCCGGTCTTCCCACCAATCACGTGACCAATGATTGCCCCGATTGCTGCACCGCCGGCCGCCGTGACGACATCGCCAACGTTGACGCTGCGCGCCTTCATTTCGAAATCGTAATCGGTGCCGACTCCGTCCACGGGAAATGAGCGGCCGTTGATCAGCACGCTTTCCGCCTTCATGTCGAGGGTACCCTTCGACCCACGAGCCCCCGCCGGCGCGATGGCGCTGATCCTGAAGGTCACCACCGACCCGGCCGGGATCACCACGCGGCCGTTGTCGGTCACATCGTTGGCGACCGTTGCGCGGATCGGATCACCGAGTCCGTTATACGCCGAGTGGATCGAGTCGATCAAGGTCGTCCTGATGTCCGTGCCTGATTCCAGTATGCCGCGAGCCCGTTGCGCTGGCGCCTGCCCTACCGCGCCCGCCGGCGGCGGTTGGGTCGGCCGCGGCGATCGGCGTGGAGCCGGCTGCCGGACCGTGGTGACGAATACCGTCTCGCTGGGAGCCGTTCGAGCGTTGTCGCCGAACTTGGTCGGGACCAGGCTGTCGCTGGACCCTGCCGTGGTCGGCTTGCTGCGACCGCAGGCGCTCAAGGCGAGAAGCGCAAGGATGCCCATCGAGATTCGTTTCATGGCCCTTCTCCTACGTGAAGGTTGTCCAGGTCGAACGCGACATTCCGCCCGACGCGAGCGTTGCGACGATCTGCTTGCTGCGGCGCGGCGATGCCGCGACCGACCGGATCGCCGCCCTGTCTGGAGTGACGCCGGAGATCCGAAATCCCGCACAGCCCGTGATGCGCTGAGCGACGTCGACGCCGGGACGGAAGCCGAGATCCTCGCCTCGCTGGCGGCCGGTAGGTCGAGTTGCGGATGCGCCAGGAGACCGAGGCAAGCTTGGAGCTGAAATGAGACGACGGCGCCTACGTCGACCGCCCGGCCCGGCCGAGTGTCGCCGCGTCCGCGTCGCGGCACAATCGACAGAGCCCGCGAATCTCGACCTGATGCGCCTGGTGCTGAAAGTCATGCTCATCGGCCACGAGTGGAAGCAGCCGCTCGAACCGTTCGGTCGAAAACTCGGTCACCCGGCCACAGCGCGCGCAGATGAGGTGGCCGTGCCGACCGGGAGACAGCAACGGCTCGAAACGCTTGAATCCTTCGCCGAAATCGTGGGCGCGGACGAGTCCGCTCTCGAGGAGGAGGTCCAGCGCGCGGTACACGGTGGCGGTGCCGACGCGGTGCCCCTGCTCGCGGAGGCGGCGCTGCACGCCCTCGACCGAGCGGTACTCACCCCCCGCGAAGACCGCCCGGGATACCAGGTCGCGTTGGCGGGTGATCGGCAGGTGACGGTCGCGCAGCCAACGATGGAATCGCTCGAACAACTGCTCACCGGCGGCGGCGGCTTCAGCTGTCATCGAGGGCAAGCTCGAGGACCTCAGGTGGGAACCAGTGCGCAAGCGCGACCGGCACGGGCGGTTCCTCGTCGTCAGCGCGCACCGGCACGAGTGCCAGCAACTCCTGCAACGCCTCGAGGGGCCCCCGGCCGACCTCCGCGAGTTGCGGCTCGAAGCCGCCGCGCTGCTTCCCCTTGATCGTCGCCGTGTAGCTCGCCGTGTAAATGCGGCGACGGTCACCCTCGACGCGACTCAGCACCGCCGTGCCGAACTCCTTCTGGTCGCGTCGCAGCACACGAAAGACCCAGACGCCGTCCACCTCGGACGCCGGGACTTGCTCGCGGACCCAGGCGGCCAGGCGCTCCCAGTGCGGGCCTTCACCCGGACCGGTCGGACGCTGTGACATCAGCATTTGTCGAGATACATCCGGAGAATGTGCATGAAGTCCTGCGCGTTGGTGACCACGCCGAATGCCTGGTGCGTGCCGCGATCCTTGAGCTTGTTCACCACGAACTCGGTCTGGTCCACGCAGATCGTCATCAGTGGCTCGGGGCGCCCGTCGTCGGTGTGGGTGTGAAAGGCGGGCAACATGTTGCCGACGGCGATCGCGTGCAAGGCCGTCGCCACGAACACCGCGCCGGTCGCCTGCACGGTGTGTTCGCGCATCGCGTCCTGGGCCAGCAGGGAGTCGGTGATGACTTCCGGCAACGGACCGTCGTCACGAATTGATCCGGCGAGCACGTACGGAATGTCTTCGGTCACCAGCGCGTACATGATCCCCGATGTTACCAGTCCCGCCCTGACCGCAGCATCGATCGACCCGGCGCGCCGCACCGCGTTGATGGCCCGCATGTGGGTGCCGTGGCCGCCCGGCGTCGGGCGGCCGCTGTTGTCCATGCCGAGGGTGGTGCCGTAGATCGCGGCTTCGATGTCGTGCACGGCCACCGCGTTACCAGCCAGCACCGCTTGCACGTATCCCTGCCGAATCAACCACTCGAAGTCGTTGCGGGCACGCGAGTGTACCAGGGCGGGGCCGGTGATCCAGAGTACGTAGCCGCCGCGATTCCTTTCGTCCTGCAGGCGCCGGGCGAGATCCTCATAGTTAACCGGCCGCTCGCGCGACACCTCGGTGCCCATGAACTGGAACTCGTTGGCCCCGCGGCTGCCACCCAGGAACCCGTCCGTCGAGACGACAACCCCTTCGTTGCCGTGTTCGTCGAGCGCGGTGAGCACGAGGTCACCACGTCGCACGCGGCGCGGCTCGGTGGTTTCGAGCTCCTGGTCACGGCGGATGATGGCACAGTCCATCCGTGGCCGAATCGGCGCCTGCCACCCCGACTCAAGGCGAACGTAGGTGGGGAGGTTAGAGGTCGAGAAAAATCCATCAGGCAGGACGCCGTCCGCCGGTGCCGGCACGAACAGCGCCACGGGGGCGTCGGCGAACGGCGCCTGATGAACATCGGGGAGCCACGTCATTGCGGCGGAAAGCTAGGCCGCCACGAGGCCGCGGCAAAGGCGGCGCATTGCCCGCCGGGACCCACCGGTACCACGTTTCGGCCCAATGCGCACCTCCATTGCACGTCTCGTCGGACTCTTCGCGCTGGCGGTGGTGCCGGTGGCCGCGCAGGTTCCCGACTCCGCCGCACGCATCCGCGAGCTTCGCGTCACGGTCATCCGAGCGCCAGCGACCCTGTCGCGCCTCGGCGCCGCCGTCACCGTGATCGACTCGGACGCCATTCATCGTGGCCGGCTCGCCATGGGCCTGGACGAGTCGCTGGCGTTCGTGCCCGGGGTCGTGGTGGCGAACCGCTGGAACTATGCCGTGGATCAACGCCTGTCGATTCGCGGCTTCGGTGCGCGCGCCAACTTCGGACTACGCGGCGTCAAGGTGTTGCTCGATGGCGTACCACAGACGCTTCCCGACGGCCAGAGCCAATTGAACAATATCGACCTGTCGCTCGTCAGCCGGATCGAGCTGCTTCGTGGCGGCGCTTCGGCGTTGTACGGCAATGCGTCCGGTGGCGTACTGTCGTTTACCACCAACTCGATCCCGGTGGCCCCGTGGCTAGTCAGCGCGCGGACCGAGGCAGGAACCTTCGGAACCTCAAAGGAAGAACTGGTTACCGGGGGCCGGGTGGGCACCGCCGGGGGTACCCTCGCGGTATCACACTTCTCCACGGACGGATTCCGGCAGCAGAGTACTGCCGAGCAGCGCCGGCTGAGCCTCGGCCTCGCCTGGGCCGTGTCGTCCAACACCAGCATCACGCTCCGATTCGGCGCCGCCGATGACCCGCGGGCGAGGAACCCGGGCGCGCTGACGGCGGCCGAGTACGCGGCGAGGCCGGATTCCGCGTCGGCCAACAACATTCGACGCGGCGCGGACAAGGCGGTCACCCAGACGCAACTTGCGTTGGGGCTGCGACACGACGGCAGCCGATGGCACCTCGATTTCACGCTTTATGGCCTGACCAGAGACCTCCAGAACCCGCTGGCCACGCCACCGCCGCCGCCCACGTCGACGAGCGAAGGCACTTGGGTCGCGATCGATCGCCGGGTTGGCGGGGCGCGCGCCAGCGCGACGGTGGACCTGACCAGATCCTCGATCACGGGCGGTATCGACCTGCAAGGTCTCCGCGACGACCGCACCAATCGGCGGAGCGTGAACGGAGCGGTCACCGACGCGCTACTGCTCGATCAGCAGGAAGGGGTGACCGAAGCGGCAGCGTTTGCACAGCTGTCGTGGCCGGTGACCGATCGCATCACCGTACGAGCCGGCGCGCGCCAGGACATCAATCGCTTCGCCGTGACCGATCACTTCCTCAGCGATGGCGATGCGAGCGCGAACCGGACGATGCCGGCGACGAGCGGCAACGGTGGCATCGCGGTGCACCTCGGTCGCGCGATCACCGTGTGGACCGACGTCGCGACCGTGTTCGAAACGCCGACCACGACGGAACTGGCCAACCGGCCCGACGGTACCGGCGGATTCAACCCGGACCTCAACCCGCAGCGGAGCGTGACCACGGAGCTCGGTGCGCGCGGACGGATTGGCCGCCTGTCCTTCGACGTCGCGGCCTACAACACCACCACCCATGACGCGATCGTGCCATACAACGAAGTGGGCGGCCGCACCTACTTCCGCAACGCAGGTAGCACCCGCACGCGGGGCCTCGAAGCCGGTCTCATCTGGACCCTCCGGCCCGGACTCGTGTTGCTCGGCACGTGGACGTTGACCGACGCGGTATTTGGTGAGTACCGCATTCCCGGCCCGACATCGACCGATACACTGGACGGTCATCAGCTGGCGGGACTGCCGCGCAACATCGCGCGGATCGGCATCCAGGGGTCGCTCGGCCATGGCGTGTCGGTCGACATCGACCAGGCGTTCTCGTCGGCAATGTTCGGCGATGACGACAACAAGATCCGGGTCGACGGTTGGTCCACCGGCGTGACCGGTGCGCGGCTCGGCTGGCGCGGTCGCGCAGGCGGACTCGCCTTGGCGCCGTTCGTCGCTGTGATGAATCTCTTTGATCGGCGCTTTGTCGGTTCGGTCACCACGAATGGCGCGGGCGGGCGCGTGTTCGAGCCGGCAGCAGGAAGAACGATCTACGTCGGGATGTCCGTTACGGCGAGCGGGACGTAGGAGAGACGAGAGACGAGAGACGAGCGGATTTGTGATCCTGAGCGAAGTGAAGGACCGCCCGGCGCAAGCCGCCTGAATCGGTCATCCTTGGCGCGGTAGGAAGTGTTCGAAACTATGGACGGACAGTGTCGCCTCGTGCCGCCACACACACATGTATTGACGGTTACCGCGCCACGATGGGCGCGCGCCATCCTCCCAATTGCGCAACAGGTCGCCCAGCAATTGCTCCACGACGCGCAAGCACAAAGCGAGGGTCAACCGACCGGCACTGTGCGTCGTGTTCGGCCGCAATTGCGAATGGCCCGTGATTTCACCCACGACTCGACAAGAAGGACGACCCTCGGTATCAAGGAACGTCAGTCGCTCAGCGCAAACGCACCGTGGCACAAGTCCAGCGCGCCAACCAACGGTGGGAACGCGGCATGACGCCCGGCATGACGCGAGAGCGCTACGTCGACGCGGTCGTGCCAGCGCTCGCCAATGTGAAGCTCTCCGACCTCATGGCCGCGACCGGCCTCACGAACGCGTCGTGTAGCAAGATTCGGCGCGGACTCACGATACCGCATCCGAGGTATTGGGAGACGCTCGCCCGGCTACGGTAAACGGCCCGGCGGGCCGGGAGCGGTGGCCGTTCATGCGATGCCAACCGTAACGATCCCGTGATTCTGCGGCCACAAGGGCTTGGTCGCCACCACCCACAAGTGGCTACTGCGTCGCAAGTTGAGCCCAACGCGAGGATGGCGTCCTCGGAATGTAACTGGCGGCGTATTCCCGTCGTACCACGTACCCTGTCGCATCCACCTCGGCTTCCTGCCGATACTTGGCTGATGGTCGTCCAGTACGGTCGCCTTGCAGGTCCTGTTCGTTCATCATTCGCAACAGGGGTAGGCAATGAAAGCGTACCGATGGCTACTTGGATTCGTTGGACGGCCGGAGTTGAGGCGGACCACCCATTCTGTCGACGCAATGGATCGCCTGATAGGCAGATCCGATCTGCGCTCCGAGACAAGTAGAACGGTGGGGCACGGCTCGGCTTGGCGAATCGTCCGGCCGGTTCTCGTCGCCTCCCTCGCGGCGGTTGCCGTGTTCAGTTGCAGTCGTGACCTCCCGGAACAGAGCGGTACCGTTGCTCAATCGCCGCCTGGCGTACAGCGGTACGACGACATCTGTTCGTAAGCTTCCCCTCGTAGGACACATCGTCAATTAGACTTTGTCGCCCCTGAAGTTGGTCCCGTTTGGATACAGCCCAGAGTTAGAGTAACGCGGTTTCAGCGGTCCGTTCTTCCTGACGTTCGGTGATGAATTCGTTCGGGGTCAGGTGCCCGAGTGAGCTATGTGGTCGCACGTGATTGTAATCACATCGCCACGCTTCGATCTTCTGCCGGGCATCCGCGAGCGACAGGAACTGCTGCACGTTCAGGCCCTCGTCCCGCAGCCGCCCGTTGAATGACTCGATGTGCCCGTTGTCCGTGGGTTTGCCGGGTTGCGTGAAGTCGAGCTGCACGCCGCGCCGATACGCCCAATCTTCCAACGCCCGCGACATGAACTCCGTGCCGTGATCCACGGTGATCGACCGCGGCGGTGGGCTGTCGCCAATGGCCTGGTCGAGCGCGTCGGCGACGTCTTGACCACGAATCGAAAACGCCGGTTCTAATACCGGACAGTGGCGACTCCACTGATCGACCACCGTGAGGACCCGAAACGGTCGTGCGTCGGCCAACTGATCGTGTACAAAGTCCATGCTCCATCGCTCCTGTGCGGCGATCGGCACCGGTGCCGGCCCCCGGTGCAAGGCGATGTGTTTCCGCCGCCGCACGCGCATCCGCACCGGCAGGCCTTCGAGCCGGTACAGGCGCCGCACACGCTTCTTATTCACGAGCCAGCCCTCGCGACGGAGGAGCACCCAGATCCGCAAGAACCCGAATCGCGGCCGCGCGTGCGCCAGCTCGCGAATGCGCGACCGCAGCACCGCCTGGTCCTTCGCCTGGGGGCGGCGATACCACGCCGTCCGACTGAGCTGAGCCAGCCGACACGCCCGCACGGTGCTGACCTGGTACGTGTCGCGGAACCACGTGGCCAGCTCCCGGCGGCGGGTCGGCCGCAGACTTTTTTCGGAGAGCCTCCGTCAGCATATGCTTGTCGAGGGTGCGGTCGGCGACGAGCTGCTTCAATCGCCGGTTTTCGTCCTCGACCTGCCGCAGGCGGCGGAGCTCACTGACGCCCAGGTGGGCGTACTTCTTCCTCCAGAGGTAAAACGTCGCCTCGCTGACGCCCAACTGGCGACTGACGTCCGCCACCGGCGTGCCGCTCTCGGCCTGGCGCAGCGCGAAGGCGATCTGCTCCTCGGAGAATTTCGAGCGCTTCATGGGTCCCTCCCTTTCGTGTCTGGGGACCGCGGACTCGAAATTACTCTAGTTTAGGCTGCCCAACTTTTCGGGGGAGACGTCAGGTCCCTCCCTTTCGTGTCTGGGGACCGCGGACTCGAAATTACTCTAGTTTAGGCTGCCCAACTTTTCGGGGGAGACGTCACCAAGGAGGGGGAATGAGGAAGTCGAAATTCACGGAAGCCCAGATCGTGGCGGTGCTCCCCTCCTACCCCCCCCCAATGCATCCGACTGGACGAAATCAGTGGGGTGGCGCTTGAGCCCGAGACGAACTCGCGCATGACGTAGCGGGAAAGGCACCGACTGACAAGTTGGCCTCCTTATCTCTATACCCTCGTCCACAGCAAGCGCGGATTAGGGGGCGGCGACTCCGCCAGTTAGCGATCGCCTCGAACTCACCGATCATTGTCGCCTGGTGCCGCGACACTTGCGCCTCGATGGGTGCGAGGTACTCGAATGCTACTACGTACGCGGCTACGCCGTCGCCGACCGTCGCCTGAGGACGAGATTGGCCATTCCACCAAGGACTCCGAGCGAGAGGGCGGCCCAGATCACCTTCGGCGTCCACGCCCACTGAAAGCCAAGGGCGGCGTCAAGCGAATAGCGGCCTGGTCCGGTCAGCGCGAACCGGACCGCAGCGATCGAGTACAAGAGTGGCAGCTCGATGCCATTCGTGGTCGCGAACAGGCCGTTCCGCCAGTGGACGCTGATGGCAGCGACGACCATCACCGCGAGCATCATAGCCGGGCCGACGGGCCCGAAGAGCCCGAGGGCGATCAGCAGACCGCTCGTCAACTCGCCCACCGCCGCCGCCATGGCAAAGAGCCGGGCGGGCTGGAACCCAAGCTGGCCGAAGAACTCGCCGGTCGCCTTGAGTCCGTGGCCGCCGAACCAGCCGAAGAGCTTCTGGGCGCCGTGCGCCGCCATCAGGAGCCCGATCATCCCACGGGCAATCAGGAAGGCGAGATCGAGAAACGGGGTGCTGCTGGGATCTTGGGCTTGCATGCGATTCCTCTGGTTGAAAGTCACGCGTTGAACCCAACGGGGGGCGATGGGAGTTGACCTTCCCCCCGAAAAGTAGGGCGGTGTAGCAGGGCTGTAGCGCCAGCCGGGACCTCTCAGTTGGATCGGCAAGTATAGCCCAGCGTAGTAGCCCCGTTTGAACTGTTACACTGGCGTGGGGATGCGGGACCGCCCTGCGGCCCCGGTCCCCTCAGACCAGAGGACCCTGCAGTATGTTCTGATTGGGCTGCGGGGCTACTCCGACGAACCCGGGCCCTGCAGTACAATTACTCGTTGGGCGGACTCGGATCGAGCGTGCCTATTGAAATCGGCCAGGTAGAAGCGATCTTCCGGTATCCCGTGAAGTCCATGGGCGGCGAACGACTCGAGGTCGTCAAGCTGGGCTGGCACGGCCTCGATGGTGACAGGCGCCTGGCATTCCGGCGGATTGATGACCGCAGCGGGTTCCCGTGGCTATCCGCAAGCAAGCTTCCCGACCTGCTCCTGTTTGCTCCGCGCCGCCGCGAAGACGGTGCTCAGGGAGACCTTCCTACGCATGTTCGCACGCCGGATGGCGAAGAGATGCCTGTCTTCGGGGAGGAGTTGGCCACGGAGGTCGGACGTCGGTACGGAGCTCCCGTGCAGATGATGCAGTTGAATCATGGCATCTTCGATGAAGCGAACATCTCCGTGATCGCCTCCGATACGGTGCGCGAGATCGGACGACTCGCAGGGCGGAGCGCGGACGTGCGACGATTTCGCCCGAATGTTGTGGTTCGTTTACTGCGATCGGTTCCCTTCCAGGAGGATGAATGGGTGGGCGGCGTGCTCTCATTCGGCGAGGGGGACGACGCCCCTGCCATCACCGTGACGATGCGCGACGTTCGCTGCTCGATGGTGAACTTTGATCCCGACTCAGCAAGGCCTGCTCCAGAAGTGATGAAAGCCGTCGTTCGTGCGCACCAGAACACCGCGGGAATCTACGGCGCGGTCACTCGCATCGGTCAACTGGCGGTCGGACAGACCATGATCCTCCATGCGGCGGCCGAGAAAAGGAAACGTGGGTGATCAAAACACAATGTCCCGGAACGCCAGGACCGTCAGGCACGATGGGAGGGATCCTTGCCGGATAAGCTCCGCGAACGGGGATATCTCGATCGATTTCTCGTGGCAGCGCCGCGCTGTCCGACCCAGACGACGAATGTGGAGCCAGACCCGATGCGAATCCTGCCAGGCGACGACGTTCCACTGGACGATGGTTAAGTAGCTACCGGTCTCGCAATGCAAGAGCGCCCGCCCACCGAGATCACATTCCCCACCTTGAAGGCAATCAAGGCGGCGCACACGATCGTTTGGGCGCTTTTCGCTGGCTGCATCCTCGCGATCCCAGTTGCTTCTTGGCGTGGAGAGCACCGCGCTGCCGCCGGGCTTGCTGCCATCGTCGCTGGCGAGGTCGCCGTACTGGTTCTCAATAAGTGGCGCTGTCCGTTCACGTCAGTGGCAGCCCGGTACACGGACGATCGGCGCGAAAACTTCGATATCTATCTTCCAGAGTGGCTAGCCAAATACAACAAGCTCATCTTCGGTGCGCTCTACTTCGCTGGTGTCGTTTTCGCGCTGGCGCGGTGGGCGCGCGCCTCAAGCTAGCATCCCATTTGTGAGTGGTGCGCCAGTCAACAGAACGAACGGCAACGGGGAAAAGCCGGACGACCATCGGCGTCTAGCGGGACACGAGCAGTTGGATGGCCCGTCCTTCCGCCATCAGTCGGATTCATTCCAACACCTTCCAATGCCTCGGATGCGGGATAGTAAGCCCCCGCCAAATCTTGCTACATGACGCGTTGGTGAGTCCGGTGACGGCCATGAGGTCCGATAACTTCACCCCGGCCTCGATCTACCGACCGTCACCGCGTCCCTATCCGAGGTGCCTGCCACCGATCGAGTATCCGGGATATGATCTCCCCGGTTGCTTACGCACGCGTTACTCGTTGAGAAACTCCACCGGCGTCATCGCCCGCATTGGAAATGCCTTGAGCACCGCTCGGTCGGTCGTGACGAGTGGAACACCCAAGGCGTTTGCCAATGCGACATACTCGCAATCATAGGTCGTGCAGTTCGAATGGGACGCCAAGGCGAGGACGTCTTGGGAGTCGACGTCGCCCTCCCGACCGCCGAGGACGTCATCCACCTGCCCGAGCAATGCGACCGCCCGTGGGACCGTCAGGTCACCCCGCATGATGTACTTGTGAACGACGCTGCGGAGTTCGCTGCGCCAGAGGGCAGGAGCGACCCAGGTCGGGTCCTTTGCGAGCACCGCCTCAGCCTCCTCCGTGCGCTCGCCGGGCAGTACCAGGTACGCGAGGAGATTCGCGTCGGCCACGATCATGCGCGGCCAGATTTCCGAGCGGTCCGGAGCTCCCGATCCGTCAAATAGACGCCCTTGAGGCGGGCCCGACTGCGCCGGAGTGCGGCGAGCAGATTCGCCGGGTCGCCCGCCCGAGCATCCGTCAGGGCGCGCTCGACAGCAAGAATGGCTTCGCTATTGATGCTTCGCCGATGCTCCGCGGCTCGGGCCTTGAGTTGGGCATAGAGCGGGTCAGGAAGATTCTTGATCGTCAGGGTAGCCACGGGCGCCTCCGGGCATCCGTTATGGATGCAATATGGATGCACCGCCATGCATCGTCAAGGCCGGTGACCGGTCGCGCGCGGCTCGAGGTCACCGGCTGGAGCGCGGCCGGGTGGACCGCTGTGATCGCGAAGGCGGACCGACAGGCGCAGCCGCACGGGCCGCGTCGCGCGGTGACCCGCCCCATTGGCGACTCCAGGCACGGCGCAGTTGCAAGTCCGACCGGAAGCCGGCGACCTCCGCAGCGCGCGTGACACTCGCGCCATGTTCGATCGACTGTCGGGCCCGCTCGAGGCGAATGGACCGCAGATAGTGTAGCGGAGAGATGCCGGCGTGGTCGACAAAGAGCCGGAGCAGGTGGCGCTCGGCGGTGTGGCCGACCGCCGCCAGCGCGGCCATGTCCCAATCGCGTTCCGGCTTGCTGATGATGGCATCCTGCACCCGGTGCACCGCCGCATGCAGGTGGCGGCGATGCACAAGAAACGGCGACAGCTCGGCGTCGCGCGCCGAGCGCCTCAAGTACACCACCATGTCCTCCGCCACGCTGGCAGCCAGCGCCTCACCGCATTCCCCGGCAATCAGGTGCAACGCGATATCGATGCCGGCGGTGATGCCGGCACTGGACGCGAGCGGCCCATCCACAACGAATACGCGGTTGTCGATCACTTGCGCCTGCGGCGCCAAGGCACGCAGGGCGTTCAGTAGGTCATGGTGCGTGGTGCAACGCCGGGCGGCGAGCAGGCCGGCGCGCGCGGCCAGCAGCGTACCCGAGCAGATCGTGACCAGGCGGTGCGGCGTCTCCGTGGCAAGGAGCGGTTCGCGCAATTGCTGGTTCAGCCACATTGCGGTGGCGGTAATGGCAGGCGTGACCTGAATTACGTGCGCGCTCGGTTGGCCAACGACTACTACCCAGGTGGGCGTGCTCAGCCGCTGCGGCAAGGGCAAGAGGTCGACGAGTGCCAAGCCAACCGAGGTCGAAAGCGTTGGCACCGGGCCGGTGAATCGGAGGCGAAATCGCGGCGACAGACCACTCGCCTCGCGGTGCAGGTTGGCCAAGCGAAATGCTTCCGCAGGCCCGGCAATGTCGAGCAGGAGTGCGTGCGGCACGATGACGAACAGGATGTCAATCAGTTGTGGACGTGTGATCATTTCAGGACATTCCCCGTGGGCAAAATGATACCACGAATACTGGGCCGGCTGGTGAAACACCAAGGTCAACGTCCGAAACTGATCGAAACTTGTCCTGCCACGCCGCGCCAGAGGATGGCCCGTCCTGTAGGCTTCGCCATGTCATCGCCGTGGACCGGACCACGAGTTCCCGTTTGCGACCCCCACCCGTGCCTCGAGAGGCCACGCCATGTTCAGAAAAGCCCACCGCAACATTCGGCGGAGCGCGGCACTTCTGTTCGCTACACTCTCGTTCTGGCCGGTGTCTGCGGTTCGCGCCCAAGCCGTCGGCGACCGGAGACCTTCGAGGCTCGAACGTAGCGTCGACGCGAGCATCAAGCCGGGCGACGACTTCTTTGCGTACGCCAACGGTAGTTGGCTCAAGGCCACCACGATCCCGGCAGGGAAGGAGCGATGGGGTGCGCGCAACGAAATCGACGAACTGACCCGCCAACGCGTCGTGACGCTGCTCGATGCCGCCCGCATCGCGCCGGCAGGATCGGCCGCGCGCAGAGTGGCCGATTTCCATGCGGCGTACTTGAACGAGGCGGCCATCGAGGCACGCGGGCTGGCAGCACTAAAACCACTGCTCGACAGCATCGATCGCGTCGATGACAAGGCGGCGCTGACCTGGCTGCTGGGCCGCGGCATGCGGGCAGATGTCGACCCGCTCAACTGGGGCGTCTACCGGTCGGGGCACCTGCTGGGTTTGTCGGTGGAACCGAGCATCCACGGCGAGAAGACCTACGTCGCCTTCCTGCTGCAGGGCGGGCTCGGCCTGCCGGACCGGGAGTACTACCTCAGCACTGAACCCCGCATGCAGGCGCTCAGAACCAGTTACCTGGCGTACATCGGTCACCTGCTGGCACTCGCCGGCTTCGACCGGGCAAGTGAGCGGGCCGACGCGGTGATGGCACTTGAGACTGCCATCGCGCACAGCCACGTGGCGCGCGACGTGTCGGCCAACGACCACAACGCCGACATCGTGTGGACGCGCGCCGACTTCGCGCGCCAGGCCCCGGGGATCGAATGGTCGGCGTTCTTCGCGGCGGCGGGCTTGACGAAGCAAGAAGCGTTTGTCCCCTGGCAGCCGGGCGCCGTGAGAGGCGTGGCGGCGCTGGTCGCATCGCAACCACTGCAAGCGTGGCAGGACTACCTGCGGTTTCACGCTGTCGACGATCATGCCGACGTGCTGCCGCGGGCCTTCGCCGAGGCGGCGATGGCGCTGCATGGAGCCGCTTCGGCAGCAACCGGGCAGGCACAGCAGAGCCCGCGCGCCCAACGCGCGCTTGACGCGACGCAGTTGGCGATGAGCGATGCGATCGGGAGGATGTATGCTGAACGCTATTTCCCGGCCGAGCATAAGGTGCGGGTGCAAGCGATCGTGGCGAATGTCGCCGCGGCCTTTGTGCGACGGGTCGAAGCGGCGACGTGGATGTCGCCCAGCACCAAGGCGCTGGCGCTGGCCAAGTTGAAGACGCTGTACGTCGGCATCGGCTACCCCGAACATTGGCAGGACTATGCGGACCTGACCATGGACCCGCTCGACGCCGTCGGCAATCTTCGGCGCGCCGCCGATCGCACCTATCGCCATGCCGTGGCCCGGCTGGGCAAGCCCGTGGACATGACCGAATGGTGGATTGCACCGCAGATGGTCGGCGCGATCCTTGTGTTCCAACAGAACGCCTACGATTTCTCGGCGGCACTGCTGCAGGCACCAAAATTCGACCCGGCGGCGTCGGACGCCGCGAACTACGGCGCCATCGGCGCCATCATCGGCCACGACATCAGTCACTTCGTCGATGTGCTGGGTGCGGAATACGAGGTCGACGGCCGGATGCGCCACTGGTGGACCCCCGCGGACTCGTCGCGGTTCCGGGCATGGGCCGAGCCACTGGTGCAACAGTTCTCCGGGTATCACCCATTTCCGGACGCGGCCGTCAACGGCAAGCTGACCGCGACGGAAAATATTGCCGACCTGGCAGGCCTCGCCGCGGCCTTCGATGCCTACCGCCGGACGCTCGGCAGCAGGCTCACCGACAAGGAGTACCTGCGGGCGAAGGACCGAGAGTTCTTCCTCGGTTTCGCGCAGAGCTGGCGGACCAGAATTGGCGAGGGGGCGATGCGAACGCAGCTCACCAGCGACCACGCCCCGGAGATGTATCGCGTTGCCACCGTTCGCAACCTCGATGCGTGGTACGCTGCGTTCGACGTGCTCCCGGGCGAGCGGCTGTACCTTGAGCCCAAGGCGCGGGTGCGGATCTGGTAGCGTAGAGTGCGCGTCACCGTCTGTGAGCTCCCGCATGAACCCGGAGCCCTGGCGGCCGCTTGGGCCGGACTGTGTGAACACACCTGGCGGCATGAATCCGAGCTGGTGCTGCTCCCCGAGTTCGCGATGGCGGAGCCGGTATGGGAGGACCCACGCTTCGACGCCGCGCGCTGGGCTCGGGTCGAGGCCGTGAGCGATGGCTGGCTTCAGCTCCTGCCCGAGTTGCATGCGGCGCACGTGGTGGGAACCCGGCCTGTCACCGTTGATGGCCGGCGGTTCAACCAGGGGTACATCCGCTCTCGTGCGGCCGGGCTGCTGCCGTTGCGTCGCAAGTTCCACCTGCCGAGCGAGCCGGGCGGCTGGGAAGCGCGCTGGTTTGACCGCGGCGACCGGGAGTTCCCGGTATTTCACGCGGGGTCGGTATCGTTCGGACTCAACATCTGCACTGAGCTGTGGGCGCTGGAGACCTACGCCGCCTACGCCGCGCAGGGCGTGCAGATGATCCTGTCGCCGCGCGCGACCGCGGCGGCAACGGCGGCGAAGTGGTTGTCGGTGGGTGTGGTAGCGGCGGTGCGTTCCGGGGCGTTCAGCGTGTCGTCGAACCGGGTGGACCCGGCGGGCGCGTATGGGGGTGCCGGGTGGATCATCAGCCCCGATGGCGAAGTGCTGGCGACGACGGCGGCGGCGGCGCCATTTGCGACGGTTGATATCGACCTGACTGGTGCGACCGCGGACCGTGACGGTTACCCGCGGTATGTGTTCGGTGGGAACGTGAGCTAGCGTCCGCCCGGTTTCCCCGGTAGATCGCGCACCGCCGTCAGCGACCTCGAACGGAACGCCCCTGCTCCACCCGCCCCAGGTACTCGTCGAGCCAGGTGAGCCCTTCGCGCACTGAGCCGTACGCTCCCAAATACGTGATCGAACTCGTATATCGGGCCGCTTCAGGCTCCGATGACGAGCGCCGGTGTTGGCGCAAGACGCCGCGCTTCGCCTGGCCTCCACAGTGCGTAAGCTTCCCCTCGTCGGACACATCGTCAGTTAGACTTTCTCGCCCCAAGGAGGGGGAATGAGGAAGTCGAAATTCACGGAAGCCCAGATCGTGGCGGTGCTCCAGGAAGGCGTGGC
>JANYLJ010000015.1 GCA_025357945.1 Gemmatimonadota bacterium
CCGCCGGTTGCGAAGGTCGCGCCGGTCCCGAACGCGTTCGCGCGGAATCCGAGCGCCGAGCCGATCCTTTCCCGGTCGCGCCGGGACTGCCGGGATCCCGTGAGGGATGACGTCGATCTTCCCGGGGTCGACGCCGTGGACGTCACGGAGCAGCGCCGCACCATCGGTGCTCATCACCACCAGCCGCTCGCAGGCGGCGGCGAGCGCGTCCATCACCCGGCGCTGCACCTCGCTCGGCTCCTTGATGATCGTGTGCAGCGTCGTCACGACCGGCATCCGCAGCTCGCGTAGGAGCTCGAGCACGTTGGCGCCCGCCTTCGGGCCGAAGATCCCGTATTCGTGCTGGATGGAGACCACGTCGACCGCGTTGACGTTGAGGAAGTCGGCAGCGCGGCGATAGGCCGATACGTCGCCCTCGGCGATCTCGAAGCGAACGCGCGGAGGGTAGGTGCGCTTGTCAACCACCTGCCAGTCAGAAAACGCCGGACGGGTGTGAGGCGGCAGATCACCGCGCGGTTGCCTGACGGCAGTCGTTGCGCCGAGAGCGCGAGCTACGTGACCGGCACGAGCCGGTCGGCGACGTAGCGAACAGCGTCGTGGCGCTCGCGGGGCCCCACCGCGAAGGTCGCCTCGATCAACCGAGCAGCGTGAAGGAAGCGTCGCTCGCGATCGGCGTCGGGCTGCTCCCGCAGCGTTTCGACGATCGCGTCGAGCCAGAAGCCGCGCTCGAGCGTGCTCGTCGTATTCAGCGCGTTCTCGACGAGCACGAGGAGCACCCGCAGGACATCGGGCTCTCGGCGGAGAGCTTCGCGCTCGGCGCGGAGCGGGGCGAGGAAGCGGGCTTGGATCTCGAGGCGTCCGCGATAGAGCGTCTCGGCGAGGATCTCCCCTTCGGTCTTGGCGGCGATGTTCCTCACGATGCCAAGCAGGTAGCGCGCGTCGACGCCGTCGGGAAGCGTGTTGGCGCGGCGTTTCGCTGCGAAGGTCAAGAGCCCATCGGCGACGGCGTCGATCGGATAGCCCGCGATGGCGATTCGGATGTTGCGCTGCGGGTCGAGCAAGCCGAGACGAGTGAAGTGGTCGTCGAGCAGCGCGAGCACCTCGGGGCGACGACGCGCTTCGAGTGTGCGCCGGGCCTGCTCTTGTCGATGGCACAGCTCACGCAGCTCGCGGCGCGCGTGATCGATCTGCTCGTCGGTGACGTCCTCGGCGTAGAGATCGAAGCGCGAGCGACCGCGGCGATCGTTGCGTGGACGGTGGTTGGTCGTGCGTGCCCAGACGGCAACGACGAGGCCGAGGAAGGAGCGCGCGACCTCGTACACGCCCGCGCGCGTGTCGAGCGCGAGCGGCGGGAGGATCTGCGAGAAGAGGCCGAAGGCGCCCTCGACGTGTGCCTTGTTCTGCGGACGCTCGGGCGTGGCGCGGATGCGGATCGTATCGCCGAGCGAGGCGTCGACTTCGGTCGTGTGATTGGACGGCTTGTTGTCGAGCAAGAGCGCGATGGGCGGCGCGCCCGTCGTGGCGACGCCGCTGTGGAACGCCTCGACGACGGCGGCGCTGTCTTCGTTGTCGCCGACGGACGCGCCGACGAAGGCCCCCGTGTGCGCGTCGACGTCGAGCTCGAGGTTGAAAACGAAGCGATGGCCATCGACGACGACCGGCACCTGCATCCCGTCACCGACCCACTGCGCGCCGGGGAAATAGGTCTGAAACGATCCGCGCAACGCGAGCTCATCGGGGCTGCGTCCGTCGCGCCTGGCCGGCTTGCGCTGCCCGTCGGTTTCGAGGATACGGCGCACGATGTCGCGGCCGAAGGGGACGTGGAGATCACGGCGAACGTGTTCGCAGAAGTCGAGAAACGAGCCCTGCCAGCGTGAGTAGGCGTCGATCACCGTCTGCATGTGAGCGGTCGAGAGCGGAGAGGTCGACGGAGCGGTCTCGGTGGTCTCTTCGCTTGGTGCAGGCGGTGATAGCAACCAGTCCTTGAGCGTGCCCATCGGGATGCCGACGCCGAGCGCGAAGGAGTCGAGATCAAGGTCATGCTGCGCGCGAAGCCCGAGAATGAAGCGGCGAAACGCGTCGGAATAGCGGTTTCTCTGCGCTCCTCGGTCCACGCAACCCGGGTGCTCCATCACGTACGCGAGCACCGCGCGCGTCAGGTCCACGGTCTCGTTCGGCGGGGCCTCCGACGGCACGTGCGCGGGCCGCCCCGGCGCACGCACCAGCGTCGGCAGCACTATCGCGATCTTCGAGGCGACGTCGTAGGCGTGACTCTTCGACGCGCCGGTCGCGGTCACGATCGCCTCGACCGACGGGCAGTCGAGATCGTGATCGCTAGCAATGCCGCGCCCGAGCAAGAGCACGGCGGCGAGCCACGCGGGCGGAAGGGCGATGGAGGCGAGCACGTTTTCGCGTGCACGATCTGCCTCCATCGCTTGACGTTTGTCTATCTGTTGGCGCGAGGCTACGTGGGGGAGGCTCCCAGTAGCTTCTGCCCGAGCAGCCAGACCTCGGGCACGCCACCGCGGCTGATCACTTTGAACAGCTCGAGGCAACGCTCGCGAAGCTCGATACCGTCGCCGAGCTCACGGCCAGCGCCCGCCTCGATGCGCGCGAGCACCTCCTCGGCGCGCCCGTAGTAGCGGTCCGCCGGCACGAGCAGGCCGCCGAGAGCGTGATGCGTGCGCGCGTGATTGTACCAGTGCATATGGGTCTCGAGCCGGCGACGCATCTCTGCGACGTCGTGAAAGCGGTACTTGTCGAAGAGCTCTTTATGCAGATTGGCATTGAAGACTTCGACCTTGCCATTCCACTCCTTGTGCTCGGCGACGATCGGGTCGATGCCCATCTCGGTGAGCAGCGCCGTGAAGCGCGAGATGCCTCGCCACGACCAGAACGCAGACCCCTTGTCGTGCATCACGCTCTCGGGGCGCCCGTGCTTCCGCGTCGCCTCTTCGAACGTCTCGATGACCATGTCCGCGCGCTCCGCGTCGTCCACGCCCTGGCCAACGACGTAGCGCGAGCAGTCGTCGATGAGGATCAACGTGAAGGTCGACGCAGGACCGATGTACCGCTGCACGAAGTCGAGGTGCCACAGGTGATTGGGCCTGACTGCCTCGTAAAAGCGGTCGTGCTTTTGCCGCACCACCTTCGGCGGTCGATACCCGGCGTCCTCCATCACGCGACGGGCCGTGTGCACCGAGACCTTGATGCTCTTGCGCCGCAGTTGATTGACGATCTGACTCGGCCCGAGCCCCGGATGGCTCTTCCACTCTTCCAGGATCTCCGCGTCCCGCTGCTGCTCGATGTCCTTCGGCGCCGGACCGCTCGTCGGCGACGGCCCTTCGCCCGCGGCCGCCTTCGTCACCCGACGCTGCCAGTCGTAGATCGAGAACCGACTGATGCCGTGCTTCTTCGCCGCCGCCGTCACGCCCTCCCGCGCGGCGTCCTCGAGCACCACCGCCTTCTGCGACGGCGAGTAGATCTTCGCGACCCGCGATCGGAGCGGGCGCTTCGCCGCGGGCGTCGCACTCCCGACCGGCGCCTCTGCCGCCACCGGCGCCTCCGTCGCGCGCGATGCCGGCGTGCGGCGTGCCACCGGCGGCTTCTCGCCGCTCCCCCGCTTCACCCCTGCCGCGCTGGCCCAACGGCTCACGCAGCTCTGCGGTACGTGGTGCTTCTCCGATGCGGCCATTACTCCGATTGCGCGTACATCCGCGAGAGCCGCCTCGCGCTGCTGCGTGGTGTAGCTCCGCCTCTTGCTCGTCTCCATCGCGACCTCGGCCCGCCCGCGGTCACCAGCCCGGTCCGTCCGGGATTTCGGTGCCGAGCGCGGATGGTCAGAGGGTCGCCATCAGCACCTAGCCAAGACGGAGCAATGCCAGGCACGCAATCGGCGCGCACCGCTGCACGACTTGCAGCGCCGGCGACGCGGAGAGCGCTCGTGCCTCGCGATCCGCGTTCGAGGGTAGGTGCTGATGGCGACCCTCTGACCATCCGCGCTCGGCACCGAAATCCCGGACGGAC
>JANYLJ010000020.1 GCA_025357945.1 Gemmatimonadota bacterium
GTCGGCGTCGATGGACACGCCCGGACCGTTCGAGCAGGCGAAGCTGGAAGGTCGCTATAACATGACGCTGCCCGACCCGCGCTGGCCCAGGCCCAAGCGGGAGGAGTTCATGGGGCAGTGGTACTACGCGGCGATCTCGAATGTCTCCGTGCACGAGGTCTATCCTGGGCACTACACGCAGTTCCTCTACGCGAAGCAGTATCCGAGCGACGTGCGAAAGGTGTACGGTGCGAACACGAACTCGGAGGGATGGGCGCACTACGACGAGCAGATGATGCTCGACGAAGGCTTCCACGCGAACGATCCCAAGTACAAGCTCGCGCAGCTGCAGGACGCCTTGCTCCGCGACGTGCGGTTCATCGTGGGGATCAAGATGCACACGCAGGGCATGCCCGTGGATCAAGCGACGCAGCTTTTCGTCACGCAGGCTCACCAGCCGAAGCCCGTGGCGGAGTCGGAGGCGAAGCGGGGGACGGCGGACGCGCTGTACGGCTACTACACGATGGGCAAGCTGATGATTCTCAAGCTGCGCGCGGACTATCAGGCGAAGCTGGGTGCGTCATACTCGCTGCAGAAGTTCCACGACGAGTTCATCAAGCTTGGGCCGCTGCCCTTGCCGCTGATGCGGAAGGCAATGCTTGGAGACGCGGGCAGTCTGTTCTGAAGGGCGCAGCCACACACTCCTCAACCCATGAGTCCTGAAATGAACACCCGCCGCCAATTCCTGATTCAGGCCCCGATCGCCCTGCTCACCGTCGCGGCCGGATGCCGGGTCCAGCGAGAAACCGCGACGCCGCAGTCTGCCGCTGGATCTGCCGCTCCCGGCGCGCCGCCGACCTACGGCACCGCCGCCGGCTCCGGTCCGCCGGTGACGCCGGCGACGCTGGCCGAGGCGGAAAAGCTGGCGCAGGTGACGCTGACAGCGGCGCAGCGGCAGCAAGCCGCCGACTCGTGGCGATCGTCGATGGCACCGTACCTCGAGCGCCGTACCGGTCCGCGGAAAGTGGCGCTGGCGCCCCACGATGCACCGGCCACGCTCTGGAATCCGATGCTTCCCGGGGTGGCTGCGGCGCCATCGCGCGATCGGTTCGTGCGCAGCACGAGTATCAACGTGCCGCTGCCATCGACCGACGACGCCATCGCCTTCGCGCCCGTGACGGCACTGTCGCGCTGGATCGAGTCGCGGCAACTCACATCGACGCGGCTGACGAACATCTACCTGAGCCGGATCGAACGGCTCAACCCGAAAATCAATGCCATCATCACGCTCACGAAGGATCACGCCCTCGAGCGCGCCGCTCTGGCCGACCAGGAGATCAGGGCGGGCAAGTATCGCGGGCCGCTCCACGGTATTCCGTATGGTGTGAAGGATCTGCTCGACACCGCCGGCATCGCCACCACCTATGGCGCCGAGCCGTTCCGGAACCGGGTTCCGGCCGAAGACTCCGCGGTGGTGCGCCGCCTCAACGATGCCGCCGGGGTGCTCATCGCCAAGCTTTCCCTCGGCGCCCTCGCCCTCAACGACATCTGGTTTGGCGGCCAGACGATGAATCCGTGGCTGCTCGATGAAGGGGCGTCGGGTTCGAGCGCCGGCCCCGGTGCCGCGACCGCTGCGGCACTGGTGGCATTTGCGATCGGCAGCGAGACCGGAGGCAGCATCGTGAGTCCGGCGATGCGTTGTGGCGTGACCGGACTGCGGCCGACCTTCGGCCGGGTCCCGCGCACCGGTGCGATGGCCCTGTGCTGGTCGCTCGACAAGCTTGGGCCGATGACCCGAAGCGTCGAAGACGCCATGCTGGTGCTTCAGGCGATCACCGGTCCCGATGCCGGCGACCCTTCGAGCACCGCGAGCCATCTCGACTTCGACGCCGCGGAACCGGTGAGCGGACTCAAGGTCGGCTACATCGCGCCGTGGATGAAGGAGAGTCCGGCGACCGACGTTGATCGTGCGGCACTCGAGGCCATCAAGGCGCTCCAGATGGTGCCGACGGAGGTGACGCTCCCGGATTGGCCATACAGCTCGCTGATGCCGATTCTGTTCGCAGAGGGCGCGGCGTCATTCGAGGAGCTCACGCTCAACAACCAGCTCGATACGCTCAAGATGCAGGTCAAGGACGCGTGGCCGAACCTCTTCCGCCAGGCCCGCTTCCTCTCCGCGGTCGACATGGTGCAGGCCGACCGGTTGCGACGGCGGGTGGCGATGGAGATGGCGCGCATCTTCACCCAGGTGGACGTCCTGTTGGTGCCGTCACTGCGCGACGAGCAACTGACCATCACCAATTTCACCGGTCACCCGTCGCTCACCACGCGTGCGGGATTCGTGCAGGTGTCGGAAGCGCGCAGCGACTGGGCGCCGGACCCGGCGCACCCGCTGCCGAAGTTTTCGCCACCGCGGCGGGTGCCGCACGGCATCACGCTGATCGGACGTCTCTTTGATGAAGGGACGATTGCGCGCGTCGGCCTGGCGCTGGAGCGGCAGTTCGGCGTGGTATCAGAGCGGCCGGGGGGATTCTAGCATTGAGCCGATTCCCCCCGGCCGGCGCACCTAGCGCTTCATCATTACTTGGCCGCGAACCTCGCCGCCGGGAAAGTTTTTCGTGTGCACGTTCACGTAGGCGTTGCCATTGT